>PBER01000006.1 GCA_002718455.1 Chloroflexota bacterium | reverse complement strand
CTATCTTATATTCTTTTTATTTTTGCTGATTCTATTAATTCAAATTTTTCAAAAGTAGTTTTAGGTACTTTTCTAAAAAATTTGTATCTTAGCTATCTTGAAATTTTAGCTATATTAGTTTTCATTGCTTTAATAACTGCTCTAATTAGAAGATGGATATTAATTCCTAACAGATTAAAGTTTTCTTTAACAAAAAAACCCGAATCAATAATTATTATTGTATTGATAGCTTCACTAATGTTAACTCATTTATTAACAGAATCAGTAAATCATTTAATAAAACCTGAGACAGCTTATTCATTTAATTTTATTTCTGAATATTTAAGTAAACCATTTAAATCACTAAATTATGATATAAATTCATATATTTTATTACATGATTTATTTTGGTGGATTCATTTAACAATAATATTATCATTTGCTGTATATATCCCTATTTCTAAGCATTTACACCTATTAGTTAGCCCAATGTCTTTTTTCTTTGGAAATACAAAAAGTTCAGGGATTATAGACACTCCTTTAAATTTAGAAGAAATGGAAACCTTTGGTGCAAATAATTTAAGAACATTCAAACCCAAACAAATAATGGATTTTTTTGCATGTGCAGTGTGTGGAAGATGCTCAGAAGTATGTCCTACTAATTTAACAGACAAAGAATTATCACCTATGCATTTTATAAATAATTTGATGCAAAGCTCTTCAAAAACAGAAGAAGATTTAAATATTGGTGTAATTGACAACCAAGTATCTAAAACTGAAATATGGGATTGTCTAAATTGTGGCGCTTGTGTAAACGAATGCCCTGTAGGTATTGAACATATAAGTCCCATAATTGATATGAGAAGACATCTCGTAATGGAAAAATCCGAAATGCCAAAAACTGCAGAATCCACTTTGTTAAGCCTAGAGCAAGGAGGCCATCCTTGGCGAGGAACTACATTTACAAGGTCTGATTGGCATAAAGATCTGAATGTAAAAACAATTTCTGACAACCCTGATGCTGAATATTTATTATGGGTAGGATGTACAGGAGCCTTAGTAGAAAGAAATCAAAAAGTAATTAAATCATTAGTCAAAATTCTAAATTCTGCAAATGTTAATTTTGCCATACTCAGCAACGAAGAAACTTGCACAGGAGATCCTGCAAAAAGGATAGGCAATGAATACTTATTTCAAATATTGGCTAATCAAAATATTCAAAATTTCATCAAATATGATATTAAAAAAATTATTACTCATTGCCCACATTGCTTAAATACAATCAAAAATGAATACCCTGCACTTGGTTTCAAAGCAGAAGTTATAAACTACACTGAGCTTATAACTAAATTAATAGATCAAAAAGATCTGATCCCAACAAATGAAACTTCAAAAACTGTTTCTTATCACGATCCATGCTTTTTAGGGAGGCATAATAAAATTTATGAAGAACCTAGAGATATTGTAGATTCTATACCTGGTATGAAAAGAATGGAAATGTGTAAAAATAAAGACAAAGCATTGTGCTGTGGTGCAGGAGGTGGGCACATGTGGATTGAAGAAAGTAATGAAAAAAGAGTTAGTCATCTGAGAACAGATGAATTTCTCGAAACCAAATCAGATACCTTGGCAGTTGCATGCCCTTTCTGTCTCCAAATGTTTGAGGAAGGGATATCTGCAAAATCTCAATCCGATGAAGAAGTTAAAGATATTGCAGAATTACTAGAAGAATCAATTGAAGAAAACAAATAAATCTAATTTATGAAAATATGTGTATGTATAAAAGAAGTTCCTGATTCTGACGTTCCATCAAACAAGCTTCGTATAGACCAAGAAAACAATAAAATTATACCTATTGAAAATGTTTCTAGTATAGTCAATGGTTTTGATCTAAATGCAGTTGAGCTTGCTTTAAGGTTTTCTGAAAATTATGATGATGCATCTATTTCAATTATTTCAATAGGAAACGACTTAACTAGTGATGTAATCAAGAAACCGTTAGCAATGGGTGCAGATGACATTATTACCTGTGAAGATCCTATAATAGACAAGTTAGACATTTACGGAATCTCTTTCATTTTATCTAAAATAATAGAAAAAACAGGTCCTTATGATATTATTTTTTGTGGAAGGCATGCCTCAGATTTTGATAATGCGAGTACTCCTTTTGGAATTTCTGAAATTCTATCAATCCCACTTATTAACATTGTAAAAAATATAACAATAAAGGGGAAAAAATTGTTAATTGATCGTGTTATTACTGATGGATTTCAAACTATTGAAGCTGACTTACCATTAATTATTACAACTGGTAGTCAAGTTGGTGATCCTCGTTACCCAACCCTTAGAGGAATAATGGATGCCTCAAAAAAAGAAATAAAAAAAATTACATTAAATGAATTAGGAATATCTGAATTAAGCATTGCTCCAAAAATCCAAATTGAAAAACTTTATTTTCCAGAAAATGAAAACAAGGTAGAAATAATTAAAGGTAGCAACAATAAAGAGAAAGCTATCAATCTATTAAGTAAACTGAAAGAAGAAGGTGTAATCTAAAAGTGAACATTTTATCTGTGATAATAAACGAAAATGAAACATTTAATTTATCTTCTTTAGAAATTTTTTCTTTTATAGATGAATTAAAATGTGAAAACAAAATAACTTCTATCGTTTTTGGGGGAGAAAAGTCTGTAATTGCTAAGATTCCATGCGATGAAATTGTTTATGTGCCATTAAACTCATCAGTTGCATTGAATCCTAATGATGTATTATTTTCAATCGATAAGTTTATGGATAATAATTTATTCGATTTGATTATTTTTCAAAAAGACGATATTTCTAATTATGTTTCTCCCGCACTTTCTTTTCGAAAAAAAATTCCATATTTGCCAGATGTAAAAAAAATTATTTCAAAAGATAATAAATCATTTAAATTTGTAAGACCAGTACATGGAGAGTCAGCTGAAGGGATTTACTCGGTAGATTCAACCAGTCCTTTAATAATTAAAATAAGAAAAAGCTCGTTTGAACCAAAGCAATTAAATGAAAATGAAAAACCTGTAAATGAAATCATATTAAATAAAAACTTAGAAAAGTCATTTAAAATAATTGAAACAAAAAAGATTAAGCCCAAAGGTATTCAATTAGATGATGCAGACGTGGTTATATCTGGAGGAAGAGGAGTTGGTAGCAGTGAAGGGTTTGAAAAAATAAAAGAACTTGCGAATCTTCTCAATGGTGCAGTAGGAGCGTCACGAGCAGCTGTAGAATCTGAATGGATAGAAACATCTCAATTGGTAGGATTAACAGGTAAATGGATCAATCCTGCATTGTATTTTACATTTGGTATTTCTGGTGCTAGCCAACATTTAGCAGGGTGTATAAATTCAAAAAATATTGTTGCTGTTAACACAGATCCAGAAGCCTCAATATTTAATTACTCAAAATATGGAATTATTGCTGATTGCAATGAATTCATTGCAGAAGTGATAGAAGAAATAAAAAATATGAACAAGCGAGTTGTTCAAATCGTATAACTGAAGGTAGTAATGCTTATAAGCCTGAGAAATGTGAGTTACTAGGGTTTAGACATGAAAGTGTAGCAGCAGCTGTATGGCAACAGATAGAAGCTATTGTCAGCGATAAAAAAACTTTACTCAAAGCTTTAGCTGAAGCAAAATTGGACCAATCCCCTATTTTGAATGAGGAATTAGAACTTTTAAATGAAAAGATGAAAGAAATTCCAAAGCAAAAGAAAAAATTAAGAGAACAACATATTCTTTTTGGTGACGATATGAGTGAATCTGAAATGAAGAGTCTTTATAAATCAATTGATCAAGAAGAAGTAGAAACATCTAATAGAATTTCTCAAATTGAAAAATTGATAACTGAAATCGAAGAAACACAAATTGCTGGAGTAGACATTGAAAGATGGATGATAAATCTAGATCAATGGTTAAATTCAGCTTCTACAAAAGAAGAACTAAATGCACGACAAAGATATGTCCTGGACCAATTGAATGTGCGTGTCGTGATTAATAAAAGACATGAAGATGGTTCGGTTGAATTTTCTTTGGAAACATTACTTCCTTCAAATATGAAAAACACATTTTCTGAAATTTTAAAAATGAAGGATTATTTCCAATCTCAAAACGACACTTCGTTTCCTACCATTGAACAAACATGGGCATGATAATATGCAAAAATCCTTGATTAGCTTCTGATCTAAAAACTCCAGGACTGGAAGAACTTAATGTTTCAAGTTCTATCTCATCTCCTTCAAGTACACTTAATATATCACTAAGGAACCTTGAATTAAATGCAATCTGGGTCCCTTCACCTGAAATTTCAGCCTTAATCCTAGATTCATTAGAGCCTACTTCTTCAGCTTGAGACATAATTCTCATTGAGCCTTCTCCATTTACAGATTCTGAAATGACTCTAATTATTCCACTTCCATCTCTTGCAAAAACTTTTGCTGCATTTGTGGAATCTAACATTTCTGAACGATTTATTTTGGTAACAGTACCTTCTTCTGTTGGAATTAAACGTTCGTAATCAGGAAAGTTTCCTTGAATTAACTGAGTGACCACTTCTATATCACCAAATTTGAAAAGAGCCTGGCTTTTCTGTTCAGTGACTGTTATATCCACATCTCCAGATTCATTCCCAATTAAATTAAAAATCTCGTTTACAGTTCTTTGGGGAATAATAATAGAAATTTCTTCATCTACTGTTGAATCACACTGCCCTTTCTCAATTGATAGACGAAACCCATCTGCAGACGCTAAAGTAAACTCATTGTCCTTTATATCTAACTTCACACCTGTTAAAGCTGGCCTGGATTCGTCAGTAGCTACTGCAAATTTTACCCTTGCAAGAGAACTTTTGAATTGAGAAGATGAAATCGATACTTTAGGACCATCTGTTATATTCGGTATTGGTGGATAATTTTCTGAGTCAAGTCCATTTATTTGTGCATCGAAATTCGCACAGTGAATTTTTAGACCTATAGGATTGGGTATAAATTGCATTTCAACCTTCTGATCAGGTAATGAATTCGTAAAATCTCCAAACATTCTTGCTGGAATGGACAAAGATCCTTCTTGTTCAATTTGAGCACCAATCCAGGTAGTTATAGCAACTTCTAAATTGGTAGCTGTTAATTTTAATCTTCCATTATCAGTTGCAATTAAGACATTCTGTGTTTCTGGAATAGTAGATCTTGTTGCTACTGCTCTACCCACAGTAGCCAAACCTTTACTCAAATTTGATTGCATACAAGTTAATTTCATTGAAGAGCCTTTCAAGAAAAATTTTCAAAAAATAATTTTGTATATAAAGTATAGATCATGAATAACTTTCTTCAAGGATCTAAATTGTTTAGTTTGTAATATTTATTAATGTAAAATAATTTTATATTCATCGTTATAATATAAAAATGAAAAAAGAAAATGACCTAGATTTCGCTGAAATAGATCTTGAAAGAGAAAAAAGAACAGGTTTCCCAGAAGTTATATATGGTGAAACAAAAACTCCTGATCAGTCTGCCAAAATAGCAAAAAAAATTTATGATAAGTCTGATATATTTCTAATCACTAGAACCAATTCTAAGACTTATAATCAAGTAAAAAAATTGATCCCTGAAGCTAATTTTGATCGATCCGCGAAATTGATATGGGCAACTAGAAAACAAAAAACAAAAACAAATGGATACGTAAGTGTAGTTTGTGCCGGTACTTCAGATATTCCTATAGCAAAAGAAGTGGAAATAACTGCAAAGCTTATGGGTTGTAAGGTATTGGTAATTAAAGATGTGGGAGTCACAGGTATTCATAGAATATTAAACCAAATAAATAAGATAAGAGAGACTGATTGCGTAGTAGCAATAGCAGGAATGGAAGGAGCATTACCTACCGTTATTGCCGGGTTAATTGATAAACCAGTAATAGCGGTTCCAACATCTATAGGATTTGGCACAGGAGAAAAAGGTTATTCAGCATTACTAACAATGTTAAATTCATGTGCACCAGGTATTTCTGTGGTTAATATAGATGCTGGCTTTTCAGCAGGTTTTCAAGCAGGTTTAATAGCAAGAAGATAATTTGTGTATTAAAATAGCATGAAACACATTATTTTAATGTTTTTAGGTACTCTATTATGTCCGCTATTTCTTGTTTTTCAGCATCTTCCCAAGTTGTTGGCATCAAATTAGTATAACCTTCAACTATATATTCAGCTGGGTATCTTATTGAAGATTCAATATAATCTTCAGGGGAACTATATTCAGATCTAGTTGCAGCTCTTTCATATATTCCAAGTTGCCCAGGTCCTACTAATTTATCGTTTCCAGTAGAGTGACATGCATTACAACCTTGAGATGTAAACCATTCCTCACCTGCGCTTGAATTTCCAACAATTTTTACCTCAATTACAGGCCGTGCCCCTTCTGATAATTTTTCAGATGTAGCCGGGGTAGGTTCAAATACAATTGGTTCAGACATTTCCGCCGTAACTTCCCTACAACCTATACTTATAAGTACAATCAACACAAGAAACGAAAATAAATAGTATTTTTTATGCATAGTAAGTGTTTTTTAAAAATTTTTAAATTTCCAATATATAGATTATTACTACAAAAGAAAAAATCAAGAAAAAATGTGATGAATTATCCAGATAAACGTCTAATTTCAATAGATTCACCCGGAGCAAGAGCAACTTTTCTGTATTCAATATCCAGTTTTAGCATCCAATAGCTTAAAGTAGCCTTACCTACACCTAATTCTTTAGCTGCTCCTGTAAGTCCATAAAGATTTACCAATTCGGGAATTGCAAATTCAAGTTCCCTTTTGATTTTCTTCTCTAAATTTAGCATTTTAGCTGTTTTTCTTGGTTCTTGTGCCATGGTTTTAATTATATCAAAAGAATTATTATTTGTACAAAACTAAAACAATACATGTCTTATCTTTGTTTTGAACAAATTCAAAACAATGTATTAAATAAACTCAAATTAGTAAGATATGAATGAATGTTTTGGCATAGAATTTAATTAATTTTATTTGATTTTTTTATTTTATACCTTAGTTTTTTATTTATTTCGTATTGAATTTTCATTTTGAGGCCCTTTGAATATGTTTCATTATTAAAACTCCCTATAATTAATTTCTAAGAGTGTTTCTAAAAAGGATCTAATGGAATCATCGTTTATAGAACTGATAGTATTCTTTATAAATAAAATAAGTTATTTGGGTTTATACATACTTATGTGTTTAGAATCCACTGCCCTACCATTGCCAAGTGAGCTTATTTTACCTTTTTCTGGTTGGGTACTTGTAAAGGACTCTTCTACCGTACAGATTACTATTTTAACTATTATCGCTTCTCTGGGTTCTGTATCGGGTTCTCTTATTGAATATTTCATTGCAAAGACATTAGGCAGAACATTTTTTATAAAATATGGAAAATATATTTTATTTGATGAAAATGATTTAAATAAAACTGAATCTTTTTTTAAAAAATATGGATCATACTTTGTGTTTTGGGGTAGATTTATTCCAGGCATAAGAGGATTCATTGCCATTCCAGCTGGTTTAACTAAAATGAATATATATAAATTCTCAATACTAACCTTTGCAGGAAGTTTCCCATGGATTTTCATATATATTTATTTTGGAAATATTCTTGGAGAAAATTATTTAGTAATTCATGAATATATAAAACCTATAGAAATTCCCTTAATTTTAATATTATTATCTTCAGTTATATTCTTTTTTTGTTATAAATTTTATAAAATAAGAAAAAAAACATAAAAATGTTAAAAACAGATTTAATAAAAATACAAGTAAACGGGACACCAATTTCCATTCCACAAGATAAGAGGGTTCTAGATGCAATCAATCTCTCTGAACAAAAAGTCCCTACTTTATGTTTTGATGAAAGAATAGGTCCTCAAGGGACTTGTCGTATGTGTCTTGTAGAAGTTAAGTTAAAACAACAGGTATCTTATGTTGCATCTTGTACTGCAATGGTAGAAGAAAACATGGAAGTTTTTACTCATTCAGATTCACTTATAGAGTATAGGAAAACTTTACTAGAATTAACTTTATCTGAAATAAAATGGGATCAAAAATCTATGGACAATACTACGCTCACTAACAACGAGTTTAAAATGGCTGTAGAAGAGTATAAACCTACAAATTTTTTCCCAAAATTACAGCCAAGGGAAAAGGTAAAAGATGAAAATCCATTTATTAGTAGAGATTATGATAAATGCATCGCTTGTTATAGATGTACCAATATTTGTAACGATTGGGAGCAAGCTTCGGCAATTACTATAGATGGAAGGGGCCAAGATTCAAAAATATTTTCTTTCTTTGATAACAAATTGATGAATTCTAACTGTACTTTCTGTGGACAATGTATAAATACATGCCCTACTGGAGCACTATCAAATAAAAAATTGGAATTGGATAAACCTGTAGAAAAAACTAAAACTAAAACGGTTTGTCCTTATTGTGGTGTTGGTTGTGGTATTGAGTTAATTAGCGACGGCAAAAAAGTCCTTGGAGCTACTCCCGACTTCTCTGCTCCTAGTAAAGGTTCCTTATGTGTTAAGGGACAATTTGCATCTTGGGATTTCGTAAATTCCAAAGAAAGACTGACAGACCCATTACTAAAAAATAAACACGGAGAATTTGAGAAAATTTCTTGGGAAAAAGCACTCGATACATTTAGAGAAAAACTAAAAGGGTCTATAGATAATTATGGTCCTGATTCCACTGTATGGTGGGCTTCAGCAAGGGTTGTTACGGAATCAAATTATTTATTGCAAAAGTTCGCTAGAACTGTTGTAGGTACAAATAACATCGATAATTGTTCAAGAACCTGACACGCTCCTACGGTCGCTGGGATGGCGATCATGGTAGGTCGTGGAGCCATGACTAATTCAATTGAAGAATTAACTGGTTCTAAGTTATTACTTGTTACAGGTTCTAATACTACAGAAACTCACCCTGTTATTTCATTAAGAATGAAAAAAGCGGTTAAAAATGGAGCAAAACTAATCGTAATAGATCCTAGAAAAATAGAATTAACAAAATGGGCTAGTCGGTATATTCAAATTCGTATAGGAACAGATATTCCTTTTTATAACGCAGTTGCGAATTATATTATAGAAAACAAGCTTTATGATAAAGAATACGTAGATACACGTACAAGAGGATTTGAAGAATTAAAGAAACATTTGGAAAGATATACTCCAGAATATTCTGCAAAAATATGTGGAGTGTCAGTAGATGACATCATTTATACTGCTAAAGAATATGCAGCAGCATCTCCAAAAGCTGCAGTATGCTACACGGTAGGCATAACGGAACATTCATGTGGAACTCACAATGTTCAAGCTCTAGCAAATTTAGGAATGCTATGTGGAAATTTTGGAAGGCCAAACGCTGGTATAAATCCATTAAGAGGTCAAAACAATGTACAAGGAACTAGTGATTCAGGATCATTACCAACAGATTTGCCAGGCTACCAGAAAATTGAAGCTCCTGGAATTGTAGAAAAATTCGAAAAGATTTGGGACGCAGAACTACCTAGGAAAAGAGGATTAACGAAAATTTCAGCAATGGACCAAATGATTAAAGGAAAAGTTAAATTCCTATATGTAGTTGGTGAAAACACTGTTGTTTCAGACCCAAATGCAAATCATGCCGAGCATGCCTTGAAAAGTGTAGATTTTATGATTGTACAAGATATTTTCATGACTGAAACAGCTAAATTAGCAGATTTAGTTTTACCTGCTTCAAGCTTTGCTGAAGCTGATGGTACTTTTGCTAATACAGAAAGAAGAATACAAAGAGTTAGACCTTCAATTTCTACACCAGGAAATGCAAAAACAGATGTTGAAATACTTTTAAGTCTTTTTAAAGTTATGGGAAGGAAGCATAAAGCTGAAAAACCAGCTGATATATGGGCTGAAATGAGTAGTACCTCTCCATTATTCTCAGGTATATCATACGAGCGCCTTGAAAATGAAGGGGGAATACAATGGCCTTGTCCAGAATTTTCACATCCTGGAACACCTTATTTACATAAGAATCAAATGGAATCAGGTGAAGCAGGTATATTTAGTCCCGTAGACCATATTGAACCTGCGGAACCAACAGATGATGAATTTCCATTTACTCTTTCAACGGGTAGGAGAAGATCAACATATCATACAGGTACACAAACTGGAAAAGCTAAAGGTTTCGATAAATTAATTGATCAAGAATTTGTAGAAATAAATCCTAAGGATGCGCAAGAATTAAAAATAGATGAATTGGATGTTATTAAAGTAGAATCACGAAGAGGTTCAGTAGAAGTAAAAGCAAGAATTTCTGACAAATCACCAGTAGGTGCAGTTTTTATGAGTTTCGCATTCCCAGAAACAACTCGTACAAATAATCTGACTTCCGATGCAGTAGATTTTATTACTGAAACACCGGAATATAAAGCCTGCGCTGTGAAGCTATCTCTAATTAGATAGTCTAAGCTTTTATTATAAGAGTTGTTAAATTATATTTAGTTATACTCGACAGTATCATGTTTAACATTTAAAATTAAACTCTGTGCGCCCGTAGCTCAGATGGATAGAGCGATTGGTTTCTACCCAATAGGTCGCGGGTTCGAATCCTGCCGGGCGTGCCAATTTTTCTATCTAGCTGTATACCCTCCATCTACCGGAATAGATGCAGCAGTTATAAAAGATGATTCATCACTTGCAAGAAATAGCGCTGCGTTTGCTACATCGGTCGCTGTCCCAAGTCTTCCCATAGGATGTAGTTCTATTAGCTTTTTGTGAATGGTTTCGTCATCTGTTATTCCTTTGGTTAAATTTGTATAAGCAAAACCCGGACACAATGCATTAACTCTGATTGAATGCTTTGCAAGATTAACTCCCATATCTCTTGTCATTTGTATGACTCCCCCTTTTGAATGTGGATAGGGATTAAATCCATCTGAAAAACCCAAAGTGTCTGAATATCCTACTAGACCAATTATTGATGACAAATTGATGATTGATCCTCCTGGATTTTTCTTCATATGAACTACGCTTTCATAAGACATTAACATAGAGCCTTTTAAATTTACTTCCATTACAAAATCCCATTTTTGTTCATAATTCCAATCACTTGGTGCATGCCTTGGTGTGACGCCAGCACTATTAACCAAGATATCTAATCTTCCCCAAGTATCTACAGCTTCATTAGCAATATCAATACATTCTTGTCTTTTGGTCACATCAGATTTTATTATCAAAGATTCTTTTTTATATGAAGATAATTCGTTCTCTAATTCTTTAAGAAAATCATCGTTTACGTCTGAACATAATACTTTACAACCCATTTCTAAAAACAACTTCGTAGTCGCCATGCCTATTCCTGAAGCTGCACCAGTAACTATTGCAACTTTATTTTGTAATCTTGTCATTTTATTCCTCCGATAAACAAATAATTAAGTAAATAATATATTCCTAAAATCAAAAATTATATACCATTATAAGATTACTAGAAAAATAGATTATGAAAACAGAGGAAAATATAGCACCATTTTTTAGAAGGTTTATGGCTTTCATTATTGATGTATTTTATATTCTTCTAATATTTTTGGGACTGAATATAATTGGAAAAAATGTTTTAGAAATCAATTCACCTTTATTTGATTATTTTGTTGTTATAGCATGTTTCTGTTACTTGGTTATTCCTACTGGGATCTACGGAAAAACAATTGGTAAATGGGCTTTAAGAATTTCCGTAGTAAATCATAATGGTGCCAAAATTGGAATAGGCGCAGCATTTGCTAGAGAAATTGGGGGTAAAATTTTCTCAAGTATTCCATTTTTGATAGGTGTCATATGGATGTTAAAAGATGATAAAAACAGAACTTGGTATGATATATTTTTTGAAACTCTAGTGATAAAAGATAAGGCAAAAAAATGAGTATAGCTGAATCAATACAACATATAATGGAACAGTCTAGTTGGATAAGAAAAATGTTCGAAGAAGGTATTGAGTTAAAAAAAATACATGGAGAAAAAAATGTTTTTGATTTTTCTCTCGGAAATCCACTGTTAGAACCTCCCAAAAAATTTACAGATAATTTAGCCAAATTAACTACCTCAAATATAAAAGGCTTACATCGTTACATGCCAAATCCAGGATTTCCATCTTCAAGGACAGAAATCGCTAAACATTTATCAAAAGAATCTGGTTTATCAATTAGTATGGATGAAATTATAATGACCACAGGAGCTGCAGGAGGATTAAATGGAATATTGAAATCGTTACTAAATCCAGATGATGAAGTAATAGTTTTTGCACCATTTTTTGTAGAATACCTTTTCTACATTTCAAATCACAAAGGGAAAGGCATAATTGCTGATACAAATGAGAAATTTATTCCAATAATAAGTGATTTAGAAAAAAAAATTACAAATAAAACAAAAGCAATAATAATAAATTCTCCAAATAATCCAACGGGAGTAATGTACCCAGAATCTACTATAAGTCGTATTGGAACTTTAATTAAGAAAATGGAAAAGAAATATAATTCAGAAATATACCTAATTTCTGATGAGCCTTACAGAAAATTAATATATAGTAATGAAAAATATCCCTTCATTTTTAAACATCACTCTAGATCAGTAATTGTAACTTCACATTCTAAAGATTTGGGATTAGCAGGAGAAAGAATAGGTTATATTTCATTGTCACCATTAGATAAAGACCGAACTATTCTCTTTGATGCCATAATTTTTTCTTTACGTACTCTTGGGCATGTCAATGCGACGGCGCTAATGCAAAAAGCCGTAGAATCAGTACAAAACGAAGTTGTTGACATAAAAATATACAAAGAAAAAAGAGATTTTTTATATGACAATTTAACAAAATTAGGTTATGAATGTGTCAAACCCGACGGAGCTTTTTATCTATTCCCTAAAACTCCTATAGCCGATGATACGAAATTCGTTAGTATTTTACAACAATATAACATTCTGACTGTTCCAGGAAAAGGATTTGGAAAAGGAGGATATTTCAGAATATCTTATAGTGTTGAAGATTGGGTTATAGAAGGCTCTATTAAAGGTTTTAAAGAAGCTTATAATACAGTTAAATAGCTTCTTTCAAGCCTGATCCAGTTATTGGAATTACAATTTTTTCCTCTTTTTTAATAACACCTTTAGAAAAAAGTTTTTCAAGAGCTGAGAATGAGAAGGCAGATGTTTTCTCACAGAAAATTCCTTCTTCTTTTGCTAAAATTTTATGCCATTTTAATGCTTCATCATCTGTTGATGATAAAGCAGTTCCTTTACTTTCTTTTATTACATCTACAATTTCTTGCAATCTTGGAGGTTTAGATACTGAAATACCTGAAGCTATTGTGGTCTTAGAGCTATCGAAAGTCCAATTTGTATTATTAAATTTAGCGACAATTGGTTCAATTGCCTTAGATTGAGCAGCGTGAAGTTTAGGAAGATTAAAATTTGTTTTTTCAGAAATATCCAAAAATCCTCGCCACGTTCCTAATAATAAAGAACCATTCCCTGTAGGAAAAATGATATGATCGATTGAACCAATTGACTCATTAATTTCATAAGCAAAGCTTTTCATACCTTCTGAAAAATATGGAGATAAATTATGAGATAAATATGGTATATTATTTTTTTCTGCAAATAATTTAGCTTCAATTGTAGAATTTTCTCTTGGTCCAGAAATTTTATGTAATTCAGATCCAAAAATAGAGATTTGATCAACTTTACCTTTACCCGCAGTTTCAGGAACAAATATATGAGCTTTAATTTTACCTAATGCTGCATATGCTGATAATGATGCACCTGCATTACCTGAAGAGTCCTCAACAAAATCTCTGATATTTTCTTTTTTTGCAATGTTTACAACTAATACACTTCCCCTATCCTTAAACGATCCGGTAGGAGACATAAATTCCAATTTAACATAAAGATTATTTAGTCCTAATTTTTCTCCTATTTTTTCCAGTTTGATAATTGGAGTATTACCTTCTCCTAAAGAGAAAGTTTTACTACTTTTTAATAAAGAAATTAAAGGATTTTTTTTTATTTCAGAAATATCTTCACAAACTAATAATTCATTACAACCGTTTTGGCAATAAATCCTTGAAATAGAGTTGTCTTTTTGTATAGCATTACATTTATAGCATTTTAAAGAATAGCTTTGCATATTTGAATCCTTGATAAAATTATCTCCGATAAAAAAAATTAATCAAAGAAGTAATAGAGTTAGTTGTACTTGATTATCATAAATAAAAAAAAATTGAGATAAAAAGGTCTTCCCTAATTGTATTAGCTGTAATATCTTAAACAAAGATTTAAAATAAAAACCATTATGAGACTAAAACACTGTAATAATTTTCACGATTTCAGAAAGCTTGCTAAAAAAAGGCTACCATCACCAATCTTTCATTACATAGATGGAGCTGCTGAAGATGAAACAACTCATCAAAGAAATACAAGTGCTTATAACGATGTAGATCTAGTTCCAAATGTTTTAAGAGGCGTTGAGAATGTAGATTTATCAACTACCATTTTTGGGAAAAAAATTGATTTGCCATTTTATTGTTCTCCAACAGCATTACAAAGATTATTTCATTATGATGGAGAAAGAGCGGTTGGAAGAGCGGCAAAAAAATTTAATACAATGTTTGGAGTTTCAACTATAGCAACTGTACCTGTTGAAGAACTTGGAGCTATAGATACTCCAAAAATGTTCCAATTTTATTATCATAAAGATCATGGCATAAATAGTGCTGTTCTTGAAAAAGTGAAAGCTTCTAACTATGATGTTTTGGCATTAACTGTTGACACAATAACTTCTGGAAATCGCGAAAGAGATTTAAGAACTGGGTTTACTTCCCCTCCTAAATTAACTTTATCTAGTTTATTTAGTTTTTTATCAAAACCGATGTGGGGATTGAATTATGTCTTTAGAGAAAAATTTGAATTACCTCTTTTGAAAGATACTGTTGGAGAACTTTCAAATGTAGCTACATCAATTGGAAGCTATTTTTCTACAATGTTAGATCAATCAATGAATTGGAATGATGCGGAAAAGCTTTCTTCTGAATGGGGAGGTCATTTTGCATTGAAGGGCATTATGAGCGTTGAAGATGCTAAACGTGCTGTAGATATTGGATGTACAGGTATTATCGTATCTAATCATGGTGGAAGACAACTGGATGGTTCAAGATCTAATTTTGATCAACTAGCAGAAATAGTTGATGCTGTTGGAGATAAAATAGATGTTATTTGCGAGGGCGGAATTCAAAGGCCAACGCATATGTTAAAAGCTTTGTCATTAGGTGCAAAAGCTTGTGCAGGAGGAAGATTATACCTTTATGCATTAGCTGCAGCTGGTCAGGCAGGAGTGGAAAAAGCATTAGGTCTCTATAAAACAGGATTGGAAAGAGATATGAAACTAATGGGTTGCACTAAAATAAGTGATCTTAACAGAGATAACTTAAGATTCAGATAGAAACATTTTATTTTCTATAATTTTGATTTTTTTACTAAGATATTAGTTCTTTCAAAGATGAGACGTCGCTATCTGATCTTAATCTACCTAACGCTTTACGTTCAATTTGTCTGATTCGCTCTCTAGTAAGGCTTAGATCTCTTCCTATCTCTTCTAAAGTTCTTGGTTTACCATCGGTTATACCAAATCTTAATTCTAATACTTTTCGTTCTCTTTCATTTAACTGACTTAATACATCGTCTATATGACTACGCATTGAAGATCTAGCTGCTACATCAGGTGGGGTCGGAGTAGATTGGTCTTCAATCAAATCACCCAATTCATTTTCACCTTCTTCTCCAATAGGCGTTTCCAAAGACACAGGCTCTTGAGCCATTTTCAATATATCTGAGACTTTATTGACTGGCATTTCTAATCTATCTGCCAATTCATTTATTAGGGGCTCTCTATTTAATTCTTGAGCCAATTCTCTTCTTGATCTCATTATTTTGTTTAGAGTTTCCACAACATGAACAGGAATTCTAATAGTTCTTGCTTGATCAGCTATAGCTCGAGTAATACCTTGACGGATCCACCAAGTTGCATATGTTGAAAATTTGAATCCTTTTCTAAAATCGAATTTCTCAATTGCTCGCATCAATCCAATATTCCCTTCCTGAATTAGATCTAGCATTGATAAACCTCTATTGAGATGTTTTTTAGCAACAGATACTACAAGTCGTAAATTAGCTTCTCCCAAATGTCTCCTTGCAATCTCACTATCTGATTTAATAGTTTTGAAATGTTTTTTTATCAAGAGGGCATTTTTATCAACATAATTTTTAAGTGAATCTATTTCTTTTTTTATTTTCTTTATTTCAGGATCAAATTGTTTGTTCTTGAATATAAGTTCAGGGAAAATTCTATTTATTAAAGATAATTCGACTATTTCGTTTTGAACTTCTTCTAAAGGTTTACCAATCACGTCAGAAATAAACTGTGAAGCTTCTATAAATTTTTCATCAATTTTTAGAGAATTAATAATTTCTGATATTTCTTTTATTGAACCTAGATCGGATAAGTTTAAATTATGTTTTATGTTTAAATATTTCTTGAGAGAATTTATTGTTTTTGATAGTTCTTTAATCCTTTCAAAAACACATTTAAAGATTTTAGTATTTACACCAGAATCAAGATAGAAATCAAGGTCATAGTTATAAATTTCTTCTGGTTCTTCTTGATTGTCTAAACTTTTTAAAATCTTTTTTATATAGATAGATGTTTCAATAGATCGTGCAAGCACTATTTCATCGGCTGCAGAAAGAAGATTCACTCGGCCAATTTCTTTAAGATACATTCTTACGGTATCACTGCTTAATTCCGATTCATCTTTTGGTTTTTTAGGATCTTGAGAATTTGATTCCCTTCTATCTTCCCAATCTGATAGTTCACTACTAGTAAAGGACTTAACATCCTTTTCTTCTTCGTTAGCTTCATCTTCAAAATTAGAGTTTTCTTCTAAATTTATAGATTCTTCATTTTCAAAATCATCATCATTTGAGATGATTTCTTCATCGGCTCTTTTTTTAACCAATTGATTGCTCCTTTAAATTTTTGGGTACTAAAAAAGAATTAAAAGTAATTCGGGTACTATTAACCATTTTAAAGTATTGGAATATTTAATAAGTAGCATTTTTTATACGAGTTTTAACTTGAGAGATTTCAATTCAGTAGTAAACTAGAGTAACATATTATCATATCGAAGAGGAGTAGCCAATGGGTAAGTTTAGTTTTGAAAATTTATGGTCTGAAAAATCTACTGATGCGCCTAGAAAATTGGTAAATCATGCAGAATACGATTTTGCTGTTGCTTATCCCCCTCCAGAAGGAGTGCCAATGGATGGGTTAATAGATGGTTTGAAGACCATAGTAGATGCTAAATCAGATGAAGTTGCAAGAGATATGTCTTATTATCCTCACGTTCAAGGAGAAGAATCTTTAAGGGAATTAACCGCTGAAAAAATATTTGTAGATCGAGGAATAAAAACTGACAAAGAATCTATAGTTTTATGTAATGGTTCAGGAGAGGCCAACGGTTTGATTATTCAAGCAATAATAAATCCAGGTGACTATGTTATAACTGAAGAATACGTCTACATGGGAACTACAAATCAACTGAATTATTTTGGAGCTAACATTGTAGGAACTAAAATAGACGATAAAGGATTAATTCCCGAAAAATTAGAAGAAACAATTTTAAATATAAAGAAAAAAGCTGGAGTGACTCCAAAAATATTATATACCATTCCTGAGCACCAAAACCCTACTGGTTCAATTCTTCCTAAGGATCGGAGAATAGACATTATCGATATTTGTAAAAAATATGGAATAATGATCTTAGAAGATGATTGTTACGTAGATAATCGCTTTGAAGGTTGTCCAGAGCCATCATTCGCCTCTTTGGACGATTCAGGTATGATTGCGTACGTTGGTTCCTTTTCTAAATTAATTGCTCCTGGATTAAGGATGGGTTATTTTACTGCAACTGATGAATTGATTGATAGAGCTCTTTCTGTAAAAATTGGCTCTGGCCCAAATCAGTTTGTTGCATATGCAATAGATGGATTTTTAAGAAGTAATTTAAATAATCAACGAAATAACTATAACAAACTTCTCAAAGATAAAAAGGAAGCTATGGAGAAAGCTCTAGAGGAAACTTTTGATAAATCAAATGCCAAATGGTCTTCCCCAAGTGGAGGATGTTACACTTGGATTGAATTTACCGATGGAACAAATCTTTCGAGTATTAGAGATGAAGTTTTCAGTAAAGGTGTTGGATATCTTAGTGGAGAAAATTTTGCTCCGAATGGGGACGGACAAAATATGGCAAGATTATGCTTTGCTTTTGAAAGTATCGAGAAAAATTATGATGGAATCAAACTCTTAGGTTCCATTTTGAAAGATATGAAAGTTATATAAGCTTTTCTCTAAGATTTATCTCTTCTTCTCCACCAATATATAATCCAACTCTCTGATGCAATGCTGTAGGTTTTATATCTAGAATATCTTCTGATTCATCAGTTGCTCTACCCTTTGACTGCTTAGCTATAAACGCAAGAGGATTACATTCATAAATTAGTCTTAGGCGACCTATTCCTGACTTAGGATCAGCAGGATATGCAAACACACCACCTTTTATTAAATTTCGATGGAAATCTGCTACTAAGGATCCAACGTACCTTGCTGTATATTTCCCAAATTCTTCTGATCTTAATTTATTTACCCACAACTTATTTTCATCTGTAAATTTATTCCAATTTGATTCATTAATAGAATAGACTTTTGAATCACCATGAACGATATTTTCGGATGTAAGAAAAAATTCTTGATCACCACTTAAAGTAAATAAAGAGGTTTTATTTATAATTGACAAACATAAAACAGTAGAAGAGCCATAAACTGCATAACCTGATGCTAAAATCTGATTACCTTTTTGAAGCAAATTATCTACATCTTGTGGATCTGAATTGATTTTTTTATAAATTGCAAATATAGTACCTATAGAAATTGATACATCTATATTTGATGAACCATCTAACGGATCAAAGACTACTACATATTCTCCGTTAGGATTTTCGGGTTGAGGTAAAATTATAGACTCTATCTCTTCAGATCCCATCATAAATACTTTTTTAGATTTTGATAATTGATTAATTAGAGTATTGTTAGCAAATTCATCAAGTTTTTCAACTTTTTCACCTTGAACATTTATATCACCAGTCTTTCCTAACAAATCATTTATTCCAGCTAGTCTCACTGAATTTGAAATGGTTTTACAAGCAATAGAAATGCTTCTAATTACTTCTTGTAAATTTGAATCTTCTATAAATGAATCAATATATTCTTCTAAGTTGGTAGATTTATTTACCATATTTATCACCAAAGACCGTTTCAATTAATATAAATAAATAACATAATTAAATAAATTTTAATGTAATTATAATATAGATTAAATTAACTAAAGTTTCTTCATTGAAGGGAAATTGTTATGGATGTTAAAGAGTTAAATAAAATAGCGAAAATTATGGTAGCTCCAAAAAAAGGAATTTTAGCTGCAGATGAAAGTACCGGAACAATAAAAAAGAGATTGGACACAATTAATGTTGAGTCCACAGAAGATAATAGAAGAAACTGGCGTCAATTACTTTTCCAGACTAAATCAATATCCGATTATATTAGTGGAGTAATCTTATACGATGAAACATTACGCCAAAATACTTCTGATGGTATTAGTATGGTGGACTTACTTTCAAGTAAAGGAATCTTATCAGGAATAAAAGTTGATAAATCTACCCATGATCTTGCACTGTCTAAAGGAGAGGTTCTTACAGAGGGATTAGATGGGTTGAGAGAACGATTGACTGAATATAGAGAATTAGGTGCAAAATTTACCAAATGGAGAGCGGTAATAAATATAAATGATAACTTACCCACCGAATTTGCTATAAATGTCAATTCGATACTTTTATCCATATATGCCTCTCTCAGTCAAGAATCTGGACTAGTACCAATTGTTGAACCTGAAGTACTAATGGATGGGGATCACTCAATAGAACAATGTGCTGAAGCAACTGAAAAAACTTTACTTAAAGTGTTTGAAGATTTAGTAGAAGCAAATGTTCATCTAAGTGGGATTGTTTTGAAACCAAACATGGTACTTTCAGGAAAAGATGCACAAAACAGAGCTTCAACAGAAGAGGTTGCGAAATATACAGTTGAAGTATTAAAAAATACTGTTCCAGCAGACGTCCCGGGCATTGCATTTTTATCTGGAGGACAAGAAGACCAAGAATCAATAGATAATCTAAATTCAATAAATATTGTTGGATTCAAGGAAAATGTCCCTTGGGAACTATCATACTCATATGGAAGAGGTCTTCAAGGCGCACCATTAAAAATATGGGGTGGAGAACATGCGAAAGTTTCTGATGCACAAAAAGAATTTGAAAGAAGAGGCATAGCAGTGTCACTTGCAAGACAAGGAAAATATTGAAAAATGGGTTTTAATAATTTATTAAATGAATCCAATGATAACTTAGTCAAACACAGAAGGAATTTACATTCAATTCCTGAAATAGGATTTGAAGAAGAAAATACCTCTAAATATATTCAAAATGAACTAAAAAAATTAAATATTCCTTATAAAGCTGGCTATGGAAAAACAGGTGTTGTTGGGGTAATAAAGGGAGGCCTTGGAGAAGGAAGATCCATCATGATAAGAGCAGACATTGATGGATTACCTTTGACAGAAGAAACTCAGTTGGATTTTGCATCAAAAAACGGATGTATGCATGCTTGTGGACATGACGGCCATATTTCAATTTTGTTGGAAACAGCCAAAATCATTGAATCAATAAAAGATACATTTAAAGGTGAAGTAATTCTATGTTTCCAACCCGCAGAAGAGATAGTTCAAGGTGCAATGGCTATGATAAACGATGGTTTGTTTGATGATTATAAACCAGAAAGAGTTATAGGTTTACACATTTGGAATCAATTAGAATCTGGATTTATAGGAGTGAATGACACTGTTGTTTTTGCATCTGCTGATGCATTTTCTCTAGAAGTAAGAGGACGTGGAGGTCATGGTGCTTTACCCCATTTGAATGTTGACCCAATAGTTGCAGCTTCTCAAATAATTACCAATGCTCAAACCGTAATAAGCCGAGAAGTATCACCACAAGATCCAGGTGTTCTTACATTCGGAAAAATTGAATCTGGTACCGCATCAAACATTATTCCTGATAAAGTTTCAATCCAAGGTACTATAAGAGCTTATTCTCCAAAAGTTAGAGAGCAGATTTTTTCTTCTCTAAAACGTATAAGCTCCTTAAGTGCAGAAGCAATGAGGACAAAGGCACAAACTGAGATAATGTTTGGTACTCCTCCAGTTATAAATGAATCAGAAGTAGCTCAGTGGGTTAGAGATCAATCAAGTAAAGTTATAGATAAATCATTGATAGGGCAAGTGGAACCAGTTAGTGTGGGTGATGATGTTGCAGAATTTATCAATAGAATTCCCGGTGTTTATTTTTTACTGGGAGCAAAAATAGGAGACGGGAAATTTCCTCACCATAATTCAAAGTTTGATTTTGATGAAAAAGCTATGATAAATGGAGTAAAAGTTTTTTTGAGTTGTACCATGGATTTTTTGGATAGTTAGACTACTGGAGAAGTCCCACCGTCAACATTAATAGCTGTGCCTGTTACATAACTGGCTTTTGAAGATGATAAGAAACAAATCACGTTACCTACTTCGAGTGCTTCTCCTACTCTTCCCATGGGAACATTTTTGCCCATAATCTCCCAGTGATCTTCTAAAGTGTAGTCAGGTTTTTCTTTTTGTATATTTACAACTCTTGCTCGATGCTGACCTGATTTCAAAAGTCCAACGCAAACTGTGTTAACGCGTATGTTTTGATTTGCATATTCTTTCGACCAAGCTTTAGTAAGTGATATACCTGCGGCCCTGGACAAAGAAGTAGGTTGACTCCCTCCTGCTGTCGCTTTCCCTCCAGGAGTCGTGATATTCACGATACTTCCAGATCCATTCTCTTTCATATCTTTTATAACTGCCCTAGCACAATATATTGCACCATAAACTTTTAAATTAAGATCTTCAGTTAGTTGTTCATTAGTCATTTCTTCAAGTGGAGAAGCTGAAGATGTTCCAGCATTATTAACTAAGATGTTTATTTTCCCTAGTTCCTCTCTTACTTTTTTTATTGAAGTTACAACTGAAGATTCGTCTCTTACATCTGTAGAGATTGCTATAACTTTTCCTTTTGATTCTTTTCGAATTTCTTTAACGGCTGAATCTAGTTTATCTTGAGTTCTTGCCAGTATAGCAACGTTAGCTCCTTCTTTAGATAACGAGATAGCTGCTGCTAACCCGATCCCATCACTACCACCCGTAATTATTGCGTTTTTACCATTCAAACCTAAATCCATATAAATTCCTTTCAGTTATAATGAATTAATTCTTAAGAATATATGAACAGGAATTCTCTTTGAAGCCTCTAAAAGTAAATAAAAGAATTATTCTTGGCCCAGGGCCATCTTCTGCTAATCCAGAAGTTCTTAAATCTTTGTCTAATCCAATACTAGGTTATTTGGATCCAGAGTTTTTCAAAATACTTGACGATGTAAGAGGTAGTCTAAAAAGCTTGTTTAGAACTAATGATAATGCGTTTGCTCTAAGTGGATCAGGATCATCTGGAATGGAAGCTGGACTTACTTGTCTTGCTGAAAGAGGAGATAAGGTAATCATATGTAGTTATGGTTATTTTTGTGAAAGACAAATACTAATGGCAGAACGACTTGAATTAGAAGTAATACCTTTGAGATCTGAATGGGGGAAACAAATGGATTCTTCATTATTAGAAGAAGCATTGAAAGAAAATCCAGATACAAAATTAGTAGTTGCCACGCACGCAGAAACAAGTACAGGAGTTAAACAAAATATTCAAGAATTAGGAAAAATAGTTTCAAAATATGATGCAATGTATATGGTAGATTGCGTTACTTCATTAGCAGGAACAGAATTATTGTTTGATTCTTGGAATATTGATTTTGCCTATAGTGGTTCACAAAAATGTCTTGCAAGCCCTCCTGGATTATCTCCATGTGCTTTATCAAATAGAGCTTATGAATATATAAGAAATAGGACTAAAAAACCTTCATCTTGGTACTTAGATTTATCACTCATTAATGATTATTGGGGAAAAGATCATATTCCTCAGTATACTGTTGCTGTAAGTTCTATCTATGGATTATATGAATCACTGCGACTTTTAGAAGAAGAGGGTATTGAAGAACGATGGACTCGTCATGTACTTAATGCTGAAAAATTAAGAAAAGGACTTCTGGAGCTAAATATCAATTTACCTATATCTGAAAAAGATAGATTAGATCAACTAACTGTTGTAACAAAACCAGATCATATTGATGACGTAGAGTTTAGAAATAGATTGATAAATGATTACTCTATAGAAATTGGGAGAGGGCTTGGAGATTTTGAAGGAAAGGTTTTCAGAATAGGATTGATGGGAGAAAGTTGTAAATCAGAGTATGTTGATTTAATCCTTGATGTTTTTAAAAAAGAAATTTAGAAATTGAAAAAATTATACTTTTCTTTCTAAAAAAAATAACTGTACATTTATCTATAGAATGATAGTATAATTTCTGATTAAAAAAAAAGATTCCAGGAGAATTAAATTGGTAAAAAGACTGTCTTACGAATCAAAAATTGATTGTTCAGATATATTTACTGAGGATTTTATAAACTTACTTGTACACCTTCATGATAAATTTAGTAAAGATGTGCAAAGTTTGAGAAAAGTAAGATTAGATAATTTGAAAAAAGCACGAAACGGAGAAATGCCAAGCATTCTTCCAACTTCAGAAGCAAATTCAGATTGGATGGTTGAAGAAATACCAGAAGAACTAAGAATACCAGGGATTGAAATTTCAGGACCTGCGAGTATAGCTTCAATGTTAATTAATGCTTTAAATCCAGGTCCTGGAGGAGTAAGAGCTGAGGGAGATTTAGATGATGATGAAGATGCTGCTGGACATACTCTAGAAGATACAATTTTAGCAACAAGAAACAGGATGCAAGCAACTTTAGGCAGCTTAACATTCGATAATAAAAATACAGGAAAGCATTATGAATTAGAACCGGGTAAAATTCCTTTTTTTATGCATAGAGAAAGAGGTATCCATTTAGACGAACCACAAGTCGCAATAGATGGAAATCCAATATCAGCTACAATTTTAGGTACAGCATTAACTCTCTATTTTGGTGGAAGAGAACAACACAAAAAAAATCAAGGTATTTATTTTTATATACCTAAAACTGAAACACCAAATGAAACAAAATTTTATAATAACTTATTTCATGAAATACAAAGTAAAGTACCTGAACTTGCTGATGCTACTATTAAAGGAATAATATTAATCGAATCATTACCTGCTGTTTTTCAAATGGAAGAAATGTTGTTCTCTTTAGGTAAATATGCAGCGGGATTAAATGCAGCTAGGTGGGACTTAAAAGCTAGTATTTTAGAATATGTAATGCATGATGAAAATTATGTTTGGCCAGATAGATTTGATGTGACAATCCAAAATACAGAATTTATGTCAAATATTTTTAGACGTTTGGTAGCAATATGTTTAAAACATAATGCTGTACCAATTGGAGGAATGGCTACTGCCCTACCTTCAAGAGATGAGGAAGTTAATATAGAAGCTGCAAAATCTATAAAATCTGATAAAGAATGGGAAGCAAAACAAGGTTTTATTAGAGCTTGGGTAGCCCATATTTATCATATGGATCCTGCAGCTGAACCATTTAAAAAGATTCATGAATCAGGCTGGGTACCAACAGAAAATATGAAAAAGCCCGATAACTATCCAATAAAAATTGAAAAGCCTAATGGTATTTTGACAAAAGAAGGAACAAGGCAAAATATCAGAACTCTTATTGAATATTTGGAAGCATGGTTGAATGGTCGTGGTGCAAAAGGAATTGATAGGTTAGCAGGTAAACCTGGTAAAAGACCAGCATTAATGGAAGATTTGGCAACTGCAAGAATTTCCACTGGTCAAATTGCTCAAAGAATCATACATAAGTCGATTAGTGAAGATACAGAAGAAGCTCATTCAAAAGAATTAGTAAAAGAATTGATAGTATCAGAAACCGAGGATATTATTGATCAATTAGGAGAAACAGGTTCCGATGAACAAAAAACCAATTATAATAAAGCTTCTAAAATTGCTATGCATTGGATCAAAAACTACACAGAATTTAATTTCAGATCACTAGGATCATATACTAGAAAGGAACTAAATCACATAGCAAATAATTCTGATGCTTTATAGAAATTATGAATTTACAACTAGATTTTATTCAATTTTCTAAATTTTTGTCCAACTGCACCAAATCCAATTTCTGCGATATATAAATTTCCTTTAGAATCTAATGCACATCCATGTCCTGCTTCACTCACTTCTGGAATGCCTCTCCATCTTGTGATAAGTTCTCCATTTAGATTCCAAATTGAAATACCATTATTACCCCCACCATGTTCTACGATAAAAACATATTCTCCTTGAAAATATACGTCATGAGGGCCTGCTATTCCATTAGTCCATATATCTAAAAGTTCTCCTTCAGTAGAGAAAATCTGAATCCTGTTATTTTCTCTATCACATACAAAAACTCTTGAATCTTTAGAAACACCCAATTTATGAACAATTGCAAATTGTCCGTCTCCAGTACCTGGTTCACCCCAAGATAACTCATATTCACCTGTTTTAGAAAATCTATGAACCTTTCGGTTCCCATATCCATCACTAACAAAGATTTTTCCATCAGGGGCTACACTTGAACCAGTTGGCATATTAAATGGTAATCCTTGAGATCCATCAGTAGATAAAGTAGATTTTGTAAAACCAAATTCTCCCAATTCAAGTACACATTCTCCATCAGGTTTATGTTTTGTTACTTGATGAGTTTGATTATCAGTTAACCAAATATATCCATCAGGATCTATGTTTAGACCATGAGGTACTCTAAATTCACCTTTTTCAGATCCTAAATTTCCCCATGAACCAAGAAATTCTCCATCTTTAGACCATTTTGTTACAGGGTGTAAATTTCTGGAAAACACCCAAATGTTATCATCAGCATCAACATCAATATCCGCACATTGACCTAATGTCCAATATTCAGGAATTTTTTTTGGCCAATTTTCTTCAACTTCATATCTAAATTCACCATCTCCAACTATCATTATTCAATCCTATTCCATTTTCTTAAAGATACGACTTCTTACAGTGGATCTTGTTTAGAAACTTCTGCAAATAGTTCTGATGTTTTATAGAAATTATAAATTTACAATTAGATTTTATTCAATTTTCTAAATCTTTGTCCAACTGCACCAAATCCAATTTCTGCAATATATAAATTTCCTTTAGAATCCAATGCACATCCATGAGCTGCTTCACACACTTCTGGAATACCTCTCCATCTTGTGATAAGTTCTCCATCTAGATTCCAAATTGAAATACCATTACCTCCACCTTGTTCTACGACAAAGACGTAATCTCCTTGAAAATACACATCACCTGGACCTGCTAATCCATTAGTCCATATATCTAAAAGTTCTCCTTCAGTAGAGAAAATCTGAATCCTATTATTTTCTCTATCACAAACAAAAACTCTTGAATCTTTAGAAACACCCAATTTATGAACAATTGCAAACTGTCCGTCTCCAGTCCCGTGTTCTCCCCAAGATATCTCATATTCACCTGTTTTGGAAAATCTATGAACCCTTCGGTTCCCATATCCATCACTAACAAATAATTTCCCATCAGGGGCTACACTTGAACCAGTCGGCATATTAAATGGTAATCCTTGAGAACCATCAGTACTCAGAGTAAAGTTTGCAAAACCATATTCTCCCAATTCAAGTACACATTCTCCGTCAGGTTTATGTTTTGTTACTTGATGAGTTTGATTATCAGTTAACCAAATATATCCATCAGGGTCTATGTTTAGACCATGTGCTACTCTATATTCACCTTTTTGATATCCAAAATTTCCCCATGAGCCAAGAAATTCTCCATCGTTAGACCATTTTGTTACAGGATGTAAATTTCTGGAAAACACCCAAATGTTATCATCAGCATCCACATCTATATCTGCACATTGACCTAATGTCCAATATTCAGGAATCTTTGTAGGCCAGTTTTTTTCAACTTCATATCTAAATTCACCATCTCCAACTATCATTATTCACTCCTTTTCCATTTCCTTAAAGATACCACTTCCCTAGGTGGATCTTGTTTAGATCCGAACGAGGTAAATGAAACTTCAGCAATGTATACTGAGCCTTCAGAATCGACTGATAAACCATGAGGTCCGATAATTTGGTCAGGATTTTCTCCAAGAGTTCCTTTACCAAAAGTTGTCAATTTTTCTCCTTTTTCATTAACTATAACTATCCTCAAACCTAAATTAGGAACTCCGTTGTTACCTGATTCTCCTGAGATACCTGCTTCTGCAATAAACAAGTTTTTTGAATCTTGTTTTGAATAAATGGCTATAGGTCTATGAAAATGCCATTGATCTATATATTCCCCTTCAAAATTAAAGATCTGAACTCTAAAGTTTTCTCTATCACATAAAGCAATTTTATTACTATCAAAAATAGAAAGATTATGAGGTAACGAAAATTGTCCATTTTCTGATCCAGGTTGACCCCAGCTTTTTATATGTTTACCTTCAGAAGTAAATTTATGTATTCTAGAATTNCCATATCCATCTGATACAAAAATNTTNCCAGATTNTTCATCTATNGCAACATCNGTNGGTCTATTGAAAAATTTNCCACTTTGCCATTCAGCTGNTTTACCTCNTTCTCCAATAGTAAAAAATATNNNNCCATTTNTATCTCTCTTTTGAACCATATGAGCCATATCNTCTATTAAAAANAAATNNTCATTTTGATCNATTCGNATNCCGTGAGGTCTATCAAATTCACCTTCACCCCAATGTGATAAATAATTACCTTCTTTATCGAATATGATTAATGGATANGCNCCTCTATTAAATANNTAAACNTTATCNTNAGAATCTGTTGCTACNCTTGTAGCTTCNTGAAAACGCATNGGATGNGGTANTTTNGCCCACATTGGCNCNGGTTTAAAAACNGTATCTTTAGTTATTTGNTTCATTTTTNTTCTTTATCCTAAATTANTTTTTTATCCATTTTCTCAACGACACCAACTCTCCCAGAGGTTGAGGATCTTTTTTNGAATACCAAAAAGTCCAAGCCACTTCACCTACATATACATTTCCTTTAGANTCTGTTGTAACNCCNTGTGGAGCAACAAATTGATCTGGGTTTTGTCCNGGNAAATCATTNCCAAAATGTGTAATTCTTTCACCATCAGGANTNAGAACNACAATTCGNTTACCTAAACCTGGNACACCATNCTGTACTTCTGGAGGTCCCATTTCTCCAACATATAGATTCTTATCATCATTTTTACCTTCTGTGACGGACATNGGGTGATGAATATGCCANTGATCTAAATATTCACCATCNNTACTAAANATTTGTAATCTGAAATTCTCTCTATCAGCNACTATAACTTTNTCATCNCCAATCATTGAAATATTATGAGGCAAAGANAATTCTCCNTCACCTGATCCNGGAACTCCCCAACTTTTAATATGTTTACCTTCNGGAGATAATTTNTGAACTCTNGAATTTCCATAACCATCNGAAATNAACAATTCACCTGTTTTTGGATGNATAGCTATATCTGTAGGTCTGTTGAACATATCTCCTCCNTGCCACGGAGCCGCANTTCCTCTTTCTCCAACAGTAAAGATAACTTTTCCATNNTTATCTCTTTTTTGTACAAAATTTCCTGGGCCATCATCNACTAGGTAAATATTATNTTCANTATCAATTTCAATNCCATGNGGNCGATCNAATTCATCATGCCCAAACGATCTTATAAAGTTNCCNNATTCATCAAAAACACATACTGGATCTGTTCCTCTNTTAAACACATANACATTATCTTTAGAATCTGTTGCAACTCCTCCGCAATCTCCATAGAAAGATATACCCATNGGNAATTTAGCCCAATTAGGGACTGGTTCAAATTTCAAATNAGNAACACTCATATTNNCNNANTTACTTTCTTTTCCATTTTCTTAAAGAAATAAGTTCACCTAATGGTTGAGGGATCTCTTTTNGAACCCCACCAAGTCCAAGCNACTTCTGCTACATAAACATTNCCNTTNGAATCNGTTCCTACNCCATGTGGNGCAACAAANTGATCTGGGTTTTGNCCNGGNAAACCATTNCCAAANTGTGTAATTCTTTCNCCNNNAGGNNNNAGAANNACAATTCTATTCCCCAAANCNGGAACANCCGTTTGAACNAAAGGTGGNCCCATTTCTCCAATNTATAAATTATTNTCTCCATTTTTNCCTTGAATNACAGACATNGGATGATGTAANTGCCANTGATCTAAATANTCACCNTCNGTACTAAAGATNTGTANTCTGAANTTCTCTCTATCAGCNACTATAACTTTATCATCACCAATCATTGAAATACTATGAGGNAAAGAAAACTCTCCATTATCGGTTCCNGGAACTCCCCAACTTTTAATNTGTTTNCCATCTGGAGATAATTTNTGAACTCTNGAATTTCCNTANCCATCNGAAATAAANAATTCACCTGTTTTTGGATGAATTATTATNTCGGTGGGTCTATTGAACATNTCNCCTTCTTGCCAAGCAGANGGTTTTCCTCTTTCACCAATAGTGAAAATAACTTTTCCNTCATTGTCTCTCTTCTGTACGAAATGACCNCCAGTATCAACCAAAAANATATTATCATCTTCATCTATCGCAATCCCGTGAGCTCCATCAAAATCTCCTTTTCCAAAAGATCTTATAAAATTTCCAGATTCATCAAAAACACATANTGGATCTGTTCCTCTATTAAACACATAAACATTATCTTTAGAATCTGTTGCTACCGCTGCACAGTCTCCGTAAAAAGATATGCCCATNGGTAATTTNGCCCAATTCAAAACGGGTTCATAGTTGATATTTTTAGTTGTCACTATAATTTCACCTCGATTCAAAACAATAAATACTTTCNGTAATANTAAGTCTTTAGTTATCTTTATTGAAGATATAATATAGAATAAATTCATTGTTTTCAAGAAAATGATTTTTTTAAGGAATTATTAATGAAAATACCCTATCGTGGATATCAGATAGCATTCATCGCCTTTTTATCAACTGGATTATCCATAGGAATGTCTCAATATGCNTTCGGTCAATTTGCAGAACCNCTNCAATCTCAGTTTGGNTGGACTAAGACTCAATTAAATGNNGCACTATCTTTGGCTTTTGTTTCNGGAATAACGGGTCCTATTCTAGGAAAGTTGGCTGATAAACNNGGNATTAGGTTGGTTCTTTTTATNTCTTTACTGATTATTAGTNTTGGATTTTTACTAAGACCTACNATTTCTANTNTATGGGAATGGTACTTATANAGNGGATTAGTNTATGCTGGGTTCCCAGGAGCTACTCAAATAACTGCTGGAAAAATAGTACCTCTTTGGTTTCCAAAAACTAAGGGTAGAGTTATGGGNGCAGTAACTTCTGGNAACAATTTTGGTGGATTTACTATGCCAGCTTTAGCAGCAGGTATAATTACTTTTGTCAATTGGGAAATGGCATATTTTATTTTTGGAATAATAATGCTATTTTTGGCTATATTTGCTTATATTATAGTTACCGAATCTTTTGATACTTTTGAAAAAGAATCAATTAGAACTAATAGAGACCCAAAATTGTTATCTATAACCAANGCACAAGCTGAACTNGGATTTTCTCTTAGTGATGCTTTCAAATCTTTTCGATTCTGGACAATAAATTTATCCCTAATGTTGGGTGTTTTAACTTATCAGGGNATCCTAACTCAGTTAACTCAATACCTNAGCGANGAAGGAATGACTTATAAAATGGCTACTGGTTGTTTAATGATGATAGCTTTTATGGGTATTATAGGAAAAATAACTTTTGGTCGAGCNAGTGAAACATACACCGCAAGAAAAACTTTGATTATAAGTTTCTTTTTTCAAACTATTGGAGTTTTTGTTTTATGNATTAGTGGNAGNAACTNTATTTTATTGCTTGGATGTTTCGTTTATGGATTNGGATTTGGAGCATTCGGAGCTTTAATTCCNCTCATGGTAGTAGAACAGTTCGGTATGAAAAATATTGGATCAATGATGGGAATAAATCAACTTTTATCAGCCATTACAATGTCTATTGCACCACTAATTGCTGGAATTATTCACGATAATACAGGCTCATATAGAAATGCTTTCATTGGCATAGGGATTTTATTCCTGTTTTCAATATTACTGTCTTGGGTATCAAAATATGGGAAACCACCAAAAGATTTAGACATCTAGAGATTCTATTACACTTTTTGCATAGTTTATACTTTGAAAATCTTTATAAAACTGATCACCACTTGATGCACCTTCAATAGCCATATATCCTGTATATCCTGAGTTGGTCATAGAAGTTATCGCATATCTATAATCAATTTCACCGTCCGGTAAAGGAACTCTAATAAAAACAGATCTCTGGTTCTCCGGATGGTACACCGTTTGCAAATTTTTACAATGCCAATATTTTGAAATTGAAGCAACATTATCTATGCAATCTTCAAATGATTCTTCAGGTTGGTCATAATTCCACAAAACATTACCTAAATCTGGATTAATTCCAAAATTCTCTCTGTTAACAAGTTCATGTAAATATACTGCAGACCAGGAATTATCTATTGGAGAATTTTGATGTATTTCAACTGAAATATTTATATTTTCATCAGAAGCAGAATCACAGGCATCCTGATAAATTTTTGACAAATGATCATAAACCCATATATTAGCGTCCTTAGAAGAATCCTGTGCTTGAGGCCAACCTGATCCTGAAGCAGGTAAACTACCTGTTGGATTACCAGGATATCTTGAAGGAGCACTTATTGCTCCATTGACTACCTCTGCTCTACAAAATTTTGCATAATTAATTGATTTTTCCATTTTTTTAACATTTTCAGGTCCATTCTTTGCTTCAGTTAAAGTTCCTCCACTCCTAATAGCTCCAATATCTAACCCAAAACCATTAATTCTTTTTGTAAATTCAGTTATCGTTTCTCTGGTTCCACCGACCCTATCTAATGTTTCTGTAGACATTTCCAAAGCTTCAAATCCCATATCCTTTACTCGAGTTAAAAATTCTTTGGTATAGTCATCAGGAGAAAGTGCCCATGGATCTACTGAATTAGGATATAACGTCATTCTTCTATTAGCATAACAATACTTCATATCTTCCCCTTTTTATTATGGAGTTTACCACATTTTATAAGTAATTTGGATGTATAAAAAAAAATATATCATATTGAAATATCTATTCAAAGAAATTAAAGAAAACCCATCAATAATTTTTGTTATTGTAGGAACTTTTCTATTTTGGGTATCTTTATATTTATACGTCCCTATTTTACCCAATCATGCAAAAGCAATCGGCGCTAGTTCAACTATGATTGGTTATATAATTGCTTCTTATGCTATAGGACAAATGTTCCTAAGAATTCCATTAGGATACGCAGTCGATAAATGGGGAACGAAACCTTTTGCTATACTTACAATGATTTGCTCTGCTACTGGGTCATTTGGATTGGCACTTGCAGATAATTCATTTGAAATATTTCTTGCGCGATCAATAACAGGAATTGCAGGAGCCGGTTGGGTTGCTATAAGTGTTTTGTTTGCATCTCAATTCAAAACAGAGTTTTTACATTATGCTACTTCTTTTATGATGGGTATAAATGGAATAGCAATAACTCTGGCAACTTTAATTAGTGGAAGAATGGCAGACATGTTTGGAATTTCCACTCCATTCTATAGTTCAGTATGCGTAAGTATATTGGGAATTTTTGTATTACTTTTTTCAAAAGAGCCTCGGAATAATACCCATAATTCAATAAATCTAATGCAAATTATAAAAAACAACACTTTACTAAGAGTATCAATTATTGCAATTGGGTTTCATTTTGTAACTTTTGGGGTGACTTTGGGGTTTCTTCCAATAATAATCGAAAATTTAGGAGGAAGTAAAACAAATATTGGAGACATAACTACCTTGTCTCAACTAGCAGCAATAGTCGGTATGAGTTTATCTGCTTTTTTCATAAACAAACTTGGGATTCGGAAAACCATTTTTTTAGGTTCAATTTCAATGCTTTGCAGTTTGATTTTAACAGCATACGTAGAAAACCTTTTTATTATTGCTGCTCTGCAATTTGTTGCTGGATTTGGACGAGGAATACTTTATACAGTAACTATAACCTTAATATTAATTAGTTTTAATAAAGAGTCCAGGGGAGTTGCTATGGGAGCATATCAAGCTTTTTACGCCATTGGAATGTTTTTAGGTCCTGCCCTATCTGGTTTAATAGTAAATTTATTTGGAATTAATGCTATATTTTGGATATCTAGCTTAATAACATTTATTGCTATGATTATTGGTGTTTATAAGCCTTATAAGTCAAATTTATAAAAAGAGGAGAAGAAAAAGTGAGTGATTTTGAAGAATTGAAGAAAAAAGCTAAGGAATGGAGAGAATGGTATTATGATGGAGCACCAAAAGTGCCTGAAGTCGCAAAATCTACTGAGGAAGCTTTTGATTTAATAAATGCCACTCTATTCGGTCATATTTATCAAAGACCAAAATTAGATGGCAAAATACGTTCTTTATGTACAATTGCAGCCTTAATAGTTCTTGATAAGCCTAACCAATTACCAGGACATATCACTGGAGCCTTAAATTATGGGTGGTCTAAAGAAGAAATAGTAGAATTAATCACACAAATGCTTTTTTACGGAGGTTATCCAACAGCAGTCAATTCACTTACAGCAGCTGCAAAAACATTTGCAGAATATGACGAAAGACATAATAAATAGGAGAATTCTTGTGGACATGAGAAAAGAAAAAGACTCTATGGGCGAGCTCGAGGTTCCTTCAAAGGCACTTTATGGAGCTAATACGCGACGCGCTCAACTAAATTTTCCAATTTCAAACTTGAGACTTGGCAGATCTTTTATAAAATCATTGGGCCTAGTAAAACAATCAGCAGCAGAAATAAATAAAGAGTTGAATCTGTTAACAACTGAGATATCCGATGCTATTATAGAATCTTCGCAAGAGGTAATTGAAGGAAAGCATGATTCGAGCTTTGTTGTTGATGTTTTTCAAACTGGTTCAGGCACTTCAACCAATATGAATGCTAATGAAGTAATTTCTAATCTTGCAATATTGAAACTTGGTGGACAAATTGGTTCAAGAGACCCAGTACATCCAAATGATCATGTAAATAAAGGTCAATCTTCTAATGATGTTATTCCTACTGCAATTCACATCGCAGCAGCTATTTCAATTGCCGATAATTTAATACCTTCAATGACTAGATTAGAAAAAGAATTAGAAAAAAAATCTAAAGAGTTTTGGGATGTAGTGAAAACTGGCAGAACTCATCTTCAGGATGCAACGCCAATAAGATTAGGACAAGAGTTCAAAGGTTATTATGGACAAGTGAGAAATTCAATAAACAAAATACAATCCGCATTAAAAGCATTATCAATATTAGCTCTAGGTGGAACAGCTGTAGGAACTGGGATCGGTATGAATCCAGAGTTTTGCGGAAAAGTTATTGATAGAATCAGTAAAAAGACAGGTCTGAATTTTTCTGAAACTGAAAACCATTTTCAAGCACAATCAACTATTGATTCGATTGTTTTCGCATCAGGTTGCTTAAGAAGCTACGCAGTAAGCCTGATGAAAATATCAAATGATATAAGATGGTTAGGTTCTGGACCACGTGCAGGCATAGGTGAAATAATTTTACCTGAAGTACAACCTGGTTCATCCATAATGCCTGGAAAAATCAATCCAGTAATTGCAGAATCAGTTACTATGATATGTGCACAAGTTATGGGAAATGATCAAACAATTGCCATAGCAGGACAAAGTGGAAATTTTGAACTCAATGTTATGATGCCTATTGCAGCTCACAATTTATTGGAATCTATTGAAATTTTATCTACAGGTTCAAATAATTTTGTAGACCAATGTATCACTGGTCTAGTCTCTACGTCTAAAGGCCAAGAAATGATTTCTCAAGGCCTTGCAATATGCACTGCACTTGCACCTATAATAGGATATGACAAAGCGGCGAATATTGCACACATTGCAGCACAAAATAATGAAACAATAAAAGAAGTGACCCTTAGAGAAACAAGTTTAACAGAGAAAGAAATTGATAAAATATTAGAACCATTAAGCATGACAGAACCAAAATAAAGGAGGAAGTAATGTCTATTGATAACAAACTTAAAGAATTAGGAATAACTCTAAAAGCACCACCCTCACCAGTGGCTAATTATATACCTATTCAACAAACCGGAAATTTAATATATCTATCTGGTCAAGGACCTAGAAATGAAAAAGGAGAATTCATTACTGGTAAGGTTGGTAGTGATATAACACCAGAAGAGGCTTACGATTTAGCTAGAAATACTGCGATAAATCTTTTATCAGCAATGAATGCATATTTGGGTTCACTGGATAGAGTCTCCAAGATAGTAAAAGTACTTGGAATGGTTAATTCTGTGCAGGATTTCACAGACCATCCTAAAGTTATAAATGGTTGTTCGGATTTATTTGTAGAAGTATTCGGAGAAAAAGGTAAACATGCACGTTCAGCTGTCGGAATGGGTTCACTCCCAAATAACATGGCTGTAGAAATAGAAATAATTGTAGAAATAGAATAGGGATTTATGACATGTCTAACAAACTCCATATAAAAATAAAAAAAATAAACCATGTTGGAATTCCCATAAATGATAGAAAAAAATCATTTGAATTGTACAAAAATCTTTTAGGTCTAACAATAATTCCGTCTATGGTAGATGAAAAGCATGTGATTTGGTCAAAAACATCAGATGGAACAATGGTTCATCTAATAGAACCTAAAGATGGTCCAGGGAATGCCCTCCCAAATTCTCATGTAGCTTTTGAAGTAGAAAATTTCGAAGAAACGGTTGAAATTTTAAAAAATTCTCCCTGGAAGATTATTAATGGTCCAGGAGAAAGATATGATGGCCAAAAATATGTCTATATTCAAGATCATGATGGTAACATGTTGGAATTTAATACACATAGTAACTCAAAGCATTCAAATAGAAAAAATGATGAATGGGGATATACCAAAAACCCATAGAAAACACATTTGAATAATAACAAATTTAGTATCAAATCTATAATGTGGAGTGTCTATGCGCCAAGTTTCCTTTTGGCAATGGGTCAAGGTTTGTTATTACCGGTTCTACCTTTATATGCTAGAGAAACTTTTGGTGCAGGTGATTTATTAGTTGGATTAGCAGTTTCTGCTAGACATTTTGGCACTATGGGATTTGATGTTCCTGCAGGCGTTTTAATTGGAAGATTTGGATTAAATAAAACCATGATTGCTGGAGTCATTTTATTTACAGTTAGTTCTTTTTTGCAGCTTTAAGTGCTAATTTTACTATGCTGATTTTATCAAGATTCTTAGCTGGAATGAGTTTCGCATTATGGTCAATATCTAGACATTCTTATATAGCTGCTGTAATACCAAATGAACAAAGAGGAAAGGCATTGGCACTATTTGGGGGACTAAGCAGAACTGCGACAATAATGGGACCATTATTAGGTGGAATTTTAGCCGAATTTGTATCCATTAGATCTCCTTTCTTTATTCAAGCTTTGATTTCTTTAATCACCTTGGTTTTGATAATAAAAACTACCAGAAATTTTGAACTTACTATATCAGATACAAAAAGAAACTTTATAAATGAATTTACATATACTTTCTCCAAACACAAAAAAGTATATTTGACAACTGGAATTGCTGCAGTAGCATTACAATTCTTACGAGCTAGTAGAGAATTTTTTATACCTATATGGGGTGATAATATAGATCTAAGAAAAGACGAAATTGGTTATATAGTGACTTTAAGTCATGTAGTAGATACTATAATGTTTCCAATTTCAGGATATGTAATGGATAGATTTGGGAGAAAATTTACTGGCATCCCAACGTATATTATATTGGGATTAAGCTTGATGTTGATGGGAACCGTCGCAAATCCTCTGCCTTATTTAAATTCCTACAATACTTTGTTATTATCAGCATTGTTAGCAGGTTTAGGCAATGGAATATCTAGCGGTTTAGTTATAACTCTTGGTGCAGACTTATCGCCAAAAAAGAATCCAGCTAGCTTTTTGGGTATATGGAGGTTAATATCTGATGCTGGAGGAGCATCTGGACCTGCATTTATTGGTGTACTTGCAAATGTTTTTTCACTAGGTTTAGCTAGTTTATCTTCTGGATTTATAGCTATCGTTGGTGTTGTATTTCTTGGATTTCTTTCTAAAGAAACATTGATTAAAAAAAAATCAAAATAAACGGTTTAGATCTCTTAAGCAAATTTGATCTTCTTCTATTGACCGACCATCAACCCAAGGTTTAGGTTCTCCAGACATACCTTCCACAGCTCCTAATGCAACTGTTTGTTCAATCATCCTTTTACCCTCCTCGACTGAAGGTAAAAAGTTTTTACCAATTTTTTTTGATATAGCTGCAATTAATCCATAAGCTCCCCAATTAGATGTACTGGCAATTATATTTTCTTTAGTAGTAATAACTGAAGGATTACTATATATCCCTAAATCCAAAATTTCTTTTTTATAATTTCCCATTCCAATCTCATTTCCTCCATCTCCTATACCTATTGAATTAGGCAATTGTTCAAATAAATAATCAATTTTTGCATTATAATCTGAAAAATCTACTCCTCTAAAATTCCTATATTTTCCATCTGACGAAAGACCCGCTCTTTCAATAGAAACAACCAACTGAGGGTTATAAATCTGTATAAGATCATTAGCTATTTTATTTGATTCTGCATGACTAGTAATAGGAAATTCTAAAACTTTATTTCTATCTGACATACCTTCAAATATAGATTTTGAATATTTATCAGTTACATAGTAAACTTCATTGTCTAGAGCTTCTAAAGTTTTACCCAAAGAAATAGCACCAGGAGGACCATCTGTTTCAGGGGATTTAGACTTTAATATATAAAATCCTGAACAAATAAAGATTTTACCTTTTGTATTTAAAAGCAAATCGGCCGATCGTTCTATAAAGCCTTTATTGATCAGCTCATATAATGAAGACATACCTCTAGTATCATCTTGTAAAATAATTTTTTCTATTTCCAAAAAATCCACTATATCACTGCCATATCCTCATCCTTAAGATCTGTTACAAACATCTTACCTGGAGAATGTGTTATTGAAATATCCATTTTTGCAGATTGAAGTATTAACTGAGGAGTTACACCGCATGCCCAATACATTGGAACATAATCTTTAGTGTTGTCAGGAATCCATGGGTCTCCAAAATCAGGTTTATATGGGTCAACAATACCAATATCTTCTGAATTATCTATTTGTATTGGTGTTCCATGCTGATTGGGATACCTACTTGTTGCCTGTACAGCTTTGACAACTTTATCCTTTCTCACCCACCTTTGAGTAACAACCATTTTTCCAGAAAAATTGCCTACAGGTTCAGTATCTAAAGATGTAATGAACATTGGAACATTTTTTTTATTTGAAAAATAAGGTAATTCTATTCCATTCTTAATTAACTCATTTTCAAAAGTAAAAGAACAACCTAAAAGAAAAACCACAAAATCTGATCTCCAAATCGATTTAATATCAGTAGAAAATTCAACGAATTCTCCATTTATAAATATTTTATATTCGGGAACATCCGTTCTTATATCTGAATCTTTTGCATAGCTAGAACTAAAGTTACCTGGATCAAAAACTTCAATTATTGGACAAGGTTTTGGATTCCTGATACAAAAAAGCATAAAATCAAAAGCCTGAGATTTTGGGATTATTACAACATTTGTTTGAACATTTCCCTTAGCCAATCCTGATGTTGTAAAATTTTCTCCGTTTCTAGCTCTTTGTCTTAATTCTTTTGCATTCATTAATTTTAATCTCCATCCAATATGTGATCAGAAATTTTCTCTCCGATCATTATTGCAGTTGCATTGGTATTTGCCCTTACACAATCAGGCATGATTGAACAATCAGCCACTCTTAGACCTTTTATACCAAACACTTTAGCATGTTTATCTACTACTGCAAAATCATCTGATTCAATACCCATCTTACATGTACCAGATATATGATGCATTGTATGCACTTTAGATTTTATCCATTTAATTAATATTTTTTCGTCTTCTAATGCTTGGCTGATTGGCTCAATTAAATCCCCTCTGAAAGAATCAAAGTTACTATTTCTAGCTATTTCAAAATTAAATTTTACCCCTTCAATCAGTCTCTGTAAGTCATAATTATTACTTAAATAATTATAATTTATTACTGGATGAGAATGGGGATCTTTTGTGTTTAAGGTTAGTTCACCAACGCTTTTAGCTAAGAATAATCCTGTGGTTATAGCTATTCTAGATTCACCAAAATCAGAGGATCGAAAATGTAAGTCATCCTTAGAAATACCTCCAGGTTGAAATCTCATTACAGAAATCATATCCAATCTATCTTTAGAATTATTAGAGGTATATCTTAAAGCTACTTTTTGAGCACCAACATCTGTTAATTCATCTAATAGTTTTTCACTAGATTTCCAAACCAATTCAACAGCAGGATGGTCTCTTAAATTTTTACCTACTCCTTTTAGCTGATGTACATGCTCAAAATTATAATTTTCAATTTCTTCTTTATCACCAATACCGGAATTCAATAGTAATTTTGGGCTCTCGACAGCTCCTGCAGATATAATTATTTCACCCGCTTCATAGATTTCATCATTTTCAAGCATTGCTCCTATTTGAATATCTTTATCAATAATAATCTTTTTACATATTGAATTGGAAAGCACTGTAAAATTATCTCTATCTAAGGCTGGCAATACGTAGCATATACCAGTACTCCATCTAATACCATTTGAGTTATTTAGAGGTAAAGGGCCTACTCCTTCAGAAAATGGATTGTTATGATCTTCTGTAGTAGGAAATCCCATTTCCTGAACAGTTTCATAAAAAGTCATTTGATCCCTTAACAATGTATCTAATTTATGCCTTTTTATAGGAATTGGTCCATCATTACCATGAAACTCATTCTTAAAATCAAGATCGTTTTCAAGCTTAATAAAATGTTTCAAGCAATCTTCAAATGACCAATTATCCAAACCTCTATTTTTCCAGTTTTCGAAATCTTCAGGGATTGCTCTTATAAAAACTTGTCCATTTATTGAACTAGTTCCTCCTATCAATTTACCTCTTGGAACAGCCATGTTTTTAAATTCAGGGTTAGATATTGCGTTATATTTCCAGTCAAATTCTGTTCCAACTGCTAAATTTCCTGTCCAGTCTGCACCTGTAGCCATTCCTTTTTTTATAACATCAGGAATTTCTTCTATTTTTTCAAAAGTATCACCTGCTTCAATAAGCAAGACTTTGTTGTTTGGATTTTCACTTAATCTTGAAGCAATTACTGCACCAGAGGATCCCGCACCAATAATAATATAATCAAAAGATTTTTTCATTAGATTCCTAAAATTTAGTTAAGAGAAGCACCACCATTAACATTTAAAGCTTGCCCGGTAATTTCAGAAGAATCTTCAGATGCAAAAAACGCAACTGTGTTTCCTATATCTTCAGGAGTTTGGCCTCTTCCTAAGGGAGTTCTGGCTTTAACAGCTAGTTCATCAAAAACTTCTTTTGGAGTCATCTTTTTTAGGTTTGGATTTTGTTCAATATGATTCTCAGCAATTTGTCTCCAAATGGGAGTCCAAATCACTCCAGGACATACAGCATTGACGTTGATATTGAATCTACCAAGTTCAATTGCAAGTAGGTGAGTATATTGAATTACAGCGGCTTTAGATACTAGGTAGGGAGTTTGAACATTTCCTCTATGTAAATCACCCAATCCTCTTGGTTTTCTTCCTCCATGTGAAGCAATATTTATTATTTTTCCATATTTATTTTTTTTCATATGATCAACGATTGCATCAGAACTATTTACAACTCCAATAACGTTGACATCAAAAGTATCATCCCAGTCTTGTTTAGAGTAATTTTTTCTCTCAGGGAAACCTTTTGCTCCAATAACTCCTGCATTAGATACTAAAATGTCAATCTTACCGTGTTTATCTATAACTTTGTCTCTAAATTTTTCNATNTCACTTTTNTCTGTGACATNNACAGAATCGAAAAGATAATCATTTGATAGATTTTTAGCTGTTTTTTCAGCAGATTCTCCAAACAAATCACATAAAGCAAGTGTCGCTCCTCTATCATGAAGAATTTTTGATATTCCTGCACCAATTCCACTTCCTGCTCCNGTTACTATTGCNATCTTATCTTTTAGATTCTGNTTAGACATTTTTTNCCCNATCTATTAATTTTGTTAAATATAACTAGAAAGTTATTAATATGAAGTATAAGGAGCCTAGAGATTAATATCAATTTAAAGGTAGAATTTTTAAGTGATATAAATNANNTAANAANNNAATGCCTATNAATAATTACAAATTAACTGATCTAGATAAATTAGTTTCTCTTTCTAAAAGAAGAGGAATTATTTTTCCATCTAGTGAAATNTATGGNGGATTAGCATCTGTTTGGGACTATGGGCCAGTAGGTGTNGAAATNAAGAGAAATATAAAAGATNTATGGTGGAAATCNTTTGTTAGTGAAAGAGAAGANATTTTGGGATTNGATGCATCNATATTAATGCATCCTAATGTTTGGCAAGCATCTGGTCACTTAGATTCATTTTCTGATCCTCTTGTAGAATGTTCTGAAACAGGAAAAAGATATCGTGAAGACAATATCTTTATAGTCGAAAAAGAAGATAAGGGTAAAAAACAATTATTCTCAATTGAAGCAAATGATATTGAAGATGCAAAAAACCAAATAAAAGATAAATTAGCGGAGATAACGAATTTAAAAGATTATGAGGAAAANAACCCTCCTTCTCCAGAAGGAGGAATTTTATCCGAACCAAGGATGTTTAACCTTATGTTTAAAACCTTTATGGGTCCTTTAGAAAATGAAAATGCTACCGTATACCTAAGACCTGAAACAGCTCAAGCTATGTTTGTGAATTTTATCAATGTATTCAATTCATCAAGAAAAAAAATCCCATTTGGAATTGCCCAACAAGGTAAATCTTTTCGAAATGAAATAACTCCAGGCAATTTTACATTCAGAACCAGGGAATTTGAACAGATGGAGATGGAATGGTTTTGCAAACCNGGAGAAGATGAAAATTGGCATAAATATTGGATAGATTTTTCTATGGAATGGTTCAAACAATACGGAATTAGAAAAGAAAATTTGCGATTAAGAAATCATGATAAAACTGAATTACCTCATTATTCAAAAGCAAGTGCAGATATTGAATATAATTTTCCTTGGAGTTGGGGAGAATTGGAAACAATCTCTAACAGAACAGATTATGATTTAAAAGCTCATACAAAGTTATCTGGAAAAGATTTAACTTACTTTGATCAAAGTACAAATGAAAGATACACTCCGTTTGTAATTGAACCTTCAATGGGTGCAGATCGCAGTGTTTTAGCATATTTATGTGACGCATATTGTGAAGAACAACTTGAAAATGAAACAAGGACTTTATTGAAATTACATCCTAAAATTGCACCGATAACTGTAGCTATATTACCTTTATCTAAGAATGAGAAATTATCATCATTAAGCAAAAAAGTCTATGAAATTTTGAAAAGTAAATATAATACACAATTTGACGATACTCAATCTATAGGAAGAAGATATAGAAGGCAAGATGAAATAGGAACTCCCATTTGTGTAACTATAGATTTCGAAAGTGTAGAAAAAGACAATGCTGTAACTATTAGAAATAGGGATACTATGGAACAAATCAGAGTAAATATAGATAGAATCGTTGAAGGAATAGAAGATTCAATTACTGAAATGTATTAATAAAATGAAAAAAATTATAGTAATATCTACCATTTTTTTTCTCTTTTTTTCTTGTGATAGTAAAAGTGTCAACATTTTTGAAATAGAATTACCTAATGAAACGATTGAAAACAAAAAATTCGACATTAATGATTATAAAAATAAATCAGTATTATTAAATTTCTGGTTCCCATCCTGCCCTCCATGTGTATATGAATTGGAAATATTAAATGAAATTAACAAAGAATTAGATTCAACTTCAATAATAGGAGTTCAAGTTTTAGGTTTAGACACACAGGATGATGGTGTAAAAATGTTCCAAAATAAAAAAATTCTATACAAATCAATAGTTGATAATGGAGATTCCCTTGTTCAAAACTTTGAAATTACAGTTTTCCCAACAACGATTTTATTTGATAATAAAGGTGATGAGATCAAAAGATGGATTGGCATCATAGATAAAGAAAAAGTTAAAAAAGAAATAGCAAGCCTACAAACAAATGAATAATTATCTATATTTAATTCTAATTTGGATACATAGCATGGGTGCAGGTATTTGGTTAGGCGGGTCATTATTATACTTTTTAAAATCAACTGTCTATAAAGATTCTAATAAACCTGATTTCATATCTGAATATAATAGCGTACTTACAGTTTCTACAATAATTTTGTTTGCTTCTGGAATACTCATATCATTTGATAAGTTAACCTATGGTAATTATTCAAATTTTTCTGCAATACTCTTACTNACAAAGGTAATTTTAAGCTTTATTGTTATATATCTTATATGGAAAAGCAGAAATATAAAAAATAAGTTAGAAAAACCTAATCCATCAATTTTTATAACAATGCTAATTTATCTTATTGCTTCTATTTTGAGTATTTTTTAAAATTTCAGAAATTCTTTTTTTAGTTCTAGGATCTTTAAAATTCGATGCTATCTCATTCATAGGAATTAATACAAAAAGCCTTTCAGAATATCTAGGATGTGGAATCTCTAAATTATCTTCATTAACTATTTTCTTGTCAAAAAAAATAATATCAATGTCTATAATACGAGGTTCGTTTTTAATACCTCTTCTAACACGACCCATTTTTTCTTCAATTTCATTCAATTCCAATAATAATTTCTGTGGGGAGTCTTGGTATGCAAGTTTTATAACTAAATTAAAAAAATCATTTTGTTGAATAATTACTTCATAGGGTTTGGTTTCAATAATTGAAGACATTTTAATTATTTTTCCAATTCTTTTGATATTATCCAAACAAACTTGTATGTTTTGATTTCTATCTCCTAAATTAGAACCTATAGATAAGAATACAATATGTGATTTATTAACAAAACTCATTCTTTTTTTGACAATTCTATTAAAGTTTCAGTAATTTTTTTAACATCAATCATTTCTTTATAATCATGAACTCTTACAATATTTGCTCCCATCATGATACTGTATGCTACAGTCGCTGCTGTTCCAAAAATTCTTTCATTTACATCTTTGTCAATATATTCTCCTATAAATGATTTACGTGATGCTCCTACCATTACAGGTAAATTAAAAGCTTTTTTCAAAAGATTTATTTTTGAAAGAACTTCTGCAGAATGAAAATATTTTTTCCCAAATCCAATTCCTGGATCTAAAATGATTTTTTTCCTTTTTATTCCATTAGAAGTCAATATGTTAAGTTTACCGTTTAAATCTTTGAGCATTTCTGACATAATTTTTGTATGTTTTCCATCTTTTCTATAATGAGTTAGAACGTAATAGATATCATGCTTTTTTAGTAATTCAATTAGGTTTTCATCTTCAAGCATTGAGATATCGTTTACTAGATTTGCTCCTTCTTTTATTGCCTCTTTTATAACTTTTATTTTTTTGGAATCAATCGAAATTGGTATCTTGAAGTTTTTTCTTATTGTTTTAATAAGTGGAATTACTCTCTCTATTTCTTCATCTTCGCTAATTTCAATGACTTGATTATACATAGATTTTGGTCTTGTAGACTCACCTCCAACATCAATGATTTCCACTCCAGCATCAATCATTGATTGACAAGTCTCTAGAATATCAAATTTATTCTTATCAGAATAAATCCCATCACCAGAAAAAGAATCGGTAGTTGCATTTATTATCCCCATCATAAGTATAGATTTATTATTTATGAGTAAATTATCAGGATTCATATTTGATTTATTGATATTTTCTTTCATAAATAATTATATTTAGTATTTATTATTTAATCTCAAAATTATAACATTGGAACGTATAAAAAAAGAAAAAATATTTAAGGTTGAANATTGGCAGATAAAGATAAAAANAATAATCTTTTGAATGATTTAAATGCAAGAAGAGAAATTGCTAAAAAAGGTGGTGGNGATAAAAGAATAGAATCNCAAAANAGCAAAGGCAAAATGACNGCTAGAGAAAGGTTNANTTTTTTCTTTGATGGNGGCAANTTTGAAGAAGTAGANTCTTTTGTACGTCACCAATCAAAAGATNTAGGTTTAGACAAAAATGTTTTTGATGGAGATTCAGTTATTACAGCATTTGGNAAGGTTAATGGNAGNCCNANATTTNCNTATGCACAGGATTTCACTGTTTTAGGAGGTTCATTATCTTTAGTTGCAGGAAAAAAAATATCTAAAATTATGGATCTTGCAGCAAAAAANGGAGCTCCNATTGTTGGATTCAATGATTCAGGTGGAGCNAGNATNCAAGAAGGAGTTGATTCNTTAGCAGGTTACGGTGAAGTTTTTGTAAGAAANACTAATTATTCAGGAGTAATNCCACAAATAACTGTTATTGCNGGCCCTTCNGCNGGAGGTGCNGTTTATTCTCCAGCTATTACAGATTTTATTTTTATGGTTGAAAATATTGGNCAAATGTATATAACNGGNCCAGATGTAGTAAAATCCGTAACTGGAGANGAAATAAGNCATGAAGATTTGGGNGGAGCTAGTGCNCATNCNGCTTTNTCAGGAGTNGCNCATTTTGTCTTCGAAAATGAAAAAGNCTGTATAAATCAAGTAAAGAAACTATTAAATTTTATACCTGCAAATAATGTAGAAAACCCNCCTAANAAAAANTTCCAAAAAGAAATAGTTCAAGTNCCAGAATTGNGNANCATNATTCCTGAAAAATCTACACAACCTTATGATATAAAAAATGTGATTCTAANTATTTTAGATGATANTGATTTCATGGAAATTCATACAAATTTTGCAAAAAATATAGTNGTAGGATTTGGNAGAATNAACGGTCAAAGTATAGGAATAGTAGGNAATCAACCTGCACATATGGCTGGNAATCTTGATATAGATGCTTCAGATAAAGCTGCAAGATTNGTCCGNTTTTGTGATGCGTTTAATATTCCNATCATAACACTGGTTGATGTCCCGGGATTCATGCCAGGNGTAAATCAAGAACATCAAGGAATAATAAGACATGGAGCTAAATTAATATATGCTTANGCAGAAGCAACNGTACCGAAATTATCTGTNATTCTAAGAAAAGCATATGGAGGCGCCTANATAGTNATGAATTCTAAGGAATTAAGATCGGATTTAAACTTAGCTTGGCCCACTGCNGAAATAGCAGTTATGGGTCCTGAAGGCGCAGTCAATGTTATATCAAGAAAAGAAATATCTGAATCAAAGAATCCAGATGAAACNAGAAAAAAACTTGTNGAAGAATATAAAGAAAAATTCTCATCTCCATATCTTGCTGCNTCNAGAGGTTATATTGACGATGTAATTGACCCAGCAGATACACGAATAAAATTAGCAAATGCTTTAGAGATTTTATCTAACAAAATTTTNGAGAATCCNCCCAAAAAGCATGGGAACATACCACTATAAATGANTAGGAGAAGAAATGNTTGANTTGCTGGATATTGCTAGAANCGAAGCAGATGGAGGTGATCTNTTTGAAAAACTATCNGATTTATTTGTTGCTGCAGATATAAAACCAGAAGGATATCCAAATGCANTTGTATGGCAAGGTGGAAATCATNATGGAAANATTAATCCTGTAGCTCATTCATTGACTGATGCATATGCATTGCTAGGAACAATTGCTGCCGCAGATATTTTGGGNCTNCCNTATTATGCNGTTCCTATGTGGTCTCAATATAGACATGATACCAAATTAGAAGCATTAGCATGGTTTGGAAATATTCCATGNACATCAATTAAATGGTCTACTGCTGGAGACGCTTATGTTAANGATGGAAAAGGAAATAAAGTTGTAGTAATGGGAAAATCTGGGAATGCTCCANTACGAACNCAAGCAGGAGTTTATTGTAATGTACGACCTTACGGNCCAATTACTGTTGTAAGAAGCATGCCTTGNTTACCATANTCTCAAAATAAAAATGTATTTGATGTAGACAATTCAGGGATAGTACATTCAGAGATGAATACTCCAGGTGTTCAAATGGCATATGCAAATAGATTGTTCCTAAAACTGGTAAATGATACTGGNCATGTAGGTAGAGTGGCNATGAAACCCACACAAGCAATGGAAGATGGTATAAATGCAGGTCTACACTCTTGGTTATTAAAAGATACGAAATTTAAAGTTGGTAGAAAATATGCAGTTGATCCATATNAAGAACACAAAGAAAGTATAGAAAAAATTATAAAATTGCTTCCNAANGATTTTAAAGATGGCATGGAAAATTGGTCAGGNCAAATAGAGCAACATATAGCTGATACAAATTATGGNTTACTTATNTGGGANATTATNAATAAACAAGACACNATAGTTATTTCAACNGANCTAGATGGTGATAGATTAACAGATCTTTTAGCNGATATATCTGATCCTTTAAGATCATTTAGNGGAATTGTNGCTAGCCAACTAGGCAAAGATGTNGATGTANCAAANTTNTGGTCAGANATGGGNTATTCNACNGGNAATGGNAGAGATATGACTTCTGTNATGTANAGAATGGATGGACCTCCAATTCATGAACAAACNCTTGGATCAGCNGATGCCATGCTNCTANGATTATTAGATGGNGATGAGTGGGTTGGAGGAACAAAACAGCCTTATGATCCAAGAATTCATTTCGTTTTAATAAGAGATGCATACCTTGATGCAAATCCAGAAAATAAAGAGCTTAAAAAATTTTTAGATAACAGTCTAGAAACGTTTGATAAAGTTTATAGTGGAGATAGACCNGGATTCTTAGATGGATATAAATCTTTAAAAGAATTGATAAAACCTTGGGGATCATAATTTAANAAANATAAATTTAGCAAAGGAAAAATATTATGAAATTTAAAGTTTCAGTTATTGGAGCTGGAAATGTGGGTGCAACAACAGCCCAAAGAATATTCGAGAAAAAATATGCAGATGTTGTTTTAGTTGATGTGGTAGAAGATATGCCACAGGGAAAAGCATTGGATATTCTAGAATCAGGTCCGGTTTTAGGTACTGATAGTAAAATAACTGGTTCAAATGGTTACGAAGAAACAGCAAATTCTGATCTGGTTATTATNACNGCTGGTATTGCNCGAAAACCTGGAATGAGTAGAGATGATTTGTTACTCACTAACATGAAAATTGTAGGGAGTGTCACTAAAGAAGTTGTAAAACACTCTCCTGAATCAATTATAATAGTTGTTTCAAATCCATTAGATGCAATGGTTCAACATGCCTATAACATAAGTGGTTTTGACTCAAAAAGAGTAATTGGAATGGCAGGGATTTTAGACACTGCAAGATTTAGTACTTTTATAGCAGAAGAACTAGATGTCTCTGTTGAAAGTGTAAATGCATATGTCTTAGGAGGTCATGGAGATACAATGGTTCCTGTAATTGGAGCAACTAATGTTGGTGGCGTTCCAGTTGAAAAAATGATTGAAAAAAACAAGTTAGAATCTATCGTTCAAAGAACTAGAGATGGGGGAGCTGAAATCGTTGCGTTACTAAAAACAGGTTCTGCTTTTTATGCACCATCTGCAGCAATTGTTCAAATGGTTGAAGCAATACTTCTAGATAAGAAACAAATTCTTCCTTGCGCTGTTTTATTAAATGGAGAGTATGGATTTAACGACGTCTATGCCGGAGTTCCAGTAAAACTAGGAGCGGAAGGAATAGAAGAAGTTATTGAAGTAGATTTGAATACTGAAGAACAAAATGCTCTATCAAAATCAGTAGATTCAGTGATTGAATTGTTGGAAATTATGGAAGAAAATTCTTAGCTATATTTCAGAAAATCTTTTCATTATTAACGCAATATGCTTTGCACCAAGAGACAAATCATCTATAGTTATGTTTTCATTAGGTGCATGCATATTATGTGTGGGATGATCTACTCCAGCACTACAAATAGGCATTTTTAAAAGTCCTCCAAATTCATACATAGGACCTGAGCCAGCCATATTTGGTGTAACAAGAGGTTTTTTATTATAAATTTCAAACGCAGATGTTTTCACTAAATCAAGAAAATCAGAATTCATATCTGTTCTAAATGGAAAAATCTGATGAAGTGGTTCTATTTCTATATCTGAAAAACCTTTTTTTATTAAATGTTTTTTTATATATTCATAGATTTCTGCTGGGTTTTGGTTAGGTACTAACCTAAAATCCATTTTACATTCTGCATATGCAGGTACAACAGATTTCATACCAGGCCCATTATAACCAGACTGAATAGAGTTTACATTTGCTGTTGGTTCAGAGTAAAGCTTCATATTTAAATCATCTATGGATTCAAGATCATTTCCTAATAATTTAACTCCAAATTTATCCTCCCATTCTTTAGTATCATCTGGCAAAGAATTAATAGCTTCTCTTTGTTCTTTATTTAAATCTATAATTGCATCATGAAAACCTTCTATAATTATTTGACCTAAATCATTTTTCATTGAATTCATAGCTTTTGTTAATCTATCTATAGAAGAAGGTAATATAGGAGAATAAGAAGAATGGGCATCTACACTTAATTTATTAACAGACATTTTTATAGTTAATCCACCTTTTAGACCAATATATATTAAAGGAGAACCTGACATGTTTACCCCTCCTCCTTCCCATATACATGCATCTGCTTTAAGTATTGGCTTATAAGTTTCAATTAATCCTAATAAGTTTCTACTTCCTATTTCTTCTTCTCCTTCTATAAAAAATTTTAGATTGGTAGGTAGCTTATTCTCTATATCTAAAAAAGCTTTAATTGCAGCAAGCCTTGCAGCAATATTTCCTTTATCATCAGACATTCCTCTGCCATAAAGCTTATTCCCCCTTTTTTCAGGTTTAAAAGGATCAGATTCCCATAATTCTAAAGGTTCGGCAGGCATAACATCATAATGAGTATAAAACATTAGAGTTTTATTGCTATTTGATTTAAACTCCCCAAATATTGAAGGATTCCCATTATTAGGTGTATTTAATAATTGAGAATTTAATCCATAATCAGACAAAATATTTTTTATAAGATTTGGGGCTTTATCAAACCCATAATTTTGAGCGGAGACACTAGGTTGAGATACCATTTTAAAAAGAGTTTCTATAGTTTCTTCAATATGTTGATCTATATGATTAAAGATTTTTTCCATAATTCTCACTTTTAATAAAAAATATAATAATACATTTTACATGCCCTGAGTTATTACTGTAAAAAAAATTTACTAGATCAGTAGATTCAGTGATTGAGTTGATCCTAACCAATCTTTCAAATCTGATTATAATGGTGCTCATAATCAGGCTGATTTCTTTAAAGAGATCGATAAAAAAAAAAGATCGATTGATTAGAAAATTGGAACCTATATTTTATTTACAACTTCTTCTGTAGAAACTATATGCCTTCCAAGGCCTATTTCATTTGTTTCTATACCCATAGCTAAAGCTATCATTTGTGGCATATGTATTATTGGAAGATCTGCTTTATCTCCCCTATTATTTTTTCGTGCCTTAACCTGATATCCGTCCAAATTCAAATGGCAAAGTGGACAAGGGGTAACCATTGCATCGGCACCTAGGTCTTTAGCAGAACCAGTATGGTTAGACACCATTTTTAAAGAATTATTTTGATTTATGAATAATACTGGAAATCCACAACAAGAAAATTTTCCAGGAAATTCGATCGCTGTAGCACCAACTGATTCTATAATTTTCTCCAAATACATTTGTCTTTCTGGTTTCTCATCAAAACCAAGAGCTTCAGAAGGACGTACCATGTAACAACCATAAAATGGTGCAAAACTTAAGCCTGATAGTTTCTTAATAAAATGGTCTTTTAGTTTGTCTAAGCCATAATCTTCAACTAAAATCCATAACAAATGTTTTACGTCAGTTGTACCTTTGTATTCATAACCTTCTTCTTTTAATAACTCATTAATTTTCTTTAAGTAATCTTTATCATTTTTTACCTTATGATTTGCTTGACTTAAAACACCTTGACAAGTCGAACAAAGTGTCATTATTGGAAGGTTTTTTTCTTCAGCCATAGCTAAAGTTCTGACATTAATGGTATCTCCAAGTAACGGATTTTTTTCTTGTAATACGCCAGCACCAGTACATCCAGCTTTAGTTAATTCTTCAACTTCTATTTCAAGTTTTTCTAGTACTGCCAAAGAGGAGCTCAACAATTCAGGTGTTCCCCCTCTTGCAACACATCCAGGATAAAATGCAAATTTCATTATTTATCTTCCTTAATTTTCTTAGCTAATTCTTGTATCTTTTTATTGTCTTCAGCTTTATGAGGAAATAGTGGAGGTAGTTTACCTCTAATAAGTGCTTTCAAGCCTACAGGTATCAAATCTATTAGTCTAGAAATATTAAAAATTCCTGCTGATTCTATTGCTAGCCTTGTTTCATCTAGTCTGCCATTTGCAGTAACAGATTTTTCAAAAGAGTTAGTATGATTATAACCGTGAGTTTTCTTTGCTCCTATTTCAATTGCAGATTCTCTTAAATCCATAATCCTATCCATTGGAGAAACACCTTTAGGGCATACTTCAACACATTGCAAACACCTAGTACAATCCCAGATTCCTCCTTGTTCATCATTTAAGTAATTTAATCTTTGGTCTGTTTGATCATCTCTTGGGTCATAAACAAATCTTGATGCTTTTGCTAATGCTGCAGGGCCAATAAAGGTTTTATCAACTTCAAGGACTGTACATTCTGAAACACATAAACCACACATAATACAATTCATTTCTGTTAATAGCTTATCCATAGATTCATTTGATACAATAAATTCTCCGGTTTCAGGTTCAGAATCTGGTTGTAAATAGGGAGTTATTTGTTCGATTTTTGCAAAAAAAGTATCGAGATCAACTATCAGATCTCTTATTACTGTATGATTCCCCATAGGTTCAATTAATAAAATTTCTCCTTTAGGAGCAATTTCTTCTACTCTAGTTTTACATACGAGTTTAGCCTGCCCATTAACTTTCATTCCACAAGATCCACAAATAGAAGCTCTGCAAGCGCACCTTAATCCTAAGGTTCCATCCACTTCTTCCCTAATATTTATTAATGCATCTAGAATTGTTGAAGAAGGATGAATATCAATATTGTAATCCTGGTACCAAATATTATCTTTGGGTTTTTCAGGATCAAATCTTTTTACCTTAAGTTTTACTTCCATAATTCCTTTTAATAAACTCTTGCAACTGGTTTCCATTGAGTTATTGTAACATCTGGTGTTTCTATNTTTATTTCACCANTTNTATCACGATAAATCAAAGTGTGTTTTAGCCATTCTTTATCATTTCTATCNTTAATATCTGTTCGAAAGTGAGCTCCCCTACTTTCTTTTCTTGTAAGAGCGCCGNGCACTATTGATTCTGCACAATCTATCATATATCCCAATTCTAGAGCAAATAATAAATCAGTATTATAAACTTTACCTTTATTCTCAACTACAAGAGAATCTCGATACTTTATTTTACTTTCTTCTACGATTTTTTTTTGCATATTCCATTGATTTTTGATCTCTAAAAACTCCGATTCCTTCGGTCATTGCCNTAGCCATAGTATTTCTTATTTCAGANGTACGAANTTTTCCTTTATTATTCAATATTTTCTTTATTCTATTAAGGTCTTTTTCGACATGTTCATTAGTCAAAATCTTACTGTCTTTAACNGTTTTTACATATTCAGATGCCTTACTNGCCGAACGTCTTCCAAATACNACAGTGTCTAACANTGAATTAGCACCAAGTCTATTAGCTCCATGTACACTTACATTCGCACATTCTCCAGCTGCATAGAGTCCTGGAACTCCTGTCTCTCCATTTACATCTGTTTTAATCCCTCCCATAATATAATGCATNCCAGGTCTAATTGGAACTGGTTTTTCGGACATATCTATCCCCAAAAATTCAACAGAAACTTCCTGTAAATACCCTAATCTACTTTCAATAAAATCTTTTCCTAAGTGTCTTAAATCCAATAGAACATTGCCGTCAATTCCTCTTCCTTCATTAATCTCAGTTTGTTCAGCCCTAGAAACAACATCTCTACTTGCTAATTCCATATAGTCTGGTGCGTACTTTTCCATAAATCTATCACCTTCTGAATTAAACAAATAAGCACCTTCTCCTCTAGCTGCTTCAGACATTAAAATACCAGTTCTTGCTAAAGTGGTAGGGTGATATTGAATCATTTCCATGTCCATTAAACCAGCACCATTATTCCATGCCAATGATAACCCATCACCTGTACAAATTAATGCATTAGTTGATGGTTCAAATACTCTTCCAGCTCCTCCAGCAGCTATTACAACTGCTTTAGCGCTGATTGCCTCCAATTCACCAGTTTTTAGATCAAGAGCAACTACACCTTTAACTACTCCGTCTTCATTAATTAATGATGTAACAAACCATTCTTCATATACTTGCAATCCTAATTTTAAAGACTGTTCATACAAAACATGTAATAAAGCAGAGCCAGTAATTGCACCTACAAAAAATGTNCGTGCTACNTTCTGNCCNCCGAATCTTCTAGTCCCTAGTTTGCCATCTTCTCCTCTAGAAAAAATGACGCCCATTCTTTCTAATTCTAAAACGGCATCTCCAGCTTCTTGACTCATAATCTCAACAGCATCTTGATCAGCTAAATAATCACTNCCTTTAATAGTATCTAAAGCGTGTCCTTTCCAATCATCACCTCTATCAGTTAAAGGTGCATTTATTCCTCCTTGTGCAGCATTTGAATGACTNCTNACAGGATGAACTTTNGTTATAACNGCGACTTTCAAACCCATACGTTGAGCTTCTACTGCACAACGAAGTCCAGCCAAACCNGCTCCCACTATTAATAAATCATGATCGTACATTTTTTTTCCTTATAAAATATATTTTAAAGTAGAGATTTATACAAAAGCAAAGCACAAATAGTACTTTGATCAACAATTATTTGTTTAGTTATTAAATCTAAGGCATTATCTAAAGAATATTTCTCTAAATAAATCTCTTCATCTTCATCAGGCAGTAAAGCAGATTCAAATAAATTTTCTGCTAAAAAAAATTCTGTTTTTTCAGAACTATATCCTGGAGCAACAAAATAAGATCCCAAAGAAGAATATTTTTTTGCTCNAAATCCTGTTTCNTCTCTAAATTCTCTATCGGCTGCTTCAATAGAATTTTCATTTATNTCTAAAGTTCCCNNAGGAAGTTCTAAAGTATNGGTTTTNACCGGCTGTCTCCATTGTTTTACNAATAATATNNTTTCATCTANAAATGAAANGATAAGTACTGANCCTGGATGATTTACATAATCTTTTACAATATCTTTATTCTGAGTAGTATTATATTTTTCTCTTACTATATGAATAGAATCTGAATCATAAACCTTTTTATTATCTGGATTTGGAAACTTAATCATTTCAAGATTCTAACTGATTACCCTTCNTAATTCCAAGTTTTTCCGAAATGTTGGCCCAATAANTGTTCATNGAATTTTTNCTTAAAAATTTTGCCTTTGTTTTTGAAATAAAAATATTCACTGAATCTCTGTTTTTTAATTCATGCTCTATGAANCCATCTATACTTATCAAGGCATCTTTTTGTGTAGACAATGTAATTTTACAANTAGATGTAGGATTAATTATGACTCCGCCAAATTGACTCATATGAGTCGCTATTGGCTTTATNAAATAATGNCTGGAATTAGGATCTATAACTGGGCCACCTAATGCTAATGTATAACCAGTNGAACCTGTGGGAGNAGCAACAACTANCCCATCTCCTCTATAAGTAGCTAAATGGGCTCCATCTATTTCAGTGATCGTTTCTATTAACGAAGTAGATGTTCCTCTCGCAATAACAATATCATTAAGAGCTTTATAATTGTAATGATCTTTTCCTATTTTAAAGTCTACTTCAATCAATGCCCTTTCTTCGATTCTAATTTTTTCATCCAAATATAATTCAAAATCTTNTAAGGCATCATTTCCATCAATATCTGTCATGAACCCTACTCTTCCCATATTTATCCCTAAAACTGGTACATCATGCTTAATAGCTAAAGAAACTGCACGAAGAATNGTTCCATCACCACCGATNGCAACAACAAGATCAACATCTGAACTATCATTGTAATCTAAATTGTCAATTTTCTTCCAATTTAATTTACTATATTTTTCTGACAAAGAATCCGCCAATTTAAAGGCTTCCTCAGAGTCTGGATTTATAACTGTGAAAATATATTTATACATACTTTTATAGTACTAAATTTTTTTATAATTTTGAAATCACTTCATCTACNACTGATAACAATATTCCTGGGAAAATTCCTAAAGTTAATACACCAGCAGAGGTGATTAGTGAAAAAAACAAATAACTGANTCCANTATTATCAGATTTTTTTACTTCGTCCGTTGAAATAAANATATTACGAANTAATCCAAGATAGTAATAAGCNGANACNAATGAGTTTATTACACCTATAATAGCCAACCACAATAACCCATTATTTATAGCTGAACCAAATACCAAAACTTTCCCCATAAATCCTGCGGTTGCTGGTATCCCTAACANACTTAAAATACCNAAAGAAAAAANAATAGAGACTAAAGGATATTGGTGAAACATTCCTTTTAATGAATCTATAGAAGTTGAAGAAGAAATATTAATCATATATTGAAATGTAAAGAAAATGGTAAGATTACTCATNGCATATCCAAGGATATAAAAAATTGTAGTAGANGCTGCCGNTGAAGTAGATATTAAAGCAACTACACCTATTAACATGTAGCCTGCGTGTGCAATAGTAGAATAAGCCAAAAGTCTTTTAAGNTCTTTTTGAATCAATGCACCAAAATTTCCNATTGTCATTGATATTACAGATATTACGGATAGAAAAATAATAATATTGTTTTTATCAAATTCATAAGAAAAGATATGCATAAATATTCTAATAATTAACGCAAATCCAGCNATTTTTGAAACTGTAGATAGATATGTAACTATTGGCATTGGTGAACCTTGGTAAGTATCTGGAGTCCACATGTGCCATGGTGCTATTGAAAGTTTAAAAGCGACCCCTATAAATAAAAATACCAAACCTATAATAAGTGATGGAGAAATAGTTGAAATTTGAATATTCATTAATTCTAAGGACCCAGTAGATCCATATAAATACACCAAACCAAAAAGGAAAATTCCCGTTGAAAAAGAAGCTAAAATCAAATATTTAAAAGANGCTTCCAAACTAAATTTTCCTCTTCCAAAAGCTATCAATGCAATTATAGGTAAAGAAGCTAGCTCCAATGACAAATAAATAGTAATGAAATCAACAGACATAATAACAAAGGTTGAACCTATCAGTGATAATANTAACAAACTCAAAAATTCTGAAATGAAATTTATTTTCCTAAGGATATAATCCGAAAATGCAAGGATAATCACTAATGATACTAAATTCAAAGTTAAAGCAAATAAAATATAAAACTTATCAAAAATAAGGGTTTCAAAAAATACATATTGTCCAGTCTCCATAAAAATCCACTGATAAACTAAGACCGCTGAGGAAANAGCTAACCCTAAACTTGACAAATAAATTAGAAGAATTTTATTTTTTAAATAGAAATCTATAATCAAAATAGTCAAAGCTAAAAATATCAGGATCAAGGGGGAAATTATAAAGTTTAAATCAGAAAAGATCATTATTTTATAATCTCCTTAATTCCCAAATCAAAAAGACTTAAAAAAAATCTTGGCCAAATACCAATCAAAAATATAGGTATTGTCAAAATAAATGCAGGTAATAAATCAAGTAAAGTACCATCAGATAATTCTTCATATTTATAAGGTTGATCTTTATTTAATAATTTATTTTTACCAAACAATGATCTTTGAATCATCCATAGAATATATCCAGCAGCCAAAACTACTCCGAATGCAGAAATAATAGTGTAAATAGGGAAAATTTTAAATGTCCCCATAAAAATGATTATCTCAGAAACAAATCCTGATAATCCAGGAAGTCCTAGAGATGCTAAACCAGAAATCATAAAGAAAACTGCAATGATAGGCATCTTATTTGTTAAAGATCCCAATTTGTTAATATCTCTTGTATGAGTTCTGTCGTATATAAGGCCTACAGTCAAAAAAGATAGTCCAGTTATAGTTCCATGAGTAAACATTTGCAACGCTGAACCATTTAAAGCTGCAATAGAAAAATTAATTCCATTTCCTATTGCAGAAAAACCTAAAAGAACATATCCCATATGACTTATAGATGAATATGCAATTAATCGTTTTAAATCAGTTTGTCTCAAAGTTACAATAGCTCCGTAAATTATTGAAATGGTTCCTAAAATTGCTAGGAAATGAGATGCATCGAAAATAGTAAAACCTTTAGTTTCTTGAAAAAACCCTAGATTTATTCTGAATAATCCATACCCAGCCATTTTCAAAAGTACACCTGCTAGCATTACAGAAACTGCTGTCGGTGCATCAGTATGAGCATCTGGTAACCAATTATGTAATGGCCAAAGCGGCAATTTTACTGCAAACGCAATAAAAAAGAAAAAGAAAATAATAAATGCAGGAACTATCAAAGTTTTTCCAGATATCAAATCAGGAATACCAATTATGTTTAAATCTGGTATGGAAACCATGGATAAGCTACTAATAGAATCTGTTGCAAATAAAGCTAAAATAGCTAGTAGCATAAAAGCTCCTCCTGCAAGGGTAAAGATAACAAATTTAATTGCAGAATACTCTTTCCTACCAGAGCCCCATATTCCAATCAACATATACATTGGGATCAATTCAAATTCAAAAAAAACAAAAAATAGAAGCAAATCTAAAGATGTGAAAACTCCTAGTACGCTCGTCTCTAATAATAATAGCCATATAAAATATTCTTTAACTCTCTTCGTTATACGAAATGATGAAATAATAGCCACCATAGATAAAAGCCCAGTCAATAAAACTAAAGGTGCAGATAAACCATCAATTCCCAAAATATAAGAGGATTTAATATTAATCGAACTNATCCATTCAAAGTGATCTACAAATTGAATCCCACCTAAATTTTTATCATAGGTAATAAATAAATATGCAGACATTATAAACGTAACTATTGAAGAAAATATAGATATATTAATTATCTTATTTTTAGATTTAAAGAATAGTAGTATTACTGCAGTAAGTGCAGGTAAAAANACAATTAATGTTAAAAAATAATCAAACATACATTCATCCTAAAAGTATCAATATTAGTACAGAAACAATACCACTCAAAATCATAGCAAGACCATAAGAGTGAATTTGTCCATCCTGTAATTTTAAAGAATTTAATCCAAATCTATAACTTAGGCTTGAAAGTAATATATTTATTTGATCAAATATATTATTATCAATCCAAGCTACAGACCTACAAATAGTTTCATAAAATATATTTTCAACGATAANTTTTTCATATAAATAATCAATGAAATATTTTTTATCNANNAAATAATTTATNTTTNNCATTAANNTATTTTTATAAATTTCAGTTTTCGATNTATANGTATTTAATGCAAATAACGATCCTATNANTGCCATAAAAGTAGATAATAAAGCAATNCTNAAGTTAAAACTATGTGTACCATGNTAATGATAAATTTCTAAGCTTTTTTCTANAAATTCAGAAAAAGCATGTTTATTAATAAANATCAAATCANAAAAAACAGGATTNNCANCATATCCTATAAAAATAGCAAAAAATGACAAAACAATTAGTGGATATGTCATAAATTTNGGAGATTCTTCTAAATGTACGTTTTGAACTGTTTCAGGNACCTNAATATTATTNGATTNTAGGACTTTTCTCTCCTCNTCTCCTCCTCCTCTAAATGANCCATAGAATGTCAATGAAATTGTTCTAAACATATAAAACGCNGTCATAAAAGCAACAATCAANCCTATTAACAAAAANAAATAACCNANGAAGCCTCCATGATTAAACGTAGAAAGAATAATTTCATCTTTNGACCAAAATCCTGATAAAGGGAAAATTCCAGCGAGNGAAACNCCACAAATTAACATTGAATAATATGTTAATTTCATTTTAGATTGTAANCCNCCCATAAATTTCATATTAAATGTTCCACTTGCATGATGAACTGAACCAGCACATAAAAATAATCCCGCTTTAAAAAATGCATGTGTAAATAAATGAAATATTGCNGCAGAATAAGCNCCCAATCCTAANGCCATAACCATATATCCTAATTGAGAAATTGTAGAATAAGCAAGAACTCTTTTTATATCGGTNGAAGTTAATCCCATNGTNGCTGCTATCAANGNAGTTANAGCACCAATTGAGGCAATTAAAATCATTANCTGAGAATGATCAAATAATGGGAANAACCTAGCTATAAGAAAAACNCCTGCAGTTACCATAGTNGCTGAATGAATNAAGGCNGAAACAGAAGTTGGACCTTCCATAGCATCTGGNAGCCAACTNTGCAAAGGGAATTGAGCAGATTTTCCAATTGCACCNAACAANAATCCCANNGAAGCAATAGTAGCAATTTTTGTTGAAATAGNCCCNGCTNCAATCATTTTATAAAGTTCTATAATATCTAGTGAAGCTGGGTTAAAATTGAAAAGATAAATAATAGAAAAAAGAAANCCNAAATCACCAAATCTAGTCATAATAAATGCTTTTTTGGCTGCTANTGCAGCNGATGATCTATTAAACCAAAATCCTATCAATAAATATGAAGTAACTCCCACCAATTCCCAAAATATAAAAAGTTGTAGTATATTTCTAGACATTACAAGACCTAACATAGAGCCNGTAAATAAAGACATATATGCAAAATATCTAGTATAACTTTTATCTCCNTGCATATATCCAAGTGAATAAATTTGAACCAAAAACGAAATTCCTGATACTACTACCATCATAATGCTGGTCAAAGGATCGATTAATAACCCAAANGTTATATTTAAATCAAATAAATTTAACCAGGTTAAATTTATTTGATTGGTAANNNCACTTGGATTAAACAGAATAATAAGTGAGAGTAAAAGACTAATTCCGATAAATAAAGAATTAATATATCCAGAAATTATACTCTCAGAACCGAATAAAATTCTAATTATTGTGGAATTAATAAAAAACCCTACAAAAGGAATAATTAAAACCATTAATGCCATTACCTCTATCAAAAAACCACCTCGTAAATTAAATTTTTCTTATGATTTCATCTGCCACATGCTCTCTACCTTTGGGGACCAAAATTCTAAACACAGAGAATTCAGACCAGCTTATCAAACCTTCTTCAGGTATGATTTTAGTAGGAAGACCTTCTGATTCCAACAAGTTTTTCCAAGATTCAGCAATAGACAAATTTTTTACTTTTTTATAATCAATCCACATTTCTAATTCTTCATTTCTGATAGATCATTCAATTCTATCGTAGACTTAAATTTTCCTAGCGCTAATACCAATGCCAAAGCAAGTGCTGTTTCTCCAGCAGCTACACTAATAATAAATATTCCAAGAATATGTCCTGAGAAAACTGAATATAAGCCTTCTAAAGAGAGCTCACTAAACAATAATGTGTAGTAGATTGTATATCTTGAAAATGCTATAAGTGCTAGAACAGCAGAGTTAAATATTAACTCTAAAGACATTAAAGTAATAACAATATTTTTTCTAGTTAATAATCCAAATATACCTATTGAGAAAAGAGCTGAAGAAAAAATTAAAATAATAGTTAAACTCATAGCAATTCATCCATTTCATCATCATTTTCTATAGTATTCTTTGTAATTGCAATTGATCCGATTACACATGAAACAATTATTAATCCTATAAGCTGCAAAGAAATAAAGTATTTGGTAGTTAATAAAGTACCTATAGGAATAATCGAGTTATTGTAAACTCCATTATGAATTTCCGCGGGAGGTGTTTCTTTTGAAACAATCGTGATGTTTTTGTTTTCGTTCAAACTATACTCTTCAAATAGCGCGGCTTTTATTTTTGGTTCATTTAATTTGTCAACAGTCTGCCAATCGGTTGTAAAAATTACAAATAATAACACAAAAAAAGTCAACAAAGAAATGAAAGTTGAAACAAAAAAATTCATTCCTATAATTGAAGTTGAACCCGTTTGTAAATCCTTAACTAATAAAACTGAAAAAGCCATCAAAACAGAAACAGCACCAACATAAACCAAAATTTGAACTGTACCTAGAAATTCAGCATTAATAGCAAAATAAACCACTGCAACACATAAAAAATTAAAAGATAAAGCAATAGCAGATCTGAACACATTCGATTGCATAACAACTATTAAAGAACAAATGGTTCCTAAACTTGCAATTACTATTAAAAAAATATCAATAAAAGAACTAGTCACTTTTGCTCCTTTTATTTACCCAATTACTCTTGATATCCTCGTAAGTAGGTTTTTCATGCCGCCCTGCCTTTTTGGAATCTGTTAATGATTCTTTCCAAGGATCATATTCATCAGATTCAAACTGCGGTCGAAACCAACTACTTGGATTTTTTTTCTGAGATATTAAAGTTTCTTTATCTAAGACCAAATCATCTCTTTTATAATTTCCTCTTTCAAAATCAGTACCCATATGTAGAGCATCGTAAGGACATGCTTCTACACATAATCCACAAAACATACATCTTCCTGTATCTATTGAAAATTTATCTATTTCATAATTTTCACCTGCTTGTAGATTTTCTCCGCCTGGGTGAGTTTCAATTTCTATAATTCCCAATGGACAATATTTGGCGCACGATGCACAAGCGGTACATCGATCATCGTACCAAACAAACTCATTACCTCTAAAACGTGAAAATTGTTCAATTTTAACAGGTATTTTTACATAATTAAGTATTGCTAAAAAGAAATTCTTTCTTTCATCTAAAAATATTCTATATATTGATTTGTTACGGAATTTTGCATATTCAAATATACCAGCTCTTTTATCTGGATATTGTATGGTAAAAATTGGCCCAAATAGATTCCTCAGTGTTACGAATAAACCTCTTATCAATCCAAAACCAAGCATTAAGAACCTTCCTTTTCAAATTTAGGATTTGCTGATCCTACTGGATAATTTTGATTATTAAAACTAGTAATTTTATAATNNCTAGTTTTTAANACNTTTGCAACAATNAAAATAAATGGTACTACAAATANCCAATTNGCTATAGTTATATATATTAATCTGTTATCAGTNCCCTCCGGCCAAATTATAACTACAATTGAAGTTACAACTATATTAATNAATGTCAATTCAAATAAACCTTTCCATGCAAGATTTAATACTTGATCTATTCTAAATCGTGGCCANGTAGCNCTAATCCATATGATCATAAANAGNACTGCGACAACCTTAAATGTAAACCAAATAATAGAAGGTAAAAANGGACCATTTGGTCCACCTANAAANAATGTTGTNAAAACGGATGCAGTAGCTATNGCAGCAGCAAATTCTCCTAAATAAAANAANCCCCATTTCATNCCTGAATAATCATTTTGGTATCCAGCAGCTAATTCTGACTCTGCNTCAGTTAAATCAAAAGGAGTNCTGTTTATTTCNGCTAAAGATCCNAGAAAGAAGACAAAAGCAGCTACAGGTTGAATAATAATAAAAGGTATTNTTTGATAGGATACTATNTCTAAAACGGACATTGATTCAGTAATTAAAAGGATCCCTACTAATGATAATCCTACNGGTATCTCATAAGAAATAAGCATTGCTACCGATCTNAGAGCGGAAAAAATNGCTATACGATTTGCNGATGCCCANGCAGCACAAATTATTGATAANCCACTTATAGAAGTTACTGCCAAAATGAAAAGNAAACTTACNTTTATNTTNACAGCATATAATCCAATNGCAAAAGGNATNACAGAAAAAATTATAAAAACAGGTATCAANANAAGTAATGGNGCTAAATTAAAAATATACTTGTCAGCCTCTTCTGGNACTATGTCTTCTTTAAACATAACNTTTANTGCGTCAGCAGTNGANACNAGTAATCCTCTNGGCCCCCANCGNTTAGGTCCNGANCGTTGTTGAAANCTACCTAANAATCTTCTTTCACCCCATATTAATAACAGCACACCAACCAAAACTGCATTGATAATNATAAATGCAATAATTANACCTGAAAACACAAAAATAATNTCNTTTATCAAAAAAGAATNTGGAAGAAAAANTTCTAGANTTNTATATATATTTTCATAAACAAAATTCAACATTATCTATCCACTTCTCCCATATTTATATCAATACTTCCAAAGGTCACAAATAAATCTCCAAAAAGAGTTCCAACAACCATATCTTTTAAAAGTGTTAAATTGATTAAAGATGATGACCTTACATGCCATCGATAAGGTGCNATAGANCCATCAGATACTAAATAAAANCCTANTTCNCCTTTTGAACCTTCNATGGCAACATAACAATCACCCAAAGGNGGTTTTANTAGGTCTGGNACTTCATCATGATGTGGNCNNACNAATCCAGGTTGAATATNTTTNTTACATTGTTCAACAATTTTTAAACTCTCACGAATTTCTTGTACCCTNANTAAATATCTAGCNTAATTNTCNCCTGCTTGATGAATTGGNATATCAAATTCTACNTCATCATAATAATCATAAGAATCTCTTTTTCTCAAATCCCAATCTACNCCAGTGGATCTTAATATAGGACCNGTTATAGATGCATCAATNGCATCNTTTGATGATAAGACTGCTATCCCTTTTGTTCTTGAAAATATTATCTCATTAGAAGTTATNAANTTTTCTAGTTCATCAATNGATTTTGGGAAAGAAGNTATAAAAGAATCNAGAACATCCCAGAACACTGAAGGTGCATCCATAAAAACACCTCCNGGNCGAANATAAGAGTTTGTTATTCTTGCTCCNCACAACATTTCAAACATTTGTAAAATTTTTTCTCTTTCTCTCATNGCGTAAGTTAAAGGGGTTCCCCANGCTCCAAGATCTTGTATTAAGAATCCTATAGCCACTAAATGACTAGCTATACGTTGCAATTCAGAAGCAATCATTCTAAGCCAGACTCCTCTAGGNTTTGGATTAATNCCACACAATTTTTCNACTGCTAAAATATATCCTTGATTGTTAAGCATTGAAGAAACATAATCCATTCGATCTGTTAAAGTAACTACTTGAGTATACGTTCTTTCTTCAGCTAATTTTTCACTACCTCTGTGGAGATAACCAAATATCGGTTCAACATCTATTATAGTTTCTCCATCAAAAGTAACTCTCATACGAAAAACNCCGTGTGTTGAAGGATGTTGAGGNCCTAAATTAATAGTTATTGGTTCACTTCTAATTGCCATTACTTAACCTCTTTTTTTTCAACTAATGATTGATCATTAGTAATGAAGTCTTTTCTTAAAGGATGACCAGGGAATCCTTCCCAAAGAAGTATTCTTTTTAAATTGGGGTGATTTATAAATTCAATTCCCATTAAATCATAAATTTCACGTTCTTGAAAATCTGCTCCACGCCAAATGTTACANACACTATCAATTTTNGGAGTAGATTTNCTNCCATATCCCAATTTTACTTTTANAGTTGCTTTAGCNAAAGTTATTATNGANNTTAANTGATATACAACTTCAAAATGGTCAATATAATCTACNGCTGTTATTGATGANAGNAAATCAAAAGAAAATCCAGATGTTTCTTTNAAAAATTTTANTACTTNATNNACTTTNTCTGGATTAATATAAACATCTTTNTCATTTGAAGCTACAACACTATCTTTAATCTTCAAACTTATTTCATTAGATAGNACTGTNCCATTCCAAGTTTTCAAGATCTAAACTCCTCCAGCNTTTTTACCAGCTAAACTATATCTTTTTATTTTTTCGTGNAANTGCATAATTCCATANAGCAAAGCATCAGGNCGAGGAGGACAACCAGGNACATACACATCAACAGGAACAATATGATTAACACCTGGTACAACTGAGTAACTTTCATANTAAGGTCCACCAGATGTTGCACATACNCCCATAGAAATNACCCATTTNGGTTCTGCCATTTGGTCATAAAGCCTTCTTAAAGGAACNGCCATTTTCCAAGTTACAGTACCTGCAACGATCATTAAATCTGCCTGTCTNGGTGTTGCTCTAAAAACTTCCATNCCAAATCTAGAGATATCAAATCTNCTCATTGCGGTAGCTATCATNTCAAAAGCACAACAAGCTAAACCAAATTGTAANGGGAAAAGACTTGATTTTCTNGCCCAATTAATTAANTGNTCNATAGAAGAAATCATTATGTTTTTATCTAANTCTTCTTGATCCAAAATGGGTTCATTGTATGGAGTCAAATGGGTAGATTTCATNTNATTAATTAGCTCTCCCTCATTTTTATCAAGNTCNGAAGTTGTANTATAAAGAGGAATTNTTTCTATTTTATCCATTCTAAACAACCTTTCANCCATACGTAGATAAATGAAATAGTTAATACAAATAACAANAANAAAACNCCAANAAANGGAAGAAGTCCCCATNCTGAAGAAATATAACCATGAGCTACAGCCCANGGGAAAATTAAAATAGTTTCCACATCNAAAGCAACAAATAACAANGCATAATAAAAATATCCAAAACTAAACCTAGATGGCNTGTCACTAAAGGCNGGATGCCCACCNTCATATGCTGTTGTTTTTACTTCNTTGTTTTTTTGNGGTCTNATTCCNATTNTCATAGAAAATTTAGCAGTTAATAACATNCCTGCAGGAACCAAACAAGATAACAAAANAAACAANAACAACAAACTATATTGATTTATATAATTTTCTNTCATNAANANAAAATTGAACTTCTATTTCTTTAGGTTTAAAATCAACNGGAAAAAAGTTAAACTTTTGNTAGNGATTCAAGCATATTAATGACTTTTGCCTTTAATTCTTTTGCTTCCATTATATCTGGAGATTTCCCNTGNTCTTTCTTATCCCACAAGACTTNATTGTCAACAGTNACTTTAAACGCTCCAGCAANTCCNGGCTTAAGAGAAATTGCTATAGCAGTACCTGCTGCTTGAAAAAGTTCACTTGTCATCCATGCTGCCAAATTAGCATAACCNCAGGGAACGCAATATTCTATNTCTGCTTCCATTTTCCAATCAGCCATGATTCACCTCTCTNCNNNAAGATTAATANTTAAATTTNTACATTCTNTTACAATTTACTATAATCTTTTAAAAGGTAAAGAAAATAAAGATAATAATATTGATATTATGANANNTCATNTTGAACTAAAGANTGTNNNTAGAGAAGATATTCCTNNNATAATCAANTGGTTAAANAANGNTGANGTNANAGATAATTGGTTTGGTAGATATACATATGGNGNNCCTGCACACTTGGGTTATGAACCANAAAANATGNTTNACGCAAATGAANATNAATGGAATGANGTTTTCCATGACCCACATCATGAACCTCATAGATCAATTTTTTCAATTTATGTTGACAAAACCCATTTAGGTGAAGCACAGTTATCTATTGATGAATCTTTGGGTGATGCACAAATTTCTATTCTAATAGGAGATCCCAACAATTGGCATAAAGGGTACGGAACACAAACAGCTATGGCTTTATTGGAACATATTTTCGTACACTTATCGCTACACAGAGCATGGGTTGACATACCGGAATATAATGTGGAAGCCTACAAAATGTTTGAAATTTTAGGATTTTCCCATGAGGGAACCTTAAGAAAAAGTAGGCCTCACAAAGGATCAAGACATAATTCATTTATAATGGGAATTATTCTTGAAGAATATAATGAAAAGTACTCTGATATTGATATGACAAGCCATGTTATTGAATGGGATAATCCGCTTTAGTCATCCCAATTATAATCTTGCAAAGAGTCAAGATATTTATAAGCAGAACCTGTATTCAAAATAACAACTTTATCAGAACTATTAATAAAACCTTTATCTTTTAATTTTATAGTAGCTGATAATACAGCACCTCCTTCAGGAGCACAAAAGATTCCTTCTTTCTTTGAAAACAATTTCACACCTTCTATCATTTCTTTATCAGAAATTCTTAAAGCTGTTCCATTACTTTCACGTAAAATATCAAAAATAATAAAATCTCCGACGGCCATAGGTACTCGCATACCAGCAGCAATTGTACTAGGATTTTTTATTGGGGTAGCAAACCTTTCTCCTTTTTCAAATGAATCAACCAAAGGAGCACACCCCTCAGCTTGAACACAAACCATCCGAGGTTTTTTATCATCTATTAAACCCATGGTTTCAAGTTCTTCTAAGGCTTTCCATATCCCTACTATTCCAGTCCCTCCCCCAGTTGGATAAACAATTACATCTGGAACTTTCCAATTTAATTGTTCGATTATTTCAAATCCCATTGTTTTTTTCCCCTCGACTCTGTACGGTTCTTTCAAGGTAGAAATATCAAATAGATTATATTTGTCTGCTGCTTTGGCAGATTCTATTCCTGCATCTGATATAAAACCATCAACGAGATTAAGATCTGCTCCAAAAGCTCGACATTCTATCTTATTAGCTATGGGAGCATCTTTTGGCATAAAAACCTTTGCTTCCAAGTTACTTTTAGCTGCATAAGCAGACATTGCTCCAGCGGCATTGCCCGCAGATGGCATAACAACCCCTTTTATGCCATATTCTTTTACTTTAGATATAGCTGTCGATAAACCTCTTGCCTTAAATGAACCAGTTGGATTATTACTTTCATCTTTTATAAATAATTCATCAATTCCAATATATTGCTCAAGATTTTTTAAGTTGAACAATGGAGTATCTCCTTCCCCTAAACTAGCAATATTTTCATAATAAAAAACTGGTAACAATTCTTCAAATTTCCACATATCTCTCCTTCTTTGCTTAAGGGAATCTTTATTAAAAGTTTGCTTAGCTTTATCAAGATTATATCTAGCTAGAAGAGGTTTCCCATTTTTTGGGTTGAGTCTTTGAGGTTTGTCAATTGGAAAAGTTTCTCCCGAGTAAGAACATTCTAAAAATTCAAAAGTACTCTTTGTTTTATTCAAAAGAACTCCTTTTCATATAAGTTTTGATTTAGGAATAAAGTTAATTTTTGTATTCAGTTCAATTTCCATATTTTTCACTATTTCTTTTGCAACTTTATATAAATCATATTTCAATTTCGTTTTTTCTCCTAAAGAGGTTACATTTAGGTTTTCCATTCCACAAGGAGTAAAAGAATTATACATCTCTAAATCATTGTTTATATTTAAGGAAAAACCATGCATAGAAACATTCCTTACAATCTTTAAACCTACAGCACCAATTTTTTCTCCAGAAGGGTTTTTATTTATATTAAATTTTTCATTTTCTAAACCACCAATCCATACACCTCTCCTTTTAGAGACACGATGACCATCAATACCGTAACCATTCAAGGTTTTAATAATTATTTCTTCAAGAAAATTTACATATTCTATAATTCCTGAAAAATATTTTTTAATATTTAATATTGGGTAACAAACCAATTGACCTGGATTGTGTAAAGTAATTTGGCCACCTCTGGAACTTTTTGCAACCATATATCCTTTTCTTTGATACATTTCCTTTAAATCTTTAAAGACGTTTGGCGAAATTCTCTCTGTAGAACCAAATGTCAACACCTCATTATGTTCCAAAAAAAGAATTGTATGATTTGATTTTCGATTTAATATATTCGAATGCAATAAGTTTTGTAAATTCATTGCATCAAAATAGTCAAGACGCCCCAACCAGCATGCTAAAATAATATTTGAATCAAATGTCATAAACAAAAAAATATAAAAAATATATATAACAATTATAGGAGAAAAAATCCATGAAGTTAAAACTCTCTCTCATCATAACTATTTTAATGATACTAATATCTTGCTCAGAAAAAAATACGAGTAATCAAAATGTTGAAATGGATGCAAAAAATACAGGTAATCAAGTTGTTGAAACTGAGGCATTATCTTCATTAAAACCTCCGACAGGAAATCTAGATATTTCTAAGAAATATAAAGCCCTTTTCCAAACTGAAATTGGTGAGTTTGAAGTTGAATTGTTTGATGATCTAGCTCCATATACCGTTGAAAATTTTGTAAATTTATCTAACGCAGGTTATTATAATGAAACTACTTTCCATAGAGTTTTACCAGATTTTATGGCACAAGGAGGAGATCCTACAGCTACAGGTATGGGAGGACCAGGATATAAATTTTCAGATGAATTTCATGTAGATTTAAGACATGATTCTGAAGGAATATTATCTATGGCTAATTCAGGAGTCAATTCTAATGGAAGTCAATTTTTTATCACATTTGGGCCTCTAGAACAATTAGATGCTTTTGATGAAAATAATAATTTAAAAAATTGTGTTAATATGACAGTATCTTGTCACGCTGTTTTCGGAAAAGTAGTTAATGGTATGGAAATTGTTAAGTCAATTAGGCTTAGAGACCCTTATACAGATACAAAACCTGGGACTGAAATACTAAACATATTGATTTCTGTCGAATGAGACTACAATTTTATGTAAGGTATCTCTTTCGAAAATCGAACTTGTTTACCCATAGATCCGATCCATTGATTGCTGGTAATAGCAATTCTTTCTGTTACCGGAACTGAGTTAATTCTTATATTCGGATCTTCTCGAAGCTTATTTACTAACATATAAACATTCTGATTTGAAAATTCAAAATACCCACCATTATAAGGTAAAGAATTTAATACATTAAACTCTACTCTTTTAGGGAAAATTAGTTTATTAATAATGTTTCGCTTTATATTAGAAAAATCAACGATTATATTCCCGTCAACATCTGTTAAATAGCCATATATTCTCTCTTTTCTCAAATAATTTATAACAGCAAAAATGAGTGAAATTATTATTATTATTATAGGAATCCAATAATAATATCTAAGACCTAAAATATAGAGCTGATTTGAATTCACACCGGTTTCAATCTTGGAAGGCTGTGATTTATATTGTTGATCAAATATTTTAGAGTTATAAGAAACACTTAAACTTATATTTTGATCCAGTTGTATCAAAGGTTTTATAAATACTCTAAATTTATAGGCTTTATTAGTATCAATTATCCCTGCAGGTTCAATTCTATAATGAAACTTTTTAGCATCTTCTTCGACAGAAATTTCTAATTCCTCTATTGAAATCGGATAAGGATATGTACTAATTTTAGTTTCAAAATTTCCAACTAGCTTTTCTTCTCCCGGTTTGCCTATATAATTCTTTATTTCTGTAACTACTATCTCAGGGAAATGCTCTATTTTAACATGATCATTAAATTCTATGGGAGTTGATACATTTTTCCACTGTAATGTATAAGTTGTTTCTAGGAGTGTCTGTTTTTCTATTGCGGGTAATTCAACTGTATATATTCCATCATTTTCTTTAACATCACCTTTTATTCCTGCGTCGTTCATTATTTGGATTGTTTCGATCCCATTAGGATCTTTCATTCTAATCTGTAATTCTGCTTCAGGGATATTAAAAAGTTCTCCTTTAAAATATGCTCCGACCTCAAGAGTGATTCGTTCAGATACTGGAAAAACTTTTGGGCCAATTGTAGATAAGGTTAAAGGATTATAAGAATCAGATAGAATAACAAAAATTCCTTTAGATCCATTAGTTATAATACTCCAAGTTCCTGATATTGGTTCATCAACTATAACATAAATATAGCGATCAAGTTCCCAAGAAATTATTGAATCAATTTCTGATATTTCTATACCTCCAGGATCAATTATCGATATTTTGGTATTAACATCCTGTCTATAAATCCCTATGATTAATTTTTCAGAAGTTGGAGGAACATTGATAAAATTGGAAAGTGGCTTAGGAGTCAAAATTGCATTAACTAGTTCTGTAGGTTGTGTCATAAATAATCTTGTGAATTGAATAAATGAATCTTCTGAGCCAAAATCAATCATAGTACCATTTGTAGCATTTGTTATATTCTTAAAAAATTCTCTGTTAGAAAAAATAGAACTAGGTAAAGACATAATATTTACTTGTACACCAGAAGATTTGAATAGTTCAGAAAGATTAAGTAATTTTGTCTCAACAGATTCTATATCTAAGTTAAGATTTAAAGGTGAAATTAAATAAAAAGTAGAATTGTTGATATTTTCATTTTCCGCAAAAAAAGTAAATCCTTCAGAAAAAGATAAATAATGATTAGAAGATCCTCTGTGATTTATTTTGTACAATTCATTTAAAAATAACTCTATTTGACTATTTATATCTTTAGATTTATCTATGATAACTGTTTGATAGATAAGTTCACCATAGCCAATTATTTCTATAGATTCATTGTTTTTATCGTTAACATAAACATTTACCATATGCTGAATAAGGTCCTTGGTTATAGAAAATTCCACAGTATCATTTAAAGACACTTTATCGACAGCTATAACAATATTCTTACTTTTATCCAAATCTAAAGCAAAAATTTCCTCTTCAGCATTTGAAAAAACTACAATAATACACGATAGAATAAATGATGTGATCATAACTCTATATAAAAATGCAAATTTGTGCTTTATAATTTTTTGAAAATAACTCATCTTTAAATGATAATATTTTTTTAGATTTGATTGCTAGATATTTAAATAACGATATTAATAAAAGTGAAAAAAATGAATTTGGTCAATTATGAGAATTATAGGATTAAAAACAACTTTATTTGAACATACACTCAGCAGAACTATGGGAGATGCAAATTCTCCTAAAGGTAGAAATAAAGCTGGAGGATGTCTGATAGAAATCTCAACTGATGAAGGGATAACTGGCATTTCAATGGGAGGTGCAGGAGCAATTCCCCAAATAAACCTACTATATGAAAACATCTTAAAAGGGTCAGATCCGAGAAATGTAACAGGTCTTTGGAAAAAAATGGTTGAAAGGTTTTTTAAAGGAGGTCACGATGGTATAGCCAACGATGCTATCTCAGTTTTGGATGTTGCACTATGGGATTTAAAATCAAAATACTATGAAGAACCACTTTGGAAAACATTAGGTGGTAACAGTGAAAAAGTAAATGTTTATGCATCTGATATAGCCTTGCCTATAAGTGATGACCAAATTTATAAATGGTATTCGGATATGTCTACTAAATTTGGATTCAATGCTGGCAAACTAAAAGTAGGACTTGACCAAGATTCAGATTTAAAAAGATTACAGTTGATGTATGATGCTTTAAAACTTTCTGGAAAAGAACCAATTCTTTACGTAGATTCTAATGAATATTGGTCACCTAAACAAACAATAAGAAAAGTGTCAGAAATGGAAGAAAGATTTACTCTAGGATGGATAGAAGAGCCTGCTAGAAGATGGGATTTTTTGGGATTAAAAAAAGTTTCTAATTCTCTTAAAACACCTGTTTGTGCAGGAGAGAATCTTGATACACTTGGAGATTTTTTACCATATTTTCATCATAGATCTGCTGACATAATACAGGTGAGTCATGGAATGACAGGAATTACAGGAGCATTGCAAATAGCGGATGCAGCCTACGCATTAGAATTACCTGTCACTTTGGGAGGTTCTCCTGGAATAATACATGCACATTTAGCAAATGCTATTCCTAATTGTATAACAGTTGAGGTTCCACATCCTGAACCTGAATCAATGGTGTTTTCAACTGATGTTAAAATTACTAATGGTTTTGCAAAAGTTGGAAACAAACCAGGATTAGGTATAGAAATCAATTATGATGAATTATCTAAAAGTAAAGTTGGAAGTGTATCAGTTAAATCTGGTCCAAGTCCTTATGGTAGAAGACAAGGTGCCGGCTTATATGAAGTTCCTCCGTCAAAAGATGAAATAAAAGAGGCAAGAACAAAATGAAAATTACTGATTTTAGAGTAGAAAAATATCAACAGATAATGGATAGACCTTTGGGTGATTCTAATGGACCTTCGGGAGATGATTTAATTAACTCATCAATATTATGGATTAACACTGATGAAGGTATAAGTGGGCAAGCACCCATGGGGAATGATTATGTTGAAAATTTATTTCAACTCATAGAAGGGAAGGACCCCAGAGAAATTTTTACACATTGGAAAAATATGATTGATTTCGTATTTAAGGCTGGTGACGAAGGTGAAGCACATGGTGCGCTTTCTGCTATAGATATTGCCCTTTGGGATCTAAAATCAAAAATTTATGGAGAACCTCTTTGGAAAACATTGGGTAGCGATGATCCTAAATGTAAAATTTATGCTTCAGATATTGGATATAATCTTTCAGATCAAGAATTATTTGATTTTTTTGATGGAATGGCGGAAAAAGGGGTTGACTCGGGTAAAGTAAAAATTGGTATATCTACAGAAGATGATGTCAGAAGGATTGGAGTGGTTCATGAAGCACTTTCTAAAGCTTCAAAAAGACCTAAGATAATGGTAGATTCAAATGAATATTGGTCAGTCAAATATGCTATACAAACAATTTCCAAAATTGAAGAGAAGTTTGATATCTTTTGGGCAGAGGAACCAGTAAGACGTTGGGATTACAAAGGATTAAGACTCGTCTCAGAAAATATAAAAGCAGCCGTCTCTACTGGAGAAAATCTTAATAATGTTGGTGATTTTTATTCACTTATAAGTAACCAAGCAGCGGACATTTTGAATGTTAGTACTTATCAGTCTGGAGTAACCGGATTGAAACAAATTTCTAACATAGCATATGCCTTTGAATTACCTGTCACAACAATGAATTGTATAGGTAATTATAATGCTCAAATTGCATCTGCTATTCCAAACCATGTGATGATGGAGGTAGTAGATCCAGGAAGAGAACAGGCATATTCGAAATGGAATGATAATATAGAAGATGGATTTCTCCATCTAGACGATACTCCTGGATTAGGATTAATAGTGGATGAAAATAAATTAAAAAAATTACAGTCTGCTAAGATAAACAGAAAAGCAAAAGCACCTTGGGGTAGAAGAAAAGGTGCAGGACTATATATAAAGGGATTTGCAAAAGGAGAAGTCAAGTGGAAATAAAAAGGAAATAACATTTTGAAAGTAACTAAAATTACAAGCATTCCAATTATGGATGAAGAAGGTCGAGTATATTTCTTTGTAAGAGTTGATACTGACAAAGGAATTCATGGACTTGGTGAAGTAGGAATAGCTAGACAAGGTAAAGCAATTTCAAAAGCAATAGATCATCTTTCAGAAATAGTTATTGGATCCGATCCTTGGGAAACTGAAAGATTGTGGCAAGTAATGTTTAGAAGTTCATTTTTTCCTGCAGATAAAGTATATTCCTGCGCTATTTCAGCTATAGATATTGCTCTTTGGGATATTAAGGGTAAATCAGTAGATTTGCCTTTATTCAAACTTTTGGGAGGTCCATATAGAGAAAAAGTTGTTTGTTATCCACATACACAAGGAGACACATTAAAAGAATTTTTAAATAATTGTGAAGAACACTTAAATAAAGGATGGAAATTTTTAAGATGGCATCAACCANCACAAAGAGATAATTTNGAATCAAATATTTTAGANCCNAGAAAATCNATTAAGTATGCNGTGGAAATNATGAGTGAAGTNCGAGANANATTTGGTTTTGAACCTGAAATAACATTTGATGTTCATACAAGATTAGATCCNCCAGAGGTNATTCAAATGTGCAGAGATATGGANNNNTTNAAACCATTTTTCATAGAAGATCCNATNAGATCAGAAAATCCAGCTTCTTACNAAAATATTAGAAATAAAATAAATCTTCCTATAGCTGCAGGTGAACAATGGGCNACNAANTGGNCATTTAGAGAGGTNATTGAAAAAGAATTAATAGATTATGCAAGAATAGATTTATGTATCGTTGGTGGAATTACAGAAGCTNTAAAAATAACACATTGGGCAGAAACTCATTACATNAATATTGTNCCGCATAATCCTCTAGGACCAGTATCNGCNGCTGCTTGTGTNGCACTCTGTATGGCATCCAGTAACGTCGGAGTTCAGGAGATGCCTAAAGCTCCGGGGACTTATGCNANNAATTTGTTCCCNCAACANATAGAATGGGAANACGGATACNCTTGGTGTCCTGATANNCCTGGATTAGGTGTTGACATTAANATGGATGAAGCAGAATCAATGAGAACAAATCCAACTTCATTTTCACCTCAACTTAAGCGAGAAGATGGGAGTTTCACAAATTGGTAACTAGAGGCTTTTTTGGTAAAGGTAATGATNATNTNGATAAAAAAAGATTACCNCCTGGACAATATTTAGAAAANAGATTNCCTGTTCTATCAGCNGAACCAACTCCAGATATTAATTTACNAGATTGGAAACTATCATTTTCATANAATAATGAAATTATGGCAGAAATTGATTGGAANTCTTTAANCAAAATANAGTCAACTGAANTNACTAAAGATATTCATTGTGTTACTCGATGGACTAAATTTGATATGAANTGGAGAGGAGTNAGNGTACAAAATATNATAAAATCACTAGNTNTAGAAGTNCCNTCNGATTGGGTTATGATTGGNNCTTCTACTGGTTACACTACTAACCTACCAACCGAAGATCTATTGAGAGAATTCACACTTATTGCNTATGAGTATGAAAAAAAACCTATTACTCCNGAACATGGTGGTCCTATAAGNNTATTAGTCCCTCATCTATATTTCTGGAAATCAGCAAAGTGGGTTAGTTCAATTAGTTTTATAGATNAAGACAAGNCAGGATTTTGGGAAAATTATGGTTATCACATGTATGGTGATCCCTGGAAAGAACAAAGATATTCATAAAAATGAATCAGCATTTTTTCAAGGCAAAAATTTCNTCAAAAAAAATTATAAATGNAGANTTGTGCNTNATNANATTATCANTAGATGGNTGGAANGGACATATNCCNGGCCAATANNTNGANATTTGNNTAACTGCTCAAAATGNNTATAAAGCTTATAGGCCATATTCAATTGCTTCAAAGCCAAATAANAAATATNTAGAAATCTTNATAGAGAGAATTCCTNANGGAGAGGTATCTANNTACTTTTACGATATNTCCGATATTGGTGATGAATTACTAGTTTCAAANCCNCTAGGNCAATTTTTCATTTTACCTATTATAGATAAGGATGTTATTTTGATAGCTGGAGGCTCNGGNATAGCCCCATTTATGTCAATGATAAAAAATAGATATTCTAATAAAAAATTTCANTTAACATTATTTCATTGGTCAAAAAATTTTAGTGGTTTAGTCGATTATGATGTATTGATTAAGCAAAATNAAAAAAGAAATTANTATCCTTATATTACACAAGANATTCCAGACAAATNGTCTAAAGGAACTGGAAGAATAAATATAAAAGCATTTGAGNAATTAAATAAAAATTTGTATCATAAAATATTTATTTGTGGNTCAGATACATTTGTAGAAAATGTAAATNGAATAATTAAGGAAACATTCCCTCACAGAGAGATTTTGAATGAAAGATTTGGAGATGTTTGACATTTTTTCATTTAAAAAGTTCTGTCATTAATTCTCCAACCATTATAGACATCATAATTCCCCAACCTCCNCCNCCACTTGCCAAATAGATCTGATCATTTGATATTTGAGTTATAGCNGGCANATCATCNAGNATACTAGGCCTTAAACAAGCNGTTTGACTATGAATNGGAAATTTATCTATTCCATCATAAAGNAATGTTGCTTTCTGAATCAATTCTNTAGCTGCTTCNGATGTNATTTTTTTATCAAANCCCATATCCTCTACNGTTGCTGCCACCCATATAAGGCCATCACGNTTTTTAACGACTGAACATGGCCCATGTAAATGAAATTCAGTAAAACTATTNTTCTGATCAAACAATTTTATTATTTGTCCTTTAGANGGGAATATATTTATATCCGATAAATCTCCTAGGANTTGATTACTCCATGGTCCAGCNGCAACTATTAATCTTTCNGTCAAATATTCTTTGTTTTTACTTACCAATTTTATTCCTTCGTTTAANCTCTCAATCCCTTTGATTTCATCAGTGATCGANATTAGGCCTTTATTATTACACTCTTCAAATAAAGTTGATCTAAATTTNTTAGAGTTTATAAAAATTGTTCCATTNAAAATTGAGTGNTATTTAANNTTNTTATTGGGTAGAAAATGAATTTTNTTAGAGTAATCTTTTTNTTCTANNGAAAAANANATTCTATCNTTATCAATTATTTCTATAAGTTCATTTATNGNTTNATAATGATTCTCTTCATTATAAAANTGAATAGTAGGTTTTATTTCAAATTCAATGCTTTCTTTAAATTGATCATTTAAACTAATAAATTTTTTATAGGCTTCTAAACTCTTCTTTGCAACNTCTATCGGTTTTGTTTCATTNCCATGACCTGCACCTCCAAGTATAGGATCAATNCTCCCTAANGCATTGACTGATGATTCATTTGGATCAGANTATCTATCAATAATGCATACTTTTTCACCTTTATTCAGTAATTCTCTAGCAATAGATAAACCAAACAAACCAGATCCAATTATCAAATTTTCATATTTCATTGGTTAAAATTTAAGTACTGTTTTTATAACATTATCTTTCTGANTCATATAATTTTCAAATGCTTCTTGAATATTATCTATTGAAGTAACGTTAGTTTTCAAAAGCTTTGGATCCCACCAACCTCTTTCTGCTAAAGATACTAATTCTCTGATCTCTGCTATAGGCTCAGGGGTTGTAGCTATCTGAGTTGCATGAATATCCAAATTCTTTCTTAGCATTAGACTATGTTCGAATTCAACCATGTCTTCAGTAACAATACTGAAAGTTATAAACTTTCCGGCAGGTTTTAATAAATTCAAACAAATGTTAAATCCTTCTTTATTGCCAGAAGCATCTACAACTATATCAAAAAGTTCTCCGTTAGTAAGATCCTCTGTTTTTTGGATCAGATCGTCAAAATTAACAAATTTCATAGTTTTAGTTGCGCCTATTGAAATGCTTTTCTCAAGTCTGTAATCATGTTTATCTATGCCCACTACTTCCGCTGCACCTTGCTTAGATGCAAACATTGTAAATGATAATCCTATACCACCTTGACCTAGAACAGCTATTTTTTTTCCAAAAATATTCCCCCAATGTTTCACTGAATATAAAACTGTCCCTGAATGTTGTAGCATCAACCAATCTTCTAATTCTCCCCAATCAGGTAATTTAATAATTCTTTCGTGAGTTTGGTCGATATATTCCACCGCCCCACCTGTTCCAAGGCTTCCATCTGGTTTTCTATAATTAGGTATAACAATTGCTCTAGAACCTACGGGATATCTTTCATCTTTTGATTCTACTACTACTGATGCTACTTCATGAATTGGCATTCCGGGTGGCAATGGATACTCTTCCTCAGGAATCACTTTATCAAAAGCACTATGAATATCAGATCCACAAATTGAAATGCAATCAGTTTTAAATCTTACGTGCCCATCTTCTAAATTTCCTAAATCTGGACTGTCTGTAATTTCAATTTTTCTATATCCAGTTATTTGAGCTGCTTTCAAAAATTTCTCCTTTTTGGTGGGTCCGGCAGGATTTGAACCTGCGACCAATCGGTTATGAGCCGACTGCTCTGACCACTGAGCTACGGACCCTTTAGGTTTAATTTCTCTCTATACTTCAATGAAAATTATAATATACGTTTACCTTGAAGAAGAAAAGGTTTAAACTTTCTAAAACAATTATTTCATAAATAACATAACTTGGGGTGAAAAAAATGAAAATAACAGATATTAATCTAAAAATCTACAGATGGGAAAGATCAACTCCTATTACTAATGGATTATATACATATACTCATAATGTTTTGAACATTGTAGAAATCGAAACTGATCATCCTGAAATTACTGGAATAGGAATTTCAGCAGGTATAGACGTTAGCCCTACTGTTGCAAGAGAACTTGTTGATCATTTTAAGAAAGGAATAATTGGATTAAACCCATTAGACAATGAGCGAATCTGGCATGAAATGTGGAGACCAAAATTAGTTGGTAGAAGAGGTGTTACTACTAGAGTTATTTCTGGAATAGATATTGCATTATGGGATATAAAAGGAAAAGTCTCAAATTTGCCAGTTTATAAATTACTAGGTGGCTTTACAAATAAAGTTGATACATATATTGCTGGAGGATATTACGAAAAAGGAAAAGGTTTAAAAGAATTGGGTCAAGAGATGGAAGATAACGTAAAAATGGGGGCCAAATCAGTAAAAATTAAAGTTGGAGCTTTATCTATAAACGAAGATATTGAGAGAGTAAAAATTTGTAGAGAAGTAATAGGAAGTGAAGTGAAATTAATGGTGGATGCAAATAATGCTTACAGGCATTATCAAGCCATAGAATTTGCAAGAAAAGCAGAAAAATATGATTTGTTTTGGTTCGAAGAGCCTGTTGAACCAGATGATTATATTGGCCAAGCTGAAATTACTAGGTCTACATCTATTCCAATAGCTGCAGGTGAAAATGAATATACTCGATATGGATTTAGAGACATGATAAATCACAGAGCTGTTGATATCTTACAACCAGATTGTCTTATACTTGGTGGAGTGACGGAATTTATGAAGGTATGTGCACTTGCTCAAAGTAATGATTTAGATATTGCTCCTCATGGTGCTCAAGAAGTACATATTCATCTTGTCTCGGCGATTCCAAATGGATTAATTCTTGAATATTATAGAGATACAGTAAATCCTATGCATGGAAAAATTTGGGAAAACGAATTGGTTTTAAAAGATGGATATGTCTATGCCCCAGATCTTCCTGGTTTTGGACTAAACCCTAAATGGAAAGATCTAGAACCATATCGTGTTTAATAGAAAATATGTGTAGTTATACCAAATATGATAGAAAATAAGTAATATAATTTATCTAAGGAGATATTTATGAGAGATGTATTTCTAGCAGCTATCGAAGAAATAAAAAATAAAAAAAAGTTTGTTATTTCTACAGTAACTAAAACTATTGGTTCAACACCTCAAAAGACTGGCGCAAAACTATTAGTTAGAGAAGACGGGTCCGGGGTTGGAACTTTGGGTGGAGGATGTGTAGAAGGTGATATTTGGTTTGCATCAAATGAAAAAATCAAAAGAAATGAAAATGCAGAAATAAGACCCTATGAATTAAATGAAGATTTGGCAGCAAAAGATGGTTTGGTTTGTGGTGGTACAATGCATTTTCTAATTGATCCAATAGATAATAAACTTGAATTTGAATTCTTTTTAGAAGAAATAGATAAAGCATACAATGGTGGATCGCCTGTTGCTCTTGCACAAATTCTTGAATCAAAAAGCTCAAAAGAAATAGGGAAAAAAATTCTAATCAAAGAAGACGGAAGTGTCAATGGGACTCTAATAGATACTGACATTGATAATAAAATTATAAAAAGTGCTCGAGAATTAATGTCTATGGGGAAGAATAAAACCATAAATATATTAAACAAACAGATTTATATAGAAGCTTTTACAACTCCACCAAAATTACTAATCGCGGGAGGAGGACATGTCTCGAAAGCGATAGCTTCTTTGGCTAAACCTTTAGGGTTTGAATTAAACATTTTTGATGATAGAAAAGAATTTGCTAATACCAAAAGATTTCCAGAAGCTAATGAAGTAAAGGTAGCTTCTTATCAAAATGGATTCAATGAATTTAATATAAACCCTAATACATTTATTATTATAGCAACGAGAGGTCATAAACAAGATGATGTTGCAACAAAGGCAGCTCTAAATACCAATGCATCTTATGTCGGATTATTAGGATCTAAGAGGAAAACCATCCTCATAATTGAAAAATTACTAAAAGAAGGCATAGAAGAAGAATCTTTCCAAAAATTGAAAGCTCCTGTTGGGATTGATATAGGAGCTAGAACACCAGAAGAAATAGCAATTTCTATTATTTCTGAAATTTTGTCTTTTAGGCTCGGTGGATCAAATAGAGCCATGATGTTAGAAAAAAAATATATTGATAAAATTAGAANTAAAGCCACTAATACTATCAGATAAATTATATGACCAAAAAGATTGATGCATTATTACTATCTGCAGGTAAATCTTCAAGAATGGGTTTTACAAAAGCCCTTGTAGATTGGCATAATCAAAAACTTATACAATTTCAAATAGAAACTTTGCTAAATAGTGGTTGTACTAAAGTGTTTATTGTATTAGGTCACGAAAAAGAAAAAATCATTCCTTATATTCAAAACAAAAAAAATACAAAAATTATCTATAACGAAAATTATAAAACAGGAAAATCTTCATCAATAATTAAAGGGATTAATAATATTAGTAAAAATACAAATAATCTACTTATAATTGGAGTTGATCAACCTAGACCAATAAAATTCTTGAAAAAATTATTACACTTTCATCTTAAAAATAATGCTATGATATCAGCACCTTTAAATAATAACAAAAGAGGTCACCCGATAATTTTCAATGAGAAAATGTTCCCAGAAATTTTAAAAATTGACAAATTTGATGATGGTTTAAGAACTTTCTTTAGAAAAAATAACAAAATTGTACAAACAATAAAAATCAATTCAAAATGGACTCATTTAGATTTGAATTCTACTGAGAGTTTAGACAAAGCAAGAGGTCTAAAATTAATTTAGGATGATTAGGTACGAACAATTAAATAAAAACGATATTTCTAAATCAGTCAAGATTTCAAATGTTTTATTTGAGATTTACAAAGATACTTGCGAATTTATTAGTGAAAATATTAATTGGAAAATTTCAGAACATGACATAATGCAGTTTATATTAGGGAAATATAATGATTACGATTTAGTATCAAAACAAATTCCAAGAATAGCCTTTAATGAAAATAATGCAATATCAAGCTATGTTCCAAGTGTTAATAATTCAAGAATAATTAGACGAAGTGGATTATTATCTATGAATTTTATGGTAAGTAATAAAGATTCTGATAATTTTGGATCTTTATCGAAATTAGTTAAAATAAATTGTGATTTCAATGAAAGACAGCAAGCATGTATAAATGCATTGATTGATACTGAAAAGTCAATCATAGGATATCTAGACAAAATTATAGAAACAAATCAAAAAATAACAGGAACAGATATACATGATAAAATGAATGAATTTCTAATCAAAAAAGATCTTTCAAGTTATAAATTAGAAACCTCAAAACATCCAATAGCAAAGAACACATTAAATAGAATCAATTTTGACAATTCTGTGTCAGATAATCATCTTATTATGCATCCATCTATTTTATTTATTGATCCTAAAATATATTTTGAAAAATTTTTATTTCATAACAAAATAAATTTAATATTTTCAAAACATTCAATTAATATAATTACAAAAAATCCTTATAAAGTAGGTAACATACAATTATGAGAAGAAATGATTCAAGGGACCATTTCCCTCTCCTATTTTATATGCTTGATCAATTGCCTTTGTTACATATTTTTTTGCTAAAGAAACAGAATCTACTATAGAATATTTTTTAGCCAACATACTGGTTATCGCAGCAGAAAATGTACATCCGGTACCATGAGTAGAAGTTGTTTCTATTCTCTTTTCGGAAAAAAATTCAAAATTGTGTCCATCATAAAAAACATCTTCAGAGATCTTAGAATCAAAAAAATGTCCACCTTTTATAACTACTGATTCTGGACCTAAATCAATTAAAGATTTACACGCATCTTTTACATCGTGTTTGTTCGAAATTTTTTTTGAAATGAGTACTTCTGCTTCAGGTAAATTTGGGGTGATAATTTTGGCAATGGGGAATAATTTAGATCTTATTGAACTTATAGCTTCATCAGATATTAACTTGTGACCTGAAGTTGATACTATAACTGGATCTACGACTAATTTCAAATTGGAAACACAAGAAATATTATCAACAACGGATTCTACAATAGATTTTTCAGGAATCATTCCTGTTTTTACAGCACTAAATTTCATATCACTCATAATAGATTTTAATTGGTTTAAAATAGTAAGAGTTGGTATCACATGTATATCATCCACCCCTTTTGTATTTTGAGCAGTTACTGAAGTTACTACTGACACACCGTAACAATCCATTGAAGCAAAAGTTTTCAAGTCAGCTTGAATGCCTGCACCACCTCCTGAATCTGAGCCAGCAATAGTCAAACATATAGGTAAAATTTCTCCGTCAGGTTTCATAAACATTTTTTTTTGTTTTCAATTAAAAAATATAAACTAAATTTACAAATAGTTTAATCTTTGTAAAATACTTTTATATATTTTATTTTCTAAGAGGTTATATGTCTTGGTCATTTAAAGAAGTTATTCCAAAAATAGGTACGATTACTGAGGGAGCATGTTGGAACGGGAGTCTGTTACTTTTTTCTAACATATCTGAGAATCGTATTCTTTCATTTAATCCAGAAACCAATGAATTAAATGAAATTATTAAAGATACAGGCGGAGCAAATGGTTTAAATTTTAATAAAGATGGAAAATTGTTTGCATGTGAAGGCATCAGAAGACAGCTTTCTATTTATCATGATACAGGTAAAAAAGAATGTATAGTCGACTCTCATGATAATAAAAAAATAAACAGTCCAAATGATCTTGCAATAACTCCTTTTGGTTCAATTTATTTTTCTGATAGAGTTGGAGATATAAATCCCGAAGTAGGATTAATGTATTCCGCGATAATATCGGCAGAACCGATGGAAGATGGCTCATATAAAACTTATAGGAGAACTTTTGACACATCAATGCCGAATGGTCTTTTATTTTCTAAAAATTATGATGAATTATATGTAGCACAATCAGATTATCGCGCCGATCAAAAAAGAGAGTTAAGGTCTTACAAAGTAAATAAAGATGGCAGTTTAAATGAAATGAAAGTCTTGCATGATTTTGGACCACATAGAGGAATTGATGGAATGACCTTAAGTGATGATGGTCTAATTGTTGCTTGCACTGGCTGGGAAATCTCCGGTCCTGGAGGCAATATAACTATTTTTGATAATAAAGGAAGAATCATTGAAACTCATCCAACTCCTTGTGAAAGACCAACGAATTGTACATTCGTTGGAAATAAATTATATGTAACTAGTATAGAGGGACATTTGTTAGTAGCTGAAACTGACTTAAATGGTTATCTTTTATGGCCATAACTAATAGGAATTGAAATGATTAAATGGAATTGGGAACTTCTTGCAGAACATGATTCTCTTCTTGAGGGACCAGTATGGACAGGGGAATCATTAATTTATAACGAATGTTTTGATAATAAAACTTACGAATACAATTTTACACATAATAAGATCAAATTATTTAGAGATAATACTTATGAAGCAAATGGAATGCAATTCGATCGCAATGGAGATTTATGGGTTTGTGAGGGAGGAAATCATTCAATAGCAAAAATAAATTATAAAACAAAATTTAGAGAAGTAATTGTTGAAAATTATAAATCAAAAAATTTAAATTGGCCAAATGATCTTGCAATAACTTCAGATAACAAAATCTATTTTTCAGATCCAAACTATACCAAAAACAAAAAAAACAATCAGCCAGGAGAAAATGTATATCTTATAACCAGTAATTTCGGTGGATTATGGAACATTGACCCAGTTACTTTCGATACAAAAAAACCTAATGGAATTTTATTATCATTAGATCAAAAAACTTTATTTGTAGCTGAAAGTCCATATGATGAAAAATATAACCGTGAATTACGCTCCTATGAAATTCTTTCTAATGGCTTATTAGGTAATTATAAAATTCTTCATGATTTTGGTATCGGTAGAGGTATTGACGGAATGACGTTGACATCAAATAATTTAATTATTGCTACGGCTGGTTTTTACGCATCAGGACCAGGTCCTCTTATATATATTTTTGATACAAATGGTCGCGTATTAGAAACACATGAAGTTCCAAGTGACATGCCAACAAACTGTACTTTCGGTGGTAAAAATCTTGATACACTATTTGTAACTTTTGGTACAGGAAAATTATATAAAGTAGAAAATACTACACTTACAGGACATTTAATTTACCCGAAAAAAAGCTACTGATTTGAATATTTAGTGTAAATAAAATCGTTAATATTAAAATCATTTTCAAGAAATTCATTTTTTTTCATCCAATTATATGTTTCTTCCCATTTTTGTAAATCTTGATAACCAAATTTAATACTGTCACTCCATATCGGTATAAGTAATTTTATACCTTTTTGTTCCACATCTTCTTCGACAATTTCTTTACCTGCAATTTTAATAATTGAATTAATAGAGTCTTCTGGATGATTTATTGCATACTCGTAACCTTTTGAAAAAGCTGAAATCATTTTCTCAACCTCAGAATCATTATTTACCAAGAAATCTTTATTTACGATTAGTACTAATTCGTAATAATCAGGAACTCCCCATTCTTCTAATCTCATAACATCAACTTCAAATCCTTGCAAATCCATGACGATTGATTCATGGGTCCAATAAGCTCCAATTATTGCATCTACAGATCCAGATATTAAAGCCCTAACTAATTCAAATCCTACATCTAATATCTCTACATCGTCGATGGTTAATCCTTCTGAATTAAGTACCGTTTCTAACATAGCTTTATTGGAAGGTATTCCAGGATATCCAATTTTTAATCCTTCTAGATCTTTGGGAGAATTTATTTTTCTTTCTCTCAAAGTCATAATTGAGTTTAAAGGATGTTGAGCTATACTCAAAACAGAAACTATTTCTAGTCCTACTGACTGTGCTTGTAAAATATCAGGAGCATAAGATAATCCAAATTCATCTCTTCCAGAAGCAACTGAAGAAATTATAGCAGTAGGATCCGATGGTGTGTAAACCTCTAGATTTAAATTTTCTTCATCAAAGTAACCTTCTTCTAAAGCAGCATAAATACCTGCATGATTAGAATTCGGATACCAATCTAATGCTAAAGAAATGCCATTGTTTTTTTCACAGCCAAAAAATATAAAAAAAATAGCTAATAAAATTATATTAATTTTCATTTCACACCCCTTTATTTATTTTAGATAAATTAATTTCTAGAAGCTTAACAACATAGAATAATATAGATGCAAATATTGATAGAAGTAAAATCGAAGCAAAAACTCGGTCTGTTTGAAAAAGTGGACCTGAAACTTTCATAATCCAGCCCAAACCAGCCTTTGATCCGATCCATTCTGCTACAACTGCTCCTATAACTGAACTAACAGATGAAACCTTAATTCCTGAGAACAATGATGGTAAAGCTAATTTTATTCGTAATCTTAAATATATTTGTATTTTATTTGCACCCATCGTTTTCAAGAGATTTTCCATATCAGTATCATAGTTTTTTAAACCATCAAACACTCCAATAACAATTGGGAAAAATGAAATGAGGAAAACGACTATAATTTTGGAAAGGAATCCAGCTCCAAACCAAACAATTAAAATCGGAGCTAAAGCAAATATGGGGATTACTTGTGAAGCAATTATATATGGTAATAATGATTTTTGTAAAACTTTAGATAAATTCATCATTAAACCAAAAATAGCTCCTAACACAATAGCTAATAGGAATCCTGAAATTACTTCTATTGCAGTAACACCTGTGTGATAAATCATAAATTCTTTTGAATTTATAAGTTCTTTTATGATATCTATTGGAGAAGGTAAAAGCCAAGGTTCAATCAATTTAAAATTTGATAAAAGTTGCCAAATTACAATTAGAATCAAAAAAATTATTATAGCCATATACCATTCTAAAAAATAATTAAATAATTTATTAATAATTTTTAACATTTTGTAAATCTTCCAATAATTGTTTTTTATATTTAACAAACTTTTGACTGGTTATTATTGAATTCTTTCGGGGATGAGGAATCGTAATGTTTTTAACATGTATGAAATTATTTGAACCAGGAAGCATAATAATCACAATATCTGACAAATAAATTGCCTCTTCTATATCATGAGTTACTAATATAAACGACTTGTTTATTTTCTCTTTTATATTCTCAATCCAATTGTATAATTCTAATCTTCTAATAGCATCCAAAGAAGCAAAAGGTTCATCAAGTAAAATAAAATCAGAGTCTTGTAAAATTGTCCTAAGAAAAGCTACTCTTTGTTTCATACCTCCAGATAATTGCAGAGGATAATAGTCAAGTACATTTTCAATCCCCAAAATTTTTGCTTTTTGTAAAACATCAGAGTCAGAAAAATCTTTGTAATTACCCTTAATTCTCAATGGTAAAATTGCATTTTCTTTAACAGTTAGCCAATTGAAAAGTAAGTCTCTTTGTTGCATATATGCTATTTTACCAAGTCTGTCAGATGTGTTTCCAACCGTTATGGTACCTTCATTAGGATCAATAATTCCTGATATTAATTTTAATAGAGTGCTTTTTCCACATCCACTGTGGCCTAAGATTGTTGTAGTTTTATTTTCTTCAAAATTAAACGACAAGTTTCTTATTAGCCAAGTTTCAGAAAATTTGAAAGATACGTTTTCAAGTAAAATATTTTTTGATATATTCTTATCTATTTTTTCCCTCCGCTAGAATTATCTAGTTCAGGTTTAATGGGTCGGAATTTTACCCTCTCAGCCGTTAAGCTCCCCAAGATATATTACATTATACTAGAAAATGATCATTTTTTTTATTTCAAGTATAGATACATCTTTTGCTAAATTATCTGAACAAACAGATTCTAAAAATGTTATAAAATCTTAAATAATCTAGTTTATTTATAAAAAAATTATATTTAACAAGATTGAGATATTTTTGAAAGAGAGACATAAAATAAGAATTATAGAATCAAATGTAAACATTATAATAAATTTTGGAAAGATTCTGATTCAAAAAAAAACTTTACTTTGTATTAGCTTATTTGTAATTCTTACACTTGGTTGTAATTCTAAAAGTAATGTAACTTACTCTTCCGATGAAATTATCAACATTTCTAAAATCTTTGTAAATCAATCGAAAACCTTTGAATTCACTTTAACTCACAGGGATGGTTATACTCTGCTTCCAGGGAATTTGAATATTAGTAAAGCAAAAGGAAAAATACAAAAACCAAATAAAATATTAATCGATGCTGAAATAATATCGAATGATTTTCTCTTGAAATTATCATATTTAACTTTTGATGAAAAATTTTGGATTACTAACCCAATTTCTAATAAATGGGGAGAAATACCAAATTCTGACAATCCATTCAAAGAAGTAAATCCAATACAAATAATAGTGGACATAATAACAAAAATTAAATCTAGTGAGATAAAATCTTACAATGATAATTCCTATAATATTTCGGCTACTATAATTTCAAACGATCTAAAATCTCTTGTAGGAGATATGATTATTCCAGATAAATCTGTAAAAATTGAATTGTCAATTCTACCAAATGGTGAAATTCTCAAAGTAAATATTATAGGTGAAGTACAACCCAAAGATACTTTAGATACTATTAGAATAATAAAATTTTATAATTGGGATAAGCCCATAGAATGGAAAGAACCATTAATCAAATAAGTATAAATAAAAAAATTTTCTATTTGTTTATATTATGTTTTTCTGTATTTATTGCAGCAGATGATCAGACAGTCATAGTTACATTGCTTCCAAGCATGACAGTAGATCTTGGAATAGCCGTTGGAGAATTAAATAAAGCCTCTTGGACCATCACTTCATATTTATTAGGATTTACTATTGTAATGCCTATAGCAGGAAAAATTTGTGACAAATATGGTTACAGAACTACATTAATTAGTTCATTGTTATTTTTCTCCATGGGTTCCTTTTTAGTTGCAATTACAGTTAATATCCCTGAAATAAGTATTTTTCCTTCGAAATTAAATTGGTTAATAATTTTTAGATTTTTACAAGCTATGGGTGGTGGAGCAATTGTTCCCATTTCTATAGCTACAGTTTCAATAATTCTAGAAANAAAATATTGGATATATGGTTTTGGATTAATAGGGGCTGCTGCTGAAGCAGGGGGTGTGATTGGACCGTTATGGGGAAGTCTTATACTAAAAGTCTGGAACTGGCCAGGTGCTTTTTATATAAATATTCCACTTTCGTTATTAATGATCGCAATGATTTTTTATATGCCCAAAAGTAATAAGCATTCCATGAAAATCAAACTAATTGATACAATATTATTTTCACTTATTTTGATTGTGTCTACAATTATTATTTCAGAGTTTAAAGTTCTTGATTTTGGACAGATTGTTTTGATAAGTATTTTATTAATTTTAGTTATAACTGTGTTTTACAGAATAACAAAATTTAAGCAAGATTTGATTCCTGAAGAATTATTTAGATATCCAACATTTGTTTGGGCTTTTATTACTCATTTATTAATAGGTTCGAGTTTGATTATTATTATGGTTACAATACCTCTGTCTGCTTCAACTATTTATCAACTAGACAATTTGGTTATAGGTTTATCTTTATTGAAATTGACTGCTTTTATAGGAATAGGATCAATTATAGGAATTCTGACAAATAGATTCAGTGCTACGTTTACTTTAATATTGGCAAGTTGCTTAACTTCTGCAGGTATATTTCTTTACGCAGAAAATATTTCTACTCCTACAAACGAATTGAATATAATTTTCTATATAATTGGTCTTGGTTATGGTCTGTTTATAGTACCAATCCATAATATTGGACTGTATGCAATTAAAGAAAAAATTAGAGGAATAACTTCGTCAATGATTTCCTTATCAAGAATGTTAGGAATGATTTTTGGATTATCTTTGATGACAACTATTGGAACTGCAAGATTTGCAGATTTAGTGACAGGTATTCAAGTTTTTTCTCTTGATCCAACTATACAAGCAAAAATAAATCAAGAAATAAATCTTGTAGGATTAGAAGTCTTTAAAGAAATTCTCATAGGATCATTTGTTTTTTCAATACTAACTTTATTAACAGCCGTTTATTTATCGCTTGTATATGTTCGTATTAAAAAAAGCTCTTGATAGCTTCAGGAATATTATACAAGATATCTGTAGCATTCATAGAAATTTTTCCTTTTTGTAAACGAGTCAATTCACCAGAAAACCCATGAATATATACACCCAATTCAATACAGTGTAAAATATTTTTTAGATTTTTATTAGCAACAAATCCTGCAATTAAACCCGCAAGAATATCTCCACTACCAGCTTTTGCTAATCCTGAATTTACCCATGGAGAAAAGTTAGCATTTCCTGATGGTGTGGCAACAATAGTACAGGGACCTTTCAAAACAGTATATACATCCAATTTTTCAGATATTTCAATAGCACATTTCAATCGATCTTTTATGATATTTTCCTTTGAAATTCCAGATAAAAGGGACATTTCTCCAATATGAGGAGTAATTATAATCTTATCAGGAAAATATTTTCTATTTTGAATATTTAAAAGTTTAATACCATCCGCATCAAGAATTAGAGGTATTTTTATTCCACCAATTAGAATTTTTCTATAATAATTTAATTGTTTTTCTTCAGTTCCTAGCCCTGGACCCAAAAGTACTGCGTCATAGGAGTTAATAATTTCCAAAGATTGTTGTATCGATTGTTCATTTTGGAAATCTTGGTCAAAATATATAACATCATTTATCTTTCCAGCAAGAAATGGATACAAATCCTTACTAAGAATATTTGCTATCAATCCTACTCCACTTCTTAAGGCAGAATAATTACACAATAAATTTGCTCCTATATAATTGCGAGACCCAGCTAGAATTATTAGTTTTCCATTCATATATTTATGGTTATTTTCTTTTTGAGAAAATTCAATTTTTTTTATATATTCTGGATTTAATAAATTGATTCTTCCAGATATATTATTCTCAATTCCTATATCTAGAGTTGAGATTCTTCCAATAAAATTAAAATTAGAAGAATTTACTATCCCCTTTTTGGGATATCCTAACATCAAAGTTTCGGTAGCTTTTATTGAATTTTTATCAATTGTTCCGTCATCTGAATTGATACCAGTAGGTATATCTACAGAACAAATATAAGAATTAAGGGAGTTGATATGACGGGTAATTTCAGAAAGTTTATCATCTAATTTTCTCTTGATCCCAATACCTAAAATACCATCAATAATCAAATTTTCTTTTTGTATATTAAGTTTTATTTTGTTTATCATATCTATATTGAATTCGTATAATTCTATATTGGTATCTTTAGGATTTTCTCTTTCTAAAGTAATAGAAATATCTTCCGATCTTTTTAAAATTTCGAAAATTTTAACATTATATTTATGAGATAAAAGGGCTCCTACTATAAGAGCATCCCCTCCATTATTTCCTTTTCCTACCAAAATAGAAATTCCAGCAATTAAATTTAATCTATTAGAATTTTCTAAATGTTTAACAATGGATTTAGCAGCATTCTTCATCATTTTTCTTTCTGAAATCCCAGATAATAATGCTTGTTTTTCTAGATCAAACATTTCTTTTGTATTTACTACTTTCATAATTATTACTCGGCAACCACGGATGCTACAGCAAAATTCTTTGAATGACTGATTGAAAGTGCTATTCTTTTAATTCCTAATTGAGTAGCTTTAGATTTTGCATTCCCGTGGAGGATTATTTCAGGAGCTTTACCTCTAGCTCTATAAACTTCAATTGATTTCCAAGGGATCCCTCTTATTCCTGTACCTAAAGCTTTCATTACAGCCTCTTTACAAGCAAATCTTGCTGCAATTTGAGGATATCTTCCTTTACAATAAGATATTTCTGTCTCAGTGAAAATTTTCTTCATAAATCTTTTAGGGTATTGTAAATATACTTTTTTTATTCGATCAATCTCTATAATATCTATTCCGGTATATATCATATTTTCATTTTAAAAAAATTTTTTATTTTTTTTATATTAACTACATGATAATCTTATAATGTAAATTTTTTAACAAAGGAATAAATCATTTCAAAATTAATTGACGGAAAAAAATTAAGTGCAGATATTCAATTGAAAATTAAATCTGAAATTGAAATCATACAAAAAAAACACAAAGATTCTCCTACTTTGGTTGTTGTACTTGTTGGAGAAAATCCTGCATCACTCTCTTATGTAAGAGGAAAAGAAAGGGCATGTTTAAAAGCAGGTATTAATTGTTTAATTTACAAATATGATAAAAATGTCTCTGAAAAAGAACTACAAAAAGTGCTTCAAAAATTAAATAAAGATTCAAGTGTAAATGGGATCATTGTACAATTGCCTCTTCCAGAAAATATAAACGAAGATACCATAATTCAATCCATTGTTCCACACAAAGATGTTGATGGTCTTACTACGGAAAACCTAGGTCTTTTAGCAGCAGGTACACCTAGATTTGTTCCTGCAACTCCATTGGGTGTACAAAAAATGTTATCAGAAATTAATTTTCAAACAGATGGGTCAAATATAGTAATTATAGGTAGAAGTAAATTAGTAGGAACACCTTTAGCTCTTCTTTTATCATCGAAATCAGAAATGGGGAATGCAACAGTAACTGTTTGCCACTCTAGAACAAAAGAGCTATCAAAATATACACTACAAGCCGATGTAATAATTGTGGCTACGGGAAGACCAAATACATTAACAATAGATATGATAGCTAATAATCCAATTATTATAGATGTGGGTGTGAATAGAGTAGAAGATGAATCCAAAAAAAATGGATATCGTTTAGTTGGAGATACTGATTTTGAGAATATAATTGAAAATGTTTCCAAAATTACACCTGTTCCAGGTGGTGTTGGCCCAATGACAATTACTATGTTGCTTCAAAACGTACTAAAGGCCTATACAAACAGTACTAAAATACAAATTTAAAGCTAGATGTATAATTAAACTTCTATTAAAATTTTCATAATGGCAACTTTAAAAGAAGAAAAAAACAGAAAAAATTTTAAGCATCAAAAATCGTCTTTAGAAAAAACAGAAATGCTCGGTTTATATCGTCAGATGTTTTTGATTAGACAATTTGAACTAGCGTGTGCAGAAAATTACACAAAAGGAAACATACGTGGTTTTTTACACTTATATATAGGCCAAGAAGCAACTGCTGTTGGTTCGATCTCATGTTTAAACAATAAAGACTACATAGTCACTCATTATAGAGATCATGGTCATGCTTTAGCCAGAGGTCTGGATGTTAATAGGTCAATGGCAGAATTGTTTGGCAAAAAAACTGGATTATCTAAAGGAAAAGGTGGATCAATGCATTTATTTGATTCAGCTAGGAAATTTATGGGAGGACATGCTATTGTTGGTGGACAATTTCCTCTAGCAGCTGGATTGGCATTGGCATGTCAATATAAAGAAACAGGAGGAATAGTTGTTTGTTTTTTTGGAGATGGTTCAACTAATCAAGGAACTTATCATGAGACATTAAATTTAGCTTCTGTTTGGAAACTACCAATTCTTTTTATTTTAGAAAACAATAAATACGGTATGGGTTCTTCTATAGATAGAGTTAGAGCAGGAGGAGAAGATTTTTATACAGGCGTTAGTACCTATGATATCCCCGCCTCTCAAGTAAATGGAATGGACGTTCTAGCAGTTAAAGAAGCTACAAAATTAGCAGTTGACAAAATTCGTATAGAAGGTGGCCCTTTTTATTTAGANTGTAAAACNTTTAGATTTGTNGGACACTCTTTAGCNGATGGTCAAAAATATAGAAAATCTGAAGAAGTNAAATTTTGGGANAAACAAGATCCAGTTGAAAAGTTCCCTNAATGGTTGATTTCTGCTGGTATTATAAATCAAAAAGAACTAGATGAGATAAANCAAAAGGTAAGAGAGGAAATTCAAGATTCTGTAGATTTTGCAANCTCTAGTGAAAATCCTGAAAAATCTGAACTTAATGAAGATATATACGAAATGCGGGATTGAAATGTCTGAAATGATAATGAGAGAAGCAATCAAAAAAGCTTTAGAAGAATCCTTAGAAAATGATCCTAATGTCTTAATTATGGGAGAAGACATTGGAGAATATGGTGGAGCGTACGCTGTAACGGATGGTCTATTGAAAAAATTTGGACCAAATAGAATAAAAGATACTCCTATATCAGAAGCCACTTTCATAGGAGCTGGGATAGGAGCTGCNGCAGCAGGATTAAGGCCTGTAGTTGAATTAATGTCCATAAGTTTTTCTTTAGTAGGATTTGACCAAATAGTAAATATGGCAGGAAATTTAAGATATATGTCTGGAGGACAAATTAGTGTTCCTATGGTGATAAGAGCACCAACTGGTGCAGGAGTACAATTAGGAGCTACTCATTCACAAAGTTTTGAAACATGGCTTGCAGAAGTTCCTGGACTTTATTGTGTATGTCCCTCTAATCCAAAAGATGCTCTAGGTTTATTAAGAACAAGCATAAAAAATAACAACCCAGTAATTTTCGCNGAACCTGCTCTTTTGTATGGATCAAAGGGAGAAGTTCCGGAAGATTATTATGAAATTCCCTTAGGCTCAGCTAATATTGTAGAAGAAGGAAATGATATAACTATAATGTCCTATGGAGCNGGGATGTCAATCATTGAAGAAGTTAATCAAAAATTGAAAGAATCTAATATTTCTGTAGAAATATTAGATTTAAGGTCATTGAATCCCATNGATTATAAAACTATTGAGGAATCAATCAAAAAAACTAACAAACTTGTTGCAATAGATACTTCAAGAAAAAACGGTGGAATTATGGCAGAACTAGTATCAAACATTCAAGAAAAATTTCTTGATTGGTTAGATGGACCCATCATTAGAATAGGTGCTGAAGATGTTCCTTGGCCATATAATAAGGATTTAGAAAATGCTGTATATCCTTCATCAAACAAAGTAATAGAAAAAATATATAAGCAGTTATTGAATTAGATGAAATTAGGAGAAAAAATTGATTAGTGAAATTACAATGCCTTCAATGGGAGCAGACATGACNGAAGGTACCATTGTTAAATGGTTGAAAAATGAAGGTGATAAAGTATCTAAAGGAGATAAACTTGCCGAAATAGAAACNGATAAAACAGTAGTAGAAATGGAATCTTATAATGAAGGAATTTTAAAAAAAATATTAGTAAAAGAAGGAACAAAAATTGGAGTTGGAAAAACTATAGCTTATATAGGGGATCCTAATGATGCAGTTCCTGAAGATGGTTTATCTGAAGAAAAANAATCTGNCGATGAAGAAGANCCTGAAAAACTCTTAGTAGAATCTCCGACGGAAAATTTATCAGAAGAAGTGGTTTCAGTTAAAAATCCCCAAACAATAACAGAAANTAAAGAAGATCCTGATAATTATAGAATTAAAGCTTCTCCAATGGCAAAAAAACTTGCGAATGAAAAAAGTATANATTTAGAGGATATTATTGGAACAGGCCCNGGNGGTAGAATTACTAAAGATGATGTAAATAATTATGTACCTGGNCCAAGATTGGTAAGTTCATCAAGTATAGGGGTCAAAAAGACCACAATTCTAGAATCTTCAGACATACCTCTAAATTCTATGAGACAGGCAATCGCTAAAGTAACAGTTAGATCTAAAACTGAAAAACCACATTTTCAGGTCACTGTAGAAATAGACATGACAGAAGCAATGAAGACTAGAAAAGATATAAACGAGATTTCAGAAAAAGATGATATAAAAATTTCAGTAAATGACTTGGTTTTAAAAGCAACTATTAATTCACTTATCAAATATCCTAAATGGAATTCATTTTTTGATGGTGAAAAACTAACAGGNCATTCATCTATAAATTTGGGAATAGCTATAGCACTAGATCAAGGCTTGATAGTCCCAGCTATTTTAGATTCACAAAATTTAGATTTATTTGCTTTATCTATCGCATCAAAAAGTTTAGGTAAAAGGGCAAGAGGAGATGGTGAAAACTTAACTAATGATGAATTGACTGGAGCAACGTTTTCTACATCAAATTTAGGAATGTTTGGAACCCATTCTTTTACNGCAATTATAGTCCCTCCACAAAGCGGAATAATTGCTTTGGGTACAGTAAAAAAAGAACCCAAGGTGATTAATGATCAAATTTTAGTTAGAGAAATCATGTATGCAACTCTTTCTGCAGACCATAGAGTTGGTGACGGAGCTGAAGCTGCTATTTTTATGAATGAATTTAAACAAAATCTTGAAAAACCAACAAGATTATTATTATAGTAAAGATATGAAAGTCAAACTAGTAAGTTACTCTCAACCTTCTAAAGAATTTCAAGAGATGGGAATAGGTGATGCTCAAGATTTAATAGCATTTTGTGCAAGAGTTTCTAATCCTTCAAACCAATTAAATGCTGAAACAAGTGAAAAGCTAATCAGATACTTGATAAACCATTCACATTGGTCTCCCTTGGAAATGGTCACTGCTTGCCTTGAAATTGAGACCACAAGAGATATAGCAAGACAGATCTTAAGGCATAGAAGTTTTAGTTTTCAGGAATTTAGTCAAAGATATGCTGATCCAACTAAAGATCTGGATTTTGTTGTTAGAGAAACTCGTTTACAGGATAAAAAAAATCGACAAAACTCAATAAAATCTGAAAACAAAGATTTAAATATAGAATGGGAAAAAAGACAAAAACAAGTTATTAATTCTGCAATAGAAAATTATAAATGGGCTGTTGAAAATGGAATTGCAAAAGAACAAGCTCGCGCTGTTCTTCCAGAAGGAAATACCATAAGCCGATTATATATGAATGGGACTTTAAGAAGTTGGATTCATTATATTCAGCTTAGAGCATCTCACGGTACACAAAAAGAACATACTGAAATAGCAAAAGCATGTGCAGAAGTAATATCAAAGATCTTCCCAATGGCTAATAGTTTATAATTGTTTTTATCGATAAAAAAACAAATGAAATATCTCTTAACCATAGATATAGGTAATACAAATATTGATATTGGCTTATTTTGCAATAATGAGTTAGAGTCTGTTGCAAANATTTCAACTCAAGACAATAAAAGTGAATTTGAAATAGCATCTTCCATTGTAAGTTTACTCCACATTGAAAATGAAATTAAATCAAAAGTCGAAACTATCATAAGTTCTGTTGTACCAAATAAAACTCACATAGTATCCAATGCGGCAAAAATAATTNCTAGTAAAGATCCTANTATTGTTGATCATAATTTTAACTTCCCCTTCAAAAACGTATACAANCCCCCTACTGATGTTGGAGTAGATAGATTGGTAGATTCATTAGCAGCGATAAAGTTATATGGAACTCCATGTGTTATTTTAGACATAGGAACATGTTTGGTTTTCGATGCTATTACAAAAGATAATGAATATTTAGGAGGATCCATTCTTCCAGGTTTATTTATGGCTGCTGATAGTCTTTTCAAATCAACGGCTTTATTAAAACCTGTTGATTTGAAAATTCCAAAAAATGTAATAGGAAGAAGTACCGAAGAATCAATTCAATCTGGAATTATATTAGGTTATGTTGAATTAATTGAGGGTACGTTAAAAGCATATAAAGAACAACTTTCAAATAATAACGAAAAAATTAATTTCGTTATTACAGGTGGAGGCAGTTATTTAATTACTCCAAATTTGAAATCAAAGTATATATTTAATGAATATTTATCTCTTTTGGGTTTAAAATATAGTTATGACTTATAAAAATATAATAAAAAATAAAAATATAATTCTTGGAGTAACGGGATCCATAGCTGCTTATAAATCTATTTTTTTAGCATCTTTATTGGTAAAAGAAGGGGCTAATGTACAAGTAATAATGTCACAATCCTCGAAAGAATTTGTAGGAGAATCTTCTTTTTCTGGTATAACTCACAATTCTGTTATTACTGGTTATTACGGTGAAAAAACTAATTTAAATATAGATCATATTGAGTTAGCAAAAAAAGCAGACATCATTGTGATAGCTCCTGCCACTGCGAATACAATAGCTAAATTAGCATTGGGAATTTCGGACAATCCTATTATAGGGAGTGTTTTAGCTACAAGTGCACCAATATTAATAGCCCCTGCAATGGATGGTGAGATGTATAAATCAAAGCAAGTAACAGAAAACATAAAAAAGTTGTTGGATGATAAAACTTTCTTTACCGGTCCAGACAAAGGAAGATTAGCCTCAGGTATAAATGAAAAAGGAAGAATGTCTGAACCAGAAGAAATTTTGGATAAAATAAAATACATCTTTTCTAAAAACAATGATTACAAAAATGTAAAATCGATAGTAACTGCCGGGGGTACCAGAGAAGCAATAGATCCTGTTAGATTTATAACTAACAAATCTTCAGGGAAAATGGGCATTGCAATTGCNGAAGCATTAAGGGACAGAGGNTCTAANGTTACNATGATTCANTCAAATCTTTATAAGAATCATANAATCGAAGGAATTGATTATGTGAAAATCCAGACTGCTGAAGAAATGAAAACAGAGATATTTAACAANATAGAGGATTCTGATCTAATTNTAATGGCTGCNGCTGTNGGGGACTTTAGAGTTAAAACAATAAATAGAAATAAATTNAAAAAAGATCAGTTAACTAANTTATACCTTGAAAAAAANCCAGATATNTTAAAAAGTATAAATAAATCNAATATAGTAAANGTTGGTTTTGCAGCAGAATCAGAAAATCTNTTGGAAAATGCAAAAGAAAANTTTACATCAAAGGATTGTAATATAATTGTTGCAAATGACATNACTNAGAAAAATAGNGGGTTTGGTTCTGATCAAAATAAAGCTATAATAATTGAAAAAAACAATNTAGAAAAATTACCTTTAATGGAAAAAACTACTTTGGCCCACATAATATTAGATAAGGCCAAAAATTATTTATCATAGGAGAAATTATTGAGACTATTTTGGAAACAAAAAAAAATGGGTATNGACTTAGTTGTGGAAGATGATGAAAAGGATCAATTCGTAGTTGGTGGAGTAAGAGATACTAAAAGAGGAATCGAAGCATTGGCCAAAACGACAGGNTACGATCCATCTAGGGCAATAAAAGGACTATCGTCTATAGAAGAAGGAAAAACTTTCGTTGAAAATTTTCAACCATGGAGAGAATTTTTCCCAGGNGAAGAATTAAACGTNGAATTAGAATAGNAAAACAATGAAANANATTAAANAAATTATTAGNGACTTATCNGAATATGATTCTGCAACAGTTCAAAATGCNATGATTTTAATAAGGGGTTTCACANCTGAAACACAAGATTATACAGGTCCTTCTTTAAAATCNTTCTATCTTGNCCAAAANNCAGTNGTNGGAATANCAATAACNGCAAAGGTAACTCCTCTAAATANACAAAAAACTGTAATTGACTGGGATAATTATTATGATGAAGTTTCAAAATGTGATCTNCCNGTTATAGGAGTACTTCAAGATATTGAAAAAGATAANGGAAGAGCTGCTATTATGGGNGATGGNATGGCACATAAGCATAANGCTNTNGGAGCNGTAGGTGTTATTGCTGAAGGGTCNATTAGAGANCTTCCTGGTATCATTCAGGCAAAATGTCCTNTCTGGGGTACAGGTAGGGTCCCAGGACATGGNCCATTTAATTTGATAGAGACTCAAACACNAGTAGAAGTNGCCAATCTATNAATAAATCCAAATGATTTATTAATNGGTGATGNAGANGGNATNACNAGAATACCNNTAGAAATAGCTGAAGAAACTTTGAAAGTATGTNAGGAAGTCAGATTAAAAGAATCNAAANTAATTAATGAATTTAGAAAAAAAAATTATAAATACAAAGGAAAAGTAGGNTTAAGATCCCTTTAAATAANTAATTCGTACGCTTTAGTATAATGTACATATCGTTTTGGTGAAGATAAATATTNTTATTTTTTNCNNAAATGCAATTTTATAAANGAAATTATAAACCCTAAAANCCCTCCAGAACCTCCAANAANCANTGATAATTCAGGAAGACTTCTACACATTTTTTTCNGATATTATAGCTTCTATTTCTTCAGAATCAGATNATTCAAAGCNAAAATNATANCANNCAGCNGCATTNCNNACATCATNCATNATNTTNGTTAAAATATCTTTTTGATGNGTATTAATTATTAATTTTATTGAATCTACTGGTTTNCCTAATCCAATANCATTAGNAGTTTTTGTTTTTCTNATNGCNCNTATAGTCTTTATAGCTACGTCTAAAGAATCTTTNTTTTNTGGNGNATTAAACTTNTTNAATTCTAANACATTNGGCCAATTACTTTGATGNATTGAATNTGTATTTGTTTCTTTTGCAAAACACCANGACCANATTTCTTCCGTAATTGAAGGTAANACTGGGGCATAAANTCTAAGNAATANNGATAANGCNATTCTTAANGTTGTAACTGCAGATTTCTTTTCTTCACCTTCNGAATTNAAAACNCTCTTTTTTACAAGTTCAATATAATTATCTGTNTAGATGTTCCAGAAAAATTCTTCTGANAGTTGTAATGCTTGTGCAAATTCGAATTTATCATAACAATTTGTCACATCNTTTATTAATTTTTGTAANTCNTGTAAAAANGAAGCATCCAATTCNTTAATNTCGTTNGTTTCACTTGAATCATGAGATAANACAAATTTTGCNGCATTATATAATTTAGTNACTAATTTATTTCCTANGAGAAAAACACTTTCATCATATGTNGTNTCCGTCCCTAATCGAGCTGANCCTGCCCAATATCTNACTGCATCAGAGCCAAATTGTTCNATTGTNTCNATNGGNGTNATTACATTTCCTCTAGACTTACTCATTTTTTTNCTATCNGGATCNAATATCCANCCAGAAATTACTACATTTTTCCAAGGAATGGAATTATGATGTAATAACGATTTTACAATTGTATAGAAAGCCCAAGTNCTAATNATTTCATGACTTTGNGGNCGTATATCCATAGGNAATANTTTGTCCATTTCTTCTTNATTTTTTATNCCCCAATTTGAAACAATTTGAGGNGACATAGAAGAAGTAAACCAAGTNTCAAAAACATCTTGTTCTCCAATAAAACCNTTAGGTTTATTTCTTTGATNTTCTGTAAATCCAGGTGGTGTATCAATAACTGGATCAATAGGTAAATCNTNTATATTTGGCAAAATTACATTATCNAAATCTATTGTNTTATTTTCATNTANACGATACCAAACNGGAATNGGAACTCCAAAAAACCGTTGCCTACTAATACACCAATCCAAAGANANATTNTCAGTCCANTTNGAAAATCTTTTTGACATATAATCTGGATGCCANTTTATNTTNTCTCCCATNTCCAATAGTTTTTCTTTTTTATCAAGTATTNGAACAAACCANTGTCTNGTTGANAGATATTCTATAGGAGATTCACCTTTCTCATAAAATCTAACTGGGTGTAAAATTTTTTTGGGATCAGAAATTAATGGAATTTTCCCNGTCGAAGANTTNTTAGGATCTTTCAAAAGGTCAATTATTATTTTCTTTGCTTCNTTTANANTTTTATCAAATATTTTTNTAGCATTAATGTTAGCAAGTTTTTGATTTAAACTNACCCAGATNTTNTTTTCTTCATCATCTGAAAAATTTATNTCCAAGATTTTCCCNTCTGAACTAAANATTTGTCTTAATGGGAGATCATTTTCTCTCCACCAAATTACATCTGTCTGATCTCCAAATGTACAAACCATCAAGATACCAGTGCCNTTTTCTTTATCNACTAATTCACTTGANAAAATTGGAATAGGAGCAAAAAAAACAGGNGATATCGCCTTCTTNCCAAANAAATCTTNGTATCTTTTATCATCAGGNTGNGCTGTNATTCCAACNCATGCAGCTAANAGTTCAGGTCTAGTAGTTGAAATTATTATATCTTGTTTGGAATCTTCAATCCCAAATCTTAAATCATGATAAGCGCCTTGAATTTCTCTATCCTCTATCTCTGCTTGAGCTACAGCAGTTTGAAAATCTACATCCCACATTGTTGGAGCATTTGATTGATAAACATGTTTTTTATTAAATAAGTCTACAAACGAAGATTGGGCAATATATCTAGATTTATTATCAATAGTTGCATACTCATCTTGCCAATCAATCGAATATCCCATCCTTCTAAATAAGTCTTTGAAAACAATTTCATCTTTTTCTGTAACTTTATGACACATTTCTATAAAATTTTGCCTGTTGATAATCAAAGAATCATCATTCGTTAATCCCAACTCTTTTTTTCTTTTATAGATATCCAAATCTTTGATATATGGAATGTCATTATCAATTCTAACTCCAAATATGTTCTGCACTCTTCTTTCAGTAGGTAAGCCATTATCGTCCCAACCCATTGGGTAAATGACATTGAAATTTTGCATCCTTTTGTAGCGAGCGATTATATCTTGATGAGTATAAGAAAAAATATGTCCTACGTGTAATGATCCTGAAACTGTTGGAGGTGGAGAATCTATAACGAACGATGCTGATCTTGATTTTCCTTTCAATCGTTTATAAATACCTTTGTCTTCCCAAATGTCTCTCCAAAATTTCTCTTTATCTTTAAATTCATATCTTTTGGGTAAGTTTTTAGGATCAATAATTTTATATTTTTTATTAATTTTCATACTCTCTTACAATTTATGTACATAAATTACTTTAATATTTTCTCATTGATAAAAAAAATCAATCAATATATTTTGCTATATTTCACTTTATTATTTGATAATCCTAATCTTTTTTCTTCTGATCTCATTAATTCTTGCAAAAAAATCGTTCCTTTTTTAGTATCAGAAGCCAATTTTGCAGGTTCTGAATCTTTTATTCTTTTTTTAAAACAATAATATGTAAAATTTTCATCATCATATTCATAATGTTTTTTATTTGATATGGAAGATTTCTTACAATATTCTTCATATAAATGAAGAAAACTATAACCATAAATATGTTCATAACTAACATTAAGTACATTTACAGTACTTTTACCATTAGATATACGTTTTTTATAATTTTCTCTTTCTACGTAACATAAAATACTTCTTTCTATTAAAACCCCGTAAAAATAAGACAAATATGACGTATATTTCTCAAATCCCATGAGATGTCTGAATTGAAATTCAGACATCCCAGAATAAATTTCAGGAATTGACAACCATTGATATATTTCTATCAGTAGATTCTCCTTGATTTTAAAATTGTTTAAAATCTGAACGGCCAATCTTTTCCAGTTTAAAGCTTCATATCCAACAAGATAATCATAATAAGATTTTTTTTTGATTTTCCAAAGACGAATCATTGATAAAATATTTGTTTGATAATTCTTTTCATTAATATCAGAAAACTTATTTATTAAATCAATTTCATAATCAGTTAGGCTACTCATAAGGATTCTTTAGACACTTTTTTTCATTTTTTTCTTATTCATTCTTTCAAGTCTTCGCCTATCTCTTCTGGAAAGATTATTATCAATATTAGAGCTATTTGAAGCATTCTGCATATTATTCTTAGTTTGCTCGTATTGAAAATTCTGTTTAATGGTTTTATATTTATTTTGATCAATTCTATTTTTTTGAATAGTACTGATTTTTATAGCATCGCTCGCTATCTGAGTCTTTATGTTAGTTATTAAATCTGAAAACATATCAAATCCCATTTTTTTATATTGAATCAAGGGGTCTCTTTGCCCAACTGCCTCCAATCCAATCGATTGTCTCACATTATCCATCATGGTTAAATGTTCAACCCATCTTGCATCAATTGCATTTAAAAAGATTTGGCTATCTAATTTCTTAGATAGATCCTCACCAAGCATATTTTGTCGATCTGTATATATTTTTTTAGATTCTTCAATCAAAATATTTGGGGATAATTCATTTTCTTCAATGATCTTTTTTATATTATCTTCTGGGAAAAAGTTTCTTAAGAATGCAATTCTATTAATTTTTTCCATTTCATCATTTATATCCAAATTATTAGTACCTTCATTTATTATTTCAGTAACATATTCTAAAACATCTTCCGATAGGTCAAATTCTAATAAGGCCTTTGCTCTTAACTTATAAATCACATCTCTTTGAGTATTCATAACATCATCATAATCAACTAGAGTTTTTCTTATTTCAAAATGAAATGCTTCAACTTTTGTCTGAGCTGATTCTATAGATCTAGAGATCATTTTGTTTTCTACAGCTTCATTTTCATCCCATTTGAAAGCACTCATTGCAGCCTTTATCCTATCACCACCAAATCTTTTTACTAATGAATCATCTGTAGATATATAAAATTGAGTAGTTCCTGGATCTCCTTGCCTACCAGATCGTCCTCTTAATTGGTTATCTATACGTCTTGATTCATGACGCTCAGTCCCTATAACGTACAGACCTCCCGTTGTGATTACTTGATCATGTGCAATATCCCATTCATCAGAATTATTAAATTTTTCTGGGTTTCCTCCTAAAATTATGTCAGTACCTCTACCAGCCATATTTGTCGAAACAGTAACTGATCCAGGACTTCCTGCCTCTGAAATGATTACAGCTTCTGATTCATGTTGTTTAGCATTCAAAATATTACATTTAATATTCTTTGATCTCAAAATATTTGATAAAAATTCTGATTTTTCAATCGTAGTAGTTCCGACTAACACAGGGACTCTATCTTTATTTAATTCTTCAATCTTATTCGCAACGGCATTCCATTTGGCATTTTCAGTCATAAAAATTTGGTCAGGCAAATCTGCTCTTTTAGAAGGTTTATTAGTTGGGATTTCAATAACATCTAATTTGTATATTTTTTGGAATTCCTCTGCTTCTGTCACTGCAGTACCAGTCATACCCGAAAGTTTTTTATATAACCTAAAATAGTTCTGTAAAGTAATAGTCGCATAAGTAATTGATTCTCTTCTTATTTCAACTGATTCTTTTGACTCAATTGCTTGATGTAATCCATCTGAATATCTCCTTCCTTCCATCAATCTGCCTGTAAATTCATCTACAATTATTATTTCTGAATCTCTAACTACATATTGTTGATCTTTTTTATAAAATTCATTTGCCTTAATTGCATTATCTATAAGATGAGAATAAATTTGGTTTTCTTCAGAATATAAATTGTCAATTTTTAAAATATTTTCTATTTTGTCTATACCTGTTTCATTAATAGCTATAGATTGTCTTTTAGGATCTAATTGATAATCTGTGTCGTGGTTTAATTTTGCAGCAATCATAGAAAATCTTTTATAATCCTGCGTTTTATCTGGTGCAGGACCAGAAATAATTAATGGAGTTCTAGCTTCATCAATTAAAATATTATCTACTTCATCAACAATTGCAAAATTCAAATCACTTTGTACTTTTTCTTCATGAGTTTGTGCCATATTATCTCTCAAATAATCAAATCCAAACTCATTATTAGTACCATAGACAACATCGGATTTATATGCTTCTGATCGTGGACAATCAATCAGAATTAAATTCGAAGAATCTGTCTCATATTCCAAAGTCATTGATCCTCCATTTTGGATACAACCCACAGTCAATCCTAAAAATTTATAAATCTTACCCATCCACAAAGCGTCTCTTTTAGCTAAATAATCATTAACTGTAACAACATGTACTCCTTTTTTGGATAATGAGTTTAAATAAACAGCTAGAGTAGCAATAAGAGTCTTACCTTCTCCAGTTCTCATTTCAGAAATTTTTCCTTGATGTAAACTCACACCTCCCATCAACTGAACATCAAAATGTCTCATTGCCAAAATTCTCTTGGATGTTTCCCTAACTACAGCGAATGCATCAATTAATATCTCATCCAAGCTTTGTAGGTTTTCATACTTCTCAATTAGCAAATCAGTTTGAGAACTTAATACTTCATCATCTAAAGAGGCATAATGACTTTCTGTAGCATTAATATCATCAACTAATTTTTGTAATTCAGCAATTTCAGATTCATTAGAACTACTTAAAAATTTTTTTAACAAATTAAACATATATTATTTCACATAAACAAAGCACCAACTGAGTCTCCTCTATTAATCCTTTTAATTGCTTCACCAATTAATTCAGAGATAGACAAAATAGTTAATTTATCGTGTTTGTGTTCAATTGGTAAAGTATTAGTTACAACTATTTCTTTAATATCATTTGAGTCTAGCAATTTATTTAAAGAATCGTTTGGAAAAATTCCGTGGGTTGCTGAAATATAAACTTGTTTTGCTCCATTCTTTATCAATATTTCTCCAGCAGAAATCATTGTACTTCCCGTATTAATTTCATCATCAAAAACAATCGCTGTCATTCCTTCTACAGAACCGATAATATTTAAACTTTCGACGGTATCTTTGTTTCCTATTCTCCTCTTTTCTATAATTGCTAAGGGAGCTCTAAGTTTTGAAGCAAAATCTCTTGCTCTTTTTGTTCCTCCTGTATCAGGTGAAACTACAACGATATTATCAAGTTTCTTATCAAAAAAATATCTAGCTAATATCGGAAGAGCTGTTAATTCATCAACCGTAGAAGAGAAAAATCCTTGTACTTGCCCAGCATGTAAATCCATAAGCATCACTCTATCTGCACCAGCGGTTGTAATTAAATCAGCAATTAAACGACCTGTAATAGGGACTCTAGGTTGATCTTTTTTATCTGTTCTTGCATATGAAAAATATGGCATTACTGCCGTGATTCTACCAGCAGATGCTCTCTTAGCAGCATCTATCATTATCAAAAGTTCCATTATATTATCATTAACTGGAAAGGAAGTTGGCTGTATTATAAAAACATCTCTTTCTCTTACATTTTCCAATATCCTTACAAATGTGTTATCGTTATTAAATTTAAAAACTTCAGCTTTCGTAAGCGTTTGGCCAATATACTTAGATATTTCGTTAGCCAAAGAGGAATGAGCATTTCCGCTTAAAATCAATGGTCCTTTTTGTAAATTTTTCATTAGAGTAAATTTTGTCCTTTCTCATAATCTATCAAAAAATAATTTAAATAATAATAAATTTTTGAGGTATATAAAAAAAAAAACATTTAAATAGAAAATTTATATAATGTTTATATAAAAAAATAATTTAGAAATTATGGATATTTATTTAGCAAGTCCTAGAGGATTTTGTGCAGGGGTAGTATTAGCTATTGATTTAGTTGAATATGCTTTAAAAAAATTTGGGCCTCCAGTATATGTAAAACATCAAATAGTACACAACTCAGTTGTTGTATCAGAAGTAGAAAGTAAAGGCGCAATTACAGTAGAGGATGTATCACAAATACCAAACGATTCAACCGTAGTTTTTTCTGCCCATGGTTCCCCACCAAAAGATTATGAAATTGCTGAAACAAAAAATCTCAAGGTAATTGATGCCACTTGCCCTCTAGTGACAAAAGTACATAATGAAGCCAAAAAATATTCCAAAGAAGATAAAGAAATTATTCTTGTTGGTCATAAAGGACATCAAGAAGTAATAGGAACTTCTGGACAAACCAAAATGAAAATTATAGATGACCGAGAAAAATTTGAATTAACAAAAAAATCTTCCAAGAACAAAAAAGATATAGTTGTTTTGTCTCAAACAACATTATCTGTAAGAGATACAAAAAATACTATCGAGAAAATAAAGAAAATTTATCCAAACGCTTTGATCAGGAATGATATTTGTTATGCTACAACTAATAGACAAGAGGTAACTGTGAAACTAGCAAAAGAAGTTGACTTAGTTTTGGTAGTTGGAGCCTCAAATTCATCTAACTGTAATAGACTTAAAGATGTTGCAATCGATTCAGGAACTAACTCATATTTAATCAATTCATTTGAAGAGATAAAACCAGAATGGTTAATAAATATCAATAAATTAGGAGTTACATCAGGAGCTTCAACTCCAGATAAGTTAGTATATGAAATAATTACAAAATTGAAACCAAAATCAGTACATAAAGTTGAAGATAAAAGTGAAAATATTGTATTTGAAATCCCTAGAAAAGTTAAAAGTTTATTAGATCAATGAAATTGGGTTTTGTAGTATCTTTTACGTTTATGATTTGTTTAAATTCTTGTGTGATAGATTCTGATTGGATAAAAAAAGATGTTGCATACATACTAAATAGATGTAACCCAAATAATTTGAACTTAAAAACTAAATCAGTGATTCTAAATAATAACTTTGGTGAATTAAAGTTGGAATTATATGTTGCAAAAAAACCGTTTGAATTACAAACAGGACTGATGTGTATTAAAGATTTAAATAAAGGAATTGACGGTATGATTTTTGAATTTCAGACTCCTCAAGATAAAGCATTCTGGATGTACAAAACAATTATGCCATTACAAATAGTATATTTTAATGAATACAATGACTCTATCGGAAATTTTACTATGAAACCATGCTCTAAAAAAATACTTGAAAATAAAGATGTTTGGGTAGAAAGATGCTTAGCAGAATCTAGTAATTATATCCCTGAATCAAATTATCTATATGCAATTGAAATAATTGAATCATATGAAGATATAGATAAATTAAAAAATTATTTACATAAAGAAAAACTTAATTTATTAAGGAATAATTGATAGTATGTTTCAAAATAAAGTCAATTTAAGGTAATCACTTGGGAAAATTAATCTTAGTTAGACATGGTAAAAGTCTGTGGAATAAGGAAAATCGTTTTACAGGTTGGATTGACATCGATTTAGATATTGAGGGTGAAAAAGAAGCTGAAGATGCCGGAAAACAGATAAAAGAAAAAAATATACTTATAGATCTAGCATACAGCTCAATATTTAAACGTGCCTATAAAACTGGAAAAATAATATTAGATGTTCTAGACAAAGAAAACATTGAGATAAAAAAAGATTGGAGATTGAATGAAAGACATTATGGGAAACTCCAAGGACTTAATAAAAGTGAAATAGAAAAAGAATATGGAACAAAACAGATATTTCTTTGGAGAAGAGACTATTTAACAAAACCACCACAAATAAGTAGAAATGATATTGAGACGTTGGTGAAAAAGAGTATATTCAAAAATATTCCTAAAGATAAATTCCCTAGTGGAGAATCTCTAAAAGATACCTTGGAAAGAGTAAATGAATTCCACAAAGAAAACATTTTGAAAAAAATTGAAGAAAATAAGAATATTCTTATAACTGCTCACGGCAATAGTCTAAGAGCACTTGTAAAAATAATAGAAAAAATAACAGATGAGGACATATCTAAATTGGAAATTCCAACTGGCAAACCAATATTTTATGATTATGTCGAGGGGGATTTTATAAAAGTATAAATTTACCTCTTACCGTTTACATGCTAAGGGGTACACTAAACCGTGTACACGCTTAATGATAAAAAAAAACTTCTCTATAAAAAAAATCTATTATGGTTGGTGGGTAAGTCTCGCAGGAGGGGTCAATGCTTTTTTTTCTAGTATTCCGACCTTTAGTGCTGGAAGTGTTATTTTCAAAGCAGTGGAAGATGAGTTTGGCTGGTCAAGAGCTGTAGTTTCTGGAGTTGCTTCATTTGGTAGATTTGGTGGTGCTTTATTAGGTCCAATAGAAGGTTTTTTGAGTGATAAATTTGGTGCTTGGAAAATGGTTATAATAGGGTTTGCAATTTCTTCAGTCGGATTGTTTTGGTTAAGTTCTATTGACACTATTCTATTTTATTATGCATCTTATTTTGTAATATCTGTGGGAACAAGCATAGGTGGATTTGTACCTTCTATGTCAGTAGTTAATGCATGGATGCCCCATCAAAGGACTAAAGCGATGAGTTGGGTTATTGGAGGTAGTTCTTTTGGCGGTTTTTTCACTCCACTCATGGTTTTATCAATAGAAAGCATAGGTTGGAGACAAACAATGGTGGTCTTAGGGATTATATTTTTAGTAGTTGGGCCATTGATATCTTTAGTTATTCGCAAAAAACCTAATCTTGACTTTATTATACCTAAAGATAGTCCTAAAAAGATTATTATTACTAATATAGAGCCACGTCAAGCAATTAGAAACAAGAATTTTTGGATAATAGCTATTTGTCATTTACTAGCAAATGTTTCTGTTGGTGCAATAAGTGCACATATTTTTTTATATTTGACAGATCATGATGGAGTTAATCTAACAATATATTTAGCTGGCACAATTCTGCCACTGATAGCAATAATATCTTTTATTGGTCAAATAAGTGGAGGTATTTTGGGGGATAGATATAATAAGAGAATCATATTACCAGTGTTATTTTTAGTACAATCTGTTTCATTAGTAATTTTAGCTTTTGCTAATAATTATTTTGATGCATTCCTTTTTTCTTTGCTATGGGGGATAGGATTTGGTATGAGAACTCCCATTTTACATTCCCTTAGAGGAGAATTCTTTGGAGGTAAACATTATGCAACGATATTAGGTCTTAATGCCTTACCAATGGGAATAGGAATGATGATTTCGCCTGTCATAGTTGGGTTTATTTATGATTCTACAAATACTTATCTTTACTCTCTTTTAAGCATGGCAATTTTATGCATTACTGCATCATTTTTGATACTTTTAATTAAAAGCCCAAATACTAAGAAAGATTTATGAAAAAATTAATAAGAATTGAACAAATTGCAGAAAAACTTGGTCTTGATAAAGATGCTATTGAAAATTATGGAAATTATAAAGCCAAGATTTCCCTAGATGCAATTAAAAAAAATAGAAAATCTAATTTACTTGTTGTTACAGCAATAACTCCTACTCCTCTTGGAGAAGGTAAATCAACAATTGCAGTGGGTTTAACTCAAGGTTTTGGAAAAATTAATCAAAATGTTGCATTAACGATTAGACAACCCTCTCTTGGTCCAGTTTTTGGACATAAAGGTGGAGGTACAGGCGGTGGTCGAGCCACTGTACAACCAGCAGAAGATATAAATTTACATTTCAATGGCGATTTTCATGCTATGGAATCAGCCCATAATCTATTGGCAGCAATGGTAGATAATGCCGTCTATAGAAATAAAATAAAAGATTTCTCAGCTGAAGATATTACTTGGAGAAGGGTTACTGATGCAGAAGATAGATCTTTGAGATCTATAATAAGTGGAACGGGAGGGTCGAGTACTGCCCCACTTAGATCCACAGGTTTTGATATATCTTCAGCTTCAGAAATTATGGCCATACTTGCCTTAACTGATTCACAAAAAGATCTGAGAGATAGATTAAGTTCAATTGTCGTTGGGTGGAAAAAAGATAAAACTCCAGTTCTAGCAAAAGATATAAATTGTGTAGGCTCAATGATGGCTTTACTTAAAGATGCAATAAAACCTAACTTGGCTCAAACAATTGAAGGACAACCAGCTATAGTTCATATGGGTCCGTTTGGTAATATTGCTCATGGTTGCTCTTCAATATTAGCTGACCAATTAGCAACTTCTTATGCAGATTATGTTATAACTGAAGCTGGATTCGGTGCTGATTTAGGTTTTGAAAAATTTATGGATATTAAAGTTAGACAAGGGGGTCCTAAACCATTTTGTGCAGTTATTGTAGCCACTATTAGAGGACTAAAATGGCATGGAGGAGTGGACATAAAAGAATTAATGACAAAAAATAATGAAGCAATAATTAGAGGTTCCGAAAATTTGATCAATGCAATAGAAATTGTTTCTAAATATGGACTACAATCTGTAGTTGCTATAAATTTATTTCCAGGAGATTCTAAGGAAGAAATCAAATTGGTAAAAAAAATATGTGAAGAAAATAATTCTGTAGCTATTGAATCTAATGGATTTGCAGAAGGGGGTTCAGGTATGACAGAATTAGCTCAGTATATTACTAATTTAGATAACAAATCTGATGAAGTTAATTTATTATATGATGACAAAGAACCCACTTTAGAAAAAGTAAGGATATTAACTTCAGAAATATATTCAGCAAGTGGCGTTATTTGGGGTCCTAGAACAAGAACTACTATTAAACTTTTCGAGCAACAAGGTTGGAATTTTCCTATTTGTATGGCAAAGACGCACTTGTCAGTTTCAGCGAATCCAAAACTTAGAGGAGCTCCTAAAGGTCATAAAATACCAATCAAGGAAGTTAGGGTGTTAGCAGGAGCAAAGCAAATAGTTACTTTAGCAGGAGATATAATTACTTTACCAGGGTTGCCAAGTAATCCAAACGCATATGACATTGATTTGAACGATCAAGATGAAATCATAAATATATTGTCGACTTAGTGAGAATGGCTAGATTTATAATGTAAAGCCAATAGATCCTCGCCATAATCTGAAGCAAAATCTCTTAGAACAGAATGTATATGATTAGCATTATTCTGTGTATTATCATATTCAATCAGAAAATTATCATGTTTTATTGAGTAATAATGTCCTTGTGATTCATTAATTGAACCTGCCCAAGCAAAATATGTGTTTTCAAAACCTATTTGATTAATTTTTATTTTATATTGACGAGAAATTATGTCATTAAATCTATTTATATAGATATCAATTAATTTGAGAAGTTTATCACGTTCAGAATCGCTTAAATCTGAAAAAATAATTCCCTGAGTAAATTTTTCTTTATCAAAAGTTCTATAATTCATAGTCAAAATATCATCGTGTGCTATAGTTGATACAATCGCTTTGTTTCTTTTTTCATCAGGTAACGACGTAATCAGTTCACGACCATAGTCTTCTTCTAATGCAAGAGTACGGAATCCTTTCCGTGGACCGTCTATAACTTTTGCTGGATTTGCACCAAAAAACAGGGGATGAATACTAATTTCTTTATTAATCACATTAACGGTTAAACCTATATGGTGCCCTCCTATTCTAAATCCCCAAGGTGATTCACTTTTATATGGATCTCCAAAAATTGCGATCCAATACCTCTCAGGAGATCTAATCCAATGTCCTGATCCACCTCTGTTATCACCAACATGTCTGCCTTCATAATCTCCCAAAATTGTTTCTAGATTGATTATGGATCTAGATGTTTCATATCCTTTAATGGAATATGATAATTTCATTAAATCGTAAACATAATTTCTTTGGAATGGTCTCATATCAAATATTAAAAGACCATTTTGTACATGCGGTGTATAGTACCATACATATCTTTCATCATCGGAGAAATCAAATATCAATTTTGATTTCTGATTTTCGTCCAAACTTTCTATGAAACCAATTAGTGTATTTGATATTTTTTTTATTAATTTTTCTGTGTTATTTATTGTCATATATAAAATTATTTGTTGTTATACTGATGATAAATTAGTATAAGTTTTACAGATAATATATCAGAATTTTTGTTATTCATTGTTACTATTATTTGTATTTTTTATAAATCATATGAAAATTTTAATATCAGGCGCAAGTGGATTTATTGGTAAAAATTTATCAAAATTTTTATTAGGAAAGAATCATCAAATTCAATTATTAACGAGAAATCCAAATTTATCAGAAAATAATGATATTCAGTATTGGGAACCGGACAATTTTAAATTAAATAAAGCTTTGGTTGAAAAATCAGATGTAATAATTAGCTTAAATGGTAAAAAAATTATATCTCCCTTTAGGAATAAACTTAGAGAAATAAAATCAAGTAGGTATAATCCTATTGAAACGTTTATATCAACTTTTGAGGCTTCTACAAAGTTACCAAAATTATTTATTTCTGCTTCAGCATGTGGATTTTATGGTGATAGACCTAATGAAATATTAAATGAATATTCCTCAAAAGGTACTGGAATTTTATCAGATATTTCAAATGAATGGGAAAATAAATCATCATTCAGAAATTTGCGAATAGTTAATCTGAGATTTGGAAATATTATTCACAATGACTCATATATGTTTAATCAATTAAAAAAATTTTGTAAAATTATTGGCACAAACAGTATAAATGGTGGTGATTTTTTTTTCCCTTGGATTTCTCTTTTAGATACTTTAAGGGCAATACAACATATAATCCAAAATGAAAAGATAATGGGACCAGTAAACATAACTTCAAACAATAATTTACGATTTAATGAAGTATTTAAAGATCTAAATCAAGTTATAAAACCTTTTATGACAATGCCTGTCCCTAAAATATTAATTAAATTGATTTTTGGTCAAATAGGAGTTGAAGCATTACTGAATAATCAAAAAGTGATCCCATTAAAATTACAGAATGCCAAATTTGAATGGATAGTTAGAACTCCCTTGGAAAGCCTTAACTCTGCTCTCTAATCATCTTCCGTAAAACAAATGGTAATAATCCTCCATGTAAATAATATTCAGCTTCTATATTTGTATCAATCCTTATAAGGGTTTTAAAGTTTACAAATGATCCGTCTTGTTTTTTTGCAATTACATTTATTTTTGAATTAGGTTTAATTTTATTTTCCAAATCTTGAAAATCAAAAGTTTCTGTACCATCTATATCTAAAGTGTTAGAGTTTTCTCCTTCAAGAAATTGTAGTGGTACTATTCCCATTCCTACTAAATTTGACCTATGTATTCTTTCATAACTTTCTGCGATTACAACCTTAACCCCCAACAAAGAAGGTCCTTTTGCTGCCCAATCTCTTGAAGAACCTGTTCCATATTCCTTACCCGCAATAACAATTAAAGGAATTCCTAATTCTTGGTATTTTTCTGAAGCATCAAAGATTCTCATTTTTTTTTCTTCAGGAAAAAATATTGTCCAATCTCCTTCATCATCAACCAATTGATTCCTTAATCGTATATTTCCAAATGTTCCTCTTACCATAACATTATGGTTTCCCCTCCTAGATCCATAAGAATTAAATTCAAATCTTGGAACATCATTAGAAATTAGTAACTGACCAGAAGGAGCTGATTGAGGTATGGAGCCTGCTGGTGAAATATGATCAGTAGTAACGGAATCTGCCAATTTAACTAAACACCTAGCTCCTGTTATTTTATCTTTCTCATAAGGAGTCAAATTAAAGTCGTAAAAATAAGGTGGTTTTTGAATATATGTTGAATTAATATCCCAGTTAAACTGATTCTCTTCTGTTGAAGTTAAATTTTGCCATTCCAAAGGACCAGCATAAGCAGATTTATATTCTTCTATAAACATTTTAGAATTTAATGATTTGTTTATAGTGTCTTCTATTTCATCAGAGGTTGGCCACAAATCTTTCAGGTAAACTTCGGTACCATCTTTATTTCTAGCGATAGGATCATTTGATAAATCTATATTTATAGTTCCGGTTAATGCGTAAATAACTACTAACATTGGTGAAGCCAAATAGTTAGCTTTCACTTGAGGATGAACTCTTCCTTCAAAATTTCTATTTCCTGATAAAACTGCTGAAACTGTTAATTCTTCATCTTCTACTTTTTTAGATATTAAATTGGGTAATGGTCCAGAATTACCGATACAAGTTGTACAACCATAACCCACTGTTTGAAATCCTATCTTATCCAAATAATAATTCAAACCAGATTTTTCTAAATAACTGGTTACTACTTTTGATCCTGGAGCAAGAGAAGTTTTTACCCAAGATTTGGGTTTAATTCCCAAATCAAAAGCCTTTTTTGCAATTAAACCCGCTCCCACCATAACATTGGGATTTGAAGTATTAGTACAACTGGTAATAGCGGCAATGACAACAGATCCATTGTCCAGTTTTTCCTTAGATAAATCAACTGAATTAAAATCAAAACTTTCTTTAAAATTCTTGCTTACCTGTGATAATAATAATTTGTCTTGAGGCCTTTTAGGGCCAGCCAATGAAGGTCTAACATCACTCAAATCAAAATTTACATTCATAGAATATTCAGGAAAATTATCTTGTTGATAAAACAAAGCATTTGATTTTGAATATGTTTCAACTCTTTCTATCAACTCACTTGGCCTTCCAGTTAAAGATAAATAATCTATGGTTCTATCATCAATTGGGAAAAACCCACAGGTCGCACCATACTCGGGAGCCATGTTTGAAATCGTCGCTCGATCAGTTAAAGATAAATTTTTCAATCCATCACCATAAAATTCTACAAATTTTTCGACAACTCCCACTTTTCTTAGAGTTTCTACAATTGACAAAACCAAATCAGTTGCAGTAGTTCCTTCAGGAATATTTCCATGTAAATTTACACCTACAACTTCAGGAACCTGCATATAATATGGTTGCCCTAACATTACTGCTTCAGCTTCAATTCCACCGACTCCCCAACCCAAAACTCCAACTCCATTTATCATAGTTGTATGAGAATCTGTTCCAATACATGTATCTGGGAAAATAAAATTATTCTCTGAAGATAAAATAACTTCTGCTAGGTTTTCTAAATTTACTTGGTGAACAATACCTGTACCAGGAGGAACAACCAAAAAATTCGAAAATGCTGATTGAGCCCATTTCAATAATTTGTATCTTTCTGTATTCCTATCAAATTCTTTCAAAATATTTAAATTCATGGAATCATTCTGTGCAAAAGAATCTACTTGAACTGAGTGATCAATAACCAAATCTGACCTAACAATTGGATTTATCATAGAAGGTTCCATTCCCAAATCTGATACTGCATCTCTCATGGAGGCCAAATCTACAACCACTGGAATTCCAGTAAAATCTTGTAATACAACTCTTCCAGGCATATATGGAAATTCTGCTTCAGGTACTGAATCCTTAGTCCAATTTAATAGTTGATTGATATGGTGGGAATTGGAGAGTTTTTTTTCATAAGATCTCAATACATTTTCTAATAAAATTCTTATAGAAAATGGAATGTTTTCTATTTGAACATTATTATCATTCGCTAAGCTCAAAATATCATAGTACTTTTTTTTGCCTTCATTTAAATCAATTTCTCTTACATATTTTTTTATTTCAAACTTTAATGTCATATTTGATTACTAGGTTAGATAACTACTATAAACTGTATTACTTATAATGTTACATTCTATTATGAGATTTAATAAATAGATTATGAAAGAATTCGCTAAATTTATTCAAAAAAAAATACCATTTTATTATGGCTGGATAATTGTTACTGGATCCGGTTCAAGTATGTTTGTAAGAAATTCTGCAGCCACATTAACTATAGCAGTATTTGTGTATCCAATGAGCGAAAACCTTGGATGGTCAAGAACTGTAATTGTAGGAGCTTCTTCTTTAGCTGGGATTTTGGCAATATTTATTTCTCCTCTATCTGGTTGGTTAATTCAAAAATATGGAACTAAAATAACTTTATTGATCTCAGTCTTACTATTAGGTTTATCTATTGCATTATTAAGCCAAACATTTTCACCTATAATGTTTTATTTATTATTTGGTATAAGTAGAATCATTTTCAGTTCTCCTATACAAATAGGAGCCACCACGATAGTCACTAAATGGTTTTCAAAAAATAGAGGTAAAGCAACTGGGTTATTGGGAATGTTTCATTCACTAGGGATGGGGTTTTTTCCTTTATTTGCTCAAATTATAATGAATATTTCTGGTGGGAATCCCGACTCTTGGAGAAACAGTTGGTTGTGGCTAGGAATAAGTGTTTGGATAATTTCTATTCCTTTGATATCACTTACTTTATTTAATTCTCCTTCTGATTTGGGAATAAAAACTAATGTAAGTAAGAGAGAAAAAGCAGTTTCGGAAAAATTGGGTAGATCATACAAATCAGTCTCACTAAAATTTGCATTGAAATCTATTACATTTTGGATGTTGGCAATTGTTGGTTTTCTTACTTATTTCATACACACAGGAGTTAATATTCATCAGGCTGCATACTTAATTGATAAAGGAATAAGTCCCATTTATGCTGCAACAACATTGACCATTATGGCTATCGGAACAGGATTTGGAAGTATTATTTGTGGTTGGGCATCAGATAAATTTCAAGCAAAAAAAACATACTTTTTTATTGCACTATGGTTAGCTCTAAGTTCATTTCTATTTTTAGGAATATCTAACATTTTTTCAGCTTTTGTAGTTGCTTTTATATTTGGTATAGCTCTGGGAGGATTATTAGTTATTCCTCCTGTAGTATTAGCTGATATTTTTGGGAAAGAAAATATTGGTGCTATTAGAGGTTATAGTGAGCCCTTTGTAAGCGCAGGGCAGGCATTTGGAGGTATTACTGCAGCTTTAATTTATGATTTTTCTGGATCATATGAATTAACTTTCCCTATCTTTTCGGTGGTAGCAATAATTGCAGCAATTTTAATAATAGCTTCTCCTAAAATTAAATATTAAAGAATTGAAGTGCCTCCATCAATAAGAATATTATTCCCGGTCATCATTTCTGCATCATTAGAAGCAAGAAATAAAAATAATTTAGCTATATCTTGTCCTACTAAAAATCTACCTAAAGGAATTGTATCTAGACGTTTTTTATAATTTAGAGGGTTATCAATTGATGTTGACCAATCATTTGGACTATATTCATTATTAGAACGTACAAATGGAGTATCGACATGACCAGGAGAAATCATAACACATCTAATTTTATATTTTGCATAAGCAAGAGCTGCAGAACGTGTAAGACCAAGTAATCCCATTTTTTGTGCAGAATATCCTGGTGAAGAATCACTGCTATTGATAGAAGCTAGAGAACCCAAGTTAATTATCACTCCTCCTCTTTCTTTCATATATTTTGTTACATTTTTTATCCCCAAAAAAGTTCCCGATAAACCAATTGATATAATTTTATCCCACATTTCAAAACTTTGATTTTCAAAACCTGTTCGAAAATTAGCACCAGCATTATTACATAAAACATCAATTCTTTTAAATTTTTTTATACATTTTGCAAGATTTTTTTTCCATTCTTTTTCATCTGTAACATCTAATTTGGAAAAAGTAGTTTCACCACCATTAAGATTGATATCTTTTGAAATGGTTCTTACTGACTTTTCGTTTATATCAGTGAGGTAAACTTTATACCCATTACTTGAAAATAATCTGGCTTGTGCTTCACCCATTCCACCACCACTGGCTGTAATAAAGACCACTTTTTCATTACTCATCAAAACTTCCTTTTGTAATAGATTCAATCATGGCCTGAATGTATCCATTTGCAAATGCTCTACCTCTATGACCCCACTCAGTATCATTAAATGTCATTGGGACATGATCATCAATAAAAAAGGAATCAAAGCCATTTTTATGATAGATTTTCATAGCCCTATACATGTCTACGTAACCACTGTTTATAAATTCCTCATTAAATTTTGGAACTGTTCCAGAAACATTTCTGAAATGTACATATAAAATCTTTTTTCTTTTAGAAAAATAATCAATTATTTCATAAATCCCTTCTCCTGAAGCATCTGCCATTTCAGAAAATGTTCCTTGACAAAATTCAATAGCATTTGATGGGGAGTCTACAATATTAATTAATCTCTTATAAGAATCAAAGGATCTAAACAATTGAGGAATCCCCCCTAGATTTTCTACGGGTGGATCACAAGGATGAATACCTAATTTTATGTTCTTCTTTTCTGCGATCGGAGTAATAATCTTTATCCAATTTTCCAAATTGTCCCATAATTCCTTTTCTGTATATTCTCTATCATGGGTGTTTGGAATTTGTTTTGCGATACTGTAATCAAAGGCAGTTGCAGTAGCACCACCTCTTATTGTTACGGGATCTGTTCTCCACACATGAGAAGGCATCCAGTTATAACCAAAAATTGGTATTCCTGCGTCTGCCATATTAGAAATGTTTTCAATCATATTTTCTTTTTGTTGATCTGATTTTTCTCCACCAAGCATTATATGATCATAAAAATGGGTAGGAACATTTTCTATTGCCGACAATTGTAAACCATAACTCTCTATATTCAGTCTTAACTTAATCAATTCTTTCTTTGACCATACACCAGGTTTAGATTGTTCTAATTCCGGTGTATTTAGTAAAATATCCTTTACTCCATATTGAGCAGCAAATCTTAGGTATTCTGGTGAAGGAAATTTAAATTGTCCAAAACCGGGCCTCATATCTTAACCTCCTGTATGATTAATTAAAAAAAATTTTATTAATGCTAATAGATATTCATACACATATACAGCAATTTGAAGACAAAGATTTATCAAATCTAATAATAAATTCTAGAAATGCAAAGATAGAAGTGATAATTGCAGCAGGTACTACAATTGAAGATTCTAAAAAATGTGTAAAATTAGCAAAAGAAGTTAAAGAAGTTTATGCAGCAGTAGGTATACATCCACAAAATATATATGACGATAAAAATGATGATTATATAAATTTGTTTAAAGAACTACTTAAGTGTAAAAAAACTATTATGATCAGTGAAATTGGATTAGATATTCAAGATAATAGTGTTCCGTTAAAAATACAAAAAAAAATATTCATAGAGCAAATAAATTTAGCAAAAGAAGTTAACAAACCCATAGCTTTTCATGTTAGAAATGCAGAAAAAGAGATTTTAGATATAATAATGAGTGAAAGATTATTTGAATTAAATTCAGTCGCTCATTATTTTAACGGTACCTATAACTACGCAAAAAAATTACTTGATAATAATATTTTTATATCTGTTGCAAAACCAATACTTAGAGATAAAAATTTAGAAGAAGTTATAAAAAAAATCCCATTAAATAAAATTGTTATAGAGACAGATTCTTATCCTCAATATTTTAAAAAAAACAGAAAGAGGTGGACTGAACCTAAAGATTTAAACTTGATCATAATGAAATTAAGTGAAATTTTTAAAATAGATAAAGATATAATCATAGAAAATATTTATAACAATTCAAAAAAAATTTTAAATTTATAGTTTTTTCCCTTTATTTTTCTTATTGTTTCTTATTGATTTTTTTCCAGCACTGTCAATACTTGCTTTTATTATCATGAAATCATTGTGTGAAATCACATGTACTCTATTCATTAATGCTAACTCCCACTTTTCAGGTGGCCACTTTCTAACATAATTCAAAGAAGGAACAACATCTGATGCCTCTACATAATTTTCTTCAGAGAGGATTTTTTTAGATTTTATTTTAACTCTATAAGGAGAAATTTCCTTTTCTTGCCATATTTTTTCATCATCATAAAATTTATCAGAAGTAACTTCTGCATATCCAGAAAACACTTTACTTGTAGAAATGTAAAAAACTAAATTATCTTTTTTGGCAATTTTATTTGTCAGTTTATTATAGCTATTAGGAAACCCCAATATATCAAAAGATCTACCTTTTAATACATTGTAATTATTATCATTTATGTTAATTAACCAATAAGTATTCATAATTTTCTCTATGTATATTTTATAATAATAAATATTTATTTGATTAATGAATGAAACCGAAAATATAGTATTAGATTACTTGAAAACACAAAACATAGAATATGAAAAGTTTGACATAGATCCAAATTTTTCAGATACGCAAAATTTTTGTACTAAATATAAATTTTCTCTTGATCAATCTGCTAATACTATAATTTTGGAATCAAAACGCCCAAAAGGTCTTTATGCAGTAGCCGTTGTCCGCGCTTCTAAAAAATTAGATGTTAATAAGAAATTAAAGAATATTATGGGAGTAAAAAAATTATCTTTTGCAAATGCAGCTAAATCAGAGGAAATAACTGGTATGCAAGTTGGAGGAATAACACCATTTGGATTATCACATAAATTTAAAATTTATTTTGATGAAGGATTAAAAATATCTAAAAAGATAGTTTTTGGAGGAGGTAGTAGAAATTTTAAAATATTAATTGAGCCAAAATATCTAACTAATATACCAAATTCACAGTTTTTAGATATAACAGAAAGTTAATAGTTATCTGTTTGATTTTTCCATCTTATATAAATAGCCAAAGAATTCATTGTTATCAATATAATAAGAAGAACAATAATCCCTGCAGAAGCAATTGCTCGAAATTCATCTTTAGGAAATGATGCCCAAGTATAAATTTGTAATGGTAAAACAGTAAATCTATCTAAAGGGCTTGATGGAACTGTTGTTATGAACACTAAAGAACTAATAATTAGTATTGGAGCTGTTTCTCCAACAGCTCTAGACATTGCCAAGATTATACCACTCATTATTCCTCCAATAGAGTGTGGCAAAATTATTTTTTTTGACACTTCCCATTTAGTTGCTCCCAATGCATAAGCAGCTTCTTTTAAAGATGGTTGTACTGTCCTAATTGCTTCTTGAGCAGATATTATGACTATCGGTAGTACTAATAAAGTCATTGTAAGTGCTCCTGCAATTATACTTTTTCCTAAACCTATAAAATATGTAAAAAATGCTAACCCTAACAACCCATATATAATTGAAGGAACTCCTGCTAAATTAGAAATATTGATTTTTATAATCTTCGATAATATATTTGTTCCCGCAAATTCCTCTAAATATAATGCTGTAGATACGCCTAACGGAATCGTACAAAAAGCAGTTAGAATAACCAACCATAATGTCCCTGCCAATGGAGCTAAAATACCAGAGTTTTCAGCTTTTCTAGAAGCATAATTTGTTAAAAAATCCCACGAAAGATATGAATATCCATCCAATACAACATCAATAAGCAAAATCAACAAACATGTTAAAGCAATTAAAATAGAAGATAAAAATAATAAGTAAAAGAGTCGTTCTTTCATTGTGGCCTACTCAAATTCTTGTGCATATTTATAAACAACCCACCTTCCTATAAGATTCATTATCAAAGTAAGAACGAATAGAAGTAGTCCCACTGCAAAAATGCTTTGATATTCTATGGAACCTTGAGGGGTTTCGCCCTGGCTCACTGTTACAATGTAAGCCGTAATAGTCTGAATGGCTTCAAGTGGGTTTAAAGTAAGTGCTGGTTTCCCCCCAGCTGCTAAACTAACTATCATTGTTTCCCCTATAGCCCTAGAAATAGATAATATGAAAGAAGCTACAATTCCAGAAATAGCTGATGGGAAAACAATACGAAGTGCGACTTGATATTTTTTAGCTCCCAAGCTATATGCAGCTTCTCTTAAACTTCTAGGCACTGCTGACATAGCATCTTCAGATAGGGTGGAAACCATAGGTATAATCATTATACCCATTACTATACCCGCACTAAGTGCATTGAAAATGATAGTTTCAGGTGCAATATATTGAATTATTGGGGTAACAAAAGTCAATGCAAAATATCCATATACCACCGTGGGAATTCCTGCTAATATTTCCAACAAGGGCTTAACATAACTTCTTACTTTTCTAGAAGCATATTCTGAGAGAAAAAAAGCACTACCTAATCCAAAAATAAGAGCGACCAAAGCAGCAATAATTGCTACCATAAAAGTCCCATTTATAAGTGGCATAACTCCAAATTCTTGAGGTACAAATAATGGTGTCCAATTGAGGCCAGTAAAAAATTCTTTCAAAGATACTGTTCCAAAAAATGGAATTGATTGAGATCCTAAAATAAAAATTATTCCAATAGTAGTTCCTATAGAAACTAAACCTGAAAGTTTTAATAAGTTTACTACAAATATTTCTTCAGTTTTTCTTCTTTTAATATTTCTTTTTTGCATCATGCGAATTTAAAAAAAGGACTCAACAACTCTAGAGTAATACAAAAGGAGGCAAAATTGTTAAGAAAATGTTAAATAATCATAATGGTATAGAAAAAGAAATTAATAATCCTTCATTAATAACACTTTCTGCTTTGATTTCACCTTTGTGTAATTCAATTACATGCTTAACTATAGAAAGTCCTAATCCTGAATGTTCATAATCTCTATTCCCTTCTGCTCTAAAAAATCTTTGAAAAATAAGCGGAAGATCTAATTCATTTATACCAATTCCATAGTCACGAATTTCAAAAATAAATTCATTATTCTTTATATGATAATTGATGTTTATATTAGATTGTTTTACGCTGTATCTAATAGCATTAGACAAGAGATTCTCTAAAGATTGAATAATCAGTTTTTTATCTAATTTTATTATAATTTTGTCTTCAGGATGTACAATTGTAATTTTTTTGTCTTTGATGATTGTAGAAAAAGTTTTTTTCACCTCAGAAAACATATCTAAAAAATCTATTTCTTCTAAGTTAAGTTTATAATTACCTGTTTCAAGTGAATGAATATTTAATAATTCATCTGTTATTTTCTCCAATCTATTCAAATCTTCATATATATTTTTTGAAAAAAGATGAAAGTTTTCACCTTTACTTGTTTTGAAATCATTTATTAAAGCTTCATAATTTAACTTCGCAGAAGTTATGGGGGTTTTAAATTCGTGGGATGTATTAGCAAAAAATTCAGTTCTAGTTTTATCAAGATTATAAGCATCAGACAAATCAGAAATAATTAACATAAATTTATTTTGAAGTTTATTCAACATAAATAATCTTAATTTTAGATACTTTTTAGGGAAATTAAACTCTATTTCAATTTCATTAGAATTACCTGTCTTAGATTTATCAAAAAAATCTATAATTTCAAAACTTTGTGTTAAATCAGTTAAGTAATTTATGTTTTCATCTTCAATAGAGCACATAAGAATTTCTTTTGATTTTTTATTAAAATTAGAAATTTTCATCTCAAAATCTAAAAATATTATTCCATCCTCAATTAAATTTAATGTATTCATCAAAGTTGCATTTTCTGAGCTTATGATTTTTTGCTTATAGACAAAGCTTTTATTGATTTTAGTAAAAAGCTCATTAATAGATTCGAATTCTCCAAATTTAGATGAATGAGAATTGGAAATAAGATTTTTTTTCAATAAAGTTATATTTTTTTTTATAAAAAAATAATATATTCCTGAAAAAAAGATAACAATGAACACAACATAATAAAAGTTAAGTTGAGCATAAAAATTAAATAAAAGCCACAATAGTACTATTTGTATAAGAACAAGGCATAAAAGAATCATGAACAATCTATGTCTAGAAATATAGAATAAATTTCTTTTAAGTCTATTCAGATTCATATATCTACTCCAACTTAGATTTATATCCAAAACCTCGAACTGTCAATATTTTTTGAGGTTGCTCGCTATCTGATTCAATTTTTTCTCTGATCCATCTTATGTGTACATCTACAGTTCGTGTATCACCAAAATATTGAAATCCCCAAATTTCTTCAATCAATTTTTCTCTTGTAAAAACTTTCCCTGGATTGGACATTAATTTGTACAATAGATCAAATTCCTTAGGTCTAAAAAAGATGTTTTTATCATTTATTTTCACAATTCTTTTATCTAAATCAATAAAAGTGTCCAAATGAGTGAATTGTTTTCTAGTTATAGATTTTGTTTTTTCTAATTTTATTAAATTTCTTCTTAAATTCGCTTTAATTCTTGCTAGCAATTCTGGCATACTAAATGGTTTGGAAACATAATCATCTGCACCTAATTCAAGTCCCACAACTTTATCAATTTCATTGTCTTTCGCAGTTAAAATTATGATCGGGGTATCTACATTTTCAGATCGTATCCTTTTGCATATTTCTAAACCATCTATGCCAGGTAACATAAGATCTAAAAGGATAATATCAAATGTTTTATTCAACAAAGTTTCTATCGCAGAAATTCCATCTCCTGTGAATTCAACATTAAACCCTTGCGCTATCAGATTGTATCTCAGCGCTTCTCTGATATTTTTGTCGTCTTCAACGATGTATACGTTTGTTTTTTTAGATTCTTTTAACAAATTTAATTTATTGGAACTAATTATAATTATATATATTTATACGATTAATAATTATTGAAAAGATTAAATTTTAAGATTTTCTAACTTTAGATATGTCTTGCGCAGAATTTTTATAGAATCCACACATCAGACANATAATATANTTCCCTTGTTCATCGGAACNATANTCAATGGTACCCTTNGTACATTTAGGACATGAATGAAAATACAACATNATAANTNTTTTTTTAATTTAGATAATGATAAATAAAAAANAATTTTACATCGAAGGTNTTTTTTATACGAGTTTTNAAGAGTTGAAAAAAATANAATTTTGATAAAATTTCACTNTAAGTTTGAAAAATATANAAGATAATAGATNTGAAAACAAGTTTCTTANTACNTTCTAAGGAATAATTANTCTATGAAAATTGACACANTTCCAANTAAAGGAATATCTCTTTCTTTGTTTTCAATTATTGCTTCATTNNTAATATTAATTTATTTTTCNGCATGGGATTCTACAAATAAATTAAATGAAAATTCAAATTATGAAACATCTTGGATTCAAGAAGGAAGTGTTTTTTTATGTCCATTNCATTAATAAAAAAAAANNTTTCTGAAATNGATTTCCATCATTACGGATGGGTAATTGTAGCTGTAGGTGCGATTGCTCAAATGATNGGTTCAGCAATTAGGATGGCATTTGGGATTATTATTGATCCATTAGTTGAAGAATTTTCTTGGGATCCAAAATCAATAGGNATAGCTTATGCGATCATGTCTATTGTNACTGCNATTTCTTCTCCGATTGCAGGTTATTGTTCAACNATNATTGGAGCTAGAAAAACTATGTATATAGGTCTTGTCCTTTTNTTAANNGGAATGATTTGGACNGCNCTNGCAACTAATATTTACGAATTTTACATNTCATACGGAATTATTTTTGGNTTTGCACAATCAATGTTTTTAGTACCTGTTATTCCAGCAGTAGCAATTTGGTTTAAAAAAAGCTTAGGGCTNGCTACNGGTNTAATTATTGGNATGTGGAGTCTGGGNCCAGCTATAGTNATTCANCTAATGGGNATAATGTTAGATTCTATAGGATGGCAAAANACTTTTATTATAAGTGGATTAGTNGGAAGNNTNATAATGGTTATAGCACTNNCATTTTTCAAAAATACNCCTCAAGATAANGGTNTCTTACCNTATGGGGCTNAANACAATGATAANGAAGAAGAAATNAAACACGANNAACCTANCAATAACNATNATTNNAATTTACANAAAATTGTTTATGGAACTAACGCNTTTTGGAGTTTAATGAATATTCACTTCTTAGGNTGTGTTGGNCACGCTGTNATTTTNATAGGGCTTGTNCCTCTTATGATTNNTAAAGGAATAAGTTATACTGATTCTGTTCTTTGCCTTACTATNATNATGGTTGTATCAATANCAACAAGATTTATNACTCCAATTTTAGGTGATTCTGTTAATCCNAAAACAATTATGTTTNTATCTTTTCTTGGNCAAGGACTNTTCGTTATACCATGGGCATTTACNANNGACAAATGGATGTTTTACCTNGTAGGTATTTTNTGGGCTATNCCTTACGGNGGAGAAGGGACTCTTTTCCCTATAATGAATAGAAAATATTATGGTTTTTTCAGAATGGATACAACNTANGGATGGCAAATNTTNGCAGCTAGTTTTGGAATGGCATTAGGAGGCTTTATACCTGGATTAGTTTTTGAAGTTACAGGTGGTTANGTNTATGCTATNTGGNTTTCAGCATTTTTCTCNTGCTTAGGNGCTTNTGTGATATTNACNTTAGANNCNACAAAAAGGNTNNTAANACCATCATTCNAAAATCTCGGNTAAGCAAACAGGNGNAGGAATAGAGATTTTANANNTNGTNGGGANCAAATCTCCNTTNTTACTATCTATNNTAAAACTATATATATCATCAGAATTTTCATTAGCTATAAGACAAAATTTACCAGATTTACTTATNGCAAAATTTCTTGGAGTTTTTCCTAANGTAGAAAAATGTTTNTCAAAAATTAAAGTNCCATCATNNNTAATNATAAATTTNGCTANTGTNTCNTGACCTCTATTNGATCCATATAAATATTTTAGATCACTAGAAAAATGCAAATCTGCAGTAGNTGTTTCNNGAGNATAGTCNTTNGGAATTGTAGATATTACCTGTAATGTNCTCAATTCATTATTNGNCTTTATTTCAAAATAATTTATNGTTGAATCTAACTCATTGATCGAATAAGCTCGCCTATGATGTTTGTTCAGTATAAAGTGTCTAGGTCCAGATCCTGGNTTAGTATTTGTAAAATTTGTNTTGATAATTTTNTATGAGTTAGGATCGATCTGATAATAAAAAATCTTNTCAACTCCTANATCACAAACATAAAAACTATTATTNTCTAAAAAATTTATAGAATGCGCATGTGGTTCTNTTTGACGNTTAATATTNACACTGGATCCNTTATGAGTNATTTGCTCTATAAAAGTTAATTTTCCTTCTGAAGATACTTTATAAGATGAGAAATCTCCAGAAGTATAATTTACNGCTACTAAAAANTCATTCCTNTCATTTATNGCAAGATGGCAAGGATTAATCCCTTTNGTATAAGCTTCATCTATTTTNATNAACTTATTGTTTATTAAATTGTAGGAGTATACTACACCNGGATCANCATTCAATGATTCACCTACTGAATAAACTCTATTTTTTTNGTCTANGATTAAAAAAGAAGGATCCCCTGGGCTTACATTTGAAAAAGAAGAAAGTAGAGTTATTTCCCCAGAAGTTTCATTTAAATTAATACTGTATATTCCTTTACTGTTCCTTTNTGAGTATGTCCCTACTAGCCAGTTCATTGTTTTCTCCAATTTTATTTATAAAAAAAAAATATATTGCTATAGTTTAATACATAAATGACAAAAAAGATGGTCGGGGTGACAGGATTTGAACCTGTGACCCCTCGCTCCCAAAGCGAGTGCGCTACCGCTGCGCCACACCCCGTAATTAATCATTTTATACGTAAAATTCAAAGATTTATCAATGAAAATAACCAAAATTGAAGTAGTATATCCTTCTTATCAAGATTCTTTGAGAGCATGGAGACCAAATTTATGGCAAATAATCACNAAAATCAANACAGATAGAAAACAAATTATAGGTTATGGAACCGGTGGAGGAGGAAATTCTTCACTAGAAGTNATCGTTGGACATTTATCAGAATTAATNATAGGAAAAACAATCAATAACATTGAAGATATTCAAAAAATATTTGATTATTTATNTGCAGAAAGTATACCATATGGACGAGGTGGCATAGCATCTATGGCAATTTCAGCAATTGATCTAGCACTATGGGATGCTTATAGTAAGTATTANAAAGTTCCTATAAAAAAATTATTAGAAAAAAATGAAAATCATCATAATGAAAAAATACATACTTACGCAACAGGTAATAATATAGATCACTACAATNCATTNGGATTAAATAATTTCAAACTATCTGTAAAGTCTGATGGGGATTATGAAAAAGAGTCTAATAAATTGTATGAATTGATTTCAACAATTAGGNAAAAATACAAAAATACTAATAAAATCATGTTAGATTGTTATATGANTTGGGATATAGATTATACAAAAAAAATATCAAAAAAACTAAAAGATTTAAAAATTGAATGGTTTGAAGATGTTTCTACTCCAGAAACTATGTTATTTTCACCGTCAATAATAAATGATTTAAATGGAATAAAACTTGCAGGTGGAGAACATGATCTTAACTACAATAATTTTAAATTGATGAGAAAAAATAAAACTTACCATTTTTGGCAGCCAGANATNACTTGGTGTGGNGGATTAAGTGCATTATTAAAAATAATTAATATTTCAAATAATCNNTTCCCTATAATTCTTCATAGAGGAGGAGAACCNTGGGGNTTACCTTTAATTCAATCNGGGTTAATTCATAATTTGGCCGAATTACATAATCCAAAAAATATAAATTTAANTATGGAAAAATGGAACAATGAAANTATCAANACTATTAATTCTGGGATATTAAAACCTTCAAATTANCTAGGTTTTGGNGCCGTNCCAGTTAAAGGATTNTTTAATGAATAAAATAAAAAAAGAATTGATATTTTTNGGGACAGGTACATCTGAAGGAGTCCCTAGGGTTAGTTGTCTNACGAACAATTCGGGTTGTATAGTTTGCAACGATGCTATTAAACCTAATTCTAAAAACAGAAGATACAATACGAGTGTTGTTATAAAAATTTCATCTATAGATTTTGAAAAAAACATTCTAATTGATGCNGGAAAATTCTTTTATCAATCAGCNATAAAATGGTTCCCAAAATACAAAATAAATACAATTGATGGATTAATTTTAACCCATGCACACCANGATGCCGCAGGNGGATTTGATGATTTAAGAGACTGGACNAATAANACNCAATCTACCATCCCTATTTATCTNAGAGAAGAAGATTACAAAGCGATAANCAAAACTTTCTATTATTTAGTTGACACAAGTAAAATTACTTCAGGAGGAACAGTAGCAAAGTTAAATTTCANCATTATAGANGATAAACANACTATAATTGAGGGACAAAAATTTGAGCANTTAAAAGTNAATCACGGNGATCATTATTTTGCAAATGGTTACAGAATTGACAATTTGACATANATAAGTGACTGTTCATTTATTCCTGATANAACTATGAGAAAAATAAGAGGNAGTGAAATAATAATTTTAGATTCATTAAGAANAGGGAATAAACATAANTCTCATTTTACTCTTGAGGAAGCNATTGAAAAAATTGTTGAATTAAAACCGAAGAAAGCATATTTTACTGATATTTGTCACGATATTGANCATAATGAAGTGTCTAAATATTTAAATCAAGTTNCTAANCAAACGAANATAAAAATGAAGTTAGCATACGATGGNCTAAAAATTAANTTTTGANCTANTTTTTATACGATTNATAAAGTAAAATTGGAGCNAGAATTGTTGTAATTATTATCATTATTATTGATATCCCGAATAATTCTTGGCCTATAACTTTATAAGAAATACCTATAGAGGCAATTATAAGTGCAATTTCACCTCTGGGTAACATCCCTATTCCTACTCTATAAGCCTCTTTTTTAGAAAATTTCAAAATAATTGCAGGAATTCCACAACCAAATACTTTGCTAATAGTAGCAAAGATTGAAATGACTATTATAAATAAAATTATAGAGGGAATACTTTCAGTATTATCCCATAAGGATATGAAATCTGCTTGCATTCCAATAACTACAAAAAATATTGGTACAAGCCAGGAATTTATATGGAATAAAGATTTTTCTACTGAATGTTTTATTTCTGTACCTGATAAAGCTAGTCCAACGGTATAAGAACCGATTATCATTGCTAAGCCAAAATAATGTTCTGCTATAGAGGCTGCCAAAAAAGCTAATGCTAATGCCATTGAAATCTTTGATCCGGTTACTTTAAAACTGGAAAAAAATGAAGAAATATAGTTTGATGTTATTGATCCTATAACTAGTAAAACTAGCCAAAATCCTATAGCTTTAACAAATATTAAAATCAAACTTAAAGTAGATATTTCTCCTTTTTCAACAATACCAACAACAGCAGCTAGAATAATAACACCCAACACATCATCTAAAACAGCAGAGGCCATTATGGTAGATCCTTCTTTGCTATCTAGAACTCCTAGATCACTTAAAACTCTAGCAGTAACTCCTACAGAAGTAGCTGTAAGCATAGCACCCATAAAAAGAGCTGGAACCATACTATTAATTGACGACGTATTAGCGTATCCAAACCAAATCGTAGCAAAAAAACCTAATATGAAAGGAAAAAAAACTCCTCCCATAGCTACAAATGTAGCTGGTAAAGCATATTTCTTGAATTTTTCTCTATTGGTCTCAATACCTATGTGAAATAGTAATATTATTGCTGCAACGTGAGACAAAAATAAAAGCTCGGGTCCAATAGCAGAACTTGAATGAGAAGATGAATCTATCCCAAATAACGGTTCAAGTCCAAAGAATGAGACTCCTCCTAAAGCATATGGACCAATTATTAATCCTGTAATTAATTCTCCCAAAACCGAAGGAAGATTTAAGAATCTTTGAAATAATTCACCAAATATTTTAGCGAATATAATTATTATAGAAAGTTGAAAAATTATTATTGGAATATGTTCCATATTTATCTAATTAAATTCTTAGGTTTCCAAAATTTTCTTTTTGAATCGTAAGTTAAAATTCCAATAAACTCACATTCTTCATTATATATCTTAAATTCATAACCTTTCAATAGATCTAATTCCAACCTTTTTGGATCAAAAGTAATTCCTTCATAAAATTCAGTTTCAAATTTTTTGTTCATAATAAATTTTGGTAAATGATTCAATATTTTATTTATTGGTATTAATTTTTCTATAAAATCGCTAGATAATTCATTGATCTCCAATGAATTAATAATTTTGAATTGTCCATACTGAATTCTTTCTAAACTTGATAAAACAGATGGAACTTTTAAGGATCGTCCTAGATCATTTGCAAAACTTCTGACATAAAAGCCTGATCCACATTTGATCCTAAGCTTAATTTTTGGATTATTCCAACTTAAAATTTCAATGTTTTCGACTAATACTTTTCTGGGTTTTAAAATAACGTTTTCTTTTCTTCGTGCATAATTGTATAATTTTTCTCCTCTTATTTTTACAGCACTATAAATTGGCGGGTATTGATCAATATTTCCTATGAATTTAATCAAATGTTCTTTGATTAGACTAAAATCCATATTCAAATCATTGTTCTTTTCTAATGTTAATCCTTCCAAATCATAAGTATCTGTTGAAATTCCAAATGTTATTTCAGCATCATAAATCTTATTTAAATTTAAAAAATATTCAAAATATTTAGTAGCAGAATTAAACAAAATAGGAAGAATACCTGTAGCGAGAGGATCTAAAGTTCCTCCATGACCTATTTTCAACGATTTATCTAAGGATTTGATTTTTTTTACTACATCATTGGAAGTCCAATTTAAAGGTTTATTAATCAATAAAAAACCGTTATTAAATTTTGTCATTTAATTCTTAAACATCTTTCGTAATTTTATTTATAAGATTGTCAATTTTTTGTTGTAATTCAAATGAGTTATCTATAACAAATCTCAACTTTGGTATCCGAGAAGTTCTTATAGATTTAGAAATAACATTTTGTAAAATATAAGCCTTTTGATTAAGTTCTTTGATAATTTTATCTTTAGAATTATTATCACCAAATACACTAATCTTTACTTTACAATACGAAAAATCTTTTGATATATCTGCATCAATTACTGAAATCATTGAACTTTGATTCTCAAAAAAATCTTCTGTTGATATATATTCTCCTACTATTTTTATAATAGTTTTATCAAATTTTTCTTTTCTAAATTCCATATCAATTAATTTAATTCGTAACATTCAAAAATATCATTCACTTCAAATTCATGATAACCATCTAAAACAATACCACCTTCTAAATTATTCTTTATTTCAGTAACATTTTGAGTTAAATGTCTCATAGATTCTATAACTCCATCAAAAATTACGTTTTCTTTTCTTAACACTCTAATCCTTGAATTTCTAATTATACTTCCATCAGTAACTCTTATTCCTGCTATTTTTTGTCTTTTTCCTCTAGAGAATATTTCTAGAACGTTAGCTTGTCCTATAATTTTTTCTGTTTTTATTTCTCCTTTCATCCCCTGTATAATTTCCTTAATTTCATCAACTAAAGTATAAATTATGTCATAAGATCTGATGGGAATATTATTTATCTCAGATTGACTTCTTGCACCACTTTGGACAAATGTTTGAAAAGCTATAATTATTGAATCATCCGCACTAGATGCAAGCATAACATCAGATTCTGTAACTGCACCTACTGTACCAGAAATAATTTTTACTTGAACATCTTCATTAGTAAAATCATTTATAACTCGGTCAACAGCAGCTAAACTGCCATCAGATCCTGTTTTTAAAATTACATTAATTTCTTGTTCTTTAGAAGCTTTTGCTCTTTTTACTACTTGAGATAAAGTTGTTACTCCAGCTTGATCGTATTTTTTATTTCTTAATCTTTCATGAATAATTTTTCTAACCTTTTTTTCATTATTAACTACCTCTACAATATCTCCAACTTTATTTATTCCAGGTAGTCCCATTATTAGTGTAGGAGTTGAAGGCTTTGCAACATCGATTTTTTCTCCAAATCCATCAATCATTTGTCGGATTTTTCCAGAAATAGTTCCAACAACTAACAAGTCTCCCAAAAAAAATGAACCGGATTTCACTAATACTGTTGACATGGGTCCTTTTTGTGGATCACTATAAGATTCTATAACTACACCCATTCCCGGAAGATTTGAATTTGCTTCTAACTCATTTATCTCTGACAATAGATTTATTGATTCTAATAGTTCATCTATGCCTTTTTTGTTAAGTGCAGAAACAGGCACACATATAACTTCTCCCCCTAAATCCTCTACTATTACTTCATGTTCAGCTAATTGAGCTTTAATTTTATCGATATTTGCACCATCTAAATCTATTTTATTAACCGCAATAATCATTGGAACTGAAGCATTCTTTGCATGGTTTATTGATTCTATTGTCTGCGGCATTAAACCATCGTCTGCAGCCACAACTAATACAACTATATCCGTAACACTTGTACCTGAAATTCTCATCGACGAAAAAGCTTCATGACCGGGAGTGTCTATAAAAGTCATTGTAGATTTGTTATGTTTTATTTGATATGCTCCTATTTTCTGTGTAATCCCACCTTGTTCTTTTGATACTTCATTAGATTGCCTGATTGCATCTAATAGGGTGGTTTTTCCATGATCTACATGACCTAATACCGTTATTACAGGGGCTCTAGTTTCTCCTTTGTTTTTTTCATGTGTATCTATTTCAGATCCTACATTTAACGCGGAAGAATTATCTACTGATTCTTTGGGCTTCAAAACTTGATAATTAAAAGATTGGGCGACTCTTGCAGCAATTGCAAAATCTATTTCCTCATTTACTGTTGCCATTATTCCTAATTTGATTAGTGATTTTATTATTTCTATTGGCGATTCATCTAAAATTTCAGAAAGTTCACCCACAGATAGAACCAATGGCAAAGCTATAGGTCCCTTCTTTTCCTCTTGATTGGATTGTTCAGGTTCTTTTGTAGTCAAAACTACCTCTTTTTAATTAACGTTTATTTCTTCTTTTCTTATTAGATTTTTTACTTTTTGTACTATTAGAATTATAAACATTTACAGATTCAATATCTTCAGCAAATCTTATGACCTCATCATCTGAATTTTCAGATTTTTTAGAACCTCCAATGTTCCAAATTTCCTCAGAAGAAAAATCCAAAATGGTTTCTTTTTCTTTAGCTTTTCTTTCTTCTTCAAGTTCTTGTTTTTCAAGATCTTCAATTTCTTTTTCCAATACTCGAAGTTCTTCTTCTTCATTCAATGATTTAGATTCATCAAATATTTCAGAATCAATGATATCTTCTGCCTGAATTTCTGTTTGGTTTACTGTAGATAAAACTTCTGGAGCTTCTTCTGTTACTTTTTCTTTTGTCAAGTCGGTGCTATGTTCTTTAATTGCTTGTTGTTCATTTGGTATTACAGTTTTTACTTCAACTTCTTCCTCTGCTTGAACATCAATTTTCCAATTTGTTAATTTGGCAGCTAATCTCGCATTTTGTCCTTCTCTACCTATTGCTAAAGAAAGTTGTTTTTTTGGAACTATAACAGTTGCTGATGAAGTATCTTCATCTATATTAACTTTTGAAACATTTGCTGGTGATAAAGAATTAGTAATTAATATTTTAGGATCTTCATTCCAATCAATAACATCAATTTTTTCTCCAAGAAGCTCATTAACTACATTTTGAATTCTTATACCTCTTAAACCCACACAAGCTCCTACAGCATCTATTTCAGAATCTTCTGACGTAACAGCTACTTTAGATCTTGCTCCTGCTTCTCGTGAAAGAGCTTTTATCTCTACAACTCCTGAATTTATTTCAGGAACCTCTGTTTCAAAAAGTTTTCTTAATAAATCTGGATGTGTTCTAGATACGATTATTTCTGGTCCTCGTACAGTTCTTTGAACCTGTGTTACATAGAATTTTAATTTTTGACCAACTCTATATTTCTCATAAAAAGTTTGTTCACTTATAGGCATAAGTGCTATCGTTCTCCCTATATCAACAAAAACATTTTTTGACTCCATTCTCTGAACAGTACCAGTTATTACTTGTCCTTCTTTATCCGAGAATTGTCCAAAAACTAAATCTCTTTCCGCTTCTCTTAGTTTCTGTAATACGACTTGCTTAGCTGTCTGAGCTGCAATTCGCCCAGGATTATATTCAAGAAATCCAGTTTCAATAAAATCTCCTACTCTTAAATCCTTATCAATTTTCTTTGCTTCTTCTTCAGAAATTTCTGATAGAGGGTCTTCAATATTTTCCTCTTCTTTAACATTCAAAATAGTTTTTACTATTACATCTCCTGTTTCAGAATCAACTTCAACTGATATATCTTGACCTTTCGAAGCAGGATCTTTTCTATATGCAGATGCTATTGCTTCTTTTACAGCCGAAACAACTATTGATTGATCTAGATTACGCTCTGCGGCCAATTGCGTTAAGGCTAGAAACAACTCGTTTTTCAATACTTCCTCCCTAAATCTATAAATATAAAAAAAAGTGGGCATTGCCCACCTTCTCTTTTAATAATCCTTTTTATTTTTTTATATATTTATTATGATACCACTTTTAGAAAATAAGTTTAAGTTTCAAAACTAATAATTTAACAAATATATCTATACTTAAATATTTTCAAAAAATTTTATTACTTCATCAAATGTATAGTCATAAGTTTTTTTATCTTCTCTTACATAAATCTCTATCTGTTTTTTTTCAATACTTCTCTTAGAAATAACAATACGATATGGCAATGATAATAAATCTGAATCATTAAATTTAACTCCTGTTTGAATATCCCTATCGTCATACAACACATCAAAACCTAATTTATCAATTTCGAAAAAGAATTTATCAGATAAATTTTTTACTTCTTCATCTTTAATTTGTAAAGCTAAAAGATAAACTGAAAATGGTGCAATACTTAAAGGTAAATTCATACTATTATTACTATAATTAGCCTCTATACATGCTGCCAAAAGTCTTCCAACTCCTATTCCATAGCATCCCATTAATAGGTTTTTTTCTTCCCCTTTTTGGTTAGAATAAGTTGCCGACATTTTCTTTGAATAAGCATCACCCAATTTAAATACATGACCAACTTCTATTCCTCGATTAGTCCTCAAAATTCCTCCATCTATTGCTGAAAATCCTTCTTCAGCCTCAGCAATATCCAATACTATTTCAGGGTTAAGATCTTTTGATATATTGATCCCTAAAATATGTTTATCTATTACATTTGCTCCAGCCACAAAATTTCCAGGGCCTTTCAAAACTGAGTCGTCATAAATAAATTTTATCTTTTTAGTATCGTATGGTGAGATAAATCCAGGCGTAAAACCAGCATTATTAAGTTCTGTATCATTAGCTGGTGTCAGCTCTGTTACTTTTAGATAGTTTCTAACTTTTGTTTCATTTATTTTATAATCTCCTCTTATTACGCATCCAACCAGTTTATCATCTGCATTATAAATCACTGTCTTTAGAAATTTTTGATATGGCAATGATAATTCTTTTTGCAATGAATCTATAGTTTTTAAATTTGGAGTGTCAATTGTTCTAATATTTTCCTGGTTCTCTTGTTCAAATTCATTTTTGATAAAAATAGCTTTTTCTACATTTGCAGAATATTCCTCTTTATCACTTATCAAAATTATATCTTCTCCACTTTCAGCTAACATGATAAATTCATTTGATTCTTTTCCACCTATAGCTCCGGAATCTGCATCTACAATTACTATTTCGGTTGCACATCGAGAAAATATGTTTTTGTAAACTTGAATCATTTTTTTATAAGAAACATCCATTCCTTCTTCATTCATATCAAAAGAATAAGCATCTTTCATTTCAAATTCACGAACTCTTAATAATCCTCCTCGTGGTCTAGGTTCTTCTCTATACTTTGTTTGGATATGATAGAGTATGAATGGTAAATCTCTATAAGAATTAACATGTTTTACGACGATATCCGTGACTGTTTCTTCGTGAGTTGGAGCTATTATAAATTTGTTTTCTCTTCGATCCATAAAACTTGCAAGAGGTGGAATGAAAGTCTCTAATCGTCCAGAAATTTCCCATAATTCTGCAGGTTGTACTACTGGCATATTAATCTCTAATGACCCAGATTTATTCATTTCTTCACGTATTATATTTTTAATTTTTTCCATCGAACGCCAACCCATGGGTAAGAAACTAAAAATTCCAGAAGAAACTTGAGATATAAAACCTGTTCTATGTAATAGTCTATGACTTTCAGCTTCAATGTTTTGAGGATCTTCTCTATATGTTTTCCAAAAAAAATTACTAAGTTTTTTTGAACCTAGCAATTGTCTTATATTCATTATTTCCCCCATTTATTCAAAACATATTCATCAACTAATCTTATAAAATCACCAGCAATATTTGATCCCGATAGTAATTTTATCTTTTCACCATCAATATAAACTGGTGCAACAGGATTCTCTCCTGATCCAGGTAAAGAGATACCAATATTTGCAGCTTTTGATTCTCCTGGACCATTTACGACACATCCCATAACAGCCACTTTTAAATTTTCAGAACCTGGATAATTTTTGATCCATTCTTTATTTTTTTTATCAAGATAATGTTTTATTTCTCCTGTGAGTTGTCTGAAATAATTTGAAGTTGTTCTCCCACAACCCGGACATGCTGTAACTTCTGCCTTAAAATTTCTAATTGATAAGGATTGAAGTATTTCTTTACATAGCTCTACTTCTGCTGATCTTTTTGAATTTAATTCTGGAGTCAATGAAGATCTTATTGTATCTCCTATCCCTTCATGAAGTAAAATAGATAATGCTGCTGTTGTAGAGACAATAGATTTTATTCCCAAGCCAGCTTCAGTTAATCCCAAGTGTAGGGGAGCCTGAATAGATTTGGATATTTCTCTGTAGCATTCAATCATTTGATTTAAACGAGAGACTTTACACGAAACAATAATTTTATTTTCTTTTAAACCATAATCCAATGCTTTATCATAAGAAATCAATGCGCTTGAAACTAATGCATGAGACTCAATTTGTTGTGATGTTTTGTTTCCAGAATATTCATCCATTTTAATATCTAACAACTCTTGATCTAATGATCCGGCATTAACACCAATTCTTACGGGTTTATCTAAGTCTTTAGCAATATCAATAAATGTTTTGAAATTGGCATCTTTCTTATTGCCTTTTCCAAGATTTCCCGGATTTATTCTGTATTTGTCTAATAGTTCTGCACATTTTGGAACATTTCTGAGAATTTTATGCCCTATAAAATGGAAGTCGCCAACAATAGGTACAAAAATATCTTTATCAGATAATCTTGTTTTTATTTCTTCAATTGCTTTTGCAGCAGCACTATTATTAACAGTAACTCTTACTATCTGAGAACCTGCTTGATATAGTTCTTCTATTTGTGAAACTGTGCTTATAATATCAGAGGTATCTGTATCAGTCATCGACTGAATAACAATAGGATTTGATCCTCCTATTTCTATTCCACCTACATTTACTACATGAGTGTCAGTTTTCATTAAATAAACCTATAATCTTGCTATATCTTTTATAGAAATAAAAATAATCATTAACATAAGTATAATAAATCCTAGTCCATGAATATAGGATTCTACGCGTTCAGGAACTTTTTTCCCTTTTCTGAAAATTTCTACAAATAAAAAAGCAATTCTTCCTCCATCAAGTGCAGGAAAAGGTAAAAGATTAATTATGGCTAAAGAAAGACTAATTGAAGAAGATAACGTAATTAAAATCACAATTTTACTTGAAAAAGTATTCTCTGACTCTATGATCTTACCACTTAAATCTCCTAATCCTATTGGACCTACAGCTTTGGGTCCATCAAAGATTGGGTTTGTAGATCTATTTATTAAACCTTTTATAGAAATGAAACTCAAACTATATATATCTACAGCGTTTCTTAAAGCAAATTTGTATTGATCATTAACAGATTGAGACAAAATCTTTTTTTCACCTTCTGAAATTAATATACCTACTGACCCTTCTTGAATGAAATTTCTAATACCATATCTATTATCTATTTTTCTTGCTTGAATTAAATCAATTCCACCATTATTGACATCTAGCACTATTGGTATTTTTTCACCATAATGATAATCACCAAATTTTTTAGCTTCATTTAAACTTATTTCTCCGAAATTTTGGGCATTTTCACTTACTAACAATTCGGTATTTGTTCCAGCATAGGGGTCATATTTCCTAGCTTCTATAAGTGTTATATCTTCTGGTATGGATCTACGCGGAGGATTCCATCTCCCTATAACGAAAATCTTTTCAAAATCATTATTGTATTGATATTTACTTTGATCTCCTGGTTTAGAAAAAACAATAGGAATACCTCTTTCTACAACCCATAAAACTTCTTTTCCTAGATTTTGTGTCACAACATTTTGCAAATCATTAATTGCGTAAATTTCTTTCTCGTCTATTTTAACGATTTTGTCTCCAGATTTAATTCCTGCTAAATCTGCTGGTGAATTTGGGATAACAGATTGTACAATTATATCCGTAGCCTTATTTGGAGAGATCATTAGATATACGAAAAAAACCATTATAAAAGGAATAATGAAATTTACTAAAGATCCTGAAAATAAAATGATGAAACGTTGAATATAACTCGCCTTAGACAGAGAACCTTCTGAAGTATTATCTTCTTCTCCAAATAGCCTAACAAATCCTCCTAGTGGTATGATATTGATGCTCCATATCATAGTTTTTACTCTTATTTTTTGATTTGATATATTAGAAATTTTTACTTTCAAATAATTATTTTTTTTCTGTGAATTAGCTTCATTTATTTTATCTATAGAATTTACTACTTTTTGATCAAAAGAAATATTTACTACTTCTCCATTATTAAATTTCAAAAATGAGTTTTTTAAATCAGGTGATATTTCGTATTCTTGTTCGTTAGTCCAAAAACCATAAATTCTCGGAGGGAATCCAATTCCAAATTCCAGAACCTTCACTTTAAAGAATTTTGCTGTCAAAAAATGAGCAAATTCATGTAGAATTATTAGTGGAGTAATAATTACTGATAAAGTCAGAATACTAGTAATAAAGTGCATTGCATCAAATCATATTTCATATTGTTTCGATTTATCTAATGTTATTTTCTTTAAATCTTTTTTCAATTTAGTTAAATTGTCAAATGTCATAGTAAGATTGATTTCCTTATCATATAAGATTTCTTTCATTAAAACAGGAATTGATAAATAATGAATTTTTGAAGTTAAAAAAAGGGTAACTAGCATCTCATTTACAAAAGATAAAGCTGAAATGTAAATCGCACCTTTTCTAATATAGTTTATTGAAAAATCGTAACATAAATATTGGCCAGATTGTACAGGGTTAAAAGACAAATTCTGTAGAGACTCAAAGTCTAATCTATTTTGATAATTAAATATATTTGATTTGTTACTCAGGGCATATTGAATGGGAAGTCTCATATCAGGTTTTGATAACTGAGCTAAAATGGAACTGTCTTCAAATTCAACCATTGAATGCACTATACTTTCTCTGTGTATCAATACTTCTATCTGATCAATTGGAATATTAAATAAATAACTTGTTTCAACTATCTCAAAAATTTTATTCATCATTGTTGAAGAATCTACAGTGATCTTGTCTCCCATAATCCAATTAGGATGTTTTGTAGCTTCTACAGGTGTAATTTTCTTTAAATCATTTTTTTCATAATCTCTAAATGCACCTCCAGATGCTGTTAATATTATTCTATAAATTTTTCTTTTTTCTCCGCTGAGACATTGCCATATAGCAGAAGGTTCAGAGTCTACAGGAAAAATTGTTGCATTATTTTTTTTTGAAATATCTAATAATAATGGCCCATAAGTTACAATTACTTCTTTATTTGTTAAAGCTATATCTTTTCCAGATTTAAGTGATTCCACAATTGGTTTCAAAGCATCTGATCCTGAAGAAGCAAAAAATACAAAATCTACGTTCTCAAGTTTAACTATCTCAGAGGATTCCAATAATTCAGATGTGCAATTATGAATAATTTTCTTATCTAAATTATCATAATATTTTGGCTTGTATGTATGAATTTGATCTGATAATTTAGATAAATTTTTCCCCGCAGATAAAGCAAATATATTATATTCTTCATTTTCATTAATTATGTCAATCGCTTGAGTCCCTATTGAGCCAGTTGAACCTATTATTACTATATTCTTCATAATAAAAAGAATATCCAAAATGAAGTTGCAAAGCTAGGTATTAGAGAATCTAATCGATCCAAAAAACCTCCATGCCCATATAGAAGGTTAGAAAAATCTTTTATATCAATTAATCGCTTTATTTTAGATACTAAAAGATCTCCCAATAAAGAAGTAAGTAAAATCATAAAAACAATAAAAATTAACTTTGGTAAAGAAAAGTTCTGGAAGTATTCTTCATGAAAATTTATAAGGAATAAACACCCACCAGTAAAAGAAATAATTATTGATCCAAAATATCCTTCAATTGTTTTGTTTGGAGAAATATTTCTTAAAACATTTATTGGTTTACCTTTGAAAATTTTTCCAAAAATATATCCAAATGTATCAGATAGAAATACAATAATAAAATTCAGAGCAAAAATCCATTTCCAATTATCGTTGTTATACACAATAAAAAAAGAATGTAAAAAAAGAAATGTATATGAAAAACAAAATAAATAATAAAATATTGTTCTGGATTTCTGATTACGAATTAGCTGAATAATAATTTCATAAAAATACACTAATAATATCAATAAAAAAATAATATTAATGAAAGTTGTATTCAAAAGGAAACATAAAGACAATAATAATACAATAAGTATTGAAGTAATAAATCTTTTTACAAAGTTATTATGAACCAAAATTTCTAATCCTATTATTATATTCATCTATTACTAAATCTAAATCATGAGTCTCAAAATCTGGCCAAAATTTATCAAAAAATATAAGTTCTGAATAAGCACTTTGCCATAACAAAAAATTAGATAATCTTTTCTCTCCACCAGTACGAATCACTACATCAGGATTTGATAACATATTAGTCATAAAAAAAGATTCAAAATCTTCTTCTGAAAGTTGGCTTCTAATTCTTGAATCAATAATTTTATTCACAGCTCTAAGAATTTCATCTCTAGAGCCGTAATTAAACGCTACCGCAAGTGTGAAATCCTTATTATCTTTAGTCATTTCTTCAGATTTTTTTATTCTATCAATCATTTTTTCAGGTAAATTATCAATAGATCCTAGGTGAATTATTCTTACTTTGTTTTTATTCAAGAATTTCGACTCTTCATAAATAACTTTACTAGCTAAATCAAAAATAAAATTTATCTCTTTTGACGAACGATTCCAATTTTCAGTTGAAAATGCAAATAACGTTATACATTTAATACCTATTTTTTTTGCATAAATTACATTAGGTTTTATATTTTCGTAGCCCTTGAGATGACCTTTTGATCTATCTAGTCCTCTCTTGGAAGCCCATCTACCATTTCCATCCATTATTATTGCTATATGCTTAGGAATAGAATTTTTTTTTGACATAAATTTAAATTTACACCTGCATAATTTCTTTTTCTTTAATTATTGCTTGATCATCTATTGTTTTAATTGCTTGATCAGTAATTCTTTGTAATTCCGCCATTGCTCTCCTTGATTCATCTTCAGAAAAGTCACCCTCTCTTTCAGATTTTCTTATATTTTCTTGAGCATCTCTACGAACATTCCTTACAGAAACTTTTGATTCTTCACTTCTTTGTTTTAAAATTTTTACTACATTTATTCTTGTCTCTTCAGTCATTGGAGGTATAATTATTCTCAAAATATCACCTTCTATCTGAGGGGTAATGTTGATATCGGATGCTTGAATCCCCTTTGAAACCATTTCTATAGATGTTTTATCCCATGGTTGTACAATTAAACTTCTAGAATCTGAAACAGATATTTGAGCTAATTGATTTAAAGGCATATCTGTTCCATGATAATTTATTTTTATATTTTCTAACAAACTTGTATTAGCCCTACCTGTCCTTATGGATTTGATATCTTGTAAAAAATAATCGCAGGAAGAACTCATTCTTTTAGAACATTCGTTTAAAATCTCTTTTGTTTCCATCTATGTATCCATTTCAAATATTTACAGTATTAATTAAGGTACCTATTTCTTTTCCCATTAGAACATTCATTAAATTATCAGGTTTAAATAAATCAAAAATTATAATCGGTAAAGAATTATCCATACAAAGAGTTAAAGCCGTAGAATCTAAAGCTTCTAATCTTTTATTCAAAGCTTCATGATGTGTTATGTTGACAATTTTTTTAGCGTTGGCATTCACATTTGGATCCGAATCGTAAAGACCATCTACGCCATTTTTTGCCATAACCAGTAAATCTGCATTAATTTCTATTGATCTCAAAGCCGCTGCTGTATCGGTTGACATAAATGGATTCCCGGTACCTCCTGCAAATAAAACCAACCGTCCTTTTTCCAAGTGTCTTATTGCACGTCTCCTAATATATGGTTCAGCAACTGAAGGTAAGTTTAAAGCAGATTGAGTTCTTACTTGTATATTATTTTTTTCTAATTCATCCTGAAGTGCTAAAGCGTTCATAATAGTTGCTAGCATTCCAGCGTAATCGGCGGTTGAACGATCCATTCCTCTTTTTTCATGCTCATATCCTCTCCAAAAATTACCTCCCCCTGCAACTATCGATATCTGAACATCTAATTGAGAAACTTTTTTTATTTCTTCTGAAATTATCTTTAAAATCCGACTATCTAGTCCAAAATCCAAATCTCCTTTCAAGGATTCCCCACTTAATTTCAAAACGATTCTCTTGGGTTTTATATTTCTCAATATTTACTCTAAATCTAATTTCCTATTTCGAAGCGATGGATTTTTTTTATTACTATGTTTTCTCCAACTCTAGCTGATAGTTCTTTTACCACTTCACCAACAGTCTTTGAAGAATCTCTAATATATGCTTGCAATACTAAAATTTGTTCATCTTCATATTCCTTATTATCTTCTTTATTAATAGAAATGGGATTCATAGCCGCTACTTGCATTGCAATTTCTTTTGCACATTTTATAAATTCTTCAGTCCTAGCAACAAAATCTGTTTCACAGGACAATTCTACTAAAGATCCTATCCTACCTCCGGTATGTATGTAAGATTCAATTACACCATTTTCAGTAGCTCTTCCAATCCTTTTCTCAGCAGAAGCTAATCCTTTTTCAGCTAGTATTTTTGATGCTTTTTCTAAATCACCATTAGATTCTTCCAGTGCTTTTTTAGCGTCCATTATCCCAGCACCGGTATTATCTCTAAGTTCTTTAATTAGCTTAGCCGTTATATCTGGCATGTAGATTTACTCCTCACTACTTTTATTTTCCTTAGTTAATTGAGATTTCTTATTATTTTCTTTGGTTTTGGAAGAGTTTGCTTTAGTATCTTTTTTTGTTTTTGTTTTAGTATCTTTTTTTGTTTTTGTTTTAGTATCTTTTTTTGGTTTCGTAGATGGCTTACTCTCTACCTCTTCTGTTTTTGGTTTCGTAGATGCCTTACTCTCTACCTCTTCTGTTTTTGGTTTCGTAGATGCCTT
>PBER01000005.1 GCA_002718455.1 Chloroflexota bacterium | reverse complement strand
CTTAGAAAAAATGACCAAATCACTAGAATCCTCAAATTCTGTTTCTGTTCAGAACAATAATTCCAACGATGTTATAGTGGCAACAAACTCTAAAACTTATGGAAAAACAATAGATAATCCAGTAGTTGAAAACCAAGCTCTAAAAATAAATCTCATAGGAGATTTATTTTCTAAAGACTCAATCAATTTATACGTATCATCTGTAGATTCACAAATAATCTTTGAAGGTGTTGATGAAATAACACAAACATCCGAAGAAATAACTTTTATAACATCTGACAACTTACCAGTCACTTCATATAAAGAAGCTAAAATCAGTCTCCCAAAAACATATATTTTAGGAGATAACCTATTATCAAATAAGGGGATTGTCAAATTCAAACATAAAGTAATTTATAATCCTGAAAAAGATGGACAGGAAATAGTGAAACAAACTCTTCATGGGAATACGTTTGATTTTGAGTATCACATTATTCTAAGCTCCAAATAGAAGGTCACAGGTTCGAATCCTAACTAATAAATTTTCATGATTTATTTGTAGTTTTTCATGAATATCATGGAAGCAAAGCATTATTCTGATAAAATATTTCTTAGCTAGTTTTTACCTTTTTGGGTGGCTTCAGAGTATTGATGAAATCATAACTGAACTACCAGATGATAGTTCAGTTACTGAAGAAGATTCTGAAGAAGAACCTGTCGAAGAAGAATAGAATTACTAGTTTTGGGCGGTTAGCTCAGCTGGCTAGAGCGCGTCGTTGACATCGACGAGGTCACAGGTTCAAGTCCTGTATCGCCCACCAGTTTAAAAGTAGGAAAGTTTATGAAGAAATTTGAGATGAATTATGAACTTAAAAGAGATTATTAGGGATAAAACTAGAGATAAACTTTACAAAATACTTTCAAGTATAGGTTTAGAATGTGAGATGCTTGAAAGAGGTATTGTAGAAGAAAAGCTATTCAATCCATGGCATAGGAATAGTTTAGGGATTATAAAAATCAATTCAGATTCTCATATCAAATATATAAACATAATAAAAAAATGGGGTAGTAAAAATGATCCTCCAAGATGGTGGAATTATTTTGCAGTACCCACACCAACTTCAAATTCTAAAGAAGATTATACTGAGGTAAAATCAATAAGAAAAAAATCATTCCCTATTTTTGGTAAAGTTAAATTCATTGATTGGAAATTTAATAATAATGGAAAAAATTTAGCAGATAAGTTCACAAAAGATTCAGAAATCAATGCACTTTCAATGGAATTAGGTAATATAAAAGTTCAAAGCTTACACGAAAATTTCTCAGGTTATAGCATTGAACTTGAGTTTAACAAATCAGCATTTCCTTTACTTACTGCTCCAAATATATCTATGAATAATAGTCAGTGGAATGCTCTTAATAAAATTGCAAAATTATGCATTGAGAATGAAAAATAAAAATAATATAACTTCACAAGTGGTAATTATTGGAGCTGGAATAGCAGGATTATGTATCAGTTTTTATTTGTCAAGAAAAAATGTTCCTCATATTATTTTAGAAAGAGGAGAAATAGCTAATACCTGGATAAATGAAAGGTGGGAGAATTTTCATTTAGTGAATCCTAATTGGGCAATCAAGATCCCAGAATTTGGCTTTGGAACCAAATGTTTCCCATCAAAAAATCCACATGGATTTTTAAATAAAACACAAACTATAGAATATATTAAATCATTTGCGTCTTATATAGAGTCAAAAATATATATTAATGAAAATGTTGATTCGATAGTTAAAGAAAAAGATATATATAAAATAGTTACATCTAAAAGAACTGTCAAAACAAATACCGTTATAGTTGCATCAGGGGCATTTGGAGAATCATACATACCTAGTATTAAAGAAAATCTAAATGAAGAAATTTATCAAATCCATTCTTCAGAATATAAAAATAGTGAAAACTTACCAGAAGGAGGAGTTTTAGTTGTTGGATCAGGTCAATCTGGAGCTCAAATAGTTGAAGATCTAATGGACTCAGGAAGGAAAGTTTGGCTTTCCGTAAGTAAATGTGGAAGAAGACCAAGGAATTATAGAGGGAAAGATTCTTCTTGGTGGAATTACACGATGGGCTTATTTGATAAAACTGTCGAAGAAGTTCCTTTTGAAGAGCGCTGGAAAGGTAGTGCTCATACATCTGGTAGTAAAGGTGGTCATGATATAAATCTCATGGATCTTGCAGAAAAAGGTTTGAATTTATGTAGTTCAGTTAAAAATTGTTCATCCAAAAAAATAGTATTTAATAATGATCTATATGAAAATCTTAAATTTTCTGATAATTACGCAATTAATTGGTCTAAGAATGTTGATGATTACATATTGAAAAAAAGGTTAAAAATGCCTTTTAAAAGAATAAATTATGATAATAGAATAAACAGAACAAAAATAAAATCTTTGAAGGAAATTTCATTATCAGAGTCACTTAAATGCATAATATGGGCAACAGGATTTCGATATAATTTCAATTGGATTAAGTTAGATATAACGAATGAAAAGGGAATTCCAATTCAAAAAAGAGGAGTTACCAAATATAAAGGATTATATTTCATGGGTCTTCAATGGATGCATTCAGCAAAGTCAGCACAATTTATTGGTGTTGCTGAAGACGCAGAATTTATTGTTAACGATATGATTGCTAAAAAGATTATTTAAATGTTGGAGTATTAATTGTCATATTTAAGTTCATTTATATTGATAAATATATTTTTGGGAATTTTAGTTTTATCTTCATATTTTGTAGGTATTACTCAATTTTCTGAATATAGTGAATCCTTGTGGGGAGGTGTACAAGGATCTTTAAGAAAAACATTTGTTATTTCAATGCTTTTCGGTGCGGTAGGATATATGATATTTTTTACTTTTATTATTTATTCATGTTTAGTAGAAGAGAATTATGTTAAAGAATTGTATTTTTATAAATCTATTAATTTATTTGGGGCTTTGAATTTTTCAGTAATAATTTTTTTGATTTCTGCTTCTATTTGGATGCCAACAATATTGATGTATCTTAAGTTTTTAAATTCAATTTTTTGGTATGTATCAGTAGGTTCTTTGGTGGTTACTGCTTTTTCTGCCATATCAATTTTAATATTTACTGCATTTGGGTTTTTAAATATAACTTTCAATATAAAAACTTCTATTTTTTCATTCATAACTTTACTGGGATTATTGCAAGTTGTATCTCATTGTCTTATTTTAGATGGAATTATCTGGGTGGCAAAGTTTTCAAGGTAAATAGATGATCAAAATAATCGAAGCAAAAACAGAGAAAGAAATATCAAAATGCTTAAAGATAAGAACAAAAGTTTTTGTTGAAGAACAATCAGTTCCATTTGATAAAGAACTAGATGATTTGGACAAGATATGTATTCATTCATTAGTACTTATAAACCATACAGCCGTTGCTACTGGAAGATTAATTCCTCTAGATAATAAGAATGGAAAAATTGGAAGAATGGCAGTACTAACTGAATACAGGAAGATGGGCATAGGAGGTCTGATTCTAAATTTTTTGGAAAAAAAAGCACTAGAAAAAAATATAACACATATTATTCTTGAGGCTCAAGAATATGTAAAAAAATTTTATTCAAATCACGGTTATTCTGAACGAGGAGGAGTCTTTTTAGAAGTAGGGATTCCTCATATAAAAATGATAAAAAAATTATAATACAATTCTTATAACCATTTAGACAATTCAGATAAAATTTCTAAATTAATTTCATGACCAATGTTATATTCATAATAATCTACATGAAATCCTAAATTGATTAGTTTTTTTCGGGTTGTTCTACCTTCTTCAATAGAAATTATTGTATCTAGTTTTCCATGGGTCATAAATATTCGAGTATTATCTGGTTTATTAATATCTATATCAAGTGAAGTATTTATAAGAATTTTAGAGCTTAAAATTATTGCTCCAGAGTATGCAATATTTGATGATATCCCACTGTGGATAGTCATCATCCCTCCTTGAGAAAATCCTCCAATAAATAACTTTTCTTTATTGTATTCAAACATTGCCAATGCTTCCTTGATTGTTAAATTTAGAAGTTTATCTGAAGCTGAAATATCAACCGTTTCAATTGGGAACCATGCGTATCCTTTTTTTTCAAAACCTACATCAATTTCAATAGGAGCATTCGGAAAAATGTATATGTAATCTGTATCATTAATAATAGGTGCTATATCTACAAGATCATACATACTTGCACCATAACCATGCATTAAAATTATAACGCCGTATTTTTGATTTTTATCAAATTTATCAGGAACGGAAGTAATAAAATGTAGATTTTTTGTGAAGTGTTCATTAGTTTTCATTATTTATAATTTCTTAGAATAAAATATCTAAATAATTATACTACTTTATTGATTAGACCTAAAATAATGCAAGAGTTTGGAGTTCTTCTTCTTTCCCATAAGTAAAATATGTTATTTTATTATTATGAAAATATTAGTAGTATCATTTGACGGATTACAACCAAGTCAAATAAATGAAGATTTAATGCCAAATTTATATGGGTATTTAAATGAAGGTGTTACATTTACTAATCATCATGCAGTCTATCCTTCTGTGACAAGAATTAATTCAACATCGATGTTTACAGGAAGATATCCAGGCTCACATGGTATTGCAGCAAATAGTGTTGTGATGAGAGACTTTGATCCAGATTTAGTTTTTTCAGTAATGCAACCTATGCTTGAAAATATACGTAAAAAACTAGGGGATGTATTGTATGTTGAAAATCTTGGAGATATTCTAAACAATTTTGGAGAAAAATTTGTCGCTGTGGGTGCGGGAACTACAGGTAATTCATTCCTACAAAATCCTAATGCTCATAAGAATGGAGGAGCAGTTGTTAATCCAGAATTCACACTTCCTTATTCTTTAGAAAAAACATTAAAATCAACAGTTGGTGATTGGCCATCAGAAAGCATACCAAATGAGAAAAGATTAAGGCATTGCGTGGATATAATGACCAAATATGTTATACCTAAAATAAATCCAACTGTGGGTCTTATTTGGTTTTCAGAACCCGATAAATCACATCATGCAGATGGTGTAGGGAATAAACTTGGGACTCAAGCTATTAAATATGCGGATAAATGTTTCGGAGATTTAATTAGTAAAATACGTAAAATTGAAAATTCAAAAGATGCTAACGTAATAATAATTTCGGATCATGGATATTCGACTATTAAAGGTGTTATTGATATAAAGGAAGAATTAATAAAAGTTGGTTTATTAGAAAATGAACAGGATGATAAAATCCTTATAGCTCCAAATGGAGGTAGTGTCCTCTTTTATGTTGAAAATTCAGAAAATAAGCTTGCCACAAAATTAGCCAGAACTTTAATGCAATTTGAATGGTGTGGCCCGATGTTCTATTCTTCAAATACAGGCAAGATAGAAGGTTTACTACCCGCTGAATTGATTGGTATTGAAGGTCCTAGATGCCCTGATGTGACAATGTCCTTCCAATGGAATTCAGAAAAAAATATTGCGGGTTATAAAGGGATGATTTATAGTGCGGGAGGAGATAAAAACCTTGGCACACACGGTTCAATTAGCAAGCATGAAATGAATAATGTATTTGGCGCATTTGGCCCAGATTTTAAAAAAGGACTAGTGTGCTCTACTCCAACAGGCAATGTAGACTTGACTCCTACAATAATCCATCTATTAGGATTGTATACAGACATTCCATTTGATGGAAGGCCGATCCGAGAAGCATTNTTAAACGGTGTTAATCATGAAAATATAAAAGTANATATTGAAGAATTNAAGAGTGAATATNTTAATGAAGGATATCTCNTATAAACAGAAGCTTGTAANNTCTTCAGTTGAAAATACTCATTATATTGATTATGCGGANCGAAATTAGCTAACGTTGGTATTACAAATAAAGAGTTTTTATAATCNTATAATGATTAGAATATTNGTAAAATTTTATGNTTGGAGGTCTCGATGAAAAANCTTAATGGNTTAGTTGCCATAGTNACAGGTGCCGGAGAAGGNATAGGGGAAGCAATNGCACTTGAATTATCTAATAATGGCGCAAAAATTGTATGTGTAGACATTAATAAAGATTCGGGTACAAAAACCTTAAATAAAATAAACCAAAATAATGGTGAAGCGATCTTNNTAAATTCTGATATATCTAAACCNTCTNAAGTTAAAGAAATGGTAAAAATTGCTACAAGTNANTTTAATTCNATTGATATTTTGATAAATAATGCAGCAAAATTTACTTTTGGATCTGTNGANGATGTTACNCAAGAANAATGGGAAGAAGTTTTAAGGGTAAATGTAATTGGTTATGCTAACTGTGCAAAAGAATGTCTTCCNTTTTTNAAAAACTCTAATCGTTCTGCAGTAGTNAATTTAGCGTCNGTTAGTTCTATTATTGCTGGTCCAAAATTCGTTCCATATAACACTACAAAAGGTGCNGTTTTAATGCTNACAAGNTCTCTTGCTGTAGATTTTGCAGANTTTGGNATAAGAGTTAATGCTGTATGCCCNGGTTCNATTCATACTTCTGCNACATANAAACATATAGAACATATGGGAACNGATNTNGAAAAAACTCTGGATGAATTTANANNAAGNTCACTACTTAAAAGNCAAGGTAAACCAGAGGAAGTNGCAAANGCNGTTTTGTTTTTAGCNAGTTATGATGATTCNTCATTCATTACAGGNGAAAATCTTATAGTGGATGGAGGGTTGACTTATACGTAAAAAGTGAAAATTTTCTCAAACTGAATATCCAACTGATCCATCTTCTCTCATNGGNATATTATGCTGTAGTCGAGATTCAAAATCCTGTTTCTTTAGTAATTCATAATCTACATTTACACCTAGCCCAATTTGATCAGGAACTTTTATAAATCCCCCNTTCCTCTTCCATTCAGATTGAAATATTNAATTAATTTTAGNNTCATCTATCGTTGAATATTCTTGTGTTACAAAATTGGGAATTGAAGTATCTATATTACAAGCTGCAGCAGTCAAAACTGGCCCTAAAAAATTATGTGTGACAAGAGCTGAATGATANGATTCTGCTATAGCAGCTATTTTTTTAACATGTGTTATACCTCCGCCAAGCCCCAAATCTGGCCTTGCATATTGACTTCCTCCCATCTCAAACATTTCTCTAAATTCCCANATGTTATGCATTCTTTCACCATTNCCCAANGGCAANGTAGTTCTTTTAGCTATTTCAGCNTGGGATTTAATTGAGTCAATCTGAATAGGATCTTCAAAAAATAAAGGGTTGAANTCAATAAGTTGCTCTGCCAAAGCTATTGCATTCATAGGGGTAAGTTTACGATGTATCTCTAAAATAATATCCACATCTATNCCGGCGCCTTCCCTTAAAGCTGNTACATTATCTCGAGTATCACTTATCAATCTTGANAAAGTCATTGATTGATATCCATCAGGCAATGGATCNATTTTTAANGCNGTAAAACCTTCTTTAACTGCATCAACAGCATTTAATCGCAATCCCTCAGGNGTAGTTCCTTGATCAGCTGCATCAGGTCTATCACTNCCCATTANAAGATGAAGACGAATTTTATTTCTAACTTTCCCTCCGAGAAGTTGCCAAACAGATGTTGAAAAATTTTTCGCTTTTATATCCCACAAAGCTATATCTANGGCACTTAAAGCTCCGTTAATGACTGAACCTCTAAACGGACCCATTCGATACAAATATTGCCAATGGTGTTCTATATCTAGAGGGTCNTTTCCAATCAAATANTCTTTGAANTNTTTAANGATCGNATCAGTAGCTTCCATATAACCCCAACATCCAGATTGNCCNATNCCATCTATTCCNTNATCAGTAGTTATTCGAACAATGTGACTATTGCCAGCNAGTATAGAGTCAATATTTTCTATTTTCATAATTATTCATTCATATTGATTTATTAAAACTATCATATTTGNANTACTTATTACANAGATTGTGCAATGANTNTATTTTCAGATCATAANCAAACTGAACTAAAGTTGAANNATTATTAAATTGATAANAAAAAANCNTTTTTGATAAAATATTCATGAACAAAAAATAATTATGAAAGGAAATTATTTTGGAATTTAAANCNTCCATACAAGATGCTCTNAANAAATATATTAANTTTAGNGGTAAANCTTCTATATCTCAATTTTGGTGGTTTATATTATTTACAATTATNGGANANATTTTNNCAAGNATTGCCAACNNCATTATATTTGGANCATCANTTGGTATTTTAGGATTNTTTTGGTTCTTGNTTATGTTANGTCCAANATTAGCCATAGGANCTAGAAGATTACATGATACTGGTAGAAGTGGTTGGATGCAATTNTTTTTAATTTTGCCTATAATTGGTTTGATAATTTTAATAATCNTTTGGTGCGANCCNACAAAAGACGATTCAATAAANAGACCTATTGGAATCCCTCAATAAGAAAATGAATAATCAAGAAACAANTGAAGAATATAGAAATAATTTACGCCATTCAGCNGCNCATTTACTTGCTGAAGCTGTANTGAAAATATANCCAAATGCTAAATTAACAATAGGNCCTCCAATTCAAGANGGNTTTTATTATGATTTTGATATAGATCAAACATTTTCTCCNGAAGATTTATTTNCAATTGAAAAAGAAATAAAAAGATCTATTAAAAGAAATACAAAATTTCTTGGAAAAGAATTATCTAANCAAGAAGCTTTGAAATTATATANAAATAATCAATATAAAATAGAAATAATAAANTCTATGCCAGAAACNGAAACTATNACCGAATATAGNCATTCTGATGGNGNATTTAAAGATCTGTGNAGNGGTGGNCATGTNGAAAAAACNGGAGAAATTAAAGCAGTNAAATTATTGTCTGCTGCTGGAGCTTATTGGCGTGGTAATGAAAAAAACAAAATGCTCCAAAGNATTTATGGNACAGCATGGGAAAGTAAAGATTTACTTGATGACTANTTAGAANAAAGAAAAAAAGCCTTGGACAGTGATCACAGAAAATTAGGAAACAATTTAAATCTATTTTTCTTAGATCCAATTAGTCCTGCGAATCCATTCTTTTTACCNAATGGAGCTTTTATTTACAATGCCTTAATTGACTATGTAAGANCNTTGTATAAGAAGTATGAGTACNAAGAAGTTATAACTCCACAAATATTTTCAACTGANTTATGGAAGACATCNGGTCATTATGAATTTTATCTTGATAATATGTATATGATGGAAATTGATGATAGAGAGGTGGGTTTCAAACCCATGAATTGCCCNGCTCATGCAATAATTTATCAATCTACTTTAAGATCATANAGAGATCTNCCAATGAGATTAGCTGATTTTGGNAGATTGCATCGTTATGAAAGGTCCGGAGTTACNCATGGATTAACAAGAGTTAGATCTTTTTCTCAAGATGATGCTCATATTTTTTGTGACCAAAAAGATGCNGGANAAGAAGTAAAAAACTTTTTAGATATGTTNACCGAAACCTACAAAACTTTTGGTTTTAAAGATATTCGCCTNACNCTATCATTACGNCCTGAAAAACGTGCAGGAAANGATGAGTTTTGGGATTTGGCAGAAGAGCAACTTAGAANNGTTTTAAAAAATTATGANAATGATTTTCAAGAAATTGAAGGNGAAGGTGCNTTTTATGGGCCTAAAATAGATNTATTNGTNCCTGATGCGATGGGACGAGAGTGGCAGTTAGGAACNGCTCAAATGGATTTTTCATTACCAGAAAGATTTAATTTAGAATTTATAAANANTGANGGGAACAAAGAAANACCAGTAGTNATACATAGAGCTATGCTTGGTTCAATTGAAAGATTCATTGGNATTCTTCTAGANCATACCNGCGGTGATTTACCAATTTGGCTTGCTCCTATACAGGTAAATATCATACCTATTTCTGATAAGCACATTGATTATTCAANNAAATTATCAAAGTTATTATTAGATGAAGATATAAGAGTNAAAATTGATGAAANCAATGAAAGNCTNGGNCAAAAAATTAGAAATAGTGAATTANAAAAAGTTCCNGTNATGATCATAATTGGTGATAAAGAAGTGGAATCAAANNCTGGATCAGTAAGNATTAGAAAACAAGGNGACATCGGTTCNCTTTCNGAAAANNAAATTNTAAAAAAAATCTTATCAATTTGATTNTCTAACGATTNTCCNNNTTTTTTGCTATTATAANTATTGAAATAATTATAAAATCTACCCATATACCAAATTTTCTTANNAATAGGGGACTAGAGGTAAGTATGACTGAGAAAGAAATTTCACTAAATAGAGGTTTACAGGGAGTNTATTTAGATAGANCNCAAACTACTTTTATTGATGGAAAAANTGGNGTGCTTGAATATAGTGGATACAACATTCATGATTTAGCNGAANATTCCAATTTTGAAGAAACTTCTTATCTTTTAATGTACGGCGAATTACCAAATNAAAAACAACTNGANGTTTTTGANAAATCNCTNAAAGATGNAAGNAAACTTCCAGAAAAAATNTATGATGTAATTGAAATAGTGAAAGATTCACANCCTATGGATGTACTTAGGACAGCNATTTCNACTTTATCCTCNTTTGATGANGACAGAGANGATTTTTCTGAAGAAGCAANAATTCGNAAAGGNATTANACTGACCTCNCAGGTTCCAATAATAGTNATGGCACATAATAGAATGAGAAANGGACTTGATCCAATAGAACCTTCAAAAACATTNGCACATGCATCAAATTTCTTGTANATGCTTGAAGGAGAAGAACCTAGTGAAGATACCGCNAGNTTAATGGATATAGATTTTGTAGTACANGCNGACCANGGATGCAATGCNTCTGCATTTACAACNAGAGTTGTTACNGGTACAAATGCTGACTTNTATGGNGCTATAACAGCAGGCATAGCAGCTCTTTCTGGNCCTTCNCATGGAGGAGCAGCTGAAGGTGTNATGGAANTAGCTAGAGANGTTGGAANNGCTGATAATGCNGCCAACCATGTCAANAAACTTTTATCAANTAGANAAAGNGTAATGGGATTTGGGCATAGAGTTTATAAATCTGCNGATCCAAGAGCTANGCANCTTAAAGAANNNNTAAAGANACTTAGCAAAGANAAAGGGCAAACAGAATGGTATGANATTTTACTNGCTGTTCAAGAAGCAATGAAACCTTATGCTAGGAGAGGNATCCATGCNAACGTCGATTTTTTTGCAGGNGCAGTTTATTATTTAATAGGAATTCCANAAGATCTTTTTGTCCCTATATTNGCAGTTGGTAGAATNCCAGGNTGGACCATCCAAATACTTGAGCANATGCGACATAANATATTAATTAGACCTTTACTTCACTATACTGGCAGTCGTGAGAAATTATATATTTCTATTGATAAAAGGGATTAATAAAAAATTTCTACTTNAAACTATCTAAAGAAAAAAATAAAAAAAGCTGGAAGAATTACATCAAAAGAGTTTATTAATATTTGTTTNTATGGAGAAGATGGNTATTANACATCCAAAAGATTAGATGAAAAGATACACTTTAGAGATTACAAAACATCNCCACTNACNCATCCGGTTTTCGGNTTTTTAATATCAATTTTTTTAAGNTATTTAATAAATAAACTAAACACNANTAAAATCATTCAGATAACTGAATTTGGTGCAGGNAATGGAACNTTAGGATTCGACATAANAGAGCATTTAGATAACTTTACAAATNCAAAATTCAAATATAATGCANTCGATAGAGNANAATCAGACAATTCACTTATAAAAACAANTTTAGCTAATAAATTAGANGATAATGTAGAAGGNATTATAATTTCTAATGAGTTATTNGATGCTATCCCAAACCATCTGTTTAAAATTTCTGANAATAAANTATTTGAAAAATACNTNGAACTNNAAGGANANAATTTTATAGAAANATTTGANGAGCCTTCNGATAAATGCATAGAAAATAAGTTANTCAANATTAATAATTTACCNNATAATTTTACTGGNGAAATAAGATGTAAAGAAAATGAGATTTTCAAACGAATNAATTCTCACATTAAAAAAGGATTTATACTTACAATTGACTATGGCATGAGTGAAAAACAATATTTTAATATAAACAACAAAAATGGTCTATTATCAGTAATAAATAACCACTCTTCAGATAACAATTATTTAAGAAATCCAGGGAATTCAGATATATCATTCCAAGTAGACATAGAAGATTTGGATAGCGATCTAAATAAAATACATTTTAATAAAATATTCCTAATGTCTCAAAGAGAATTTCTTATTGAACTAGGAATATTAGATATCCTTAAAAGCATATCTAGAGAAAACTTAGACTATGACAAAATCATAAAAAACAAATATTCAATAAATCAATTAATTAGTCCAANTGGTTTAGGTAATTATTTNGTNTCTTTNCATTCAAATTTCAATTGNGATGTAGATTTAGGTAAAATANANATAAAAGANNANNCAACNATCCCATTATTGAATAAATTTCCTGAAAGNTTTGATTTACCAGGTATTTATCAAAAAGAAATNATATTTAAAGATAATTTAGGTAAAAATGAATAAAACTACTCTTAACAACCAACATAAATTACTCAATGCTAAAATGGTAGATTTTGCAAATTGGGAAATGCCNATAAGTTACCCNACTGGAATCATAAAGGAAACANTGTTNGTAAGAAATCAAGCAGGAGTATTCGATGTTTCACATATGGGGAGACTAGAANTTATAGGTGAAAATGCAAAAANCTTCATTGAAACACTCTTTCCTATCAATGTNNATGAATTAAAAAACAATAGNGCNAAATATACTCTATTAATAACNGATAANGGTGAAGTTCTAGACGATGCCATAATTTANAAATTTAATGAAAACAANTTTTTAATTATTATTAACGCTTCACGTTCAGAAATTGATATCAAATGGATAAAATCATTTAANTACNAAGTAGAAATTAACGACTTNACTANCTCAACTTCAATGTTNGCNGTACAAGGNCCAGAANCATTAAATATTATTAAAAAACTAACNGGTAATGCTATTAATGATNTTAAAAGATATANATTTAAAGAAATTTCAATAGATCACTATAGTGCTTTTGTAACANGAACGGGATANACAGGNGANGANGGAGTAGAAATAATTACAAATAATGANAATGTAGANTCTCTTTGGAATAANTTNCTTANAAATAATATATTTCCATGNGGNCTNGGTTCGAGAGATATNTTGAGACTCGAAGCNGGNTTACATCTTTATGGTCANGAAATTAATCCATCATCAAATCCAANAGAAATTCGTCTAAAAAGAGTTTTTAAAACTACAACCGATAATTATATTGCTAATGATTATCTTAGATCAATAATGGAAAATGAGCCAAAAAAAATAATGGTAGGATTAATTATGAAAGATCGAGGNATACCACGANAGNATTGTGAAATAGAATTAAATTCAGAGAAAATAGGTTATGTAACTTCNGGAACTCATTCTCCNACAATTAATAAATCAATAGCAATAGGAATNATCAATAAACAATTTGATAATGTAAATAATACNGTTAAAATAAAAATACGTGAAAAAAACTTAGAGGCAAACATAATAAAATTACCTTTTTATAGAAGGAGCAAAAAATGATGGAAATNCCAAATGAATTAANCTATTCGAAAGATCACGAATGGGTCAAAATTGAAGGTGATATAGCTACTATTGGTATTACATATCATGCATCCGATTCTCTTGGNGATGTAGTTTATGTTGATNTTACTNCTTTAGGNGATAATTTAAATCAATTTGATAAATTCGGNGAAGTTGAATCAGTAAAGGCAGTATCNGATCTTTATTTACCATTGGGAGGAAAAATTNTNGANATAAATGAAGATCTAAATAATAACCCTCAATANATAAATGACGATTGCTACAATAAAGGTTGGATCATAAAATTAGAAGTGAATAACCTCGATGAAATGAAAAATTTACTCAATGCAGAAGAATATAAAAATATTTTAGAATGAAGCAAAAAGCATCNCCATACATACCCACAACTAATGAAGACCAATTTCAAATGTTAAAAGAAATTGGTGTAAACANCTTTCAGGATTTANTAGATGATCTCCCNCAAAATNATCTTTGGCCNNATATAAATTTGAAAGANATGCTTTCTGAACCAGAATTAACNGAATATTTTAAAGAAACTTCAAANTTAAATAATGTAGTAAATACNAATACAAGTTTTCTNGGTGCAGGTGCCTATAATCATTATGTTCCATCAACTGTNCANGCAATGATTCAAAGAGGAGAATTCCTAACCTCATANACTCCTTATCAACCTGAAGCATCTCANGGNACNTTGCAGGTGGGATTTGAATTTCAAAGTTTAGTATCACAATTATTCGAAATGGAAGTTTGNAATGCNGGNATGTATGATGGTCCAACNGCACTAGCNGAAGGAGCATTGATGGCTTGCAGAATAAAAAANAATNNTAAAATTATNGTNCACGAAAGTNTNTCTGAAANNTTTNTNGAANTATTAAAATCTTATACAAAATGGCAAAATATAGANATTCTAAAATNTAATGAAGTNGATTTTTCTTCANATATAGAATATGCATGNCTTNTNGTACAATCTCCAAATTATTTAGGNGAAATAGAAGATNTAGAATCATTATCTAATTTAATTCACAAAAAAAATGGTCTACTTGTTCAACATACCTATCCTACATCTNTGGGTTTATTAAAACCTCCTGGNAAATTAAANGCTGATATATCAACNGCAGAAGGNCAACCTCTTGGAGTCCCTTTATCATTGGGTGGNCCGTATATTGGAATATTAACNTGNAAAAAAGAATTTATAAGNCAACTTCCAGGNAGAATTATNGGAAAAACTNTTGATGAAAATGGNAAGACTGCTTATGCTCTNACATTGCAAACTCGTGAACAACATATAAGAAGAGAACGAGCTACATCAAATATATGTACAAGTACNCAGCTNATAGGACTNATGGTAGCTGTTTATCTNGCAACTTTNGGACCANTNGGTTTGAAAAAAATTTCAGAAATTTGCTATCATAGAGCTCATTATTTATCAANNGAAATATCNAAAATCNCTGGATTCAAAATTATNTCTAAAAATTTCTTTAATGAATTTGTTACTGAAGTCCCCATNGANCCNAAAATAATCAATGAATTCTTATTAAAAAATAANATTGAAGGTGGATTAGATGTNTCAAAAAACAAACAAAANCTTTTGATGTTTGCTGTNACAGAGTTAAACACACCTGAAGANATAAATAGAACGATAGAAATATTGAAGAAGGTATAAATGTCAAAAAAAGAAATTAAACTTTTAATGGATCAGTCAAAAAAAGGANGAAAATCAATAAATTTNCCAGAAATTGGAGTAAAAAAATCTGATTTACCAGACAANAAATTTCTAAGATCAGAATTAATACTTCCAGAAATATCACAATTAGATTTAATCAGATATTTTACTAATCTNTCTTCTCTAAATTATTCCATAGACACTAATTTCTATCCTCTAGGTTCATGCACNATGAAGTATAACCCAAAAATCAATGAGCAAATAGCAAGTTATGAAGGTTATGCAAAATCACATCCGAACCAAACTGAAGAAAANATACAAGGATCTCTCAAAATAATCTTTGAACTNCAGGAAGAATTAGGAGAAATTACNGGATTGCCTGNAGTATCATTAGCTCCTNTAGCTGGNGCTCAAGGAGAATATGCAGGATTGTTAATTGCNAGAGAATANCAGAAAATTAACGGAATGAANGAAAAANCAGTAGCATTAATNCCTGANTCAGCTCACGGNACAAATCCCGCTTCAGCNTCTATGGCTGGATTAGANTCTGTTACAGTGAAAACNACNAAAGAAGGTGACATAGANATNGATGACTTAAGNTCAAAAGNAAATGAAAAAACTTCAGTTNTAATGCTAACTTTACCNTCTACTTTAGGATTNTTTGAANTAAANATACTAGAAATTACAGANATNNTTCATAAAGCAGGNGGNTTAGTNTATGCAGACGGGGCTAACTTAAATGCTCTATTAGGAATAACAAGATTTGGAGATTTAGGTATAGATATTTGCCANTCTAATNTACATAANACNTTCTCNACACCNCATGGAGGAGGAGGACCAGGTTCGGGTCCAGTAATGGTAACAAAAGAATTATCTAAATATTTACCTTCTCCTCATGTAATTAAAGAAAATTCTAAATATAAAATTGTAANTCCAGAAAATTCTATAGGTAGAATTAATGGCTTTTTTGGNTCTTTNGGAATAATTCTTAGAGCATATGTCTANATAAGAAGTCTNGGNNTTGANGGATTAAANGAAATTTCTGAGAATGCAATAATTAATGCTAATTACATACANGAAAAATTAAAAGGACANTANGATTTANCTTCTNCTAGACATTGCATGCANGAAACTGTTNTATCNGCAAACAAACAAAAATTNAATGGAGTAAAAGCTCTTGATATTGCNAAAAAACTACTNGATGAAGGATTTCATGCNCCAACTATGTATTTTCCNCTNATTGTTGAAGAAGCGTTAATGATTGANCCAACTGAAACGGAATCGAAAGANACAATAGATGATTTTATAGAAACAATGATTAAAATAAGTNNATTAGCAACAAATGATCCAGAAAAAATAACTTCAGCTCCAAAAAATCTNCCAGTTGGTAGATTAGATGAAGCACAAGCTGCAAGGAACCCNATTTTAACATGGAAACAATAATATGAAANTTATTATTGGNAGTGATCATTTAGGAAAAGATTTTNCAAAAAAATTACAAGATNTATTCNCNGATGNCGAATTTATTGAAGCNTTTACAGAATCAGAACAAAAAAAACANATCNCNGATTCAGAAGTTTTTTTTGGNTTCCCTTCNAAATCAATATTAGAAAATGNCAAAAAATTGAAATGGATTGCTTGCCCNGGNACTGGGATAGATAAGATNGTNAAAAATTTGTCANCTGATTGNNGAAAATATTACCATTACNAATGCTCCATTNGCNCATGTAACTCCTATGGCTGAACACGTNGTAGGAATGATGNTAAGTTTAGCTCATTCATATAAAAAATTGTTTGATGATCAAAAAAATAAAAAATGGGATGTTGATCAATGGGAATCAAAAATTGTAGAACTNANAGGTTCNAATGTTTGTATTTTTGGGTANGGNGCANTAGGNAGNTCTATTGGAGAAAAATTGTCTGCATTTGACATGAACATATATGCNATAGANCCAAAAANNGANCAAATTAAAGGNAAAGAAATTTCTATAAGTCCCNTGAATAACNTAAATCAAANACTCNCTAAATGNAATTGGTTAATAATANCNGCNCCTTTTATTAAGGAAACNGATGATTANATNAANAAGGAAAATTTACTATTTATGAAAAAAGGGAGTTATATAATNATTATTTCTAGAGGTGGAATAGTNAATGAAAATGATATGTCNGAACTANTNAANTCNAAACATTTAGCTGGAGCNGGAATAGATGCAACAAAAATAGAACCTNTNCCTCAAACTTCNCCTTTGTGGGATATNGACAACGCAATAATTTCNCAACATGCTTCTGCNTTATCTCCNGAAATGTACGAAGNAAGAAGAAAAATTTTNATANATAATGTNAAAAGATATTTAAATNAACAAAATTTATTANATGTNTGTGATCCNAAGAAAGGNTATTAAATGAGTAAATTAAAAATTTCTTTAGTAGGATTAGGTCAAAGAGGAATGGTTCATCTAAAATCATTAGGGAGATTGTCAGATGAGGATTTAATTGAAATTGCAGCAATTGCAGATCCATTCGAAGAAAATTTATCTGATGAAAAAATATCGAAAACTTTAAATATTTCAGATGTTTCAAAAATAAAAAAATTTTCTAATACCAAAGATTTAATAAATGATAATATCTCAGATGGCATAATATTTGCCATGCCTCCGAATCAGCATAATGGAGAAATAGAATTAGCTGCAAAAAAATCTATTGGTATTCTTGCAGAAAAACCTCAATCATTATTTTTGGATGAAATATTAAAACAAAATGATAGTATAAACAGTTCAAATACAATTTCCACTGTCGGGTTTCAAATGAGATATGATGATGGATATACAGATATAAAAAAATACCTTTCAAATAAATGGACTGCGGCTATTACAATGGCTGTACTGGGAGCTGTAGAGGGTCATGGAGTTAAACATACCAAAACAGAAACACTAGGAGGAAGATCTGACAGAATTTGGACTGCTGATAAAAAATGGTCAGGCACTTCTATAGTTGAAAACGGAATACACTATACAGATATTATGAGATATTGGACTAATTCTGATATTAAATGGGTTCAAGCAAATTACACAGAACGACCTGAAAATCTTCAAGATCAAGAAGGATCAAATCCCATAGCTTATTCTGTAGTTTATGGATTTGAAAATGGTTGTGTAGCTAATTTGTTATACACAAAACCAGCAAAATCTTTCTTTTCCGAAAACTATGAATATATAATAACTACTCACTCAACAGTAAAATTTGAAGATGACTATGTAGCTTATGAGTATTTAGATCAAGATTGGCCACCATCAGATAAACCAGATTTAAAAGATTTAAGAAAAATTATATCCAAAAATCCTAGTAAAGAACCTATGATGGAATTTGAAAATACTTATAAAATGATTAGAACCTTTGTCGAGGCTATGGATTCAAATGATAAATCAAAATTACGATGCAATTATGAAAATTCTATAAACTCTATCGCATCTGTTTTAGCAGCTAATGCATCTAATTTACTGAACGGAGATAAGATCAATATAGATGAATTTATTACATCTGAAAAATTTTCAAAATTTAGATCTAAAGAAAAAAATTTAATTACTGAGTAAGTATGGATAAGTCATGGGTTAGGATAAAGGATCTAAATTTTTATTCAATAAAAGTTAGAGGCAAAACCGAATGGAAGTTTATGGAATTTATTTCTGATGATAATATTTCAGGAATTTCAGAAATAACAGACACTCAGTTAAATTCTTCTGTTTCTGAACTAGTAGCAAAATTGTCAAATAAATTTCGTGGTCAAACATTAAATGATGAAGAACAACTACTTGAATATATAAAATATGACGAGCTAAAAGCAACAAATAGTTTAGTTTTAGCTACAGCTATAAGTGGTATACGTTCAGCTTTCTTAGATTTGTTTTCACGAAGAATGGAAATGAGTTTGAAAAAATTTTTATGTATTAATTCTAATATTGATTTAAATTTTTCTAACGAAATAGAATTATATGCAAATATAAATAGATCTTTACTCCCTGATAATAATGGTCCTGTTGAAAGAAGTTCAAGAACTTTTGCTAATGAAGCACTTTCTGCCGTAAAAAGAGGATTCAAAACAGTAAAATGTGCACCTTTTGATGAATGTAAAGCACCATTCAACACGCAAAATTGTTTGCCTTCAGAAGCCATCGTTGGATTGGAAAGGCTTTCAGGCATATCAGATGTTATTTCCAATAAAACTAAATTATTGGTTGATTGTCATTCTAGATTTGATTTAGATTCTAGTTTTTATGTCCATGATGAATTGATAAAGAGAAATGTATCATGGTTTGAAGAGCCTATGGATCCTGAAATGTTTCCAGAAGAAACAAAAAAAATTAAATCTTATTCAAAAATACCTTTAGCAGGAGCTGAAATGGCTTACGGAAATGAAATTATGCAAAGATTAATTCGTGAAAATATTTTAGATATTGTGATGCCAGATGTAAAATTTTGTGGAGGCCCTACTGAAGTAATAAATTTATATAAAGCATTAAGTAATGGTAAAAAAGTTATTTCTATGCATTGCCCTTCTGGTCCAATATCATTGCTCACTTCGGCACATGTAACATCTGCAATTCAAGCACACTTGCCACTTGAGCATGCCATTGATGAAGTAGAATGGAGAAAAGAATTATTATTGCCAAGTGAATCTATTAATAATGGAAACTACATTCTGAGTGATAACCATGGATTAGGTTCAACTTTAGACAAGGCTTATATAAATTTCAATGGGAATATATGGAAAGAATAATAAAAAAAGATCCTTTGTCAAAAAAGGAAATAAAAAAAATCATTGATTTCCCAAAAATAAAATTAATACATACTTCGACTTCAATCGAAATTCTTGAAGATAAAAAAATGTTTTCAGATTTTAAAATATTTTTTAAAGATGAAAATCAAGTAAATTATAATACAAGTGGTACTGAATTAAGAAAATTAGAATACATTTTAGGAGATATAAATAAAAAAGAATTTAACGATATTATTTATTTGAGTAAAAATAATGTTAATATGTCTACAACTTTAACGTCTTTATGTTCAAAACATAATTTAAAAATAGAAATAGTTGAAACAAATAGTGATCTAAATGATTCCAATTACATTATTTCTAAATTATATGGGGCAAAAGTGCATAAATCCCCTGAAGAATATTCAAAACAATTAATTAATAAAATTACTAAAGATAAGCAAAAAGATCTCATTAAAACTTATGTAATTCATGAACAATCAATATTTAATTTAGCAGGAATATTAGCTTACATAAATTATGGTATAGAAATAGAAGAACAAGTTAAACAATTAGGATTAGAATCTCCAAATTTTTGGTCTGCAGAAACTGATACTATTCTAGGTTTATATCTATATGCTGAGCTAAGAAAATTAAAGTGGACTTTTACATATACTTCTTCAAGCATTAAATATAAAGACATCAAAACAAAGATATTAAATGCATTTAAACATCTAAAAATAAATTTGGATTTTGATCTTTCTAATATAAAAATTATCAAAGAAAATAAAGAAATAAATATAAAAGAAAAATATAAGAAAATACTTATTTTATTCGCAAATACTAAAGGATTGTTATTAGATATGAATTCTTCCATCAAATCCATGTTCTACTTAATGGAAAAGATAAAAAATAATCAAATTAAAAAAAATGAAGAAATAGTTTTTATAAATTCTGGCAATTTTATAGAAATTTTTTCTGATAAAGATATTTTATTAAAATGAATACGTCAAAAATTTTAAAAAAATATAAAACGATACCTAAATGCAATTTATTGAATGATATAACTCCTCTTCAAAATTTAGATAAAATAGCTAGACAATTTGGTTTGCAAAATTTATATGTAAAAAGAGATGATCATACAAATTTTTTAGGAGGTGAAGAGGTAAGATTTTACGAATATATTTTACCTTATATAAAATCAAATAGTTATAACTCCATATTAAATGTTAATGATTATCATTCAAATGATGGAATTGTAGGATCAATGATATCTAAAAAATATGATTTAGATTATTTTCTTATCACTAAAAATGCCGCACATAAACATTCTTCAGGAAATATACTAATTTGTAAGCTTTTTTCGAATGAGGTTCATTCATTAGATGAATTTTGGTCATCAAATATTGATGATTACACAAAACGTGTTGAATCAGATTTAAAAAAGAATAATTTTAATCCTATTTTGATTCACAAAAACGAGGAAATAATATTTTTAAAATCACTGGCATATATTAACGCAGGAATAGAACTTAAAGCTCAATTAGAGGCAAAAAAAATAAAAAACCCATATATTCTCTGTACCTTAAATGAATCGTTTTTAGGTCTTTTATTGGCATCAAAGCTTTTCAATTACAATTGGAAATTTATAGGAATTCAAATTGAATCAAACATTAATCTTGAAAAAATGATGAAAATCATAGAAACAAAAAGTAATGATTTATTTAATACAGATATCATTTTTTCTGGTAAAGATTTAGAAGAAAAATGTGACGTTTCTAATGATTACGGTGTTCTTTCAGAAAAAAATAAACAGGCAATACGTTTAGCTAGTGAAAAAGAAAATATATTATTCAATCCTTCAAATGATTGTAAAACTCTATCTTATGTTATTGAAAATTCGAAAAAATTATCTGATAAAAATTTGATCATTTTAAATACTGGTACTAACGTGTCAATATACAATTATTTACAAAATTTAAACTTATAAACTTATTTTTTTCTTAGTTTTTTTAGATGAATAGATAATATAGCCAATTCCAGCTAAAAATATAAATTGTATAGATATGAATCCCAGTCCAAATTTTGAAGAATTTCTATTTCTATCAATAATGTTTATTTGTTCTGATATAACTATTGATTTTTCTTCATTTTCAATAATAAAATCAAAAACCCATTTTCCTGATCTTTCAAGCTGAAATTTTGCTTGATAGTTACCTGGAATATCCGAAGAACTTAAACCTGGAGAATATAGTTTTTCATAATCAAAAAATGGAGTTGCATAAATATCTACCTTTAAATCTTCAATAGGTTTCTGTAAAACAATGTCAGAAATTTTAATAGAAAAAATTACTTGTCCTACTGATATTTTTTTAGGAGAAACAAAAATATCAATCTGCATATCTCCATTTTCTTCTTGGTAAAATAATTCGTATGAAGAATAACCTTCCCCTTGAGCAGTTAAATTTATAGTAGAAAATAGAAATAATGTAAACAAAGACACAAAAAATATTTTGTTAAAAGAAAGAAAATTCATGCTATCTTTTTATTCTACCTGAAACATCTCCACTAGCTACACCTTTTATTTCATCAATCGTAGACAAATTGAAATCACCTTGAAAAGTATGAGCTAATGCTGATGCTGCTATAGCAAAATCAACAGTATCTTGAGGTTCTAATCCTTTAATAATGCCATAAATCAGTCCTGCAGAAAAAGCATCTCCTGCTCCAACTCTATCGACAATTTGTATTTCATATTTCTTGGATTTATAAATTTCATTATTGGAAAAAAACAAACCAGACCAATCATTGTGGTCAGCTGAAAAGCTTTCACGCAAGGATAATCCCAAAAACTTTAATGCGAACTTTTCAGACAATGTTAATAATAATTCTTCATATGATTCATCACTCTCGTTCTTAGCCCCAATACCTAACATTATTTCTGGATCCATTTTACCACCTATTAAAATATCAACATATTCCATTAAAGGAACCATTGTTTTCTGTGCTTCAGATGGAGACCACAAATTGGATCGAAAATTCAAATCACAAGAAATTAATATTTGTTTTTCTTTTGCTTTTTTTACCGCGTATTCAGTTAATTCTTTTGCGCTTTTAGAAAGTGAAGGTGAGATGCCGGAAAAATGAAAAATATCGCAGTTTTCAAATATTTTATCCCAATCAAATTGATTTGGGGTAATTTTTGAAAATGAAGAATTTTGTCTATCATATACAATGTCTGAAGGTCTCATCGAAGCACCATTTTCCAAATAATATACTCCTAATCTATCATTTGTTTTACAAACATAATCCATATTGACTCCAAATTGTCTCACATAATTTATACACGATTGACCAATAGGATTATCTGGCACAGAAGAAACAAAATAAGTATCTAGATTAAAATGAGATAGAGAAACGGCCACATTGCATTCTGATCCAGCATATGTAAGCTCAAAGTTTTTCGCTTGTGTAAATCTTTCTTTATTAATCGTAGTTAAACGTAATAATATTTCTCCAAATGTAACTATTTTAGTCATACATTAAAAATATCATACAAATACAATTAATAAATATTTATTCATTTGAAAATCTACTTATGTCTATATCAAGAGATAGAAGGAAATATTTGGATAAAAAAGGAACTTCTTTAGCTTTTTTATTTTCATTATTATGGTCCGGGAACCCTATTTCAATAAAAATAGGGTTGGAAGATGCTCCAGCTTTAAGATTGGGATGGATGAGATTCGTGTTAGGAGGTTTCGTCGCCATTATTTGGGCAATCTACACTAAACAAAATATAAAACTTAATAAAACTGACTTACTTCCTTTATGTGGAGTAGGGCTATTATTTGCAATACAATTAAGTTTTATGAATATTGGTCAATCTTATACATCAGCAGGACACGGAGTAATTGTGATATCCACCTTTCCTTTATGGGCATCGGTTTTTTCACATATTTTAATCCCTAAAGACAAATTAAACAAAAAAAGATTGATCGGTATGATAATCGCATATTTAGGAGTAGTTATTTTGTTTTGGGATTCTGTAGTTGGAACTGCAAATGACTATCTGTTTGGAGATTTATTAATGCTTTGTTCAGCAATATTATTGGGAGCAAGACAAATATATATTTCACAAATTGCACAAGACATTGAGCAAATCAATATACTTTTATCTCAAGCAATTATAGGCATTATTTCTTTTCTAATCTTCTCTACCATATTTGAAAAAGAGGTTTTTATTTTTAGTTATAGTTTATTATTAGCTTTAATTTATCAAGGAATAATTATTGCTGGATTTGGATTCATTGGCCAAACTTGGCTTTTAAAAAATTATCTACCCTCGCGTGTAACATTAATTTCAATTTCTCAACCTATATTTGGAGTAATTTTGGCATGGATTATATTAAATGAAAAACCGGGATTAGAACTTATTGCAGCAACCTTTTTTGTAGTTATTGGTTCATATTATTCTTTACAAAAAAAAGAATAAGTCCTCTCATTTGAATTATTAAAGTTTTTTTCCAATAATGCTTTTAGAGATTAAATTATCAATCTCAGAGTTTTTATAACCAATAGATATAAGGACTTCTGCAGTATTTTCTCCAAGCATTGGTGCTGATTTGAGTTCAACTTCTCCTGTTGAAATTTTAAAAATAGGACCTGAAGATCTAACCTTTTTACCAGTATTATGCTTTAAATTGACAATATAATTATTTTCTATTGCCTGTTCATTATCAACTAATTCTTCAGTAAACTGCATAGGTTCACATGGAATGTCATGAGATCTCAAATATTCTATCCATTCATTAGTCTTTTTCTCTAAAAATTTTTCTTCCATTTTCTTTTCAAAATTTTTTCCTATTATAAATAATTCTTCTTGTGAAAATTTTTTTTCAGTATTAAATCTTACATCTTCTATACCAAATAAATTAGCTACTCTTTTTCGGGCATGAATAGCTAGACAACCTAATGCTAAGGCAGTATCTCTAGTCTTATATGCCCTATAATATTGAGCAATTTGAGGAGCTCCTCTTAGATTAGAATATTCATTATGGATTTCTTCATAAGAATCATTGTTATTATTATTTGATTTTAACCATTTCTGCGCACCACTTAAATCATTCTCTACTTCTACAACTTGCATTGCTTGCATTGAAATTGCATTTGCCAATAAGCTAGTTTGCAACAGCAATCCTTTACCTGTAGACCTTGCTTGATATATTCCAGAAACAACTCCTAAAGCCAATGCATAACCTGTGGAATAATCTACATAAGAAGAAGAATTAACTGCACTAGGAGCACCGTGATATATTTTATGTTCAGTTGACATTATTCCAGAATAAGCTTGCATAATAAGATCAAATCCTGGCTCAGTTGCTTTTGGACCTAAAGGACCGTATGCAGTAGTTTCGCAATAAACTAATTTTGGGTTCACTTTTGAAAGCGACTTCCAATCATATTTTAATTTCTTTGAAGTAGAAGGTCTATTATTTGAAATTACTGCATCGGCTTTAGCAATAATGTCATGGCAAACTTTTTGTCCTTGTTTAGTTTTCAAATCTATACAAACACTTTTTTTTCCTCTGTTTATTGCTATGAATGTTCTACTTTCGGCAGGAGGATCAGAAGGAGAAGAGTGTCTCCAGGGCTCTCCCATAGGAGGCTCAATTTTTATTACTGTAGCCCCTAAATCAGTTAAAAGTTGTCCTCCTGTTGGACCAGCTACAAAATTTCCAAATTCTACAACAACTAATCCTTCAAGTGGCCCATTCGAAACTGTTTTCAATACATCCTCTATTATTCATTTTTTAGAATTATACTAAAAAATTAATTAGAGTCCATTTTTTTTGAAACAATTTCCATGTCTTTATCTCCTCTTCCAGAAAGTAAAAAGAGAATGTTTTGATTTTTTGGAATTTCTTTACACCAATCAATTAAAAAGCCCAAAGCATGTGCTGGTTCTAAAGCGGGAATAATACCTTCAGTTACGGATAAAAGCTTGAAACCTTTAAGAGCCGTATCATCCGAAGCAGAATAATATTTTGCTCTTTCTATATCTTTTAAATAAGAATGTTCTGGACCTACTCCTGGGTAATCTAATCCTGCTGAAATTGAGTGCGCTTCTAATATTTGTCCATAATCATCTTGCAAAACATAGCTCATAGAGCCATGTAAGACCCCAATAGACCCTTTAGTAAGAGTTGCTGCATGTTTATCAGTGTTTAAACCTTTGCCACTAGCCTCTACTCCTATTAGAGATACCTTCTCATCATCAATAAAACCAGAAAATATCCCAATAGCATTTGAACCTCCTCCAACACAAGCGATAACGTAATCTGGTAGAGAACCTGTTTTCTCTAAAATTTGTTTTCTTGATTCTATTCCTATTACAGATTGAAATTCTCTAACAATATATGGGTATGGATGAGGTCCAACTGCACTACCAATAATATAATAAGTTGTTTCTACATTAGTAACCCAATCTCTTATAGCTTCATTAACTGCATCTTTTAAAGTCTTTGAACCAGATGTGACAGGAATCACTTTTGCCCCTAGCATTTCCATTCTGTAAATATTTGGGGCCTGTCTTTTTATATCTTCTGATCCCATATAAACAATACATTCCAAATTAAGCATTGCACATGCTGTTGCTGTTGCAACTCCATGTTGTCCTGCTCCGGTTTCAGCTATTATTCTTTTTTTCCCTATTCTTTTGGCTAATAATGCTTGTCCTATAGCATTATTAATTTTATGAGCTCCTGTGTGGGCTAAATCTTCTCGCTTTATCCACAAATTTTGACTGATTTGAAGAGATAAATTTTTTGCATAATAAAGTGGGGTTGGGCGTCCAATAAAATCATTTTGTAAATTGGTCAATTCTTCCCAAAAAGTTTTATCTTTTAATATTTTATTGAATTCTAATTCAATTTCTTCAAGGGATGAAGTAAGCGTTTCGGGAACAAATCTTCCACCATATTTACCAAATCTTCCATTTTTATCAGGTTTTTCCATATTTAATTTTTATCTCCAGGCATTATATTGTTCAATTAAAATTCTGCATGTTAATAGCATATCAACAACAATGAAATCAATCTAATATATTTAAAAACTTTAATAGATTATTAAGAACATCTATTGCTCTATAATTATCTAAAACTTTCCAAACATGCAAAATATATTCATGAATTAATTTTAAAATCAAAACTATCGTGAAAATTATTACTAATTTTCTTGTTGTAATTTCATACTTAAACAGTTTCATATAAGCTATAGCCAAGAACCAAAATTCAAAAACATTTGGAAAAATAAATAAAATCATTCTATTGTTAAAAATTTCAAAAAGAACAAATCCTATAATTCGTAACATAAAAAGGAAGATACTAATATTTCTTAGTTTTTTTGTCCATTTGAAAGTAACAATTAAAAAGAAAATTAAATAAAACAAATCGATGATTTTATCAAACATTTGATAATTTCTTACTCCACCTAAATGGAGTAAATTCATCATAAATAAATCAGAAAAATCAACAAGAATAGCAATAATTGCTCCGAAAAAATTCCATTTGAAAACTAATAATGATCCAATAATTCTTGCGATTAAGATTATAATTTCTTCTAGAGTCATAAAAATATTATAAATAATTATTGAACTTAAGAAAAATAAGAATAATTATTTTATTACCCAATATATTGATGCGCTACAATACCTACTGTAAAACCAATAGTTAACCCAATAAACAACATTAAAGTTTGAAGACCTAGACGAGATGTTTCAGTTCTATGAATTGAAGGAATAATATCACTCAAAGCAATGTAAAGTAAAAAACCTCCTATCCCAGCATAAAGATATCCCATTGGTAAATCTATTGAGTTCCCAAATTGGAATGCTATTAAAGACGCTATAACAGTTACTAAAGAAGCAATAATATTTCTTATTACTGTTTGCTTTTTTGTAAATCCACTTCTTATTTGCACCCCAAATTCACCCACTTCTTGAGGTAAATCATGAGCAGTTAAAGCAATCGCGGCAATTATTCCAGTTCCAGGGCTTACAAGAAAGGCCCCACCAAGAGCAATTCCATCAACAAAATTATGAAAAGTATCACCGGTCAAAAATAACCACCCTTGAGCTTTATTAGTAGAATCAGAATCTTCTTCGTGATGATGATGAAACCCTCCAGAAATTTTTTCGAATAGAAAAAAAATCATAATTCCAATTATTGAACTAGTGATAGCTGTAGTAGGAGATAACCCTTCTTCGATTGCATGGGGTACTAGATCTCTGAATGCTATTAACAAAACACCTGCTGCAAGTGGTGTTCCATAAAACGCTATAAATTTTGTCCATTTATCATTAGCAATTAGAATCAATGCTAAAGATAAAGATAAAACAGATGAAGTTAAACCCACAATTATTAAAAGAAGCAGTGTATTCAATCAATTTTCTTTCTATATCAACAAATATAATGAAATGATACATTATATCATTATTTAATACAAACGATTTAAAAGAAAAAATATAATAGAATAACAATATGAAAAACAAAAGATTTTTTTTAGCAATAGACCAAGGTACTACTTCAACACGCTCAATTATTTTCAATGAAAAATTTAAAGTGCTTGTGACCAAGAGGATTCAAAATAAAGAATTTTATCCTGAACCTGGATGGGTTGAACAAGATCCAAATGAAATTTTAGAAGCTGTAATAAATTCAATTAATCTTTCTTTGGATAAAATCAACATATCTTTTTCTGAAATAACTTGCATAGGAATTACTAATCAACGAGAGTCGATTGTATGTTGGGACAGCATTACAGGTAAAAGTTTGTATAATTCAATTAGTTGGCAATGCCTTAGAGGTGATACATTATGTCAAAAAATTAGAGATACTGATTTTGAAAATTATGTTAACAATGTCACTGGATTGAAAGTAGACCCCTACTTTTCATCGACAAAAATTAGTTGGATATTAAAAAACTCTCCTGATGTAAAAAAAGCTCTTAAAAATGATAGATTAAAGCTGGGAACAATTGATTCTTGGTTAATGTTTAATTTATTAAATAATAATCCTCATCTAACTGATCTTAGTAATGCGTCCAGAACTGGTTTGCTTAACACCAAAACATTAAATTGGGATAAAAGAATTCTTTCATATTTTGATATACCTGTTAAAATTTTACCCAAAATTGTCCCTTCTAATTATAATTTTGGAACTACTAATAAAAAAATTTTGGGATCTGAAGTACCCATCACAGCAGTTTTAGGAGATCAACATGCCTCATTATATGGCCATTCTTCCAACAATGAAAATGAAATTAAATGTACTTATGGTACTGGAGCATTTATATTGTTAAATACCTTCAATAAACGTTATTCATATCAAAATGACTTTCTCTCTACAGTTGCTTGGGAAAAAGATAAAGAAATTTATTATGCATTAGAAGGAAGTGTTTTTTCAGCTGGATCAATAATTGAATGGTTGAAAAATATTGGAATGATAAAAAATGTTCAAAATCTCCAGTTCCAACATTTTTCAGAAAAAAATAACGAAAATTTATTCTTCATTCCCGCCCTTAATGGTTTAGGGGCACCATTTTGGAATTCAAAAATAAAAGCAAGTATAGAAGGAATAAATTTTGCTTCAAATAGAGAAAGTATTATTAAGGCGGCATTAGAATCAGTTGCTTTTTCCACGAAAGCTGTCATAGATTCTATTAGCAACAAAACAAAAATTAATTTTAAAACTCTAAAGGTTGATGGAGGTTTAACTAATAATAAGTTTTTAATGCAATTTCAAGCAGACTTATTAGGGATACCCATTCTGGTATCTGAAAACACTGAAATGACATGCTTAGGAGTAGCTAGGCTTGCTTCTGAAAAAATCATGGAAAAATTGGAATATGATAATGATTATAAAAAATATTTACCAAATAAAAATAATATGACATTGCTGAGAGATAAATATAACATATGGATGGATAAAGTAAGAAACAACATTTCCATTGTGGAGGAATAATAATGTATTTAGGAACGCAGGTTGCACCAAGAAATATAACGGATTTAGAAGTTTGGTCACAATTGGGAGTAAATAATGTTTGCACTGATCCATTCATTTCTAACAATGATGGAACTTTCAAAGGAACAAATCCACATCATTGGACTTTGAACGATTTAGAAAAACATAAAGAAATTATAAATTCAAAAGGGTTAACTTTAGATATGGTTCAAATTCCTTTATCTTCTACTCCTATTGAAAAATCCCAAAGTCCAAATATCATGTTGGGAAAATCACCTGAAAGAGACAAAGAAATAGAGTCAATTCAAAATATTATTAGAATGTGTTCTCAAGTTGGTATTCCTGCAGTTAAATATAATATGAACATAATAGGAATACCCAGATCTGAAAGTGAAAGGGGTAGAGGAAATTCAATTAACTCTACTTTTCGATGGGAAAAAATGGATAAAAATAAACCTCCTAATATCTCAGGAAAAGTTGATGTTGATACCAATTGGGAAAGAATAGATTATTTTCTGGAAAAAATAGTTCCCGTAGCTGAAGAATATAAAATTAGACTCGCTTGTCATCCTCATGATCCCTATACACCCGATGGATATATGGGAGTAAACAGGGTTTTGGGAACAATTGAAGGATTGAAAAAATATATACAACTACACGAAAGCCCTTATCATGGTTTGAATTTTTGCCAAGGGACCATTACCGAAATGTTAGATGATCCAGGAAAAGAAATATTTGATATTATTAGGTATTTTGGACATCGAAAGAAAATATTTAATGTACATTTTAGAAATATTTTAGGAAAAAAACTTGATTTCATGGAAGTATTTCCTGATGAAGGTTCTATAGACATGATTGAAGCAATTAAAACTTACCAAGAAGTTGGATATGAATATATGGTTATGCCCGACCATGTTCCAACCATTTCTGGAGAAAATTCATCTGGAGTAGCGTTCGCATACTGTTATGGGTACATCACAGCAGCGTTACAGGGAATAAACGAGAAAAGAGATATTTCATGGGTGAGAAAGGAATAGACTCTTTTGATATATTGTATCATTATTAAAAGCCAACTAAAGAAGTATATTTGATATATAGTATCGCTCTAAACATGTTTATTTATGTTCTTTGTTCTAATAATTCTGGCGTCAGATCACTCCAGCTAGTCCGTTGATCGTATGCAAAAGCCAATTGCAGTAGTGAGATGTCATCGTGAAGTGCACCTGTGAGCATTGCCCCAACTGGAATATCATTCTCGCCAAATCCTGCAGGAAGACTCATTGAAGGATGCCCACTAATATTAAATGGAGCAGTAAAGCATGCATTTACGCCACGGGAATGCTCTTGAGGTAGGCGTGATCGCTCAGCTGTTGCAAAAGGTGAAGTTGGTGTAGCTATAGCCTTAAGATTGTTTTCTGAGAGCATATCAGAAAAGTAAATTTTGAACTCTCGTCCGATTTCAGTAGCATTAAGCATATCATTTGCAGATAAGAAAGCTCCCTGAAGCAAATAAATACGAGTAATTTTACCATAATCGTCCCAATTTGATCTCAATGTTTTTTGATGTCGTTGATAAGCTTCAGAATTTAGTACTATAAAGTTTGCTGATCGAGCCTCTAACATCCCACGAAGATCTATCTCCACTAATTCACATCCCAAATCTTCGAGTGTGTGTAAAAAGGTATCATATGCTTGTTTAACTTCTAATTCATTCGGTGCAGAGGTTACGAATTTATAGGGAACTCCAATTCTCCAACCAGAAATATCTGTTTCAATCATATTTGTATATTTTGGTACTTCTTGGGGCCAACTCATATCATCTTTAGGTTCATATCCAGCCATAGCTTCTAGCATTATGGCCATATCCAGAGCAGTTCTACATAACGGAGATATCTCACTATGTTGATTATGATCCATACCAAATCTACTAACAAGTCCATGTGTAGGTTTAATGCTATATAGATTATTTGCTCCTGCAGGTAGTCTTGCGCTTCCACCTCCATCTGTACCTAATGAAGCTCCCACCATCCGTGCTGTTGTTGCTGCCCCGGATCCACTGCTAGAACCCACTGACATTCGATCAATATTCCAAGGCGACCATGGAGGTGGCATTAGGTCCAATTCTGATGGTCGCGACCACCCAAATTCATTTAAATTAGTCTTGCCTATGATGATTGCGCCCGCATTCCGTAATTTCTTGATTACAGATGCATCATTTTTGGGGATCCATTTTTCTAATAAGCGTGAATTATTAGTCGTTTTCAAGTTTCTTGTAGGTATAGAGTCTTTTATTCCCAAAATCACTCCTGCAAGAGGTCCAAGGGGTTCTCTTTTTGACCGCAATCGATCTAGTTTTCTTGCTTGTTCTAAGGCTCCCTTACTATCAATTGTAATAAAAGAATTAAGCCTAGGATTAAGGGAATTGATCACATTCAAATGTGCTTGAACGTTTTCTACTGCAGATATCGAACCATTCTGAACTAGTTTTACTTGTTCACTTAAAGGTAAAAAATGAAGTGATTCATCCATTGTTTTCACCATCAACATTTGATGACATTTTGGAAAAATCAATCTCACTGCCAAAAGGTTGAATCAAACTTTCCATTAGTTCTGTTGAAATACTTAATCCTTTTAGAAGTTCCTTTAGCTGCTCAATATCTTGTTTAGTTGCTGGTGCAATACTTCTAACTTTTTCAACAAACTTTTCATCATTTGTAAAATCCATAATGGAGAATATTTCTTACTTTCTATTGTTGTTTAAGGAGCTGGCTGAATTAACTCTATTCTTACTCCACCTGGTGCTCCAATAAAACCTATTTTTCTACCATCAGGTTGAGGCAAAGGACCTTCTTTGTGAACAGCTCCTATAGACACTAAGCGTTCAATATCGGCTTCTATGTCATCAGTATCAAAACCAAAGTGCTCTAAACCGTAATGTGCATCATCATCAGCTTCCCCAAGCGTTTCACCAGTCCTTTCACTTGAAATATTTATAGCCAGCCCACCTTCAGTATGGGTAATAATAAAAGTGTCTCCAACTGGCCTTACGGTTTCAGAAATAATTTTAACATTGAATGCTTTTGCAAACCATTCTGCAGTTATCTTTGGATCTTTTGACTTTATATGAATATGATTTACGTTGTAAGGCATTGGGATCTCCTTTTTAATTTTGTGATAAATTATCTTGCTTAATTGATTTTATAATATCTATGATATATGGTCCTGATTTTTTATATGAAATTTCTATTTTATTATTACCAAATATTTCTATTTCTCTTTCTCCATCTAGAGCTATTGTTCCAGAAAAATTTTCTATTTTAATTATCTCATCAGGATTCATAAGTGACCACTTTTTAACTTTCAATGTAGATATAAGCCCAGGAGCTATAGGTGCATAAATAACTTTACCTTGTTCTCCAAAAATTATCCTCATACCTTTGTTTTTATTTGCTGATAGAACTCTTGATCCTATGGAAGAAAGACCAATGGTTAGCGGTGAAGATTTTGTAAGAAACAATTCTTCTAACATTTCCGGATCCCAAATTGCCTTTGAACCCACAAAATTTTGTTTACTAATTGCTAAATCTATTAAAGCAATATCTTTCTCATTTTCATCAACTTTGACATTAATATAAGGGTTTCTTATTAAATATTTTTTTTTACCTCTACGTAAATTCACAAAAAAACCTGCAGCTATTCCAGCTATAGTGGGATCGATCATTAACGGGAAAGCATTATTTGTCCCAGTAGATAGAGGTATCAAGGGTATTTGATTAATTTTTTTGGCAACTAATCTATTTGTTCCATCTCCTCCTAAAACCAAAACGCAATCACACTTAATATCATTTAATAAACTTGCTGCAATTAAAGTTTGCTCCGGCCCATCATAAAATTTTGTGTCCAAAAAGTTAATATTTATTTTATCTCTATAATTTTCAATTGCTGGCTTACATAGTCCTGATTTATCTGGCATAAAGTAAAAATCTCTTATTCCTTTTGATATCAAACCAGTAATAAATCTACTAATGATATTCGCTTTTTCCTGATTTGATATGATTCTCCCTGAGGCTACCAATCTTCTAATATCTTTTCCCGCGGATGGATTTGCTATTACACCTATTTTTGTCAAATCACTAAATACTTTCGATGTTATTTATTAGAGTTTCTAAAAAGCTTGCAGCGGGAACACCGTCTATAGCTCTATGATCAAAGGTTAAGGATAAATAAATCATATTTCTTACTGCTGCTATTCCTTCATTTATGTAAACCTCCTCTTCAATTTTACCCAAGCCTAAGATTGCTATTTCGGGTGGATTAATAATGGGATTAAAATTTTCAACATTGTAAGAAGTTAAATTAGTTATAGAAAAAGTTGAACCAGAAATTTCGTGAGGCAACAATTGCTTGTCTTTTATTTTTTTTGAAAATCCTCTTATTTCTTTAGAGATTTCCAATTCATTTTTATCTTGTGAATTATTAATTACTGGAACCAACAACCCTCCTTCAACTGCCATTGCAATGCCTATATTTATATTCTCCCAGATATATAAATCATCATTTATATAATGGGAATTAATTATGCTATGTTTTTCTAAACTATTTGAGACTATTTTAACTATTAAGTCATTTAGTTGTGGTCTAATTCTATGTTGTCGCCATTCAGATAATAAAGTTTTTTGCTTGGATATTAAATTATCCACGCAAGCTTTAGAGTTAAGAGTTACTTGAGGATTTTGTGCACTTTCATACATCCTTTTAGCAATAATTTGTCTGATTCCAGTACTTTTTATTTTTTCTTTGACATCCAACAAATCTGTTGTGTTTGTTGATGTTTCGGAATCTTTAGAATCCTTAAACTCTGTTACATCATTTTCAGTAATTCTTCCAGACGGGCCGGTACCAGTGATTAAATTTATGTCAATTTTAAGTTTTTTCGCTAAATTTCTTGCTCGAGGGGTAGCCAGTATTTTTTTTGAACTAATTTGTTTTTCAATTTGTGTTTCAATTTGTGTTTCAGATTTATTATCCACTTTTTGTTCAATTTTAGTCTCTGGAAAATCTTCGATTTTTTCTCCTTCTAATAATATAAGCCCTAAAACAGTTCCTACTGGTACCAATGCTCCTTCCTCTACATCTATTCTTCCTAAAATACCATCTTCCATTGCTTCAACAGCTGAACTAACTTTGGTTGATTCTATTTCAACCAATGGTTCATCTTTAGTTATTTTCTCACCAACAGTTTTTAGCCATTTAACTACAGTTCCGTCATTCATATTCATTCCCCACTGAGGGAGTTTAATTTCTATGGGCATAGCTATCCTCTTCTTTAGTTAATTTGTTGGATAATTCAGTAAAATTCTTAACAATTAAGTCAGGCTTTAACATTTCATGGCATTCTTCATAAGGTAATTCATATCTATTTACATATACTGCTTTCATTCCACAACTTTTAGCTCCTAATGTATCAAACGAATTAGCAGAAACCATCATTATTTCAGAAAGTTCATACCCTGTTATTAAAGATGTTTTCCTATAAACACCCGAATGAGGCTTAAATGCTCCTACTTCTTCTACAGAAATAATATTATCAAAGTTGAATTTAATCCTTTTTTGGGCCAAATGTCTTAAAAATTTATCTTCCCCATTTGATAAAGCAATAAGTTTATATTTATTTGATAATGAATTTAAAGCATCTGAAACTTCTGAAAAAGGAATTAAATTTTGCCAATTCTCATCCCACAGACTTAACTCTAAATCACTTGGCTCCATATTAAATTTTCTAGCAGTATATTTAAATCCATTTTTAACAGTTTTCAAATATCCACTATGACCTAGATCTAAAATGTTATCTTGATATTGTTCTATTCTTTGTCTGTGTCTTAAAAAAGCCCAAAATTCTTCAGGGGTAATTTTTGAATTATTATTATTAATAATATTCTTTATTGAGCCCTTCGTACTTTTTTCTAAATCCAGAACTGTTCCAAAAAGATCAAAAGTAAGTGCTTTTATCATAAATTTATTCCAATGTGCTTTTTACAGCGGAATTTATTTTATCTAAGTTAGGATATACAAGTTTTTCTAAACTAGGCGAGTAAGGAATATGTACCTGTTCGGATGCTACTTTTATGATTGGTGATTGTAAAAACCAAAACCCTTCTTCTGCAACGATTGAAGAAATTTCAGAAGCAGCTGAACATACTTTATGAGCAGGGTCTACAACTACAAGTCTACCTGTTTTTTCAACAGAATTTAATATAGTTTCCTTATCAAGAGGGACCAAAGTTCTAGGATTTATGACTTCACACGAGATTCCTTCTTTTTCAAGATTATTAGCCGCTTCTAATGAAAGCTTTACAGAGCCCGCAATACCAACGATAGTACAGTCGTTGCCTTCTTTTACTATTTCTGCTTTTCCAAAAGGAATATCTACATCTGAAACCTCTCCTCTTGTTCCAGCTAAATTCACATCTTCAAATATTATTACTGGATCATCATCCCTTATTGCAGTTTTCAATAATCCTTTTGCATCTGATGAATTTGCAGGGACGGCAATTTTAATTCCAGGCATATTCATAAACATTGGATAAGAGCGATCTGAGTGATGAGCAGCAGATCCACCTCCATATGCCATAGAGGCTCTATAAACAACGGGTAAATTTGCTTGCCCACCAAACATATATCTCATTTTTGCAGCTTGTGAAATCAATTGGTCCATTGCAACCCACATAAAACTTGTTACCGTTTCAACAATAGGACGCATTCCAACAAGAGAGGCTCCTATAGCTGCACCAAAAAAACCATTTTCAGAAAGAGGGGTATCTAAGACTCTATCTTCCCCAAATTCTTTGAATAAATTCGCAGTTGTTCCATAAACAGATAGTCTTATATCTTCTCCCATAATAAACACATTAGGGTCTCTTCTCATTTCCTCAGCTATTGCTTCATTTATAGCTTCAGCAAAAATTTTCTCAGTCATTATATCCTCCAATAATTTATGGTTTAGGTATGGGATTTGCCCACATACCATCAAACAAATTTTCTGGCTCAGGAAACTTACTGTTACGAGCAAAATTCACAGCTTCTTCGATTTCTTCAATAGAATTACTTTCTATTTCTTTACACTCTGATTCAGAAAGTGTTCCTCTTTCTATTAATTTTTTAGTATGAATATCTATAGGATCTCTTTCTTTCCATTTATCAATTTCTTCTTTTGATCTGTATTCACCTTTAGTAACTCTTCCTAAACCAAGAGAGTGGTCTTCATATCTGTAAGTTAAACCTTCAATCAAAGTGGGGCCATCTCCTTTTCTTGCTCTTTTTACAGCTTCTGCAGTAGCTTCATGCATCGCCTCTACATTTTGACCATCAACTAAAATTCCTGGCATATTATAAGCTGGAGCCCTATCAGATACATTATCAACAGCAACTGAATCTTGGTATGAGGTTGTAATTGCAAATTGATTGTTTTCACATACAAAAATAACAGGTAATTTCCATATAGATGCAAGATTCATTGATTCATGACAAGCACCTTGATTTGAAGCTCCATCACCAAAAAAAACAACTGAAACAAAATCTTTTTTTCCTAATTTGGAAGCTAAGCCCGCTCCAGTTGCAACAGGCACTGAAGATGCAACAATACCTGATTCTCCTAATATTCCAACAGAAAAATCTGCAAGATGCATGGAGCCTCCATTTCCATTACAATAACCATCAACCCTGCCATAAATTTCAGCCATAGCTTTTTTGATACTCCCTCCTTTAGCAAGAGGGTGTCCATGTGAACGGTGGTTTCCTGCAATATAATCTGTATCCTTTAAAGCTGAACAAACTCCTACTGCAACTGCCTCTTCGCCAATATACGGATGTGCTGGCCCAACAAATTCTCCAGCTTGATGAACTTCCATAACTTTTCTCTCAAAGCTTCTTATCGTCCACATTCGGGTTAACATCAATATCTGAATCTCTTTTGATAATTCCATAAATAGTCCTTAAAAAAATATATCTTGGGAAATATAATCTTAGTGGGAAATAATATTGTCAATATAGATTGTTGGATCATTTTGCTAATCATTAGAAAAAATCACCTTACCAAACTGACTAAAAGATTATATTTCCGTTCTTTTAGGATATAAAGTGATTCCTAATTTGAATAATTAGATCATTAATATAGTATTTACAGGTGATTTGTAAACGCAAATCTCATATAATTTAATTTAGTATCTCGCGTGCGCGCGCGCGAGACTTTAATAACTTTTTTAAACTACAAAAAAACGAAAGAAAAAATGGCGAAAAAAATTCAAACCAACCATAAAGGTTCCAAAGATTATAACGCTTCAGATATAACTGTCATGGAGGGACTTGAGGCAGTAAGAAAAAGACCTGGTATGTACATAGGTACTACTGGAATAGAAGGGGTTCAACATCTAATCCATGAAATTGTAGATAACGGTGTTGATGAAGCGATGGCAGGATTCGCTACAAAAATCACAGTCATTTTAAATGAAGACGGTTCTGTTACCGTAATTGATGACGGGAGAGGAATTCCTGTTGATACACATGAAAAAACTGGCATTTCCGCAGTTGAAACTGTTATGACAACATTGCATGCAGGAGGAAAATTTGGAGGAAAGGGATATCAAGTATCAGGAGGTTTACATGGAGTAGGAGCATCAGTCGTCAACGCACTCTCAGAATGGCTAAAAGTAGAAGTAAGAAGAGATAAAAAAATTTGGACTCAAACATATACAAAAGGAATTCCAGATTCCCCTTTAGCAAATCGACCTCAAACCAAAGAAGATTTACAGGGAACAGGGACAACTGTTACTTGGTTACCTGATAAAGACATATTTCCTGAAACAGATTATTTATATGAAGGAATTTCAACCAGGTTTAGAGAAATGGCTTATTTGAATCAAGGACTAAACATACATTTTATATCTAACTATCATAAAGATTTGTGGCCTCACAATCAGATTTCTTTCAAATTTGAAGGGGGGGTACAGAGTTTTGTTAATAATTTAAACAAAAAAAGAACAGCTATTCATGAAAACATAATGTATGCAAATGAAGTAATGGAAGATATCGTAGTTGAAACTGCTATACAATATAACGAATCTTTTATAGATAATACTTTATCTTTTGCGAATTGCATTAGAACATCAGATGGAGGTACACACGTAACGGGATTTAGATCCGCTCTAACAAGGGTGATTAATGATTATGGAAAAAAGCAAGGTTACTTTAAAGAAGATATTCAATCTTTATCTGGAGAAGATGTCAGAGAAGGTTTAATGTGTGTTGTTTCTGTTAAAGTTAAAGACCCACAATTTGAGGGACAAACGAAGGGAAGATTAGGAAATCCTGAGGTTAAAGGGGCTGTTGAACAAGTTTTAGGTAGAAGATTAACTGAATTTGTTGAAGACAATCCAGATGATGCAAAAAAAATCCTCAATAAATCCTTAACTTCTGCTCGTGCCAGAGAAGCTGCCAAAAAAGCTAGAGATCTAATAATAAGAAAAAATGCATTGGATGGGGGATCATTGCCAGGTAAATTAGCTGATTGTTCCGAAAAAGATCCTTCAAGGTCAGAATTATACATTGTAGAGGGGGATTCTGCCGGAGGATCTGCTAAACAAGGAAGAGATAGAACTTTTCAAGCTATTTTACCATTAAGAGGTAAAATTTTGAATGTTGAAAAAGCAAGACCAGAAAAAATGCTTCTTCATGAAGAAATAGTTGCCTTGATTACTGCTATCGGTACCGGTTTGGGAGAAGATTTTAATCATGAAAAATTGAGATATCACAGAATTATTATAATGACTGATGCAGATGTAGATGGCGCACACATAAGAACATTATTACTGACTTTTTTTTATAGAAATATGCCAGAATTAATTGGACAAGGAAATTTATATATAGCACAACCACCTTTATATAGAGTTTCAAGAGGTAAATCCAGTAAATGGATTTATTCAGATAGTGATTTAAATAAATGGATTTCCGAAAAAATATACAATAAATTCTCAATATCTGGTGAGAGTTCTAATTTGAAAATTAAAGGGACAGCAATAGGAAAATTTATTTCTAATATAACTTCGTTTAAGGAGTTGTTAGAAATTTCTAAAGTCTTAAATTTAAGTTATGATGAGTTTCTTAGCTTAGCATCAAAAAAAGGAGAGTTTTATGAAAATTCAAAACCAGCTCCAAAAATAGTTGAAGAAATTCAACCAGATTTATTTGACGCTGGAGAATTTTTAACTCCAAAAGAAAAAGAGATCAAAGAAATCCAAGAAAAAGATTCTATTATTGATAATCCATCAATAATCAGGGCTCAAAAGATCTATCCAAATGTAAAAGATTACATAACAACAAAATTTTCTATAACTAAAGATGATGACATTATAGAAAAAAATCTTGATTGGACCGAAGTTATCGAAGTCCTAGAAACCAAAGCTGATAAATCAGGATTTAATAGTCAAAGGTTTAAGGGCTTAGGTGAAATGAATCCTGATCAACTTTGGTCGACTACAATGGATCCAACAAATCGAGTAATGCTTCGAGTAAATGCAGATCATGCTGAAGAAGCAGATCGTATGTTTAGTACATTAATGGGAGATGATGTCGAACCCAGAAGAGACTTTATTAAGGCTAATGCACTAGATGTTAAAAATTTAGATATCTAATTCTTTTTTCTAGTTACTTTTTTTGTTGTTGCATCTAAATAATGAGTTTTTGTGGTTTTATTATTGTTTTTTTCGGACACAGTTCTTGCTGCCAATATTCCTGTCATATTAAGTACAAACAAATGACCTATAGCAACATATAAAACATCAGCAGCCTCTTCTGATAATAGTTTTGAAGATCGTTCTGATGTTAATTTTATACATTCCTGATTTAATTCATCAATCTCTTCTTGTAATAAGTTTTTTCTCTCCATGATTGATTCAAATGGAGATTTAGATTTCTTTATTAAATTCCATCGATGGTGAAAATCATAAACACTTTCAGCAAGGGTTTGTACAGCTTCTAAAAATTCACTTTTATTTGGTGTATTCATTCTATTTCTCCCTTATCATTAATTGAAAAAATAGAATTAAATTTATAACCTAATTGCTTTATTTTATCTGAACCACCCATTTTTCTATCCAAGATAGATAATACGAGCTTAACTTTTGAATTTTGCTGTTGAACAATTTTTATAGATTCTATTAAAGATCCTCCGGTGGAAATAGTATCGTCAATTATAATAACATCTGAATTTGGCTTGAAATTACCTTCAATTTGTTTTTGCAAACCATGTTCTTTCTTAGATGAACGAATAAAAAATCCATTTATTGGATAATTTAATAAAGATGAGGCATAAACAATTGAACCAATAAGAGGAACAGCCGCAACTACAGGCCCTCCTATAAATTTTAATTTAAGTTTTTTTGCTGCATTTATCACCCAATTTGAAATAATTATGGAACATTCCGGATTTAAAGTCAGTCGTCTCCCATCGAAATAAAAATTAGATTTTTTTCCACTAGTTAAAGTAAAATCTCCATATTCTAGAGCTTTTAATTCTAGAGCTTTTTTTAGTAATATATCCTTGTCCATTAAAATTATTTTATTGATATAAATTGGTTTTTGTAATGTATTTTTCTATTTCTTTTGAAACAAATTTGTTTATAGGCTTTTTTAACCGGATTGCATTTCGAATCTGAGATGAATTTGTATCATCTAATTTCTCTATAATGTGTACCTTCTTGTTGTTTAATTGATTTTTGTTTAATTTATTTCCTATTCGGTTGATTACAATAAAATGATAAGATTTTATAAGTTGAATATAATCTTTCCACAAATGTAATTCATTAAAAGCATCTGATCCTAAAACTATGTATTTTATAGAGAAATTTTTCTGAGTTTTTTTTAAAAAATCTAAAGTTTTTATAGTATAGCTTGGATTTGGACGATTTACTTCATAATCAATAATTTGAACTTTTTTGTTCGTTATGCCTATTCTACACATTGCTAATCTTTGAAAAGGAGTAGCAATGGGACTAAATCGTTTCATATATGGATTACCCGTTGGTACCAAAAATACTTTTCGAACTAAAAGGCTTTCTGTTATATTTTTTATAATTGATAAATGTCCATTATGCAGAGGATCGAAGGTCCCTCCATAAAAGGCTGAAGTTTGTAATTTTTTTTCCTTACTCTTCCCAGATAAATTCATACTCTCCTACTTTTATTAAATCCCCTGCTTTAATTCCCATTCGAATTAATTCATCAAATAATTCACTTTGTCTCATCCTATATTGAAATTGAACTAAAGTTTTCCATTGATTCAGGTTAGATCCGTTAGCTAGTCTAATAAAATTTTCATCTAAAATTTCAAAATTATTCTTATGTTTTTTTATCACTTTTGGTTCACTATATTTTATTGAAATAATGGGGACATCAGTTTCTTCCAGTTGTAATTTAGTTTCAGAAACATATTTTAACATATAAGATTTAAAATCTTCTAAATTTTCATTTTTTTCATTTGAAAGATAATAAATTTTAGATTCTTTTATATGATAATTCTTTAAAGCAATTTCAAGTTGCTTTCGGAATTTCTGAGAATCATTACACAAATCAATTTTTGAACATACAATAATCAACTGTTTATCTAGAAACTTAGGATTAAATTTTTCTATTTCGTTTAAAAGGATTTTAATAGAATTATTAACATTATCTATTGAAGAAATAATCAAAACTAAGGCTTTTGTATTGGAGATATGTTTCAAAAATGAATTTCCTAATCCTAATTTTTTATGAGAACCTTCTATTAATGCAGGAACCTCCAATAGTTTAATTTTCGTAAACTTAGTTTCTAGTATTCCTATCTCGGGATAAATAGTGGAAAATGGATAATCTGCTATCTTTGGTTTAGCATTACTTAATAACGATAACAATGAAGATTTCCCTGCATTTGGCAATGATACAAAAACAAAATCAGATATTATTTTCAAATCTAATGCCACTTTTTTTGTTAATCCTATAGCACCTGCTTCGGCCAGTAGCGGTTCTTTGTTGTCAGATCGAACAAAATTTATATTACCTTTACCTCCTTTACCTCCATCAAGAAGCTTAATCCTTTCTTTAGGATCATAAAAGGAACCAAAAAGTTCCTTCTTTTCATTTTTGATAATAGATAAGTCGGTGCCAATAGGAACTTTTAGTATATAATCATCACCCTGTTGACCTGTCTGATTTTGTTTTTTCCCATTCTTACCATTTGAAGCCATTAAATTATTATTAAATCTATAAACAGATAAATCATTTAGCGTTGAATCTGCTTGAATCCAGACATTACCACCAGTTCCACCGCTACCTCCATCTGGTCCACCCAAAGAAGTTTTTGCATTTCTTTTAAAGCTTACTATTCCAGTTCCACCATCACCAGCTTTAATATTTATTATTATATTATCTAAAAACATATATTTATATTTTAATTAATAATAATTAAATATGTTGAAATTGTTATTTGAATTTGATTATAGGTTGTAAAGTGTTGAAAACTATTGATAAGGGGTTGATGAATTTAAAGAAAAGTATTTAAACCATTTAGTTAAAGGAAAGACTTTTTTCTATTTCTTGTTTAAGTTCAACATTATTCAACAGTTCTTTTCTTATTTTATTAACCGAATAAATAATTGTCGAATGGTCTCTTTTCCCAAGTTTTAGACCTGCTTGAGTTGTTGTAAAATTTGATTTCTCTATTAGCAAATAAGCGGCAACATGTCTTGCAAAATTTGTTTTTCGGTCGTTTTTTCTACTTTGTAAATCTACTGTTTGAATTCCAAATAAATAGTTTATACAAGAGAACACCTTTTCCTCTGTAATAGTTTGATCCATTAAGTCGTCTAATTTGTAATCTCTTATAATTGATTTCACCATTTCTTTATTGATAGTTGAATTTAATAAATCTGAATGTGCAATAAGTGTGTTAATTATACCCTCGATTTCACTTATAGATTGGAATTTTTTATTACTGATGTAATCAAGAACATTTTCGGAAATAGATATTTTTTTGGATCTTAGTTTTTTATAGATATACTTTCTTGTTGTTTCACTATCTGGAGCATTGATTTTTACAATTAAACCTGATTTTATCATTGAGATGAGTCGATGAGGCATGTGTGTTTTACTAGGATGGTTGTAAGAAGTTAATATTATTTGCTTTCCAGATACAGCAAGTTGATTCATTATGTGAATTAGCATTTCAATTGTTTGTTTTTTACCAACAAGAAAATCTAAATCATCTAATATAAAAGCATCTGCTTCTCTATATTTTTCCATTATTTTTGAATTGTTTGTTCTTACAGATTTTACGAATTCATTAGTAAAAGATTCTCCCGTTGATGAAATAACTTTGCATCCTTTTGTTTTGAGGTTTTTAGCAATGGCTTGTGCTAAATGAGTTTTCCCCAATCCCCAATTTGCATATATATAATATGGATTATAAATTTCACCTGGAAGTTCACATATTTTTTTTGATGCAGCATATGGTAAAAAATTAGATTTACCGGTAATAAAAGAATTGAAGTTATATTTAGGGTTCGACCAGGTTCCTCTAATTTCACCATGATTTAAATATTGTGTTTGATGGACATTTAATCCATTTAAAATATATTTTAGCTTTAATTTTTTGTTAGAAGTTTGCAATAAAGCTTCATTGATTGTGGTGTTTAATCTCTGTGAAAGCATTTCAATAGCGAAAATACTTTCTGCGCTTACGGTTAGAGTTGTTTTAGATATTTCTACACCTTCGGTGTTTTTAAGCCATGTTCGAAACGTTGTATCTGGGACAACCATTTCAAGATATCCCAAGGCCGAAGCCCAAATTTTTTTTGGATCAAAAATATCCAGAGTTTTCTCCTTTAAAAAATTAAAAAACTATACATAATAATTTATTGCGACTACACCGCGACGAATGTCTTTTTTCGATTAAAAAAACAATTTCTTTTATATAATTAAAGAAATCATGATTGATTGATCGCTAAAAAAAAAATAACATAATTATTAATAAAAAAAAGCCTTTAATAATGTATTTTAATAATAAATTAAATTAAAAAATAACTTTTTTTATTTTTTACTAAATGTTATAAACTGGAGACGAAAAATTTTATCATTAAACGCACAAGCATTAAAAAGAAAATTAAAATTTTTGGATACAAAATGCGTATAGTTTTTTTTGGAACACCTTCGTCGTGTTTACCAATAGTTAAAAAAATATATAGTAGATTTGATTTGGCCTTAATCATTTCAAAATCTTCTATACTCTCTTTGTCAAGAAGAAAACGAAATGAATCCAAATTAGAAGCCTTTTCAAATTATGAAAGTATAGATTATTTAACTCCTAAGAGTTTTGATTCTTCATTTATCCAAAATCTTTATAGTATGCAGCCAGATATTTTTGTTGTCTGTGCATATGGCAGAATTTTAAATAAAAAAGTTTTATCTATACCAAAGTTTGGAACGATAAATATACATCCTTCTTTATTACCGCAATATCGTGGTCCTTCTCCCGTTCAATATTCAATAAAAAATTTAGATGTTCATACTGGATTTACATTTATTAAAATGGATGAAGGTATTGATACCGGAGATATTTTATTCAACAGTACACCTATAAAAATTGAAGACAAAGACACCACAGAATCTTTAACTGATAAAATTTTCTTTAGTGCCTCCAAAAAAATAAATAGATCTATACAAAATTTATTTGATAATACTCATAGTCTTTCTAAACAAAATAATGATTTAGCAACATATACAAAATTAATTTCCAAAAAAGATGGAGAAATCAGTTGGCATGAAACCTCTTTGCAACTAAATGCTAAAATTAGAGCATATTCAAAGTGGCCGGGCTTGTATACTTTTCATAATACAAAAAAAATAAAAATATTAGACTTAAAACAAACAATTTTAGATTCCACCACTCCGGGGAAAATTTATGTTAAAAACAACAAAGTCTATGTTGATACTTCCACAAAAAAAATTCTTATATCAAACATTCAATTGGAAGGGAAAAAAATAAACAGCGCATATTCTTACTTTAAGAACTTTGATATTTCAAATATAGTTTTAGGTTAATTAGCAATGATATCTATTATTTCTCTATGAGCTAAATGACTGCGAACCATATCTACATTGTCTATCCACCATTTTGTTCCATAAAACTTTTTTTCTTTAGTAACAATCTCTTCTTTATTATTACCGTAAGATCTTATCCAAATAAATTGAGATCTTTCTTCATTCACCCACGTTGATTCTACTTTTATACCCACTTCAGTTAATAACGGGATAAGTTTTTCTTTAAATAAATTTAGCCAAGCATCCATCATTCCTTTATTAACTGTATATATTCTTAAATGTGCATACATTTATTTAGCTCCTTCTAACTTTATATATTTTAATGTCTTTGTTTTTGATTAACTTTGCTCCTGTTAGAGATTGTATCATTTCATAATTCCATCCAGGGGCTATTTCTCTTAAAAGAAGACCTTGTTTAATAACATCCATAACAGCAATATCGGTTACTATTTTATTTACACATTTTTTGCCTGTTAAAGGATAATTGCATTTTTCTAAAATCTTAAATTCATTGTTTTTTGTTACGTGCTCCATTGTGATGATAACTTGTTTTGCACCTGCAACTAGATCCATTGCTCCTCCAATTGATCCAATGCCCCTAGATTCTATCATCCAATTTGCCAAATCCCCTTTATTCGAAACTTGTAATCCTCCCAAAACACTTATATCAATATGTCCTCCTCGTATCATATCGAAAGATTCAGCAGAATCAAAAAAAGCAAGCCCTGGCACTCTTGATAAAAATTGACCACCTGCATCCATTAAATTAGGGTCAAGAGTTCTTTGATCAGCTAATTCACTAAATCCTATAACACCATTTTCTGCCTGAAATCTTATATTTCTTTTTTTATCAATATATTTTGCACAGAGAGAAGGTAACCCTATCCCTAAATTTACGTAAGAATTTTTTGGTAATTCAATTGATGCTCTGTAAGCAATATCTTCTTTAGTTAATTTTTTAGGATAGTTCATATTGTTTTTTTTACACACACTAAACGATTTACATAAATACCAGGAGTTCCTATTCTTTCGGGATCGATTTCCTGTGATGGAATTATTTTTTCTACCTCTACTATTGTTAATTTAGCAGCCATAGCCATTATAGGATTAAAAGCTCTTGATGTACCTTTATAAATCAAATTTCCAAACTCATCAGCTATTTCCGCTTTTATGAGAGCCACATCAGCTTGTAATGCATGTTCGAGTAAATATTTTTTCCCATTAATTATTTTCTTTTCTTTATTTTTTTCAACTATAGTACCTAGTCCAGTTTTAGTATAGAAAGCGGGAATTCCGGATCCCCCTGCTCTTATTTTTTCAGCTAAAGTTCCTTGAGGTATAACTTCAACAATTGTTTCTTTATTTTTCCAAGCTTTTTCAATTTCTGAAATGGGTTTTTGTTTAGCTGGGATAGGAAAAGAACAGATAATTTTTCTTACCTGCTTATTTTTAAAAAAAATACTTTGATCTATGGCTTCTTTTTTATTAGTCCAACCATATCCGGTGGTCATTGATATACCTGCTACATTGCCGATCAATGTTAATTTTTTAATATTTGAGTTTCTTAATGCAAGCATTAAATTAGTTGGCTGTCCTCCTTCTCCTCCAAAGCCACCAATCATTATGCTGATGCCATTTTTTAAATCTTTTACTGCATCTTTATACGAATTAAATATTTTTAACTCTTTCATTTTGGTTATATTTTTGTATATTTTTAATAATTTAAATTTATAAACATATTATGCCATTAAACTTTACTGATTTTATATTAATTGATCATATAAGATAGTCAGATTTGACACATGAAAATATAAATTCTGATATTGATTTGGATATAAACAAAAGAATTGAATGTAAATTATGAAAATAACAAAAATAATAATTAGAAAGCTATTTGGAACAATAAATTTCGATGGGCAATTCTGGGAAGAAAGATTGGTTAGACCTATTGATATTTATCCAGAATACGAAATTGAACAAAGAGAAACAAACAAAAAAGGGAAATTTTTAACTGAATCCATTTTTATAGAGATTTATACTGACAATGATCTTTCTGGAATTGCAGGTCCAATAGATGAACAACAGGCATTTATCATAGAGAAAAATCTATCAGAAATTATATTAGGAAAAGATCCATTAGCAATTGAATTATTGTGGGATCAAATGCATCGATTAAGTGTTCATGGGAGACAAGGTATAACCATGCAAGCAATTAGTGCAATAGATTGCGCTTTATGGGATATCAAAGGTAAATATTTCAATACACCAATTTATAATTTAATTGGAGGACCAACTAGGAATTCCATACCTGCTTATGCTTCTATGCTTGGTTTTAGTGTGACTGATATGAGTTTAGTTGCTGAAAGAGCTTTAGCGTACAAAGCAAAAGGTTTTGATGCACAAAAATGGTTTTTTAGATATGGGCCTATGTCTGGCAAAGAAGGTTTGAAAAAAAATATAGAGCTTGTAGAAACCCTTAGAAACACACTTGGGGAAGATTATGACATTATGTTAGATTGTTGGCAATCAATGGATTATCAATATGTTTTAGAATTAGCACGAAATATAGAACCTTTTAGACCATTTTGGTTAGAAGAAGTTGTAATGCCTGATCGTATCGATATTTATAAAAAAATAAAAGAAAAAATCAATATTCCTCTATCTGGTGCAGAACATGAATACACCAGATGGGGAATGTTTAGATTTTTAGAGAAAAAAGCATTAGATATTCTTCAACCAGATATTTATTGGGCAGGGGGATTATCTGAAGTAATGAAAATTGCAAACTTAGCTAGTACATATGATCTGATAATTATTCCTCATGGGCATTCATCAAATGCAACTTTACACTTTTCTCTCTCACAAATTCCTATTCATACTCCTTATCAAGAATTTTTGATTAAATGGAATATTGTACACCAACATTTTTTAAAATACCCAGAAATCCCAGTGCAAGGTCAATTTAGAATACCGACAAGGAATGGCCTTTCAATGGAACTTGACCAAGAAAAAGTTGAAAAAGAAGATAAAGTGGTCATAAATAATTAAACCCTTAAAGCTCTCCTTCTCCGCCATCTACTTAAACTATATTTTCTTTTCTTGATTTTTAAGTTTTTGGGTCTTTCAGGTATAAAATCGAAATCATTAATACTTTCTTTTTTTTCTATTGTTTTAATATTTTTAATTAGATTTCCTTTAGATTTTTTATTAGGAACAAGATTTGGTACATTAGATAAATACACTCCCGTTGCAGTAGTGGTAGAAGCAATATACTCAGGAGTTCCTTCACAAATTATGTAACCTCCTTTATCTCCTGCTTCAGGTCCTAATTCTATTATCCAATCTGCATTTTTTATTATGTCTAAATTATGTTCTATAACTACTACAGAATTTCCATTATCTACAAGTGAATGAAGAACATTTAATAATTTTGAACAATCATCAAAAGACAACCCAGTTGTTGGTTCATCTAAAATATAAAATGTATTACCTGTGGAACGTTTTGATAATTCTGTACCTAGTTTTATTCTCTGAGCTTCTCCTCCAGATAGTGTTGTTGCAGGCTGACCTAATTTTATATATCCCAACCCAACTTTATTTAGGGTGTCCAATTTGTTTTTTACATTTGGAATATTAACAAAAATATCAGATGCTTCAGTAACTGTTTTGTCTAATATTTCTGCAATTGAAAAACCTTTAAATTTTATTTGAAGAGCATCTTCGTTATATCTTTTTCCTTTGCAAATTTCACAAGGGACAGTTACATCTGGTAAAAATTGCATTTCTATTTCTTTATATCCTGCACCGGAACAATGTTCACATCTTCCTCCTTTTACGTTAAAAGAAAATCTCCCTGGTTTATAACCACGACTTTGAGCTTCAGGCATTTTTGAATAAAGTTCTCTTACGGGAGTAAATATACCTGTATAGGTTGCAGGATTGGATCTAGGAGTTCTTCCTATTGGTGATTGATCTATAATTATTGCTTTATCTATATTGTTAAGACCTTCAATAGTATTATATTTGCCCGGACGAATTCCCTTTTTCGCAATTTGCTGTAGTAAAGCTTTAGCTAAGATTTCATTAATCAATGTGCTTTTGCCAGACCCTGAGACGCCTGATATACAAACAAATTTTTTTAAAGGAATTTTAACATCAATATTTTTTAGATTGTTTTCATAAGCTCCAATAATTTTGATAAAGCTATCATTTTTCAACCTTCTATCTTTTGGTACTTTTATGCTCTTTTTTCCACTTAAATATAATCCTGTTAATGAATTTTTATTCCCCTTAATAGCACTTGGAGGACCTTGTGCAATAACATTTCCACCAAAACTTCCTGCTCCAGGACCCATGTCTATTATATGATCAGCTGATAACATAACTTGTTCATCATGTTCAACTACAATTACTGTGTTTCCTATGTTTTTTAAATTTATGAGCGTTTTTATTAATTTTTTGTTATCTATTGGATGAAGCCCTATAGAAGGTTCGTCACAAACATATAAAACTCCGGTTAAGCCGGCTCCTATTTGCGTGGCTAGCCTAATTCTTTGTCCTTCTCCTCCTGATAAAGTTGAAGACATTCTGTTCAATGTAATATAGTTTAGTCCAACCTCTCTTAAAAAAGACAGTCTGGAATTTATTTCTTTAAAAATTTCTCCTGAAATAGTTTTTTCACTTTCAGATAAATTTGAATAGTTTTTTTCTTCATTAATCCATTCGTAACATTCATCAACTGATAATTTAGTTGCTTGCATAATGTTTTTACCTAACACAAAGACAGATAATGCTTCAGGCTTTAACCTTTGCCCTTTACATTCAGAACAAGGACTTTCTGACATAAATTTTATAATTTCTTCACGAACTTTATCTGATTCAGTGTTAAGGTATTTTTTTTCTATAGAAGGGATCAATCCTTCAAAATACAGTAATTGATTTTCAATGCTTTTTAATTTTTCTTTATTAGGAAAATCTGCATCAACAACCCCGTATAAAAGTAAATTTAATAAAGATTTATGCAAATCTTTAATTGGAATATTTAAGTTTAGTTTAAGTTCTTCAATTATTGAGTAAAAATTATTTTTTTGCCAGCTAGAAATGACATGACCTGCATTTAAAACTGATATGCCATTATTTTGAATACAATTATTAGGATCTGGGATAATAAGATGGGGATCTATTTCTAGTGAAAATCCTAAACCAGAACATTTATTACATGCTCCGAAAGGAGTATTAAAGGAAAAACTTCTAGGTTCAAGTTCAGATAATGAAATATTACAATCAATGCAAGCTAAATGTTCTGAATAAACTTTTTCTTCTTCATCTTGTTTATCAACGTATAAAACACCACTCCCTATTTTGAGAGCTGTTTCGACTGATTCTGAAACTCTTTTTTTATCTAAATCTTTGTTTTTTATTAGCCTATCAATAACTATTTCAATATTGTGCCACTTATTTTTATCCAAATTAAAATTTTCTTCGAGGCTAAAAATTTTTCCATCAACTCTAACTCTAGCAAACCCATTTGACTTGGCATTTTCAAAAATCTTTAGATGTTGGCCTTTAGAATGTCTGATTACTGGAGATAGTACTAAAAACCTTGTATCTTCTTTGAATTGTAATATGTTATCTGTTATTTGTTGAACGCTTTGCTTTTTTATTAAATTTCCACACTTATAACAATGAGGAATTCCAATTCTAGAGTATAGCAATCTTAAATAATCGTAAATTTCTGTTACTGTTCCAACTGTTGATCTAGGATTTTTAGACACACCTTTTTGATCTATAGAAACTGAAGGGGAAAGACCATCTATTTGATCTAGATCAGGCTTTTCCATTCTTCCTAGAAACTGCCTTGCATATGCAGACAAGGATTCTACATATCTTCTTTGTCCCTCAGCATATATAGTATCGAATGCTAAACTACTTTTTCCTGAACCAGATACACCTGTAATAACAATAAATTTTTCACGTGGTATTTTTAAATTTATGTTATTGAGATTATGTTCTCTGGCCCCTTTTATTATAATTTCTTTAGATTTTGCCAATTTATTCTTTTTTTTTCTTTATAATTCTACAAATAACTTTAAAGACTTTCGATATTAGAATAAAATTTAATTAGCTTTAACCATAATTATTTAAATGAAAACAAACAAGAATACTATCAAAATACTCTCTGAAATAGATTCAATAATTGAGGATATTCAAGTGCGTTCAATTTTGATTAATGATATAACAATAAATCTATTATTTTCCGAAAAAATAACTCCTATTTTGTTGGATCTGAGAACACATGTTGAAATAGAAAATTTTTTTTATATTGATATTAAGGAAAAAATAAATAATTGTGTTGCTTTAACTTCTGATATTGTAGATTTAAATCCAAAATTTTCTTCTATATACTCAAGAATTAGAGTACTTAGAGAAACAATTTTACAGATAAAATAATAAACTTCAAATGAAAAATATTTCTAGAAGAAACAAATATATATATTGGGACAATACCTATTTATGGAAAGAATACGCTAGTCTCGTATTAAATTCCATTATACAAACGATAAAATCCGAAAAAATTTCAAATAACCATCGAATTAATGTATATTTGGTAGATCAAGTTGAAATAAAAAAATTAAATCATAAATTTTTGAATAATAATTATCCCACCGATGTTTTATCCTTTAATTATTATAATGGTTGGAAGAATGGAATTCCTCCTGATATCTTAGAAATTTTTCCTGATGAAGNGAACAAAGANGAANTAGGAGAGATNTTCATTTCTGTTCCTATAATTCTAAAGCAAGCTGAAGAAAATAATCATTCTTTTGCTAAAGAAATGTCTACAATGGCTATTCATGGAACATTACATCTTTTAGGATATAATCATGAGAAAAAAAATGAAGAAAAAATCATGTTTTCTAAAACAGAAAAGATAATAAAGNTANTAAATTTGGATACATAANNGATGGATCAAAAAAGAGAAGTTTTATATCAAAAATGGCGTCCNAAATATTTTANAGATGTTGNTGGNCAAGAACATATAACAAATACTTTAAAAAATTCTTTNATTAGAAAAANATTTAGTCATGCNTATCTTTTTACTGGACCAAGAGGNGTAGGAAAAACNACAACAGCTAGAATAATGGCCAAGGCATTAAATGTTGACATTGATAANATTGGAGAACCAAATTTAGANTCAGAAATATCCAANCTNATTGANGAAAGTAAATTTCTAGANCTCATAGAAATAGATGCTGCCTCTAATCGACGTATCGATGATATTAGATCTCTATTGGATAATATTCAATTTATGCCTTCAATGGGAAAATATAAAGTCTATATTATAGACGAAGTGCATATGCTAACAAATGAAGCATTTAATGCCCTGTTGAAAACACTCGAAGAACCTCCTCCTCAAATAATCATGATACTGGCAACAACTGAATATCAGAAACTACCCGAAACTATAATTTCTAGATGTCAAAGATATGATTTTAGATATGTACCTAATCTAGAAATCGTTAATCGTTTAAAGGTTATAGCGGAGGCAGAAAATATTAATTGTGAAGATAATATTTTATGGTTTATAGCTATGAATTCTTATGGTTCATTGAGAGATGCTTGTAATTTATTGGAACAGTTATCTATAGCATTTGACGAAATCACAATAGAAAAAGCTAGAACCCTTTTTGGAATTATTGATGAAAACATCGCTATAGAATTGATCAGTTTTATAGTTAATAACCAAAGTGAAAAATTAATAAAATCATTAGATGAACTAAAATCTAAAGGAATTGATTTTCAAAATTTATCTAAAATAATCATGGAAACTTTAAGGACGGGTTTGTTTATAAGCCAAGGACTTAATACAATGCAAGGATATTCCAAAGAATATATTGAAAAAGTTTCTGAAACTTTTTCTGATATTGATGGAAAAATTCTAATTGATATTATAGAAAATCATCTTAAAATAACTTCTATACGAACAGATAATTTTCAATTATTATTAGAATCATCTTTAATTCACATGCTGTTTTTGTTTAATGATTTTAATAAAGCACCTTCATCTGGAAACATTATAAAAGAATTAAAAATTGAAGAAGAAAAAATAAATCTAGTAAAACATTCAGTTGAAACAGTTATAAAAACAGAAAATCTATCGACAGAATCCAAAAAAGACTGGGAAGAAGTACTATTTGATTTGCGAAGAGAAAAATTTGGAAAAATGTATCTTGGTGCATTATTAAGAAATGTTGAAACACCACAAGTTGAGGATGAGAAATTAAGATTAAAATTTAAAAGTCAGACTTTACATGATTTATTTAAAGAAGAATGGAAAATTGATGGAGCAAGAGAAGCAGTAAAAAAAGCAGTTTTAAAGGTGTTTGGAAAAGATGTAGGTTTAGTTTTGGAAGAACCTAAAAAAAATGTTGATCCTATGGACAAAACAAATAATAAAATTCTTGAGAGTAATATAGTTAAATCAGCTTTGGCTATGGGAGCAAAAATAGAAGAAGAAAAAGAGGAGTAATTGATGTTAAATTTCGACAAAATCAAACAAGCAGGTAGTTTAATGAAACAGATGAATAATTTGAAGAAAAAAATTGATCAACTTGAATCTGTAGCTGAAACCAATGATGGAAGTGTAAAAGTTGTTGTTAAAGGAACATCTAGTATAAAATTTATNGAAATAGATTCATCTTTATTAAATGAAAATTCAAAAAACAATCTTGAAAAAAATTTAATTAAGATAATTAATGAAGCACTGAAGAAAGCTGAAAACTCATCNAAGAATATTATGTCAGAAGCAACTGGTGGATTAAATATTCCAGGGATGTGATATGGTGCCTTTAAATAATTCACAATTTTTTTTGACATCACTTAATAGATTGATTGAGTCGTTTAGAAGATTGCCTGGGGTGGGCCCTAAAACTGCACAAAGGCTCGCATTTTATATATTGAAAATGCAAGAAGAAGACGTNAGAGAATTTTCTGATTCATTGACTGATTTAAAATCTCAAATTATTTACTGTGATATATGTCAAAATATATCTGAAAAAGTTACATGTGAAATGTGTGTTGACAAAACAAGAGATGATAGCTTAGTTTGTGTAGTAGAAGACCCCATGGATATTTATGTTTTAGATAAAGCAGGTATTTATAACGGTACTTTCCATGTACTNCACGGTTCTATTTCTCCTTCTCGAGGAATTGGTCCAGAAGAACTTAGAATAAAACAATTGCTTGAGAGAATTGAAAAAAATACTAATATAAAAGAAATAATTATAGCGACTAACCTTAATTTAGAAGGAGAAGCTACAGGTATGTACCTTCAGCAAATTTTATCTCATACAAANATAAAAATCACACGCCTTGCTAGAGGATTGCCTTCTGGCTCAGATATAGAGTACGCTGATCAAACAACTATTTCCCATGCTTTGAATTCTAGGGTGGATATAAATGAAAATATCAAATAAGAAGAAAAAATATTTTCAAACAGAATCAATTGTTTTAAATTTGTTCAACTTAGGAGAAGCTGACAGAATTATAACTCTCTTAACTCCAAATTATGGAATTATTAGAGCTGTGGCTAAAGGAGTTAGAAAACCAAATTCTAGAATTGGNGGACATTTAGATATTCTAAACAAAATTAATGCTTATGTGCGAATAGGAGAAAATCTTAATAATCTTTCTCAAGCTGACACAATTGATGGTTATAGTGAAATAAAACAAAATTTAAAAAAGATTTCTTTGTGTTTTTATATTCTAGAATTATCAGAAAAATTTTCGGTGGAAAATGACCCAAACAATAACATTTATCAACTTTTAGAAGAAGTATTAGAATCAATTAAATCAGTAGAAAATGATGAATTATTAATCAGATGGTTTGAAATCAAATTGTTAATTTCAGCAGGTTTTCTTCCAGAACTATATAATTGCCTTATTTCAGGTAAAAAGTTAAAAGAAGGCGATCATGTTTTTTCTTTTAATGAAGGAGGATTGATAGATTATCATTATTATTCAGAATCCCTTAATCATTCTATAATTCTGAAAAAAACAATAAAGGCAACAAGATTTTTAGTTGATAATAATTGGAGTAATGTGAATAAACTAAATATTTCTCAAAAAACAATTAATGACATAAAAATAATAATGCAAAGATATATACGAACATTGATTAACTCACGAGTTAATTCTGAGACATTTTTATCGTTAATTCATAATAACTAANCCACCCTTTTTATAGGTAGTAAACCACATAAAACAACTCCAAAAACAGCAATTGTTCCACTCATAATTGATATCCCATCAAATCCATATATNGAGTAAATGAATCCTGCAAAAAGAGGAGAAATAAAACCAACTACAGACATTCCAATAAAATTTAATGCTGTTCCACTTCCCTCAGAACCTTCGGGAACCCTATCCATAGTTGCTGCAGTTATTATTGGCATCACTGAAAAGAAAAACATTCCTAAAAGAGAAATTAAAATAATTAATCCAATTCCCGTTTTGAAAATTAAAAATAGAAATAGAAAAATAGACATTAATGTCATTGCAATCATAATGATGGGTTTCCTCCCATACTTATCTGAAAGCATACCCATGATTGGGGTAGAAATAATTCCAGCAGCTGTTATTAGAGCTATGTGAAACCCAATTATAAATGCTGAATAATTTAAGACCTCTTTTAAATAAACCGCTAAAAATAATAAAAAAGAAGTATGTGCGGAGGCTCTGACTCCACCTAAAAGTATTAATCCCAAGATAATTTTATCTTTCAAAAGGCCTTTTGAACGAGTTTTGTATTCATCAAAAGACCAGTTACCTTTTGATTCTGATCCTGCTGATTTAAATAAAACCAGCACCAATAAACCAGTTATAATCATTGGAATCGCCATAAATACAGAAACTTTTTCCCAACCAAAACCTTCAAATGAGATAATGGAACGAATAACAATGCCTGAAATCAATCCCCCAACTATTGGAGGACCAATTGTATTACCTATTTGTGCACCCGTTAAATGCATAGATAGGGCAAAGCCTTTTTTATTTGGATATCTAGCTGCTAAAGTGCCAAATGCTGGTGCATGCCAAAAGCTTTGACCGAAACCCATTAATACAACAGCAAGTATAATTATTGGATATATTCTTAATGTTCCCAATAAAAAATAACCTATGGCAATCGATAACATAGCTAATGCTAAAAACCAAGCAATTTTTTTTCGATACATATCAGAAAAAATTCCTGCAGGTATATTGGATAACCCACTTGCGACATTTGAAGCTGAAAAAATAGCACCATACGCTACATCAGAAAGATTTAATGAGACTTTTAAAAATGGTCCTATTACGGATAATGCACTTTGACCTAAATGTTTTACTCCATGTCCAAGAGATAGACCTAAAAGAAGACCAACGCCTGTATCATTTGATTCTTTCTTTTTCATAAGATTGAGGGTTGTTTAAAGATCTATATGTATTTATATAGTATTTTTCAAATATAATGATACCTATATATCATGATTAATTTTAGAAAAATTCCCAAAGTTATTTTGTATTCTTCATTCTTTTTCACTTTTATTGGCTTTATATTTATATGTTTTTATACAATATTCAGTCGAATGTTTTTTTGTTCTATTGTGAGACCATGTGCATCGAATTTTATTCCTGATTTATTAATAATAGTTATTTTTACTTTATTTAGCTTTTGTGTAGGAATATTTTGGGGTTGGGTAATTCTAAAGTTATATAATTTCTTTAGAGTAGAATAATAGATAAAGAAAATGAAACGAGGGAAATATGTCTGATAATAATTTTGATTTGATTGTTATAGGAGCTGGCCCTGGTGGCTATCATGCAGCTATTAGAGGGGCTCAATTAGGTTTAACTGTTGCAATTGTTGAAAAAGATGATGGCAGTGGCATAGGAGGCTTAGGAGGAGTTTGTTTGAATTGGGGATGCATTCCTTCAAAATCTTTGTTAAAAAACGCCGAATTACTGAATCAAATGAAAAATCCTGAAAAATGGGGATTTAATTTTAAAGATTTTTCTGCAGATATNTCAAAAGCTGTAGATCGNTCNAGNAANGTATCTAAAAAATTGACNCAAGGNATNGATTACTTACTNAAAAAGAATAAAATTTTTCTTATTAAAGGTTCAGCTANTTTNAANTCATCGACTTCTGTAAATGTTAATGATGACACATTTGGTGCAAAGAACATAATAATTGCTACCGGTGCGAGACCTCGGTCTTTGCCTGATCTTGAAATTGATAAAGAAATTATACTTTCCTCGCGTGAAGCATTAGAACTTAGAAATAAGCCTGAAACATTAGCAATAATTGGCGCTTCAGCTATAGGCTGCGAATTTGCATATTACTTTAATGCATATGGAACTGAAGTAACCTTATTTGAAATAATGGATCGTATCGTTCCTAAGGAAGACGAGGAAATTTCCAAAGAACTACAAAGGCATTTTAGAAAACAAGGAATAAATACTAATACAGCAACTCATATAAACAAAGTAACAAAAAGCGCTACTCAAATTACTTTGGAATTTGAAAATTCTGGAGAAAAAAAAGTAAGCACCTTTGATAAAGTGTTGTTGGGGGTAGGAATAAAACCTAATTCAGACAATTTGGGAATAGAAACATTAGGGATAAATATTAATAAAAATGGATTTATAGAAATAGATGAATACATGAGAACAAATGTAAATGGTGTGTTTGCAATAGGTGATGTAACTGGCAAATTACCATTGGCACACGTAGCTTTTGATCAAGGAATTATAGCAGCTGAATTTGTTGCAGGAAAAAATCCCCAAGGAATCAACGATTATCAACAAATCCCTCGATGTACATATAGCTCGCCTCAAATTGCAAGTATCGGTATAACTGAAGAAGAAGCAAAAATTAAAGGAATTAATTATTTAATAGGCAAAGTCCCTTTCCAAGTAGCAGGTAAATCTATAGCAATAGATGAACCAGAGGGATTTGCTAAAATAATCTCAGATAAAGAAACAGGAGAAATTCTTGGAGCACATATAATAGGCGCTGAAGCAACAGAATTGATTGCAGAAATAGGTATGCTAAAATATCTTGAGGGAACAGATCAAGAGTTGCATAAACTGACACACGCCCATCCAACTTTATCTGAAGTCATAAAAGAATCTGCGGCAAATATTAATAACCAAGCAATTCATTTTTGATTTTACCATGGGATCTTTATTTGTAGCTCAGCAGTGATTGATTCAAACCACTCTATTACTTCTGGATGATAAGGTATTCCATTTTTTTCCCGATCAATTCTTGTTTCATACTCAGCCAGCCCAGGATAAATCACTCTTTCATGACCAGGTGCAGGAGGGGTGTTTTTTAAACCAATTAAGAAATCATCCATATTTTTTTTGAAAGTTTTTAAATCACTGAAAGAATCTATATCATAAGCTGCAAAATAATGTCCATTTCCTCCAAGATGACCTGCTTGAACTCCACCAAGCATGCAGCACATAATATCCACGATAGCTGCAAATGCGTAGCCTTTATGTGAACCATTTTCTCTGTCTCCTCCAAAGGGGAGCATATGAAGATNCTTNAGTCTACCGTCTTCGTNGAAGTCTTCAGAGCCTAATTTTTTCTCTTCCTTAATAGGTGAACCGTCTNNNTTTGCTAACCAATTTGNTGCTACNGGAACTTGNAATCTTTCTAACAATTTAATTTTATTNCCAGCTATTTGTGTTGTTGCAGCATCAAACATAAAGTAAGCTTCTTTNTCTGCNGGTGCCGCCCATGCNATNGGATTGGTTCCAAATCTNGGTTCGGCGCCGTATGTAGGTANCATCGCAAATCCACCNCCTCCACTCATNCAAACNCCAATCATATCATTNTCAACTGCTATTTTTGCATGATATCCTGCTGCACCTAAATGGCCAGCGTTATTTAGAGTTGCTATCCCNACCCCATTCTTTTTTGCTTTATCCACAGCTAATTTCATAGCTTTTGGAGCTGTGTGAACTCCTAAACCTTTATCACCATCAAGGGTNACAATTGCTCCTGATTCTTTAACAATTTTTATGTTTGGNCTTGGGTTTGTTTTTTTTTGTTGATACATTCTCACATATGATCTCAACATATTTGATACNCCATGTGTGTCTACACCATTTAAATCAGCATAAATTAATACATCNGTAGATAAATCTGCATCTTCTTCAGATAAACCCATTTTAAGAAATATTTCNTTTGTAACTTTGTACATTAAAGTATGATTTATTTTTATAGCATCTTNTTCAGATACATGAAATCTTTCTAACATTTTCNCTACCTNTTTGTTGTTGTGTATACATTTNCANTNTCNATGAANNTTTCGTNAATATGATTAAGAGAAGNTTTNATTCTNGAATCNAATATCTTTAAACTTGAAATNAANCNNAACCTTCTATATTCAGGAATTTCTTCATTCNNNATAGACTCTAATTCTGAAGCAAGNTGAATTATTTTATGTTCTATGNTCATATTAGNTGANTGCTCCNATTTTTTCNGGGATCTTTTTTTCAACTTTATTATTAAAAATATAAGTNCCNGANATAATATNTTCAATTATTTTCTCTAAGTTTTGTGTNTAGTTATTTTTCTTTACTAAACTAACTATTTTTTCAATATAAACACTAGAAANTNTTCCCTCTATAAAAGGTTTNGCNANTTTATTTTGTATATCAAAATCATCTAAATCTGCTATGCATCTTGCTTCTTTAAAAGTTAATTTACCNTGATCTAATTCATTTGCTAACTTGGGNTCTAATTTTTTTAATAAAGATTCATAATGATGTATGGATCCAGGAGTNATTTTAGTTCTTCTGCTCAATTCTTGTTGAGACATATTTTTTCTTTTTCNATAATTTATAAAATCTTTGGCTATTTCAGTTGGTAGTTTNAGGCCTGAAAAATATATTTCTGAAAGATTTAATTCNTCTAANCGTGATTTGTCTATACCTTCTCTTACGTTACAATTTATTTTTTTNAAACCATTTAATTTTGCTTTTCTAAAAGTTATTTCTCCTGTATACAATAAAANCTTATTATTTTTATTNATTAATAATGGCATACCTTGAGANGTNTTTCTTTTNTTTTCTAAATGTTTTATTGGTTNATGNGTATGTACAGGATGATTAGGCTGAANAATAATTTTATNTANATCTANTTGCACTTNTANTCCNTTCTAATATTTANTTANGTCATACTATTATTTTCNTAGTTCTAAAAACTAAAAACAAAAATTGTCCTAGCTGGGAAANATTCATTCTGAAACNCTTTTTACTTTGGAATCTTTAACCTATAATGAACTTATAATTTANGCTTTAAGTATAGAAAATTGACAGTTAGTAAAAATAAAATACCCCCATATGTATCTTTCAAAACATTCCAAACCTTTTTGGAATTTTTGTCTCAAGGAATGCCNTATAGGATTGATAGAAGTGTATGGGTAAANANATTTTCTGGATCTAACGGAACTCAATTGATGACAGCNATAAAATTTTTTCAACTTATNGATANTGATGGNATACCNAATCATGATTTTGATAATTTAGTTTCAAGAGATTTTGAAACTCAAAANAAAACACTTAGAAANCTATTGTTTAGATATTATGAATTAGTTTTTGAATTNGATTTAACTAGAGCTACTAAGGCNCAATTAAGAGAAAANTTTAGAACATTTGACANTAAAGAAGGAGTTATTGTTAAGTGTGAATCTTTTTTTATTCAAGCAGCAAGATTTTCNAANATAGAATTATCTCCTCATATTNTAGCGAGAAGACATAGTAAANACTNGNTAGGTTCANGNGAAAAGAAAAANNCAAATAATNCTGCNNTTTCTCATGGTANTAATTTTGAAANTACAAAAAATAATACAATAAACAANANTATGATAAAGCTGATTTTGGATAAATANCCAGATTTTGANCCTTCATGGTCNCCNGACGTTCAAAAAAGNTGGNTNGANTCTATGACAAAACTTTATGATAATTTAAAATAAAAGAGCCCGATATTTCAGNCTCTTTTATTTTNAATNATCATTTTGAATTTNTACATTCCCATGTCCATACCGCCCATTCCACCTGGNGGCATACCNCCACCCATAGGNGGNTCTTTTTCAGGTANGTCAGCAATTANNGCTTCNGTAGTGAGNATCATTCCAGCAACTGAAGTTGCATTTTCNACGGCTGCACGAGTAACTTTNGCTGGATCTACTATTCCCATAGAAATCATGTCNCCATACTTTCCAGCNTGAGCATCAAATCCGAAATTCTNNACTTTACTNGANGCNACTTTTTCCAAAATCACAGCTCCTTCATAACCAGAATTTTCTGCTATAACTCTTATNGGTTCCAAAAGTGCTTTTTTAAGAATNTCAACNCCTACTGTTTCATCAGNAGCTTTAAGTTTGAAAGTTTCTAATGCNGCAGAGGATTTAATTAAAACAGTTCCTCCACCAGGTACAATACCAGATTCAACNGCTGCTCNNGTNGCTGACAGTGCNTCTTCTACTCTTTGCTTTTTNTCTTTCATTTCAATCTCTGTGGCTGCCCCAACTCTTAGAATTGCTACTCCTCCGGATAATTTAGCCAAACGTTCTTGGAGTTTTTCTCTATCATAGTCAGANGTTGTTTCTTCTATTTGACTATTAATNTCTTTTACNCTTCCNGAAATTTCTTCTTTTGCNCCTTCACCGTCTACAAAAGTTGTATCATCTTTTTTTACTACGATACGTGCACATTTTCCAAGATCATCAAGTGTNGCTGAATCTAGCTTTCTTCCAACTTCTTCAGANACGACATTTCCACCAGTAAGTATTGCAATATCTTGAAGCATAGCTTTTCTTCTATCTCCAAATCCNGGTGCTTTAACTGCAGCTACATTTATAGTNCCTCTAAGNTTGTTTACCACTAATGTTGCNAATGCTTCACCTTCNACNTCTTCNGCAATAACTAANAAAGGTTTTTTTGCCTGAAGGACTTTTTCTAATACTGGNACCATATCAGAAACGGCGGAAATTTTTCCATCCGTAATCAATATATAAGGATTTTCCAGTACNGCTTCTTGAGTATCNGNNGATGTNACAAANTATGGAGATANAAATCCCCTATCTATTTGCATCCCCTCTACATAATCAGTTTCATAATCNAGNGTTTTAGATTCATCNACTGTAATTACTCCATCTTTTCCAACCTTATCCATTACATTAGCAATAAGGTTCCCCATTTCATCATCATGTGATGAAAGAGTAGCTACGNTAGCAATTTGATCTTTTCCTNAAACAGGNGTGGATTGTTTNGCAATAGATTCTCTNACNGATTGTAATGCTTTATCAATGCCTCTTTTGATAGCCATTGGATCTGCTCCNGCTGCNACNACTTTAAATCCCTCTGATATTANAGCTTGAGCAAGAACNGTACTTGTTGTTGTTCCATCTCCTGCATCATCATTNGTGTTTTTTGANGCTTCTTTNANTAANTGTGCTCCCATNTTTTCAAAAGAATCTTCTAAATCNATTTCTTTTGCTATTGTAACNCCATCAGAATTAACTTGAGGAGGTCCAAATTTCTTATCTACAATAATATTTCTTCCTTTGGGTCCAAGAGTGACCTTAACNGTATNGGCAAGAACATCAATNCCTGNCTTAAGNCTTGTNCTTGCATCTGAACCAAATTTTAAATCCTTTGCTGCCATTTTATTTTTTCTCCATAATAACTAATTTTATANTTTAATATCTTNTCTNCTAGCCTACTATGGCTAGAANATCACTTTCTCTTACAATCAAATATTCNTTACCATTTTCTGAATATTCTGTACCTGCATATTTAGAATAAACTACCTCATCACCATTTTTAACGGANAAAGGTATTGTTTTACCATCATCATTNACGCGCCCNGNACCCGCGGCTACTACTTTACCNTTNTGAGGTTTTTCNTTTGCTGTGTCAGGTATTATTATACCTCCAGCGCTTGTTGCATCATCATCTTCACTGGGTTCTATTATAATTCTGTCNCCCAATGGTTTAAGTTTAAGTGCCACTTATTTNTACCTTCCTTCCATATTTAATGAAAATTTATTGAAATTTTTTGGAGCAATCGAAATTCTTACTCTCGAAAACTCAATAAATACTATTTTAAGATAAAATACTCAACCTGTAAAATAAAAAAATATAAAAAAGTATGTATCTTTAGTAATCTTACTTATCTAGCTGTTATAGAACCGCCATCTATGTTGATTGCTTGACCAGTTATAAAACGAGCTCTGTCACTAGCCAAAAAGGCGATCAAATCAGCAACTTCTTCATCAGTTCCAACCCTTCCCATAGGAATTGCATCTGACCTGCTTTTCCAAAACGCACCTCTTCCTAGAGGATCCATCCGTGCAGTCTCTGTTAAACCTGGACATACACAATTTACTGTAATATTATGTGGAGCTAGCTCTTTGGCTAAGGATTGAGAAAATCCATCTATTGCAAAGTTGGCTGCTGCGTATGCAGCCATACGTGCATTTCCCGATTTTCCTGCAATTGATGATAAGTTAATTATTCTTCCACCATTTTTATTGTCAATCATAATTTTTGCAACAGCCTTAGAGCATAAATAGGATCCATATAGCTTTACTTCTATTACTTTTTTAAAAGCTTCATTATCTACTTCAATAACAGGCACTCTATCTTCTGCATAAGGAGCAGCTGCATTATTAACTAAGATATCTATTTTCCCATATGCGTTTAGGGCTGTTTCAACTAATGTATCAACATTATCTTCTTTAGAAATATCAGTGATTAAAGTTACTGCTTCAGAACCAACATCTCTTATTTGTTCCGCTGTTGATTCAATATCTTTCCAACCAATTTTCTTTTCATCTTCTGGATAAGATTCAGGGGATCTTCCTGTTCCTGTTATTATTAATTTTGCACCCATTTTAGCTAACTCTACTGCAGTAGCCCTTCCTATCCCTCTTAATCTGCCAGCACCAGTTACAATTGCTATCTTACCTTCAAGTTCTTTAATATCCATCATTACATTATTTTCTTATCAATATTTGTATTTATTTTATCTATGCTTTTTTCAATGTCATCTGTTATTACAGTAATGTGACCCATTTTTCTTCCAATTTTTGGATTAGATTTATTATATATATGAATGTAATGATTATCCACTTTATTTATATTTGATAGAATTTCCTCATAATTATCTTTTAAGTAAAACTCTCCTAATATATTTTTCATTATTGCTTTTACATTTGATTTTGGGGATCTTATTTTTCCCCCTAATATAATTTTACCTAACATTGAATATTGAGATTCATTATGAGATTCAATAGTCAAATGCCCTGAATTATGAGGTCTAGGAGCTATTTCATTAAAATATATTTCATTTTTTTCATCAATAAACATTTCTACTGCCATAATCCCTGTTAAATTTAAATTAGATGCAAATTTTTTTGCTAAAAATATTGCTTTGTCAGACAATTCTTCATCTATTCTTGCAGGATAAATAGAATAATCTAGGATACCATTTTTATGAATGTTTTCAATGGGTAGAAAATTATATAAATTGTCCAATTTATCTCTTCCAACTATAACGGAAATTTCTTTTGAAAATTGTATCTTTTCTTCTATGATAAATTCAGTATTTTGGGGGAGTTTATTTAAAATACTTGCAATTTTTTTTTTGTCTTTCAAAACAATTTGCCCTTTCCCATCGTATCCCATGGTGTTTGTTTTGATTATCACAGGCAAAGTTATATTTGTGTTGTTTAGAATATCTTCTATCGATGACTTATCTTGTGCATAAATAAATTTAGGAGTTTTAATTCCTGAATTTATAAATTCTTTTTTCTCCAAATTTCTATTTTGAGCTATTTTTAGGATAGAAGATGAAGGAAATACTGGAATGTGTTTTTCGAGTTTTTCTACCGTTTTAATCGGGATGTTTTCAAATTCATAAGTAATAAATTTACATTTTTCTATAATAAAATCTATAGCGTCATCATCATCATAGTTTTTTTTTATGTGTTGAGCTCCTGTGTTGATTGCAGGTGGATTTTTAGTTGGATCTAAAAAATATACTTTTTNATTTTGNCTAATTAGAAAATTGCTCAACATTTGACATAGTTGNCCACCACCAAGAATACCAATACTTTNATTTTTCATATATCTTACTAAGTTTTATATGTATNTCTTTTTATTTAGTCCATTNACCAATNTCACTNGATTTNANAATTGTATCNGTGCTTTTTTTCTTNCTAGAANGTAAATTTNNATTCACTNTNTTATTATTTAGTCCAATAATTTTAGCAGCCAAAATAGCAGCATTTTCTGCACCTGCNTCACCTATNGNTACAGTTGCTACNGGTACACCTTTTGGCATTTGAACNATTGANAAAAGNGAATCAATTCCATTTAAATTAGAAGATTTNATTGGAACTCCTATAACAGGTAAATTTGTTATGGATGCNACCATNCCAGGCAAATGTGCAGCNCCACCAGCNCCNGCAATNATNACCTGTATTTTCCTCTTTTCNGCATTTTCTGCAAATTCATACATTAATTTTGTTGTNCGATGTGCAGAAATTATTTTTANTTCNTGAGAAATTTCTAATTCTCTTAAAACTTCNGAAGTTNTGGTCATTGTNGGTAGATCNCTTTTACTACCCATTATGATTGANACTATAGGCTTNATTTTTNTCTCCCTTTTTCCAAAAAATTTATAATNTAATCAATTGAATGATCTGGTATNTCAAATGTATTCTTATGATTTATNTCTTTAAGTATAAATAAATTTATTCCATTAATGTTTTGTAAAAGTTTTCTTGTTAGTTGATAATTNACATCTTTTTCTCCAATTATTATCATATGCTTGGTTTTTTCCCAGTTTATGTCATCTATTACTCCATCCCATAACAATGCATTTTTTAATATTTTACTAAGTTGGAAATAATATTTATTCCCTGTTCTTTTTCCTAAATTAAACATCGCAATTGAACGTTTTTCAAATCTTTTTTTTTCTAGTCTTGGAGTTCCAGGATGCATTCCTAGAGAAATAAATTTATTTATCATAGTATGTTTTTTCAATATTTCAAATCCTGCTCTTGCACCCATAGAAAAGCCCATGAAATCATATTTTTTTATTTTAAGAATTTCAGATAAAGAAATTATGTTTTTAGCCATACTTTCTACTGTAAAATCATATTCTTCTGTAAGATTATTTTTTCCATGACCTTCAAAATCAAAAATATGTACCCTTCTTATTTCAGAAAGCTTCTTAATCCATCCATTTCTTATCCATAACTCTTTATTTTGTGCCATGCCATGACCTAAAATTAAGTCAGGCCCTTTTCCTATTGTTAAATGAGGGATCATTTGATGAAATTATTTTTTAATATATATTATATATTTCGGAGGTAAATTTTGACTAATAAATCTAATAAAACGGCAATGGTTGTTACAGCTCATCCTGATGATGCAGAGTGGGGTTGCTCAGGTTCTGTTGCAAAATGGACTAGAGAAGGTTGGGATGTTATATATGTCTTATGTACAGATGGATCTAAAGGTTCAGAAGATAGAAAAATTTCAGGAAAAAAATTGGTAACAATAAGAGAAGAAGAACAAAGAAAAGCAGGTGAAATTTTAGGATTAAAGGCTGTTGAATTTCTTGGGTATCCCGATGGATATTTGGAACCCACGCTTGATTTAAGGAAAGATATTTCAAGAGAAATACGAAAATATAAACCTTCAATTTTAATTACTACTAATCCTACAAGAGACTTATTAGGAAGAGGATACATTGGACACCCAGACCATTTTGCTGCAGGTGAAGCTGCACTATCTGCTGTTTTTCCTAGCGCCAGAGATCATTTGACCTTTCCCGAACTTATAAAGGAAGGATATGAACCTCATAAAGTAAAAGAAGTGTGGATAAATATGTTTAATGCAGGAAACAATGAACACCTTTTTTTTAATCCCATTGAAAAAGAAGATCTGGAAAAAGCTACTAGAGCCCTGCTAGCTCATAAAAGTCAAATATCCGATTCCAAAAGAGCTAAAGAGTATATGACTTCAAGAAGAAAAGAAATAGGGAAAATGTGTAATTCAAAATTTGCAGAATCATTTACTAAATTTGAATTAAATTGAATCTAATATAAATTACACTTTATATTGCGTCTGAATCAATTTCCTCAATTTCTTCATTTCTTATTGCATTAAATTCTCTAGCTATTGATCCTGTTATCATACCTCCATCGGAACTATGTAAGACAAATCTTGCACCTATTTCCATAGTTTTAAGTGTTCTTTCTTCGGAAAATCCATGGACCATCATAGGAATATTATATGACTCAGAGATTTTTACTATTTTAGCTAATGCATCTAGATATTCTTGCTTTTCAAGTTCATCAGGTATGCCCATTGATGTTGATAAATCATTTGGTCCTACAAAAACTCCATCGATCGGACCTTGAGAAAGATTAATTAGATTATCTAAATTATTAACTGCAGTAATACTTTCAATGCCAACGATAAAAATTCTGTGCCCATTTCTTTTATTTAAATAATCTTTAGTTTTTTTACTAGGATATTTTTCTGAATTTAAGACATCTTCAAATGCTTTACCTTTTAGTGGATGAAGGGCTGTTTTCCAAGCACATCTTTTAATCATTTCAGCGTCTTCACAGTAGGGGACTAATACTCCATCAGCTTTTGCATCTATAGCAATAGCAATAAGAGTAGGATCTGGATCTGCTACTCGTACAATTACTGTTAAACCTACACTTTGACCTGCTGCTACCATTTTGGCGACTTCGGTTCTATCGTATGAACCATGTTCAGAATCAATAATCACATAATCCAGTGCTTTTGATGAGAATGCTGGAGCCCACCTAACTCCTTCTATAAAATTAATCATTGTACCGAATACTCTACCACCGTTGGAAAGAGTGTTTTTTATTTCTTGTGGTTTCATTAAACCCTCCATAATATTTATGTTAACTATATTGATAAATCTCTGTAACTGTCAATTATATAATCAGGAGGATCAAGCTTTTTAGGATAGTTTCTTTTCATTCTTATCCAAGCAGTTTTAAATCCATATGCTTTAGCACCTATGATATCTGTATAAGGATTGTCTCCAATAAATAAAACTTTATTAATATCTACTGTATTTAACTTTAAAAGTCTGAGAGTTTCTTGAAAAATTTCTATTTTTGGCTTTGAATGACCAAAAATTTCTGATGCAATGACAAAGTTATATTTGTTTTTTAAACCTGTCGTTTCAATTTTTTTTAATTGATAATCATTTCCATTTGTTACAATTCCAAAATTAACTTTCTTTTCTATAAGTTTGTCTAAGAATTCAATGACTCCTTTATGTGGTTTTATTACCTTTAAAAAAGTTTCGTAATAGAATGTGTAAAAATTGTTTAAAGAAATATTGATTTCAGGAAACTTTTTTTTTAATGTTTCAAAGCAATAAGAGATATCTATTGAATTATTTGGACATAAATCCCAAAAAAATTTCAATGTTTCTTTTTCAGTAAATTTTTTATTAATAGCTTGTTGATTTTTGTAGAAAATTTTAAAAATTTTGTTAAAAGCAGTTTCTCTATCAATTAATGTATCGTCTAAATCAAAAGCAAGTCCTTTAAAATCNGAAATCTTAATTTTTTTNATCATTNTGTTTGAATTGAACCTTTTAAANGCTTGGCTTCATCAGAACACATAAAATAAATTATTTTAGCAATATCTTTAGGTTCNACNAGNATTTTTTTAGTATCCAAATATTCTTNCTCGTTNCCTGTTATATCTCTTGTAGTTTCTATCTGAGAATTTTTTAGAGGTGTATCAACAGAACCAGGNAAAATATCATGAACTCTTATTCCATNCTTTGCTAACTTGTCCATAAGAACTAAAGCAAACCCATGTACTCCTCCCTTAGAAGATCCATAAGCGTACGATGAGGAGCTACCTAGTACTCCTGCTCCTGAACTAGTTAATATGATTACACCTTTTTTTTGTTTTATCATTATTTCAGAAACNTGNTTAACCATTAAGTAACTTCCNGTTAGATTTANCCCAATAACTGATTCCCAAATATCATCTGGNAATTTTTCTATATCTAATGAAGCTCCTTGTAATATNCCTGCTANGTTAATTAAGATATCTACACCTCCAAGCCANTGATTTGCAGCTANAACACCTCCAGAAACTTGATTAGAATCTCTTACATCNAGGTGCCAGTATCTTATTTCAGATCCCTTTTTGTTTAATTCATTNGATAAGTTTGANCCTTCTGANTCATTTACGTCAAACAAAGCTATTTTTGATTTATTTTCAGCAAACAGTTTAACAACNTCTTTGCCAATTCCNGTAGAGCCTCCAGTAATTATTACTTTTTTATCAGTTAAATNAATTTTCATTATTTACTCCCAGNTAATGTTGTTTTCTTTAGCAATCTTATCAATACCCTTTTTAGCAANAGGGATTAATTCATCAGGTAAATGTTCGACCAGTACNTGTCCATTTGGNCAAAATTTTTCCATNCCTTTTAATAAAGCAACATTATCTAATAAACTTTCTTTATCTCCAATTATTGATTCTTCAAAATGTGGTATNAAGCTATCGATTATTTTAAAATCTTTAGCATGTGCTCCCCAAATCTTATTTGGAACCAATGAAAAAAAATCATTGATAAGTTTGGTACTATTGTATCCAACATCCAACGAACTAATAAAATTAACTGGATCCATATTTAGTCCCAACATTGAAGAATTTACATCATCAAAAAACGATTTAACTTTAATTGGGCTACTTATTGGACAAGAAACACCACCTTCTAAAGCTATTTTTATTCCTTCTGTTTCAGCAAAATCACAAATCTCTCTGGTGGAATTTACTAATCTATCCCAAACGATTTTTGAATTATTTTCTTTATGAGGAAACCAAGGGCCATTTTTATTGATTGATCCAGGTCTAAGATATGTATTTGGAGAACCTAATTCGGACGAAATTATGATCATTTCTTTCATAAAACTTATTGCTTCATTTCTTATATCAGGGATATCAGAAATTAAACCACCTCCATAATTCCCTACAGTCTGCGACATTGGCATGTCATAATTACTAAATAAAAATTTTATTCTTTCAATGTTCTGTTTCCTATTTTTTTTTGTGTCTGTAACTCTTACTTGAACTGTTTTAAATCCGTGCTCAATGACGCTTTTTACTACATTTTCATTGATATCTTCCCAATCGCCTCCATCAGCATCTGTTGGGGAACCTTTTTGACCCACTTCTTGTGATGGAACCAATCCTGCAACACCTAGAATCATTTTTTTCCTTTAATTGTTAAAATGTTTAGCTACAATTCTTCTTTGGATTTTACCTGTAGCGGTTCTAGGTAATTTATCAGTGAAGTTGATTTTTTCAGGAACTTTAAAATTGGCTAATGACTTGGAGCAAAAATCTTTAATTTCAGATTCTGTTACATTAGAATTGGTCACAAGTGCAGCATGTACAACTTCTCCGTATTTTTCATCAGGGAACCCATAACACACAGCTTCATCTACAGATGGATGATTTATAAGTATGGCATCAACTTCTAGTGGTGAGATTTTTTCTCCACCACGGTTAATTAATTCTTTTATTCTACCAGTTAAATTTAGATATCCCTCATTATCTAAATATCCCTGATCTCCTGTTCTAAACCAACCATTAACAAAAGCATCTTTGTTTGCATCTTCATTATTGTGATAACCACTTGTTACATTTTCTCCTTTTATAACAATCTCTCCTATTTCATCATTGCTTAACATGACTCCAGAATTTTCCATTGACATTATATTGATTTCAACACCTGTAGATTTGCCGACACTTCCAGGTTTTCTATCATCAGGTGGAAGAGGATTGGAACTCATTTGATGTGAAGCTTCAGTCATGCCATAAGCTTCTAAAACAGGAGCGCCAAATCTTTTTTCTAAATTCATTAAAACCGATGGAGCTAAAGCAGCTGAACAGGATCTTATAAGTCTAAAAGATTTTTTTGGAGCATTATCATCATCAGCACGTATTAGTAGAATTTGATGGATTGTTGGTACTGCGGAGTACCAAGTAGCATTATATTCTTTTTGTATTTTCCAAAATGCACTTGCTGAAAATTTTTCGGGGACAACAATTTCACCACCCGATGCTAATGTTGAAAGTGCTACACCAATTAGACCATGGACATGAAAAAGGGGCATAACTACCATGGCAACATCATTATTGGTTAGGTTGTAAGTATTAATTATGTTATTCAAAGATTTCAGTAAATTTTTATGTTTAAGAGGAACTCCTTTAGGTCTACTTGTAGTACCTGAAGTGTGTAGGAAAAGACAAGAATTGTTTTCATTTGGGATATTTATGTCTTTTTTTTGATAAGGTGAGCTATCAAATTTTAAATCAAAAGTTTTTTGTTTAAAAGAAACAGTAGCAATAGGTATATTCTTGTTTTTAGCTTCATTAATAACTGGATGGCCAGCTGTAGTTATCAAAAGAGACGGATTTATATCTTCTAAATAGAATTTAAATTCTTCGAGTGTAAATTCAGGGTTAAGTGGAGCTGCTATAGCATTTGTTTTTGTAACTGCTAAAAAAGTTATTATAAATTCGGCATTATTTCCTAAAACAATTATAATTGCTCTTTCATTTAAAGTACCGAAAGAATTTAATAAATTAGATGTTGTATTAACGTGATTCTTTAACTCCAAATAATTAATCTTATATTTATCTGGGACCGATATAGCTATGGATTTATTTTCTCCAGAATCTAAAATTTCTGGAAGAATTGTTTGTCTCAAATAATAATCCTTTCGGTGTTATTTATTAAATAACTTTTCTATAGAATTTATTATTTTCTAGCAATCTTTTCTACCCAAATCAGGCTTTTCCTCAACAATTTCTATAGGAGTATTTCTTGCAACAATCAATTCTAAAACTTTATCACCTGTGTTGATAGGTTGATGCAATGCTCCTTCTGGTACAAAAATAAAGTCACCTTGAGAAATTTCTTCTTCAATTTCTAAATTATTCCCGTGTAGAAATAATCCCTTTCCTGACAGCACATAAATTGCGGATTCACAATTTGTGTGAAAATGAGTAGTTGAACATCTATCCGTAGGAATACTTGCTATTGCCATATGTATATTTGTTGCATTGCTTAAATTTTTTGAAACACCAGCGAGTCTTGTCATAGCTCCAGAGTTTATTTCTTCCTCTACTTCATTTTTCTTTGTCACAATTATTTTTTTCATTTTTTCTTCCAGTTTTTATATAAAGTTTAGTTTTGGTGGAGCTGAGGGGGATCGAACCCCTGACCTCATCGCTGCCAGCGATGCGCTCTCCCAGCTGAGCTACAGCCCCATTAAATTTTTTATAAACAATATCTAATTATAAATCTCATTTGGCAAAATTATTTTCAATTATATATAAAAATATTTTTCTGAATCATTTGATTTATCAATTAATAAGTTCGTTTATGATTGGCTTTTTTTGAGGTATTCCGTTTTTTCTTGGGAAACCATTAGGTGTTTTTTCTTTTTTATCCCATATAACAAAAAAATCTTCTTTGATATTGATAGGTAACGAAACCTTATTAAAGTGAGTTTTATTTATACCCAATAATCTTGCTATGTACTCTGATTCTTTAATTTCTTTTTTTGGATAACTTCCCTTTACGGTTATTATTGATCCGCCTATTTTTGAAAAAGGGATAGTTAATTCGGCCAGACTTGGTAATTTTGCTAAAGCCCTTGATAATACCAAATCATATTTTTCTCTATCTTCTCCAAATCCTATATCTTCAATTCTAGAATTTTCAACTATCACGTTATTGCAATTTAATTTTTCTAAGATATTTTCCAGAAACTGACATTTTTTTTTCGATGATTCTACCAGTTTTAAATTAAATTCTGGATAAAGTAATTTCATTGGGATTGATGGTATTCCTGCTCCAGTTCCTATATCCAAAACTTGAAGATTTTCACTATTTAATTTAAAATTCTTTAAACTATTAATAACACTACAATATCTTAAAGATTTAATAATCAAATCGTCTCTTATTTTACTCCAGAATTTAGCACCAGAAAGATTAAAATTTGTAGAAGCTCTTATTATTTCATTGATATAAATTTCATATTGATTAAATACCTTTTTATTCGAAGGTAATTTCAAATCATCTAATGCTTTTTTTAGTGTTTTCATGAAATTATTAATATAGTATGAAATTTAAGTCTGATTATATTTTAAATGTTGAAAATAAAATATGAAAATTTGTGTATGTATAAAAGAAGTTCCTGATTCTGACACACCTCCTGATAAATTATCTATAGATAAAGAAAAATTAAAAATTATTCCTACAGAAAACATTTCCTCCACTGTTAACACATTTGATTTAAATGCAGTTGAATTGGCATTAAAATTTTCTGAAAATTTTAATGATTGCGAAATTACTATCATTTCGACAGGAAACAATTTTACTAGTGAAGTGATAAAAAAACCAATAGCGATGGGGGCTGATAAATTGGTAATATGTGAATCTGAAAAATTAGACCATATAGATGTTTATACAACTGCAAATATTCTTTCTAAAATGATTAATAAAACTGGTCCCTACGATGTAATTTTTTGTGGCAGACATGCTTCGGATTTTGATATGGCTTCAGTTCCTTTTGGTATTTCTGAAATATTGCAAATCCCTATTATAAATATAGTAAGAGATATAAAACCTAAAAACGACGAATTTATAATAGAAAAAATCATTACAGATGGCTTTCAAGTTTTAAGCGCAAGGTTACCGTTAGTTTTAACTGTTGGTAGTCAAGCTGGGGATCCACGATTTCCAACTTTGAAAGGAATAATGGATGCCTCTAAAACCAAGTTAGAAAAAATTAAGCTTTCTGATTTAGATTTAAATTCTAATGATGATTTGATAAATCAAATCGAAATAGAGAAAATTTATTTTCCAGAAAACTATAACCAAATCGAATATATCAAAGGAGAAAATAATAAAGAAAAAGCTGTAAATTTATTAAGAATTTTAAAGAAAGAAGGAATATTTTAATTTGAAAATATTGATAATTATTAATAATGATTATGAATCATTTGATCATTCTAATTTGGAAGTATTTGGTTTTATAGAACAATTATCTAATACTTCAGATATAACTATTCTTGCATTTGGCGGTCCGAAAGAAATCATATCTAGATTGCCTGGGAACAATATTTTTTACAATGACCTGAAAAATAATGAGCATAATTATAATGATATAGCTGAAACTATTAACCTATTCATAAAAGAAGAAAATCCTGATTTCTTGTTATTTCAAAAAGATGATTATGGTAATTTTATTGCACCAATGTTAGCTTTTAGAAATAAATTTCCTTACATACCTGATGTAAAAAAAGTAGTTTCACAAACCGATGAAGAAATAAAACTAATAAGGCCCATACATGGTGAATCAGCTGAAGCTGTTTATAATGTCCGCAAAAAGAGTACTGTAGTGATAAAAATAAGGAAAAATTCATTTGAAGAAATAGATCTAAAAAGACCAATAAGATCAATTAATAACATATCATTATCAAAATCTACCAAAACAAATTATAATATTGTTGAAACTAATAAAATGACCCCTGAGGGATTGCAATTAGGAGAAGCAGATATAGTAGTTTCTGGTGGTAGGGGAATGGGAAGCAAAGAAAATTTTGACAAAATAACAAATTTAGCAGGATTATTCAAAGGGGCAGTAGGAGCTTCAAAGGCAGCAGTTGAATCAGGATGGATTCCTCCTGGAAATTTAGTAGGATTAACTGGTAAATCGATAAGTCCACATCTTTATCTTACTTTTGGAATTTCAGGAGCTAGTCAACATTTGGCAGGATGTTTAAATTCGCAAAATATCATATCTGTAAATATTGATGAATCTGCACCAATATTTAAATACGCTAAATTTGGGGTTATAGCAGATTGTAATGATTTTTTGGAAGAACTAATAGAAGAATTAAAAAAAATAAAATAAAAAATTTTGTATCATAAAATCACACTCTCACTATGTATATTTATTTTAATATTTTTTATTAATTTTAATCATTCCTATAAACCTACCTATTTAGAAGAGTTAGTAGCTGAACATAAATTTAATATAATGAAATGGGAATTGAAATCTTTAAGTTTAAAGTTATTAAACATATTTAAAGCTCATTCGATAAATGAATCTGATGTTATTATATATTTGGATCGGGAAGATTCTGGAATCAGATCTTATGAAATAGAAAAATTTGTTGAAGAAATCATTTCAAATGAAGTTAAACAGAACTTGAAAAAGGAAATCTTATTCCCTCCTGTAAGCTTTATTATTCATGAATCTCCGAAAGTATTAATATTATCTCCAAGAGATGAAATAATATTAGAAAAAGCAATTCTACTTAAACCCGACTTGTCGCTAGAAATTATTTTAGACATAGAAGAAAAAATTTCTAATAAAGAGTACTCTGCCTTGATTTTGAATACAGGAGGATTCGCGTCATATCCTAGTATTGTTCAGAGACATAATAGTTATTCTCATCTTACTAAAACTGTTGCACATGAATGGTTACATCATTATTTATTTTTTTTCCCTTTGGGTCGTTCATATTTCTCAGGAAGGGAAATGGTCACTTTGAATGAAAGTTTAGCAGATTTGTTTGCCTCTGAAGTTTCAAAAAATTTATTATCAGATAAATATGAAAAAGTTAATCAGGACAAAAGATTTTTTAATTTTATGAGGGAAACAAGAATTAAAGTTGATGATCTATTAGCTAAAGGTTTAGTTTTTGAAGCAGAAGAATATATGTTTAATAGAACCAAAGAAATAAACCAATTGGGTTATAATATAAGAAAAATAAATCAGGCATATTTTGCATTCAATGGTAATTATGCTTTATCTCCTGGGTCTTTGTCTGAAATAGATGACTACTTGATAGAGTTAAGAAAAAACTATTCTTCATATGGAGAATTAATCCATGATATCAAAAGTATTGATAATATAGAAGTATTCAATGAATTTTATGAAAATAAACTACAAAAAAAATAAGTTATAATATAAGTTATGAATTTTATAAAAAGAACATTAGAGATTTCTAAAGTTTATAGACCTCCATCAGGTTCTAGAAAAGATGAATACGATATTTCTTTTCAAGAATTTTTTGAGAATATAAAGAAAAACATCCCTTTTATTTCAAAACTCCCAGCAGGAAACTCTTCTATTATTGCACTAATAATTATTGTTATTGCAGTAATTTGGTTAGGCACAGGAGTCTACACCGTTGGTCCTGATCAACAGGCAGCGTTGAGAATGTTTGGAAAATTTCAATCAATTCAAACAAGTGGATTACATTGGTGGTGGCCTTCCCCTATAGGGCAAAGAGATGTAGTAGTTACAACCGCTACTCGACAATTAGAATTGGGCTTTAGGTCATTCGGAAATGAAGGTACAAAAGACGTTCCTGATGAATCTCTCATGATTACAGGAGATGAAAATATAGTAGATGTACAAGCAGTAATTCAATATAGAATTTCCAATCTTAAAAATTATTTATTTTTAGTAGATGATCCTGGTGAACCAGATAGACAGATTCCAAATGGTGCTCCCGATGGAGTTACTTTAAGGGACATAACGGAAACAGCATTACGTCAAGTTGTAGGTAGAAGGAATATTGATGATGTATTGACCACACAAAAAGGTGAAGTTCAAGATAATGTTTTGATAATAATGAGAGATATAAATGAATATTATAAAACTGGTATAGAAATAATAGCCGTAAGATTACAAAATGTTAATCCTCCATTAGCAGTTCAAGACGCATTTGATGATGTGACTAGAGCTAGAGAAGAACGAGATAGGATAATCAATTTAGCAGATGCTTATAAAGAAGCTGAAATCCCAAAAGCATTAGGTGAGGCAGCAAAAATAACAGAGGCTGCACAAGCTTTTAAACAGGGAAGAATTGCAAAAGCTACAGGTGAAGCAGAAGGATTTAAAAAACTTCTTGAAGGTTATAATAACTCTCCAGAAGTAACTAGACAGAGATTATATCTTGAAATGATAGAACGAGTCTTTCCTTCATTAAATAAGTACATTATAAATGATTCTAAAATTTTACCTTTACTTGATATAGATGCTAACACCACACAAATTCAAACAAGTTCTACAAGTGGTCCTTAAGGAGTTGTTATATGAATAAAAAATTTACACCATTCATTGTTTTAGCAATTATTGCTTTATTTACTTTATTTCAAGCCCTTTTCCAAATAAATGAAACAGAAGTAGCAATTGTGACTAGATTTGGAGAATTCCGATCCTCTTACGTAAATCCTGGTTTAAAATTAAAAGTTCCATATATTGATTCAGTAAATAAGTTTGATAAACGTTTACAGCGAGTAGATGTTCCACCGGAATCGTTATTGACTAGTGATAAAAAAAGAATAAGAGTTGATGCATATGCAAGATATAAAATATTAAACCCTTTACTATTTTTTAAAACATTAACTGATGAAACAACTGCAGATTCACGAATTGGCAGTATCGTTGCTTCTAACTTACGAGAAGAAATAGCATTAGATACACAGGATGAAATCATATCAGAAAAAAGGGAAATAATAATGGGTTATATTACTAATAATTCAAATTTGTTTGAAATTTCTGAAACAGAGGCTAGTACTTATGAAGGTGGACTTTCCAACTCACAATTATTGATATATATAAAGCCTGAGAATGGTGCTCGTTTTACTTTAATTTCTGAAGAAGAAAAAGTTTCTTTATTATCAGGAGTTTTGGCAGATACTAATGAAATAAAATATCTTATTCCTCTCCAAGATAAATGGGGTGTTGAAATTATAGATGTAAGAATTAAAAGAGCAGATTTTCCAGATTCAGTAGAAAGTTCAATTTTTGAAAGAATGGTTGCAGAAAGATTTAGAAAAGCGAGTGCATTTAAGGCTGAAGGGGAACAAAGAGACAAAGAAGTCAGAGCTGAAGTTGATAGATTAGTTGAAATAACTCTTGAGTCAGCTCGAGGAGAAGCAGCAGTATTAAGAGGTGAAGGAGAGAAATTGGCTATTGATGCACTAGCAGATGCTTTATCTGCGGATCCTGAATTTTATGGATTTGTTAGATCATTAGAAGCATATGAAGCATCTTTACCTGGGTCAACTATAATATTAGATCCAACTAGTGAACTATTCCAATATTTGGAAAAGTATTCTAAATAGACTATTTGTTTGAAGTATTAATCCCTTTTTTTAAATCTTCCCATACTTCTCTTACTGAAAGAATATTCGTCGCGAATTGTTGCCCAGTTACTTCTACTCCATTTGTAGTATTTAATTTTCCATAAACTATTCCAATTGCATTTCCTTGACTATCTATTAATGGTCCACCTGAATCTCCTGGATCGGCGTCTGCGTCAAAAACTATTACAGAAATTTTACCATTTAGATTTTGACCCCAGAAAGGTGTAAGGGTGTCTGTATCTACATCAATAGATTCTTTTACGTAAGTAATTACCCCCGAATGTGTAGATGGAACTCCTGCATTACCTGCCGAGTATCCAAGCGTAACTACCTGTTCTCCAATATCATCAATAGTTACCTCCCTTGTTGCGATTGGTTCTTGAGAATAATTAATTTTTATCGCAGCCAAATCTCTCTTGGTATCAACCCCTTTTACTTCTCCAGTAATTCGTTTATATTCTGTTCTGTTTTCTTGTGGAATTTCAATAGTTACAAATCTTTGTGCTCCTACAACATGTTCATTTGTTATTACCCAACCTTCTTCAATTATCCAACCACTTCCTTCACTTTTTCCAGTTGCAGTATTAAAACTTATTCTTACCACTTTTTTTCTTGCTTCGTTATATAAGTTTTGAATATCACTAGAAATTAGTGCTTGGGGCGTTGCAGTAGGCTGAGGTGTTGGCATAATTATTGCTTGAGGTGTTGCAGTAGGCTGAGGTGTTGGCATAACTAGTGCCTGAGGCGTTGCAGTAGGCTGAGGTGTTGGCATAACTAGTGCCTGAGGCGTTGCAGTAGGCTGAGGTGTTGCTGTCTGTCTGTCATTTAATATCTCAATTGCAATTTTTTTTGCTCTTTCATCTATAGTAGCTTCTATATCTATTTGTTCAGCACAACTAAATAAGAAAATAAAGCAAAGTGATATAAAGAAAAATTTCATTTAAAGATCCTTTTTAAATCTTCTTTAATTGCATGTGATAATAAATTAAATCTATATACNTTCAAAGTATGTGATAATAATAAATTGTTCAATATTGCAATTGATAAATTTGATTTTGGTTCTGTCCAGGCCATGCATGATAACAAGCCTCCGTGTCCGAAACCATTAGAGGCTGAAGAAATACTTCTTTCATTTATATTATTTCCTGAAAATCTTATACCAAGACCCAAACGTGAAAATAATAAACGATTATTATAATCAATTCCCTTTACATGAATTTTTGTAACAAGCTTCTTAGTTTTATTGGATAACCAGCTTTTACTATTAATAATTGCTGAATAAAATCTTGTTAGATCTTGAGTATTTGATATACAAGATCCAGATATTAGAGGAATTTTGTTTATTAATAATGCTCTAAATATTTTATCAATATTACTTATTTTGCATGATTCATGTTTGAATATATTGGTTGGCAATTCTTCGTTTTTACTCTCTTTCATTTTAAAATAAGTTTTTTTAAGATTTAATGGGATACACACTTTTTCAAAAAAATTTTCTTCAAAAGATTTATTAGTAATTCTTTGAACAATTTCTCCCAATATCCATCCGAAAGTAACCTCATGGTAAGAAATTTTTTTCCCTGGTGTTGATTCAGGAGTATAATTTTCTAACCATCTTGCAATACGATTTAAATCTCCATAATCATGGTCTCTTAAACTATCAGTTAATGAAATTCCAGATGTATGAGTCATAATATGTTTTATTAGAATTTTATCTTTATTATTTTTTTTAAATTCAGGCCAATATTTGCAAACAGGATCATTAAAATCTAAGATTTTTTCATCATATAATTTCCAAATTACTGCAGCTATCATTGGTTTTCCTGCAGAAAATATATGATATTGCTTTTTTGAATCCAAAGAATCAAAATCAGATAAATTTTTACTTCTATGTTTTATTGAAATAGAAAAATCCTTTATGAGACCTTCGTTTTTTAATTTATCAATGGCATTAATAGTATGTTTGATCATTTTTATACTTTGTAGGGAATTGTTTGTGGCCCCTCTGGCAAAATACATATTGAAGGGTTTTTTATTTTTGATTGTACACCTTCTATTATTTGGTTGATATCAGTTATTTTTGTCATATGTGATTCAATAGTTTCTGTTTCATTTAATTTAGAATAAATCATTAAATTATTATTACTTTGTATTTGTGATTGAATTTGAAACTGCCATTGATCGGGTTCTGAGTAGTTCTTATCCTTTACTTTTGACAAAAAAGATTTAGGGNTAGGAAAAGATTTTAGTAATTTATGATAACTACTCCCATTTGGTATCCCATCAGAACATTCAGCGACACTTATTATGGTTCCTCCAGGTTTGGTAATTTGAGCAGCAGCAGAAATACCTTTAATTGATTGATATAAATTTTGATCGAGAGGATATCCTGAATTAGAAGTAATAACTAAATCAAACATTTTTTTTGTTGCAATCATCGAATCTTGCTTTACCCGTGAGCATGCTATTCCATGCTCAGTCTCTAAATTTCCAGCATAAACACCAGTAATATTTTGATTTCTATTTAAGGTTAAGTCGATTGCAAAATCTACATTGATGATTCTTGAGATTTCTGTTATTTCTTCATGTATAGGATTCCCTTTTGTTACTCCCCAAATAGATTTATTATGTTTGATTCTTTTATAATCGTGTAAATTCATAATTGTTTCCAACCCTGCTAATCCTGGCGCAACCATTTTGGGACCACCAGAAAANCCTGCAAAAAAATGAGGTTCAACGAAACCAGTAGTAATTTTCAAATCACAATCTAACCATTCTTTATTTATTTCTATGGGTGTTTTTTTTGAAGTTTTCCCGATAGTTTTAATATTGGAATCTTTATTTCCTTCATGATTTATTATCGTTACATTAGATAATATTTCATTATTAAACATATTTGTTATTTCTTCATCAGTTGATTGTCTGTGACTACCTGTTGCAATAAAAATCAACAAATTTTCTTTGTCTATGTTACCTAATAATTCCATGATACATTTTATTATTTCATTTCTTGGTTGAGCTCTGGTATGATCACAAACAGAAATCCCAACTTTCATACCTTTTTTGTAAAGATTTTTTAATGGAGGACTATTAATTGGATTCGTTAGTGAAGACATTATAACTGCTTCGGGATTATCTATTTTTTCTTTGTGTTTAGGGTTTAAAACGGTTGAATTATCCGGTACTTCTAGAATGAGTCCATCTTTTCCATAATCTATTTTAATTTTCATTATTCTTTTCTCTTGTAACGATTACTCCCACATTCTTAGATATTTTCAAAGCATGCGGTTTATTTACTTTTACAGTTGCTTTAATAGCTTTTTCAACTTCTAAACATAATAAAGCAATTTCTTTAGCCAATGTTTCTATTAGATCGAAATTACTTTTTTCCACAAAATCCTTTATTTTGTATGATAAATTTTTGTAATCTATTGTTTCGTTAATAAGATCTTTATTGTTATTTGGAATTTGAAGTATAAAAATCGAAACGTCTATAATAACTAATTGTTTGATTTTCTTTTCCCAATCATTTATACCAATTACAGTAAAACATTCTAAACCTTCAATGAAAATTTCGTCCCTTGTTAATTCATAACTCAAAGTATATGCCTTCCACCATCTATATTTATTTTTTCACCGGTAATAAAATCATTATCTAAAAACATTTTAATACAACTAACAATTTCATCAATTTTTCCAACTCTTTTCATGGGACCAAGATCTATTTTTTTGTTTCTTCTTGATGGTGCATCAGCCGGAGGTAATATAGCTCCTAATGCTATCTCATTGACTTGAAATCTTGGAGCCATTGAAATTGCTAATGATTTCGTTAATCCAGAAATTGCAAATTTACTTAATCCATATGAAAATCTGTTTTTTCTTATTGTTTTCCAGTCAGTAAGATTTATGATCTTTCCTTTTAAATTACCTTTAAATATTTCTCTAGATAGTATAAATGGAGCTATAAGATTAACAAAAAAGTCATTATTTAGATCTACAATTTTAGTATCGTGTAAATTATTCTTTCTAAAAGTAGATGCGTTATTTATTAAAATACTTATAGGTCCAAAGGTTTGACTTACATTTTTTATCAGATTTAAACAGTTTTTTTCATTTGACAGATCAGCCTGAAACATATCAGAATTTATTTTATGTTTTTTTATTTCGACCAAAGTGTTTATAGCTGAATTAGATGATTTATTGTAATGAAGAGCTACATTTATACCTATAGAAGCTAAATACATCGCTATATCTTTACCTATGCGATTTGCAGAACCTGTAATAAGGGCATTTTTGCCTATAAATTTCACGTTTTATGCCTTACTTTATAAGATCAAAAAATTCTTTTCTTGTTGCATCATCAGACTTGAAAGTACCAAATAATGAACTTGTTACCATTTCTGTGCTTGGCATATTAACACCTCTCATACTATTACACATATGCTGAGCATTGATTACAACTCCAGCTCCGAGAGCATTTGTATTTTCAAAAATTGCTTTTCCTATTTGTTCAGTTAATCTCTCTTGAACCTGTAACCTTTTTGAAAAAACTTGCGTTATTCTAGGGATTTTTGATAATCCTATAATTTTGCTATTAGGNAAATAACCTATGTCTATTTTTCCAAAAAAAGGCAAAATATGATGTTCGCAAAGTGAGTAAAATTTTATGTTTTTTACTATGACTATTTGATCATACTCTACATCAAAAAGAGCATTATTAATTATTTCTTCTATATTAGCGGTATAACCAGAAAGAAGCTCTTCATAAGCGTTAGCTACTCGTTTTGGAGTATCTTTTACTCCTTTTAGATCTACAATATCACCTAAACTATCTATAATTTTTTTAAAGGAATTTTCAATTAGTTTTTTGTTTAAATTAAACACTTATCCTCCTGATATCGCTGGCAAGAAATGTACTTCAGTATCTTCTTCTAATTCTTGAAGTAGCCCTTTTCTTGTAGCTGCAAATCCACATATTGCAGATAATCCTGATTTAATTTTCTCGTCTTTAACAAGATGATCTTTTATTCCAGGATACAAATTGTCTAGATTGTTAACAACTTCTCTTAAAGTTTTACCTTTAACTTCTATAAAATCTTTATTTTCAGTTATTTGTTTTAATTGAAATGGGAGAAATACTTTAGCCACTTGATAAAACCTCAAGTATTTTGCCAGGATTCATAGGTGTTGAATAAATTCTAGTACCAATTGCATCTTTTATTGCATTTGCCAATGTAGCTAATGGAGGAATTATAGGAACTTCACCTACGCCTCTTACTCCATATGGATGTTGGGGATTCGCAACTTCCACTATTATTACTTCGATATTAGGAAGGTCCAAAGAAGTTGGCATTCTATAATCCAGAAAACTCGAATTTGTCATTATTCCCTTATCATTCATATAATACTCTTCATTTAAAGCCCATCCTATGCCTTGAACGGCACCTCCAGCAATTTGACTCTCGACATATTGTGGATAAATTGCTTTTCCAACATCTTGAATTGCTGTGTATCTGACAACATCCGTTTTTCCGGTAAGTGTATCAATTTGTACGTCAGATATTCCTATTCCAAATCCATTACCACCACCAGGTAAGTTAACAGAAGATGTAGAAGATATAGGCCCTCCAGTTTCGCCAATTACAGAGGCAAATTCTTTTATACTTAATTTGAGCTCAGGATCTTTTGTTGAGTAAATATTTCCCTCAGAGAATTTTATATCCGTTTCTTCGATTCCCCAGTAAATTGCTGCTCGTTTTTTCATTTCTATAATTAATTTATTAGCGGCTTCTAAACCAGCCATTCCAGTTGCGTATGTGGTTCTAGAGCCACCTGTAGTTCCTGTGAAACCAATACTATCAGTATTTGGAATAGAAGGTTGAATTCTTTCTGCAGAAACACCAAGTGTTTCTGCAACTTGCATAGAAATGGAAGTTCTAGTTCCTCCAATATCTGCTGAGCCTTCATTTAAGGCTATGTTACCATCATCTTGAAGCATTAAATCTACTGTTGATTTACCACCTCCATTCATCCAAAAACCGCAAGCAATACCTCTCCCATATACTTTATTTTGATTGTTTTTCATTAGAGGACTTTTCCAATGATCACTGGATTTTGCAGCTTCTAATGTTTCAATAAAACCAATTTTATTGAATTGAACACCATCAGCNCTTCTTGTACCTTCTTTAGATGCATTATTTAATCTGAAATCTATTTTGTCCCAATCCATTTTTTCACAAATATCATCTATAACNCTTTCAACAGCAAAAGACACTTGTGGAGAACCAGGAGCTCTATAAGCAGCAGTTTTAGGTTTATTTACAACTACATCAAATGCATCAATTTGTACGTTTGGAATGTTGTAGCAAGCTAAGCAGCANGTTGCTCCGGCTGCNATTGAGGAACCTGGGAACGCACCNGCTTCGAATTTTAAATCTACTATTCCAGCTGTAAATTTNCCTTCTTTTGTTACNCCAAGTTTTACTTTNACCTTTCCTCCNGGNGCTGGACCTGAAGCTAGGAAAACTGAAACTCTATCCATGATCATTTTTACAGGTCTNAAACCTGATTTTTTAGAAAGTAATGCTGCAAGAGGGGGTAAATATACTTTAGTTTTTCCTCCAAATCCGCCACCTATTTCAACTGGATAAGTAGTAACTTGCGATTCATTCAAGCCAACAAAACCAGCTGTTAAGTCCCTAACTGCAAATGNACCTTGGGTACTTGACCAAAGTGATAAATGGTCGTTTTCATCCCAATGTGCAGTTGCATTATGAGGTTCTATATAACCTTGATGCACCATTTGTAGATTAAATTCNTTCTCAACAATTAAATCTGAATGTTTAAAACCTTCATTAGTATCTCCAAGTTGATGTCTTATTTGTTTTGCTATATTAGTTTTGTTTACAGACTTTCCAAGGTGATCTCCNACAAGATCTTCNANTAATATNGGNGCATTTNTNTCTATAGCTTCNCNNACANTGGATANTGGTTGNAATTCTTCGTATTCTANCTTAATTAAATTACATGCTTCTTTTGCTGTGTTTCGATCCCTTGCAGATACAGCTGCTATTGCATGACCCTTGTATAAAACTTTATCTTTTGCCAGAATGTTTTGCATATCTCTCGCCAAATTAACATTATTATCTTTATTGTTTTTTTCAAAATCCTTATGGGTAATAACTGCAAAGACTCCTTCCATTTTTTCAGCTTCCGATACGTCGATGGATTTTATTTTCCCNTGAGCGATAGTACTACGTACAACCTCGCCCCAAATGAGATTGGGNAATTTTACATCTGCNCCATAAATTGCTCTGCCAGTTACTTTATCGTAACCATCGTGTCTTATTGGGTTGGTTCCAATTACATTGAAATCTTTTTTTTGTTTATAATTTTCAATAGTCATAATATTTCCTTAACTAAAAATCGTGGTATATAAATTTTATACAAATCTATAAAATTCACAAACCACGATTTCACTCATTTTTATTTTTATNTTGNGTTATTTTTCAATCTTACCTAGNACATTCAATATTCTTCCAGGTTTCATTGGAGCATCATAAAATCTTTTTCCTACCGCATCGTGCAATGCATTTCCTATTGCACCTATTGGAGGACAAATGGGCACTTCNCCAACACCNCTAACCCCGAATGGATGCCCAGGATTGGGTACTTCAACTATGATTGTTTCAATATTCGGAAGATCTAANGATGTAGGTATTCTGTAATCTAAATAAGAAGTATTAGCCATGGATCCGTCATCACTCATGTAATACTCTTCATTCAGTGCCCAACCAATTCCCTGAACTGCACCTCCAGCTATCTGNCCTTTTACATAAGCAGGATANATNGCTGTTCCTGCGTCTTGNATTGCNGTATATCTAGNAACATCAGTTTTTCCTGTTTCNANATCAACATCAANATCAACNATATGAGTTCCAAATGCACCTCCACCNGATTCTAGNTCAACNCTACCACTTGATGCAGCTGGACCCCCTGTATCTCCNATTTTAGAAGCCAACTCTTTAAAGCTTANTTTTAATTCTGGATCCTTTGTTGCAAANAANGTTCCATCATTGAAATCAACATCTTTTTCATCAATAGACCAGAGTATTGCNCATCTCTCTTTTAAGACTGTNANAAGGTTTTCNGCAGCTTTTANTGCNGCATAACCNGTAGCATAAGTAGTTCTTGAACCTCCAGTAACATCTGCATANCCCGCAGTTTCTGTATCACCAACTACNGGTCTAAAATTTTCNACTNCAATACCNAATATTTCNGCTGCTTGCATAGCAATAGAAGTTCNTGTTCCTCCTATATCTGTAGAACCTTCAATTAAAGCCACTGTACCATCNGTATTTACTTGAAGATTAACAGTGGATTTCATTCCAATATTAAACCAATATCCTGAAGCGAGTCCTCTTCCTCTTACTCTTCCTTTTGGAGGAGTTCCTANNGGAGNTTTCCANTGTGGACTTGCTTTAGCAGCTTCNAGAACTTCNATATTTCCAACCTTTGGAAATATNACTCCATCGGCTCNTCTGGTTCCTTCTTTTGCAGCATTTAATAATCTGAATTCTATGGGATCCATNCCATGTATTTTTGCNAGTTCATCTNCTACTGTTTCTGCAGCAAATGCAGCTTGAGGTGATCCAGGTGCTCTATAAGCAAATGATCTTGGTTTATTTACTACAACATCATGTCCATCTATTCTTGCATTAGGGATATCATAAGGTGCAAAAATACATTGAACTGCAGCACCTATTGCNGATCCTGGGTATCCTCCAGCNTCTAGNTTTATANTTGATTCANCAGCAATNATTTTTCCATTTTTATCAGTTCCCATTTTTACTGATATTGTNCCACCNGGTGCAGGACCTGAGGCTTGAAAGACATTAGTTCTTTCCATTACAAGTTTGACAGGNTTAAAACCNGATTTCTTTGAAAGGATTGAAGCAATTGGTTCTAGATAAATTGGAATTTTNCCNCCAAAGCCACCTCCAATTTCTAGGGGAGTTACTTTAACTCTAGATACATCTATCTCTAATATTTCAGTGACTGCACCCCTGACATCGAATGCTCCTTGAGTTGAAGTCCAGATTCTTATTCTTCCTTCTTCATCCCAATGAGCCGTAGCATTATGAGGTTCAATATAGCCTTGATGAACCATTTGAAGAGTAAATGTTCTTTCAACAATATTCTCGGCGTCTTTGAAAGCCTTATCAGGGTCCCCTATTCCATTTCGTGTTATTTCAGCTATGTTTGTATTTTTTACCTTTTTGCCTAAGTGGTTTCCATTAAGATCTTTAAACAGAATTGGAGCATCTTTTTTTGTAGCATCCTCTACATTTGTTACTGACTCTAAAACTTCATAAACAACCTTTATTTTTGAAGCTGCTACGTCAGCAGTATTTCTATCTCGTGCTGCTACTGCAGCTATTGCTTGTCCCTTATAATGGATTTTATCACTTGCCAGAATATTATCCTGCGCCCATTTTAGATTTTCTGTGCCTTCTCCAATGTCACCGAATTTATTATCTTTACTTGGGAAATCTTTAGCAGTCATTACCGCGAAAACTCCATCCATTTTTTCAGCAGATGAGGTATCAATGCTTTTTATAATAGCGTGAGCATGAGGACTTCTTAGAACTGATCCCCAAATTAATCCTGGTAATTTTACATCTGCTCCATATATAGCTCTTCCAGTCACTTTGTCATAACCATCATGTCTTATAGGGTCTGTCCCTACAACTTTGTAACTTTTTGAATCTGATACGTTAACCATTTTTTTCCCTTATCCTTTAATTATTCTTGTTATATTTTCATTCTTTATAAATTTTTTGCTGCCTTCTGTACAGCTTTTATTATATTGTTATATCCTGTACATCGACATAAATTACCTGCTAGCCAGTGTCTGATTCTTTCTTCACTAGGATCTGGTTCATTATCCAATAACCCTTTAGCNGAAACCAAAAAACCTGGTGTACAAATACCACATTGAAGAGCTGCTTCCTCTAGAAAAGCTTGTTGTAAAGGATGTAATCCATCAGCGCTTGCCATTCCTTCAACTGTATCAACATTTTGACCATCAACTTCCGCAGCTAGCACCAAACATGAGTCAACAATTCTTCCATTTACTGAAACNGTNCAAGCACCACAATTTCCGTCCAAGCATCCTTCTTTACTTCCAGTTAATCCAACAATTTCTCTNAGTGCATCCAATAGGCTTGTNTGTGGATCTGCTAAAAATTCTTCAGGNTTGCCATTAATTGTAGTTTTTATATGAATTTTTTCATTTGTTGCCATAATTATCCACCTATTCTTTCTAATGATTTATTTAAAGTTCTAACAGTTAGCACATCCACTAAGTGTCTTCGTTGGTCAATTGAACCACGCATATCTTCAATTGGAGAACACTCAGTTTTAGCAATTGCTCCAGCTTCATTGAAGGCCGCTTCGCCAGGCTCTTTACCAATCAGAGATTCTGAAGCTTTCTTAGCTAATATTGGAGTTGGACCTACAGAAGCAAGAGCAACTCTTGCTGATTCTATTTTTCCATTAGATCCAATAAGTATGCTTGAAGCCACACCTGCTACTGCTATATCCATTTCATTTCTGGGGATGAAACGCTCATAAGCTGAACTAAATTTACTACCTTGATTTGGTATTGATAAAGAAACAAGAATTTCTCCACTTTTAAGTGCATTTGTACCAGGGCCAGTACAAAAATCTTCTACAGGGATACTTCTTTTACCATTACTACCCTCTATATTTGCAACTGCTGAGAGAACAATTAGGGGGCAAATGCCATCTCCAGATGGAGTAGAATTACATAAATTACCACCAAGTCCTGCTCTTGATTGGATTTGTATACCACCAATTAACTCGGCAGCATCAATTAATCCTGGAAAATCTTCTGAAATTTTTGGATCTTCATATATTCTATGACAAGGAACTGCAGCTCCCATGTTTAGAGATTTGCTATCATTGGACAGAGTGTTCAATTCTGGTATTTTTTTTATGTCTACGACTGCATCTAGATTGAATTTTCCCCCTCGGATCTGAACTAAAAGATCAGTTCCACCTGCCATTGGTCTAGCTTTATCACCGTGTTTTGTTAGTATTTCAACTGCTTCTTTTACTGTGGTTGGAGCAGTATATGCAAAAGGTTGCATAATATTTCCTTTCAGCCTGTTTTAGATTTATGAAGTTTTGATTAACATTTTATAGAGCATATAGAATGTGTCAAAGGTTTTGGCATGTTTTTGGGGAAATTTATTATATTATCACGTAAGTTTAGTTCGTTGACAATTTATTTGTATTTATATAATATCGCGAACCCTCCAATTGACAAAACTATAAAACTAATTACTCCTGCAAAAAAAATAGCAAAATTTATTGAAAAACTTTCAGCTAAAAATCCGATAAACACTGAACCAATTGCACCTGCACCCCATGATAAATTAAGTATACTCAAGACTCTACCTCTAAATTCTTCTTTAACACGAGATTGAATAATGGTTGTTCCCATTGTTTGATGAATAACTCTAGCTGCAGCAATTATAAAAAATATATAAAAAATTTTATCCATGCCAAAATTGCTACCCAAAATGATTAATGCCAAACAATATAAAAGTCCACTAAATACGTAAAACGTATACTTATTTATTTTATCCCCATATAAAATTAAAAAAGAGGTAGAAAACAAACCAGAAATTCCCCCAATTAAAAGTAAATTGCCATATGTTTTTGAAGTTCCGTTCAATATATCGGTAGTTATAGCTGGTATAAGAACATCAATTGAACCCGCGGTAATTCCTTCTAAGATTCCAATAGATAGAATTATAAAGAGTATGGGGGTTTTTACTAAATATTTGGCTGCTATATATAATTCATCAAAAACTTTGTAACTTTTAATTTCTTTAGTTGGATTATGAATACTCAAGTTCATTTTAATAAGAGTTACAAATGTTAATAAATAGAAAATCCCTATAATGAAAAATATTCCTGATAATCCAAAATAATTGACAATGGGATGAAATAAAGAAGGACCTACTATTGCAGAAACCCCAAAAACTATTGAGTACATTGATATAGCTGTTGCCAATTGATCTTTTGTCACTAATTTTGCTATCATTGAAGATCTTGAAGGTATGTCAATAGCTAATAATATTCCGGTAATGGTTGATATTAGTATTAATATTATTGGATTCATAACTTTGAAGAAGATTAAAAATCCTGTCAATAATGTCATAATTGAAAACAAAAAACGTGTGCTTCGTAAAATTTTCAATCTATTGTATTTATCTGCAATCAAACCACCAAAAATACTTAACAAAAGAACTGGAGCTAAATTTGCACTGGATACCAATCCAAGCATTATTTCTGAATCAGTCATCGTTCTCATTAACCAAAGTCTCCCATAAACAAGAGCCCACATACCCATGTTAGAAAAAAAAGCTGCAATCCAGAATAATCTATATTCTTTAGCTAACATTAATTTGACGAAAGCAAAATTTTTATAGATCATGATAAAAGAATCTTTGAGTGGAATTCTGTATCTCCTAAAACGGATTTATTCATAAGGATTTTTCTAGTATATAAATGTAGCCCATAATCCCAAGTAAATCCGATGGCTCCGTGTAATTGATGTGCATCCCAAATAATTGTATTTAAACTTTCATTACATTTAATCTTGATCAAAGATGAATGTTTTTTTTGGTTAGAGCTAATAATTTTGGACAAATATCTACTTAACTCTTTCGTTTCACTTATTAAAGTAAATATTTCTGAAATTTTGTGTTGTATTGATTGAAAAGAAGCTAATGATCTTCCAAATTGTTCCCTATTTTTAATATAATCTATAGTTTTATTTAACACCGCTTCTGATGCACCAATCATCTCAGAGCATTTGCTAATAATTATATGATTCATCATAAAATCTATAATTTCATGTGTATTATTATCATCTCCTATAAAATTTTTATCTGAGATTTCATTATTTTCAATGTAAATATTTACCAATTTGTTTCCTAATAAATCGAATATAACTTTCTCAATATTTATTTTGTTAGTTGGTAAAATCATAATCTTTGGATTATTATTTTGCTTTGCAATAAAAATAATATGTGTTGATAATTCAAAAAAAGGGACTTTACATAATGAACCACTTATATACATTTTATTTTGTATCTTTTTAATTTCAGGGATATTACCTTTTTCATAAAATTGATTAGACAGGGGAGTCGTGATTACACATTGATTTCTTATAATTTTTTTTATTGTGTCAGAAAACTTTGATTCATTATATTTTTGTAGAGTTAAAACACCAGCAATAGAATTTTCTATAATTGGTCCAGANCATAAATAGGTTCCCCAAACTTCCATTATTANAGAAAATTCATGAAAACTNAATCCATAACCTCCAATAGACTCTTTNGCTAACATTCCCATAAAACCTTGTTCTTGNAATTCTTTCCACCCAGATAAATAATTACTTTTTGTATCAATTCTTTTATTAATCAATTTCAAATCGTATTTATTTGACAAAACTTCTTTAGCTGAAGAAATTAACATAGATTGTGTTTCATTAATATTAAAATTCATTATTTTGGGAACCCTAAACCTCTCTGAGCTATAATGTTTTTTTGGATTTCATTTGTTCCAGCTAATATCCCTCCTGAAACAAAAAACAATCTATGATTTAATATTCTTTGTACAAAATTATTTTGAGGATTTTCATTAATAAAACCTATCTTATCTTTAAGTATTTCTAAGGCATAATCATGTACTTTATTATTTATTTCTGTTGCTAAAATTTTACTCATTGAAGGTTCCATATGAATATCGTCACTGACACTTTTTTTCCAAATAGCTTTGTAAGTCATGATTTTAGCTGATTCCAAATCAGCTTTCAAAATGGCAACTCTCTTTTTGAATGTTTCACTATCAAAGATCATTTCATTTTTGTTAAGTATATTTTTTTTACTGTATGAAATTAGATCATCTAAACATCTTTCAGCCCAACCAATGTAATCAATTCCCGATCTTTCAAAATTTAACAAATCAAGTGCTATTTTCCAACCTTCATGAAGTTTTCCAATGATATTTTCAGATGAAATTTTAACATTCTTTAAAATAACTTCATTAAAAGAAAATTTACCAGCAATATTTTTTATAGGATTAACAGTTATACCTTTATTGTTCATGTCTAAAACTGCTAAAGTTAAACCTTGATGTCGTTTACTCCCTGGTTGTGATCTTATAAGTATGAACATCCTATTAGCTCTATTTGCTAGTGTAGTCCAAATTTTAGTTCCGTTTATGGTTATAGTCTCTGTTTCTTCGTTGTAATCACCTTTTGTTGTAATAGAAGCTAGATCTGATCCAGAATTAGGTTCAGAATATCCTTGACACCATTGTACTTTTCCTGATGTTATTTCAGATAAGATTTTTTTTTTCTGTAGTGATGTACCATATTTCAAAATGGTAGGACCAATCATACGGGTTGCAAANCGATCATTTCCTGGAGACATTCTATANGCCATTGTTTCTGATANGATTATTGCTTTTGNGATNTCTTTTCCNCCACCTCCATACTCTTTGGGCCAAGATGGNGCTATCCAATTTTTNATNGATAAAGACAATTTGATTTTTTTTGATAATTNCCAATGAAAATCATCAGTNTCATCNGGNTANNGATCCCAATTTNTTGGCAATAATTTATCAAGTAAAGAATTTAATTCTTTTTTGAAAANAANGTCATCTTCAGAAAACATAGTATCTAACATTTATAAATATAGAATAATATAGAATTTAGCCAAAAATATCCTNACATAGGNATTTCTTTGCTTTTTTTCTCAAAATCGTCTATCGTATCAGATTTTNTTATTGAAAATCTTTTNTTACTCTGAGGTTTAGNNATTGTNTTTAAATTTGAANGTTCAGGATTTTTCTGTATGTCGAATCCAAATCTTTCAAATGACAACTGAGATTTTATTTTNGGAAATTTTTGAAAAGGAAAACCTGCAGTTCTTGCAATNAAATTAAGAAGAGTCTTAGATGCTCCTGTNGGNTTGTACAANCCNGTTTCCCATTCACTAATTGTTTGTTGTCTGACACCAAGTTCTTCNGNAAGTANNGTTTGTGAATGNCCAATATGNGATCTTAGAGCTANNACCGTTTCTGAATTCCATTCAAAATTATTTATTTTATTAATTACCATATNGATAATTTAATAAAAATTNATANTAATCTCCTATCAATTTTAATTCAACTTTNGACGATTTTTTTATTATAAATACTANTAATGNCATAAAATAATAAATATATGTTGCTAGAAAAAATTAAAAAAAATATCTATTTTTATTTTCCGAATGAAATCTCTAAAAGATATNTCTTNTGTTTAAGTTTNTTATTTTTNTTTTCANTNNTCATNAGATTNTTTGGAATTGACTGGGATAATGGATTTCTATTTCATCCTGATGAAAGAGCNATTTTTATGCATGCTTATGATATAAATTTTTCTTCTTTAAAACATCCCAATGAANTGTTTANTGNTAATAGTTCTTTAAATCCACATTGGTTCAATTATGGGACATTACCAATATATATTTTGAAGATTGTAAAAAATTTCATTGATNTTTTTGATAATTTATCTATATATGAAATGAGAATTCCTGCACGGTTAATTTCTATGCTCATAGATTCTAGTACAGTGATATTAATAACATATTTATCTAGAGCAAAATTAGGGAATCTTTGGAGTCTTTGTGTAGGTTTTATTGTTTCAATATCTGTAATACATATACAGAATAGTCACTTTTACACAACAGATGTTTTCATAACAAACTTTGTTATTTTAACATTAATTTTTTCTATCAAAAACTCATATAATCCAACTAAAAATAAAACCTTAATTTTAGCGTTGATATTTGCTGCCGGTTTGGCATTTAAATTTTCATTTATGCCAGCGTTGCTACCTATATTGCTATCTTTTTTGATCCCTTTTTATAAAAAAAGAATCAAATTCTTGGACCTTTTGAAATATATACTAATATTTGTTTTTTCTGGTTTAATATTTTTGTTTATTTTCCAACCATATAGTTTCATCGATTATAACACTTACTTTTCTCACATAACTGAACAGTCAAAAATGGTTAGAGGTGTTCTTGATTTTCCTTACACTAGACAATATTTAGAAACTACGAAATATATATACCCCCTTTCACAATTATTTACTTGGGGAACAGGTCCTGTTTTAGGTATCTTTTCTATTTTAGGATTAGTATTTGCTACGTATAAACTTTTAAAGGAAAGGGATAATTTTCATATTTTAATTTTTTCCTGGTTTATTACTTATTTATTGATCAATGGATTTTTCCAAGTTAAGTTTCTAAGATATTTTTTACCTCTTACTCCGATAATAATTTTTTATGCAATTTATTTTTTAAAATTTTTTCAACAGATTATAACCAATCGATTTAAATTTTCTAATATATTTAATTTTTTCCTACTTATTTTATTTATTGTTCCTACTCTTCACTTTTCTTTTTCATATATTTATGGGATTTATTCAAAAGATCATACTGCTGTAAATGCGTCTAATTGGCTAAAGGCAAACGCTAAAAATAATGAAATTATAATTCAGGAGCATTGGGAGGAATCATTGCCCAATTTAGATCATATAAAGATTTCCAATAATCGCTTAGAAATGTATAACCCTGATACTTTAAGTAAATTTGATCAAATATTAAATAATCTTAATGAAGCCGATTATTATGTAATTTTTTCAAATAGACTTTATGGTACTATTCCACGACTTCAAGAAAGATACCCTATTTCTACTGTATTTTATGAAAAATTATTTGAAGAATCTTTAGGATACACNATTATACATTATGAAAAAAAATCTATGAATTTATTTAATATNAATTANGAAGAAGATTTTTTTTCGCGAATAAAAATCAAACAACCTGAACTTATTGATAATTANGAGGAAAAATTTTTNATTAATTTAAATCTTGGATGGGCTGATGAAAGTTTTTCAGTTTATGATCACCCTCNAATAATAATATTTAAAAATGAAAAGAAATATTCAAAAGAAAAATTATCTNAAATTATAAATTTAGATAATTTAGCAAATGATTTGATTNCANATGANTACATACCTCTTTCNAANTATAAAAANTATGAAAAATCATTAAAAAACAAAAATTCNAATCTATATACTGATCATTTTTNTATGAAAGAAAAGTCACTCCATCAACAAATATTACTTTGGTTTTTTGTAATAAATTTATTAGGGTATTTGACTTTTCCTATCTTGTATAGNATTTTTAGAAATTTACCAGATTTAGGTTATTCATTATCTAAATTTATGGGACTTTTTNTNTTCAGTTGGATTGTTTGGATATTGATTTCTAATTCATCAATTNATTTTTCCTTTGAAATACTNATAATTGTTTTGNCTATTTTCTTTTTTATTTCATTATGTTTTTTCTATTTTTCAAGAAGTAGTATTTTATTCCATTTGNGAAAAAATTACCAAAAGATTTTANTAATCGAATTTATATTTTATTTGATGTTCTTTGTAGCATTATATGTACGATATCTAAATCCTGATTTATGGCATCCATTTCGTGGNGGAGAAAAGCCAATGGACTTGGCATACTTAAATGCATTNATAAGATCTNTGGATTTACCTCCNTTTGACCCTTGGTTCAGTGGATTTACATTAAACTATTATTATTTTGGTCAATATATGGTCTCAGTTTTAATAAAACTTTCAGGTGTCCCAACTAATATTGCTTACAATTTAGCTATTCCNACATTTTTTTCTTATACTTCAATTTTAATTTTTGGTCTGATTTCTAATATTACATTTCTTGTATATAAACTGAGGGATCTTAATTTCAATTGGTTTAAATATCCNTTANTATTTGGAATTTTTGGAATTTTTATTACAATTATATTTGGCAATTTTGATGGTTTTTTGCAATTAATCAATTTGATACTTGGTCGACAAAACACTTTTGATTACTGGGGNAGNACTAGAATTGTATCTATGGTTTCTAGTGGTTTAGAAATTACAGAATTCCCTTTCTTCACATTTCTTTTTGCTGACTTACATGCTCATCTATTAAGTTTACCTATATTATTAAGTATTTTNTTTTTTGCTTTTGTTTTCTATTATGAATATTTTGNTAANAGCTCTAAAGTAAAAAATATAATTTTATTGACTTTATTAGGATTATTAGTTGGAGGAATAAGAGCCACNAACACCTGGGATTATCCGGTTTCTTTAGTAATAGTTTTTAGTTCTATTTTTTTTGCGATCTTTTTTGCCTACAANGATTTACGNAATAAAATAACANCATTTATCATGTACTGTTTAGTTTTTTTTATTTCATCNAAATTATTCTTTTATAACTTTGAAAACAATCTAATTNTGCCTAATATAAATTTCGAAATTTCTAAATGGAGAACTCCTTTTTATTTGTTTTTAGAAATCTACTTTTTNCCGATATTGGTAATTTTGATTTATTCATGTGTTTATATANACAAACTTTTTTATAAATTGAATTTTTTATATGAATTTAATTATAAAAAAATTACTTATAAATCATTAATTTTCTCTTCTTTATTGTTGGTAGCTTATTTTGCATTTTTTTATGATTTTTTGTTTAATACTTTATTNTTTTTATTTCTTCTTATTTCANTAATTAGTGTCATTTCAATAGCAAAATATTATTTATTTGAAGCNTATTTTAAAATCTTTTTGTGGTTGGCNATTTTGATTNTNTTGGGNTTAGCNATNCCATTATTAACCGAATTGGTNGTTCTTGGAGGTGANATTAATCGAATGAATACGATNTTTAAATTTTATTTTGAATCATGGATTATTTTGAATATTNCAATATCAATAATTATTCCNATNATATTTATAGAACACTTATCATCTTTTAAATCTAAGATTGCTTTTTTCTCAGTTTTATCTTCTATTTCANTNATAGCATTGATTTATCCGATACTTGCAATTGGAGTTCGAGTATCTGATAGATTTNCAAATAACACACATGGATTAGATGGNATGAAATTTATGNAAAANAATGTNTATTATATCAACGANNAACCTATAGATTTAAATGAAAGCTATATGGCTATCAATTGGTTAAATCAAAATATTTCGGGNAATCCAAATATTGTTGAAGCTTCGGGTAATTTGTATAGTTGGACATCTAGAATTTCAATTTATACAGGACTGCCTACAGTATTAGGTTGGGATTGGCATCAAAAACAGCAAAGATCATTAGAGGTNAATTCTATTGCTAAAAGAAAAAATGATATAGATACTTTCTACAATACTTTATCTGATGAATATATGATAGATTTTCTTGATTATTATGGGATCGAATTAATTATTTTAGGTCCTTTAGAAAAAACTCTTTACGAAAATAAAGGCCTTATGAAATTCAATAATTTAAATAATAAATTTGTTGATATTTATAATGAAGATAATTTTAGAATAATNAGATANCTTGGAGTAGGTGATGANTAATTATAAATATATNTTTTTTGATATTTATGGGACTTTAGCAGGTTTTTACCCAGAGAGAGAAAAAATTCAACAAAAAATTCTTTCAAAAAATCAAATTTATTTAACTGAAGAGCAAATTAGCATGGGATATAAATTTGCTGATGAATTTATGACTTTTCAAAAAAAAACCAATCCATTAAGAAATTTGAGTTCTATTGATAAGAAAATTTTTTTTTCCAAGTATGAACAAAAGATTTTAGAAGCCAATGGTGTTTTTATAGAGNATGAAAAGTCTTGGGAAATATGGGAACAAATTTCTAAAGANCCATACGATCTAAAGATATTTGATGATGTATCAGAAAACTTAAAGTGGTTAGCCAGTAAAGGAATAAATTCAGCAGGAATTACAAACATGGATATTACTGGAGAAAAGTTATTAAATAATCTAAGCTTGGGAGGATTACTAAAATTTNTAGTTACTTCTTTAGATACACATTCNGAAAAACCAGACTCTAAGATATTTTTATTTTCAATGGAAAAAGCNAANGTGAAAGCTGATGAAAGTATATTTATTGGAGATCAAATTGAATCTGATATTATGGGAGCAAAAAATGCAGGAATGTTCCCCATATTGATNGATAGATATGNNCACTATAAAGATTTTTCAGATNCTCTTAAAATAAANAACTTAGACGACCTNNAGAAAATATTTTAAAATCGTCTAAGCGTAAACTATTTTCTAAGCATCAAAAGANAANAAGAACTCGTATGGATGAGGTCTTAATCTAATTGGGTCAGCTTCATTTTCTCTTTTGAAATCTATCCAAGCTCTAATTATGTCTTCTGTGAAAACTCCTCCNTTTAGAAGAAAGTCATGATCTTCTTCAAGTGCATCTAAGGCTTCNTCTAAACTTGAAGGAACCTGAGGTAGTTTTTTCTGCTCTTCAATAGGTAATTCAAATAAATCATGNTCCAAAGGTTCTCCTGGNTCATAACCATTTTCTATTCCATCTAANCCTGCTAAAAGCATTGCTGAAAAAGTTAAGTAAGGGTTACATGTNGGATCTGCTGATCTAAATTCAATTCTTTTTGCCTTTGGATTATCAAAATACATAGGNACCCTACATGCAGCAGATCTGTTTCTAGCTGATATAGCAAGAATAGTAGGTGCCTCATATCCTGGAGTNAATCTTTTNTAAGAGTTTGTAGTNGGTGCTGCNAATGCCATTAAAGCTTTNCCATGCTTAATTAANCCACCTGTGTAATTAAGTCCCATTTCGGACATNCCTGCATATCCATTTCCTGCAAATAATGGATTACCATCCTTCCAAATAGATTGATGAGTATGCATTCCGGTACCATTATCTTCAAATATTGGTTTTGGCATAAATGTAGCGACTTTTCCATATCTTTTGGCGACATTTTTAACTACATATTTATATGCCATAACATTATCGGCTGTTTCCAACAAAGTATTATAAACGATATCTATTTCTCCTTGTCCAGCAGTAGCAACTTCATGGTGATGTTTTTCTACTTTAATTCCAAAAGTATCTTGCATAACCCTTATCATTTCATTTCTTATATCTTGTTGAGTATCAACAGGAGAAACTGGGAAATACCCACCTTTGTGTTTTGGACGATTAGCTAGGTTTGGCGTCTCTTGATCCATCATGTAAGGCTCTCCAGAATTCCAAATTCCTTCGTCAGAATCAATAAAGTGAAACCCATGATTTGGTCCATAATCAAAATTTGCAGAATCAAAAATAAAAAACTCAACTTCTGGACCCCAATAAGAAGTATCTCCAACTCCAGTCTTAATTAGATATTCTTGTGCTTTTTTTGCTACATATCTAGGATCTTTATTATACATATCTCCACTGACGGGATCTTTTATATCAGCTATAACAGTAACTTGACCATCATTAAAAGGATCTAATTTAAGGGTAGAAGAGTCAGGTACCAATAACATATCTGATTCATCAATTGATTGGAATCCACGGATACTTGACCCATCAAAACCTGTTCCTCCAGTAAAAAGGGCATCATTTACTTCACTTATTGGAAGAGAAACATGTTGCCAAATTCCAGGAAGATCGATAAATTTTATATCTAGTATGTCACATCCATTATCATTCATTAATTTTAATGCTTCTTTTGATTCATTAGCCATAAGATAACTCCATATATATATTTTGAATATAAATTATTATAATATCTATTATGTGTTACAAATTTGTTAATAATCAATACTAGAATATGATTGATTCCAAAAAAATTATATATAAAGGAAAAAAAGCAGTTGATGAATGGATAACAAATCATCCTGATCAAAGATTAGATTTATCCAATTTACGTTTTGATAAATATGATTTTAAAGGATGGAGATTATCTCGATCAATATTTAATAACGCCTCATTTATAGATTGTAATTTTTCAGAAGCGGATATATCTGAGATTTCAGCATTGAATACTAATTTTTCTGGTTGTGATTTTAATAATGCTTCCCTTAATAGGTCAAACTTTTCTGGTTCAAATTGTACAGGTGCTGATTTTACTAACGCTTGGTTATATAGATGTAATTTTTCAGGTGCTGATTTATCAAATGCAAATTTTCATTTAGCCACAACACACAAAGTAAAATGGCCAAATGATATTATTTTGAAATAATATCTAAGAATTAGCAATTTTAATGAACTCTGTNATTTTTAGTGCATTCTTTTCNCCATTCGTTTCTACTCCACTCGATACATCTAATCCCCAAGGAGAGAAATTTTCCATTAAATTTCCAATGTTATTAGGATTTAATCCGCCCGCAACAAAAATATCATCCATTTCTATAATACTTTTATATTTNTCCCAATTAAATTTTTCCCCNGTTCCACCTTTTGAATATTTTGAATAGCAATCCAAAATTATATGTTTGGATACAGAAAAATACATTTCTACATCACTAAGTATTTCTGAAAAGTTATTTGTTTCTTTTATGTGGATCTGTTTTATTACAGGCTTTGTAATTTTTTTTATATATTTGACATTCTCATTNCCACATAATTGAATAANATCAATATCCAATAATTCTGAAAATTTATTTATATGATTATAGTTCTCATTTGCAAANAGCCCNGCTAGNTTTATTTGAGANTTTTTTTTCAATTTATAATTTTTTATTTCTTTTACTAAGCTTTCACTTTTNCTTTCATTTATGTATCTTTTTGATTCTTGAATAAAATTCAATCCCAAATAATCTGCATTGTTNTCTATNACTACTTTTGCATTATTTATATCCTTTATNCCACAGATTTTGATTTTAGTTTTCATTCTTATTTTCTTTTATATCTCTTATTATTCGACCAATATCATTAGATTTCATTATTGATTCTCCTACTAATAAGCCATTAGCACCATTTGAAACCATTTTCAATGCGTCATTATGATTTGAAATACCACTTTCTGCTATTTTAAAAATATCTTTTGGAATCAATTTAGATAATTTCACAAAATTATCTAAAGAAGTCTTTAGGGTTGCTAGATTTCTATTATTAATTCCTATAATTTCTATATCTATTGAAAGAGCTTTTTGTATCTCACTTTCATCAAAAANTTCTACAATAACACTTAGTCCTAACANCTTTGCCAATTTATATAATTGAATATATTTCTTTTCTTCAAGAATTCTAACTATTAGCAGTACACAATCAGCACCTAATTTTTTTGCTTCATATAACTGATACTCATCAAAAATAAAATCTTTTTGAAGTACGGGTATTCTTTTGTTTTTTGAAACTTTTAATACATCTATTAGATCTTTATTACTCCCTCGAAAAAAATCTTCCTCNGTTAGTACNGAAATTGCATCTGCACCTGATTTTATGTAGATTTCAGCTTGTTTATTTGGAATAAGNTTTGTGTCCATGATCCCAGCTGAAGGAGATTGTCTTTTCATTTCNGCAATTAATGTAACGTTGTTATTACCTAAAACTTCNTCTAGCTTAATAATTTTTTGATGAAATTGTACATCTTCTTTTAATTTGTTCAGTGGTATCAAAGTTTTTTTGATTTCTAATCGATTTTTTTTCTTTAGAAGAATTTTATCTAAAATAGACATTAGTTATATTTTATTTGAAAAATTTANAAGTTCTTCAAGTTTCTTCATTGCATTTCCAGACAAAAGATTTTCTTTTGCTNTTTCATAACAAGAATCTATATNACTGTTGGNCTTATATAAAGATATAGCTAATGCNGAATTTATGAGTATAGATTCTAAAACTGATTCCAAATNTAAGTTGATNTTTTTTACAGAATTCAATCTAAAACATTCAAGGATTTTTTTTGCAGACTCTTTTGGAGATNNAACNANCAAATNTTNNGAAGAGTANTTATTTGGTATTCTTGGTTGTAAAATTNTTTCTTCAAAATTNTTNTCAGAATCATATATATATGTATCATTNTCAATTTCTATTTCATCNGCTCCAGATTTTCCACTTAATGTTATTATTCTTTCAGTTTTAAGAATTTTAGCAGCCAAAGCTATTTTTTTTGCTATCAATTTATTTGGAGTGCCTATTATTTGTTTTGTTACAGATGCAGGNTTAGTCAATGGNCCTAAAAAATTAAATATTGTCCTTATTCCAATTTCTNTTCTNAAAGGAGCAGCNTATTTCATNGAAGGATGGAAACTTTGTGCAAATATGAATACCAAATTGATGTCTTCAAGACATTTACTTGCCTGATCAGGAGTTAAATTGATATTTACCCCTAACTCTTCTAAAACATCCGCCGATCCACTATTNCCTGTCATAGCCCTNTTTCCATGTTTTGCAACGGGTATTCCAGNAGATGCAACAATTATAGAAGACGCAGTTGAGATGTTTAGCCATTTAAGTCCACTTCCTCCTGTTCCACACATATCTATAGCATTTTCTTTATTTGGAATTTTTAAAGAATGTTTTCGCATTATACTAGCCATCCCAGCTATTTCTTCTGCAGTTTCTCCNTTGATTGTCAAGGAAGTCATTAATGATCCAAACTGTGAAGGTAACATTTTGCCTGACATAATTTGTTCCATTGCGTGCTGAGATTCTTCAAAACTTAAATTTTTTCCAATGGTAGCTTTTTGAATTATGTCTAGAATATTCATTTTGTNTATTTATTCACAAAATTTGCTAGTAGATCCATCCCGTATTCTGTTTCTATAGATTCTGGATGGAATTGTAACCCTTCTATATCAAATTTTTTATGTCTTATTGCTTGAATAATACCTGATTCGCTTTTTGCAGAAATTTCAAAATCATCNGATAAAGATTTTTCTTCTATTATTAACGAGTGATATCGAACTGCTTTAAANGGGTTTGGTATATTTTTAAAAATCCCTTCTTCATCATGTGTTATTAATGAGATTTTACCATGCTTTATTTCNTTAGCTTGAATTATGTTTGCTCCATGTACAAAGCCTATACATTGATGTCCCAAGCATACTCCTAATATAGGGGTAGTATTTCTAAAAGNTTTTATAACATCATTAGAAATACCAGCATTTTTGGGATTTGATGGACCGGGAGAGATTACTATATGAGAAGGTTTTAATTCTTCAATTTTATCTAAACTTGTTTCATTATTCCTTAGAACCAACACATCNTTGTTCAATTCNCAAATATATTGATATAGGTTATAGGTGAAAGAGTCATAATTATCTAATAGTAAAATCATTACTTTATACCTCTTTCTGCATCATCAATCGCTCCAATAAGTGCTTGCATTTTATGTAATGTTTCTTGATATTCATTTTCTATGATTGAATCTGCNACAATNCCTCCNCCAGCNTGAAGATATACAGTTTTGTCTTTTAATATTAGCGTTCNNATGGCTATACANGTNTCCATGTTNCCATTATAAGAGAAATATCCTACTCCNCCTGAGTANGGTCCTCTTTTNTCAGGTTCTAATTCAGANATTAATTGCATTGCTCTAACCTTTGGAGCTCCAGAAACTGTACCNGCGGGGAATGCTGCTCGCATTGCATCAAATTGNTCATATTTTTTATCTAGCTTTCCNACAACATTTGAAACAATATGCATGATATGTGAATATTTTTCAATTTCCATTTTTTGAGTCACTTTTACNGTACCTGGTTTTGCNACTCTTCCTACGTCATTTCTACCTAAATCTAAAAGCATTAAGTGTTCAGCTAACTCTTTTTCATCGGAAATCAATTCATTTGATATCAAATTATCTTCTTTTTCATTTTTTCCTCTCGGNCTTGATCCTGCTATAGGATGTACAGAAATTTCCTCGTTANTAGCTTTAATTAGAAGCTCAGGAGATGCNCCTATAATTTGAAAATCTTCGAAATTAAACATGAACATNTATGGCGAAGGATTAATTGTTCTTAGGCATCNNTAGATATCTATTGCAGAAGCTTCNGTTTTTTTTGATAATCTTTGAGAAAAAACTACCTGAATTATTTCTCCAGAATAAATGTTATCTATNCANTTTTGTACTGCTTCAGAATATTGTTCTTTAGTCATNTTTTTTTCATANTGTTCAATTAATTGNTCTCTACTTGATTCTTTTTCAATATCNAAGCTTACATTAAAGCTTTTTGGAACTGGNTTGTTAATTTGTTCAATAATTTTATCGATATTTTCGACNGCTTTTTNGTAGNTTTTTTNAGAATNATTANCGTNNTTAATTTTTGTGTAAACTATTATGAATATAGTTTGTTTTACGTGATCAAAAACCACCAAAGATTCTGTNAACANAAAAATTGATTCAGGNANCTCNAGGTCNCCCTTTTTATTTTTTATGACTGNATCTTCGAAGTAAGATACTGAATCATAGGANATATATCCAACTGCACCTCCAGTAAAAGGAGGTAGTTTCTTTATTTCAGGTACTTTATAAGAATTAATTTCATTTTTTANTTCAATCAGTGGATCNACTTCGCCAAGNTTCTCGTTTTTTCCTGTCTTAATTATCTTTCTAGGATTTATTCCNATAATTGAATATCTAGCTAGATTTTCTCCTCCAGTTATTGATTCTAATAGAAAAGAATAACTATTTTTTGCTAGCTTTAANTAAATAGATAAAGGNGTATCTAAATCTGCTCNGATCTCCTTATATATTGGTATCAGATTNTATTCTTTNGATAGTTGTTTGAATTCTNNNGATGTGGGATTATAAGCCATTTTTTTACCAGATNTTTTTGTANGTAGATATTTTCATCTTTTCTCTTACTAAAGTCATAGTTTTATCTGCTNCTTTTCTAGCATTTGAAATTCCTTTATCCAAAGATTCTTCAACAATATTGAAATTTTTTTCATAATAGTTTCTTTTGTTCCTGATTGGTTCTAAAAANTCATTCAAAATATCTGATAAATAATTTTTGATTTCTACGTCGCCAATGTTACCTTTACGATATCTTTCCTTAAAATCTTCAACATTTGGATCGTTTTCAGTAAATGCATCTAGATATTGNAAAACAGGATTTCCTTCTACTTTTCCAGGAATATTGGCTCTTATTCTATTTGGATCNGTNTACATACCTCTAACTTTTTTTGCNACTNCATCTTTAGAATCTGATAGTAAAATAACATTCCCNTGACTNTTACTCATTTTACCTTTTCCATCAATTCCTGATAATCGACCAACTTTTCCTATTANNGTTTCTGGTTCNGGAAAAACTTCACCATACATTCTATTGAATTTTCGAGCAATTTCNCGTGACATTTCTAGGTGGGGNGCCTGATCTTCACCCACTGGAACTAAATGTGCTCTGGGCAATAAAATATCGGCAATTTGACTTATTGGATAATTGAAAAATCCCGCACTTCTTTGTTCAATTGGTAAAGAATCTAACTCTCCTTTTAGAGTTGGATTTCTTTCTAACATTCCTAANGGTGTGATAAANGACAATAACATGCTCAATTCNGCATGTTCTGGTACATAACTTTGGATTACGAAATTGGANTTATCAGGATCTAAACCAACAGCAAGCCAATCAAGAGTGACATCTATAACAGACTGCTTGATTAAATCTATGTCATGGAAATGATCNCTTAAGGCTTGATAATCAGCTATGAGAAAATAACATTCATATTCATCTTGAAGTTGAATCCAATTGTGTAGAGCACCAACATAATGTCCTAAATGTAGTGCACCAGTGGGCCTAATCCCTGTNAATATCCTTTTTTTATTTTCCATGATTTTACTTATAGNNTTTTGTATTAGAATGTAATAAAAACAATTTATTATAATATTTTACCTAAATGAAGGGTAATGGGTTAATAATAAAGTGGACAGACTTGAATAAAAATGAAATCAAAAATNAAATCNNATTATGGNTCNTGGNANTCTANAATAACNCCTGAAAAAATAATTGAAGGNGGATTANGNTTNAGCGAAATAAGANCAAATNGNTCNGAANTNTATTTTNTAGAAGGAAGNCCANNNGAATCNGGAAGNTANGTNATAGTAAAACAANNNTCTNANGGAAAAATANNAGATNTAATNCCAAAAGANTTCAANTCNAGAAATGCNGTTCANGAATATGGAGGNGGNTCTTTTGCNNTTGGNAAAAAAAATATTTATTTTACNAATTGGGANGANCAAAGAGTATATAAAGTAGATGGNNNAAATGTTAANCCTATAACAATTGAGCCTCCTTTTGAAAAAGCGATTAGATATAGTGATTTAACCTTATCNATTGACGAAGAATGGTTATTNTGNGTANGNGANACTCATTTCGAAAAANGAGAAGCTAAAAATNAACTTGTAGCAATTNCNACAACAAAANANACTCAATTAGTATTGTGNNCANGTAGAGATTTTTATTCTTCTCCAAGAATAAATCCNNCNAATAATGANATTTGCTGGCTGGAATGGGATCACCCTAATATGCCATGGGACGGAAATGAATTATATGTAGGAAATTTTAATTCTGAGGGAATTACTACTAAAAAAATGATCTATGGTGCTTCAAATATCAGTATAGTTCAGCCTGAATGGAGTGATTCAGGAGAATTAATATATATTAGTGACGAATCAGGATGGTGGAATTTAAAAAAATATTCAGAAAATAAAAACTCTACAATATTAGATGAAGAAACTGATCATGGTGAACCTGCTTGGAATTTTGGCGTCAGAACATATTTCTTAAAAGATGATTATATTTACTTGAGAGGTTCCTCAAAAAACAATAATAAAGGGTTGATTCGAAAAATAAATATTTCAGGTGAAATAATTGAAGAAATAGAAGTTTTACATACTTCTATTGGAGGTTTAACACATCATGACAATAAAGCTTTGTACATAGGAGCATCGCCTGTTTCAAATAGTGAAATAGTTTCTTATGACCTTATGGAAAAAAATGAAGAAACTATTAAGGAATCTAATCCTGTAAAAATAGATATTGAAGAAATTTCTATTCCTGAAGAAATCTCTTTTCCTACCACACAAAATGCAATTGCATACGGGTACTTTTACAAGCCTAGAAATAAAAATTATCAAGGAGAATCTGAGGAACCCCCCCCTTTACTGGTAATAAGCCACGGAGGTCCAACTTCTGCAACCAGCAATGCATTAAATTTGTCAATCCAGTATTGGACCAACAGAGGCATTGCTGTTGTTGATGTAAATTACAGAGGGTCAACCGGGTATGGGAAAAAGTTCAGAGATTCATTGAAAGGAAACTGGGGTGTATACGATACAGATGATTGTATAGCGGCAGTAGATTTTCTTTCTGAAAAAGGATATGTAGACTCTTCAAGAGTAGCTATAAAAGGAGGGTCTGCTGGTGGATATACAACAATTAATGCACTTACTTTCCATAATAGGTTTGCAGTAGGTGCTACTTATTATGGTATTGCAGACTTATCTGTTTTTATTGATGATACTCATAAATTTGAATCTAAATATCTTGAATCACTTATAGGTAAATATCCTGAAGAAAAAGAAAAGTACTATAAAAGATCTGCCATAAATTTTACAGACCAACTTTCTTGTCCAATGATAATTTTCCAAGGGACAGAGGATAAAATAGTGCCACCATCTCAAGCAGAAATTATGGCTCAAGGATTAAGAGATAAAAAAATCCCTTTTTCTTTAGTCATGTATGAAGGAGAACAACATGGGTTCCGTCAATCTAAAAATATAATTTCTTCATTGGAATCTGAACTTTATTTTTATAGCCAAGTACTTGGATTTGAGCCTTTTGATAAATTAAAAACAATAAATATTGAAAATTCAGATAAATTAAAAAAATAAAAAAATATTAATTCTTATACCTTCTGGTGAAGGGAAATCTTCTAAGTTAACTGAATCCAATCATTATCATTAATTTCAAATGAGGTTTCGAATATTCGTATCAGCTTATCGTATTTGCTAACGTTACTTTCAACAAAATTAATGTTACTCTCAACATGTTTAATGTTTTTAGAACCTATAATTAGAACATCAATTTCAGTTCTATATAATGAAAAAGCCATAGAGAGTTCAATGGGATCTATATCTGATAAATTCTCATCAAGTGAATCACAAAGAATCTCTAATCTATCAAAGTAGGGTTTACCATAACTATCGTTATAAGTCCCAGACCAATTTTGATTTTTTCTTATCACACCACTTAAGGAACCATTTGCTATTGGTCTTTTAGCTATAATTCCTAATTTTTTTTTGTTTGCATCTTTAAGAATATTTTTTGTTCGAGCTCTTTGGTCAGCAATATTATAACTAGTTTGCAAAGTGTCAAAGATATTTGAATTAACAGCCCATTTAGCTGCAATATTATCACCTGAATAACCGATAAACCTTGTTTTCCCTTCTAGTTGTGCATCTTGCAGTGCTCTTATTACATCTCCTTTTTGTAAAATATGTTCGTCACAAGAGTGTAATTGCACTAGATCTATATAGTCAGTTTTTAAATTTTTTAAACTATTTTCAATTGAATTTTTTATCTTTATGTAATCCCATTCACTATCAGAAGAATTAGTACTTCCTGTTCCAGCTTTGGTGGCTAAAAAAAACTCATTTCTCCTATCATTAACTGCTTCACCAATTAACTTTTCGCTTTCATTATATCCAGCGGCAGTGTCCAAAAAATTTATACCATTGTCTAAAGCAAAATTAAGTAACTTTTCAACTTGAGGATATCCTGATGCTCCTAATTCAAATCCTATTTCTGCTAAACCAATCCCTAACCTACTTATTTTTTCATTAGTTTTTCCAAAATTATTGTAAATCATAAAATTCTCTCTATTTTAAATTAAACAAAAATTGCAAAAAATTAATATTAGATTTTTTGCAATTTTATGTCTTTATATAAATTTATATAAAAATATATATATAAATAATAACTAAGAGGCTTTACCAATCTTGAACATTTTTGTTCCACATACTGGACATGTTCCTTGAGTAGCTGGCCTACCATTTTTCATAGTTATTTGTTGGGGGTTACTCATCTCCTGTTTCCCCTTGCATTTCATGCAATATGCTTCCATCTGGACCTCCGGTCAATCCGTTGTTTATTTTTGCTAATATATTTATATACTATTCCAAGATAAATTACTACTTATATTTGAATTGATTTACTCTATATTCTCTTCTGCTGAATCTAATATACTATAATTGTTTAATACTAAAAATATAATTAAATATAAATATTTTGTCCAATTTAAATAAAATTATTGAAGAAATCGAAGAAGTAGAACAATCTGCCAATGGTCAAATTGATCAACAAATACTTAATTTAGATCAATTGGAACACTGGCGTATAATATTTTTAGGTCGAAATGGTGAAATATCTAAATTAATGAAATATCTCTCTTCTGTTTCTGATGAAAACAAAAGAATAATTGGACCGAAGATAAATAATTTAAAAAAAAGTCTATCAAATAAGTACAATTTAACGCAGAAAAAGATTGATCAGAGAAATAATGCAGTTACAGAATTTGATTTTACCTTACCTGGTAGACCTGTGAATTTAGGAAATTACCATCCCACAACTTTAATAATTAGAGAAATATGTACTGCTTTTTCAGAAATGGGATTTCAAATAATAGAAGGTCAGGAAATAGAAACAGAAAAATATAATTTTGATTTATTAAATATACCAAATGATCATCCAGCTAGAGATCAATGGGATACTATTTGGTTACAAACTGAAAACACTAACGTTAAACACCTCCTTAGAACGCATACATCTCCAATGCAAGCGAGGGTAATGGAAAAAAACAACCCCCCACTTAGAGTTATTATTCCTGGAAAATGTTATAGATATGAAGCGACAGATGCGACTCATGAGTGGCAATTTCATCAAATTGAAGGATTAGCGGTAGATAAAAATATTTCTTTTTCAGAATTAAAAGGGACTTTGTTTGAGATGGCAAGAAAATTATTTGGAACTGACCAAAAAGTAAGATTTAGGTGTGATTTTTTCCCTTTTGTAGAACCAGGGGTCGATATGTCAATAGAATGGAATGGTAAGTGGATAGAAATTCTAGGAGCTGGGATGGTACATCCTAAGGTTTTGGAAGGAGTGGGATACAATCCCAAAGAATACAGTGGATTTGCTTTTGGGTTAGGTCCTGAAAGAATTTCTATGTTAAAAAATAAAATTTCTGATATAAGAAATTTCCATTTAAATGATTTAAGATTTTTAAATCAATTTACTATTTAGTTATGAAATTACCTCTAAATTGGCTAAAAGAATATGTCAGCTATAATTTATCTCCAGAAATAATCGCAGAAAATCTGACTATTATTGGACTAGAGGTAGAATCAATATCAGAAATAGGAATGATTTCAGGAGTATTTGTTGGAGAAATACAAAAAATTTCTAAACATCCAAATGCTGACACATTACAAATAGTATTTGTTTTTGATGGAAAAAATAAATACAAAATTATTTGTGGTGCCCCAAATATTCTTGTTGGACAAAAAATATTTTTTGCAACTCCAGGAACGAAATTACCTGATGAAAATAGCCCTGAAAAATATTATTTAATTAAAGAAAGTAAAATCCGTGGTGAATTATCTCAAGGAATGATCTGTTCTGAGAAAGAATTAGGATTAGGTGAAAATCATGATGGCATCATGGTTCTGCCAAAAGATTTCAAATTAGGATCTCCTATTTCAAAATATTATGGTGAGATTGTGATGGAATTGGAAATTACTCCTAACAGGGTAGACTGCTTAAGTATAACGGGTATAGCAAGAGACTTGTCAGCAAGAATAGATAAAAAATTCAAATTTAAATATACAAATAACCATTCAATCTCAAAAAGTTATAAAAATAATATTCAAATACTTGATGAAAATATTTGTAGGAGGTATACAGGCGTTATTATAGATAATATTTCAATTGCTGAATCTCCTGATTGGTTAAAAAGAAGATTAATATCGATAGGAGAAAGACCCATAAATAATCTTGTAGATATTACAAACTATGTAATGTTCGAAATTGGACAACCATTACATGCATTTGATTTAGATAAAATTAATGAAGAGAAAATTTATGTTAGGAATTCAAAAAAAGGTGAAGAAATAAAAACACTGGATGGAAATAAAAGGATTTTGGATTCTAATTCAATAGTTATTGCAGATAATAAATCTGCAATCGGATTAGCGGGAATAATGGGCGGGAAAAATTCAGAAATAGACATTAAAACAAATTCTATATTTTTAGAATCAGCAAATTTTAACCCTTCAGTTATTAGAAATACTTCGAAATTATTGTCTTTACAAACCGAAGCTTCAATTAGATTTGAACGACATTTAAATCCTGAATTAACCATTTATGGTTTATCTAGAGCATTAGATTTAATTTTGGAAATCTGCGGTGGTAAAACCAGAATGGGGATATTGGATAATTACAATAATAAATTTGTACAACATACAATCATTCTAGATAAAAGTCGCTTATGTAAAATATTAGGTCTGGAAATAGACAATGACATTATTTCAAAAACTTTAAATTCCTTAAATTTTTCATATGAGTTTGATCAATTGAAAGAAATATGGAAAGTAGAAGCTCCTTTTTGGCGATCTGATATTACCTTACCTGAAGATTTATATGAAGAAATTGCAAGAATTGTTGGATATGATTCAATTCCTCTAAAATTTATTTCTGGCGAAATTCCAAAATGGGAGCCTAATAAACTATTTGAATATAAGAATACATTGACTGACCTTTTGGTCGGCTCTGGTATGTATGAAACAATTTCTTATTCAGCAATATCAGAAGAAATGTTAGAAATTTTACCAGACTATGTTAATAACAGAAAGAATATTTCTATTATAAATCCTATATCTAACGAACATGCATATCTTAGAAAAAGTTTAATTCCTTCTCTAATCAATACAGCATCAAGAAATACAAACAACTGGAAAAAACCAATTAGAATTTTTGAAACAGGGAATGTTTTTTTTCAATCAGATAAAAAAATTCAGGAACAATCATATTCAGCTGGTTTATTAACTGGAGTTTCAGAAAACTCACATTGGGATATCACACCTAGAGAAGTCGACTATTTTGATGGTAAGGGAATTATAGATTATTTGTCTTCTAAATTACGTTTTAATTATGTTTTATCTCCTTATAATGACAACATATATACTACTGGTAAATCAGTAAGGATTCATGATGCGAAAAATAATACAACTTTTGGATATTTGGGAATGATATCTAATGAGATGATTGAAAAACTCAATTTTAATACTCCCTCTGTTGTTATTTTTGAATTATTTTTGGAAGAGCTATATAAGAGTTCTACTGACTTAATTTACAAAGAATTTTCTCAATTTCCACTAGCACATAGAGATTTATCATTATTAATTGATAGCAATATTAATTTTGAAGATATAAAGAACGTTGTATTTTCCGAAAAATTTGTTATTGATTGTAATGTTTTTGACGTCTATCAAGGAGATAATTTACCAGAAGGTAAAATAGGTATTTCAGTTAGAATTTTTTATCAATCCAATGAAAATACTTTATCTTGGAAAAATTTACAACAGATAGAAAAAAATATATTAATTCAATTTGAAAAGAAATTAGGAATAAAAATTCGAGAATGAAAAATCATTTGAAAAAATCTCATTACCATGCTGACATGTTATCAGTAGAAGAAGCCAGAGAAAGAATTATTTCAAAATTTCATATATTAAATAAAGAATATTCTTCCATTTTAGATTCCTTGGGTCAAGTAATTGCAGAAGATATTTATTCCAAAATTATGGTTCCTCCTCTGGATAATTCAGCAATGGATGGTTTTGCATTAAACAATGAAGATATTGTAAGTGCTTCAGAAACAAATATTGTCTATTTAAATGTTGTGGAAACTATAGAAGCAGGTCGTATACCTAAAAAGAAAATACTAAAAGGTGAAGCATCAAGAATTATGACAGGAGCTCCCATTCCAGAAGGTGCTACTACTGTTGTCCCATTCGAAGATACAGATGAAAACCAACAAAAAAAATCAAACATAACAAAAATAGGGATAAAACTAAAAACAGAAAAATTGGAAAATATCAGAACAGCAGGTGAGGATATAAAAACAGGAGAGAAAATATTATCTAAAGGTGATATAGTTACATCTTCAGTTATAGGAATCTCAGCTTCTATTGGATTGGATAAAATCCCAGTGTTTAGACGACCAAAAATAGGAGTTTTATCTACAGGTAACGAATTGTTAAGTCCTGGAGATAAAATAAAACCAGGCAAAATTTATGATTCTAACACTTACACTATTTCTTCTTTAATAAAATCTTATGGTGGAATTCCTATAATTGAAAAATTTTCTAAAGATAAAGTTATAGAAATAGAATCAAAAATAGAAAATTTTGAGAACATTGATTTAATAATAACCAGTGCAGGAGTCTCCAAAGGGGATTATGATGTTGTTAAAGAAATAATGGAAAATAAGGGGCAGATAAACTTTTGGTCAGTAAATATGAGACCTGCTAAACCATTGGCTTTTGGGTATGTAATTATAAAAAACAAACAAATTCCAATTATTGGCTTACCTGGGAACCCGGTTAGTGCGATGATTGCTCTAGACAAATTCGCAAGGTTTGCAATAAATAAAATGATGGGTAAGCGATTGTTAGATAGACCAATTATAAAAGCAAAGTTGGATTCTGATATTATTAACTATGATGATCGTAGATTTTATGCTAGAGTTTATGTTTATAGAAATTCTGAAAATATTATTTGCGCCCGACCTTTAGAAAATCAAAGTTCAGGAGTTTTGACTTCAATGCATTATGCGAATGGTCTTGGAATTTGCCCATCAGGTATAAATAAATTATATAAAGATGAGATCATAGATGTAGAGATGTTTAATTGGAGTGAAAATATTACAGAAATTATAAACTTAAAGAAGGATAATTAAGTATATGGCTACCAAAAAAGAAATTCATAGTTCAGTTGAAGATAAATATATTATAGATGTAGAAAGATTTGATAAAGAAAGATTATCATTTAAGTTTTTAATTATTGATAAGTTTTTTGAAAAAAAATCTGAAAATTTGATGAATTTAAAAGAAAAAGAGATCTTTGAGAAAATTTTGTTATTGGAAAAAGAACTAGATAATTCAGAAAATTCTGAAAATAATTTATTGAAACAGTTTGTCCTTCCAGGAACTTCACTAATAGAGGCAGTATTTAGAATACTTGTGTTGAACAAAAATCAACCTATGACTATTTCAGAAATGGAGATTAATTTAAGGGAAGCTTGGGCTACAGTCATATATTTGAAATCCTATACTCACGACACAATTGAAAGAATGCTTAATGCTCCAAATGAGTATTTTATAAAAAAAATTGAAGATTAAAGATTATATTTTCTATTTTTTTTCGTTTGTGGATTTGACCACTTAAAAAAAAGAACAGATAATGTTGTAAGAAAAACAAAATTCCCTGGTATCCACATTATTAGGCCTCCTACTTGCTGATCGTCCATTGCGGATATATTGAATAATCTTCTTATATCCTCACCATATAATAAAGAATCTGATAAAGTGATGAAGGCAGCTACAACGGCTGTGGGAGTAACTGCTAATAACAAATAAACTATTCTCAATGGTATTGAAATCTTTTTTGACCCAAATGTGATACCTAAGATTGGCCACCAAAATAAAATTCCTGCCAAAAACATAGTCATATGTTCAAAATTGTGTATTACATTTGATTTTAAAGCTAAGTTGAAAAATATTGGTATATGCCAAGTCCATATACAAATGATATAAAACGTTAATCCCAATTGAGGGATTGTAAGAAAATTAATAATATATCTAAATGTATTTTTTGGCTTTAAAATATCAACAAATCCTAATTTTATAGTTTCAGGTAAAGATGAAAGAATAAATGGTATTACAAATCCAGAAAGCAAACATGGAGCACATATCATAATAATGATCAAATGCTGAACCATGTGTATCCAAAATGTATTTTCATTATTTCCAATCGGTCCTACAATTGCTAAAAATAAAAATAAATAACCTATAATTCCTAAAGAAATTCTTTTTATAAGACTTTTTCTAATTAGTGATGAAATAGAAATCAATTTTATAGCACCTACAAGATATAAACAAAAAGAAAAAATTATTGGATAAAAGAAGAGATTAGAAACTCTCCACATTAGGATGAATTCTATAAATGTTATGTCTTCGTTCAATTTTTATTTATTAAGTACCCAAACCATGAAAAGCTGAGAGAAGAAGAAAAACTGAGAAAAATAAAATACCAACAACCATACATGTAATGAAAATAGTTGAAAACATTTTGTGATCAAATCGTAAATGCATGAAAAAAGCTACAACAAGAGCAAATTTAATGATTGAAAATATCAACATTGCTGGAGCTAACATATATCTTAGTTCTGGTACCGTAAACCACCAAACCTCTATCAGAGTAATGATTCCTAATATAGCTGCAATTATCCAATAGTATACAGGTCCAGCATGACCCTTCCCTGATGATAAAATCAATAAAATATTTTTTGCTTTCTCTAAAAATCCTCCAAAAGGATGTTCGTTTTTTGGATTTTCAGATAGTTCAGTTGTCTCTGGTATTTTCCACCATTTATTACCTTGATAAAAAAATAGATCTTTTAATAAAGACATGTTCCCTCCATAATTTAATGCCCACCAATCCAAGGTATTCCCCCTGGAGGTACACCATCATTAGCTGTTATTAAATATAATAGTGCAAAAATAACTATCCAGACAATATCTACAAAATGCCAATATAAACCTGCTATTTCTAAATCTATAGCATTTTCAGAGTTTAAATTACCTCTATATTCATTAATCAAAAGGAATATTAACCATAAAATTCCTAATGAGACATGTGCTCCATGTAGACTTGTAAGTGTAAAAAAAGTAGATCCAAAAAGATTAACTTGAGGAGTCATCCCCATATTAGCAAAATGTGAAAATTCATAAATTTGAAATCCAATGAAACCAATACCCATAATTATTACCATTAAAAGCCAAAACTTAGCCAAACCCATCCTTGCTTCTTTTAGGTAATGTAACGCCAAAACTATTCCTAATGAGCTCATTAGTAACACAAAAGTACTAACTGAAGTAATAGGAATATTTAAGGTATCTTCAGGATATGGCCCTACTAAACTTTTATTTCTATATGCCATGAAAGTTGCAATAAAAGTACCAAAAAACATTACATCAGACCCAAGGAAAGTCCACATTAATAATTTCTTGGCACTTACACCTGTAGAATTATTTATTTCTTCTCCATGCTGAATTGTTACATTTGTTGACATGATTCCTTCTTGTTACTAATGATGTTCTTTACTATCTTCATTTACAGGTTCAGTTGACCAACCTATTGATCCCCAAAATACCATTATCAATCCTATTGCAACTAAAGCATAAGTATACATGACTCCCAATCCTGCAATGGTCAATCCTATTCCTATTATTAAGGGATAATAAGATAAATCTGGTAAATGTATTTTAGATTCATCAACATTTGAAGAATCTTCCACTTCTATTTTTTGCTTTTTAAAATTTTGATTATTACCTTCAAGTAATTCAGGATATTTTCTATACCACCAGTCATCTATGTTATTTACTTTAGGTATTTCAACAAAGTTATAATGTGGAGGTGGAGATGAGATGGACCATTCTAATGTTCTAGCATCCCATGGATCTCCTCCAGAATTTTGTTTATTTCTTTTTGAGAGTATGACATTAGCTAAAAAGACCAAAACAGATACAGCTATTATGAAACCTCCGATTGTTGCAGCAAGATTTGAACCTTCCCATCCCATATCTTCTGCATAAGTATAAATCCTTCTTGGCATTCCATTTAATCCCACCCAATGCATCGGTCCAAATTGTAAATTGAAACCTATAAACATCAGAATAAAGCTTATTTTCCCTAATTTCTCATCAAGTAACCAACCTGTAAATTTAGGCCACCAATAATAAATTCCTGAGAATATGGCGAAGATCGATCCTCCAAATAGTACATAGTGGAAATGTGCAACTACATAATAAGTATCTTGTTGTTGGGTATCTGATGGGGAAGCTGCATGAGTTACCCCTGATAAGCCTCCAATAGTAAACATAGCTATAAAACCTATAGAAAATAACATCGAAGTATTAAGTTTAATTGATCCACCCCATAAAGTGGATATCCAATTAAATATTTTAACTCCTGTCGGAATAGCTATTAACATTGTAGTAACTGTAAAAGCCGTATTTGCGGCAGGCCCTAGGCCTACTGTGAACATATGATGACTCCAAACAAACCATCCCAAAAATCCTATAACTAGTCCCGCGAAAACAATTGCTGTGTAACCAAATAAGGGTTTCCTAGAAAAAGTTGGTAACACTTCAGAGACAATCCCCATAGCTGGTAATATCAGGATGTAAACTTCTGGATGCCCAAATAACCAAAAAATATGCTGCCAGAAAATTGGATCTCCACCTGCTTCAGAATTGAAAAAATTTGTCCCATAAATTCTATCAGCAGTTAATTGTATCCCTGCTACAGCTAAAATTGGTAGAGCTAATACAATGAGAACTGAGGTTATAAGTGTCATCCAAGTGAAAACGGGCATCCTCATCATATGCATACCGGGGGCTCTCATATTTATGATAGTCACTATAAAATTTAAACCAGCAGCTATTGAAGCAACACCTAGTATATTCAGTCCCATCACCCAATATGTAATACCATGTCCAGGATTAAACCCTAGGGAAGAATTTGGAGGATAACCGAACCAACCTCCATTCGGAGCTCCTCCTACAAACCAACTTATATTCATGAGTATTGACCCAAAAATAAATACCCATAAACTTAGTGCATTCAATCTAGGGAAAGCAACATCTCGAGCACCAATTTGAAGAGGGACAATCCAATTGAAAAAAGCAGCTGACAAGGGCATAACTACCAAAAAAACCATTGTTGTTCCGTGCATTGTAAACATTTGATTGTATACTTCTGGGCTAAGTATTGAACTTTCAGCCTGTCCTAATTGTAACCTGATTAATAATGCTTCAATTCCACCGACTAAAAACCAAAAAAATGCAACTAAACCATACATTGTACCTATTTTTTTATGATCAACAGTTGCTAGCCAATACCACAAGCCCTTATGAGACTTTGGTCTCGGAAAGATTCTTGGTAGTTGAAATTGTTTTGGTTTGGATATTGTACTCACTTAATTCCTTTAATTCCTTTTTAATTATTATTTGTGTAAGTAATCACATTTACTTTATCTGGCTTTAAACTTAAAAGATACTTTGCTATTTGATCAATTTCATTTGAAGTCAGAAATTGATCTTCACTATTATATATAGCTGCGTGATTTTTCATCCTTGTGCCAATTTTTATATTGTCTGGGTTTTCTATCCAGCTAGAAAGTGTTTCTAAATTATTCTCTTTTAATCCTGCACCAATAGTTAATCTATCCCCAAAATGAGTTAAATTTGGCGCAGAAACTATCGCTGAATATTCTTTATCTTTTTTCCATTCTTCCCATCTAATGTTTTGATTTTGAATTTCTTTATGATATGCAGCTTTTTTGTAAGAATCATGCGTATGACACATGCTGCAATTTCCTATAAATAATTTCCTTCCTTCATCTTCTTCGGAACCTGGATTTAGAGCAACAGGTGGAGTTCTCATATCATTTTTCCATTTTTCGAAATCCTCTTTTGTATGTACTATTACCCTAAATTTCATTAAAGCATGAGCGATACCACAGAATTCAGCACATTGACCATAATAAATTCCAGGATTATCAGCTTTAATCCATAACTTATTTTGGTGATTAGGCACCATATCTATTTTTCCTGCTATCTTTGGAATCCAAAAAGAATGAATAACATCCTGTGATTCTATATTTACTATCACATCTTTATTTACAGGTATATGAAGTTCATTAGCTGTGATTAATTCTTCTTGAGGGTATCTAAATTCAAACCACCATTGATGACCAATGGAATCTACAATTAGTGAATTTTCTTCATCTGGCATAACTTGAGTTTTCCAAATACCCATCACTGTAGGTACCGCAATTATTACGATAATTATTGAAGGCAAAACTGTCCACATTAATTCCAGTTTGGTATTTCCGTGAATTTGTGCGGGTAACTTTTCATCTTTTTGTCTATACTTGTAGGAAGCATATAATATTGCTCCTTCTACTAAAAAGAAAACAATTACTGCTAACCAAAAGACAAAAAGAAATAAATCTTTTTGTAGTTGTGCAACTGGTCCTTGCGCATCGAAAGTAGAAAGAGGGCTATCAAAGCCAAATCCACAAGATATAAAAAAAATGAATAAAAATGAATTAATTAAAGGAAAAAATATTTGTTTTAACTTTTTTTTAGTCATTTATTTTAATTATTTTGTTTATATTAATAAAATTTAATAAAAACCCATAAAACTACACAAGTTATATTGTAAGATTATTATTGGGTTGCAACCACAAAAAATCATAGCATTTATTGGTATTTATTGCAATTACAATGAAAATCAACATCAAGTAAATAGCAGATAAAATATAATATCCCTTATGAAAATTTTAATTTTAATATGAAAATTTTATTGGCAACAACTAATAAAGGAAAAATTGCAGAATTTAAAAATATTTTAAATTCACATAAAGATTTAGAGATATTAACTTTGGACAATTTTAATATCTGTGAAGATGTCGAAGAAGTAGGTAATTCTTTTGAGCAAAATTCAATATTGAAAGCTAATTTTTATAATAAAATTGCTAAAATCCCCACTATAGCTGAAGATTCTGGTCTAGAAATCAAAGCACTTAACAATGAACCTGGTATATATTCTGCTAGATATGGAGGAATTAATATTACCGATAAGGACCGAGTTGATCTGATTTTAGATAAAATGAAACATATAGAGCAAAAATTAAGAGTTGCAAAATTTGTCTCAGTTATTTGTTCTGTAGGGTTTAATAAAGATTTTTTTTTAAGTAAAGGAATTTTATTAGGAGAAATATACCACAAAGCAGAAGGAAAGAATGGATTTGGATATGATCCAATTTTTTTTATTCCTAAAAAAAATAAAACATTGGCAATGATGACTGAAGAGCAAAAAAATAAAATTTCACATAGACGTTTAGCTATAGAAAAATTCTTAGATGATTATTATAAAAATAAAAAAACACAATGAAAAAAATTACAGATAAATTTAATAGACCTATGAGAGATTTGAGAATTTCAGTAACTGACCGTTGTAATTTCAGGTGTACTTACTGTATGCCAAAAGAAGTTTATGGAGAGGCTTATAGATTTTTACCTAAAGAAGAATTATTGAATTTTGATGAAATAGAAAGGATCACCAAATTATTTGCAAATTTAGGAGTTTCAAAATTGAGAATAACCGGGGGAGAACCTTTAGTTAGAAAAAATATAGAAAATTTAATATATAGACTCTCAAAAATTAATGGAATTAAAGATATAGCAATGACAACAAACGGATATTTGTTGAAAGAAAAAGTAAATATTCTAAAATCTTCAGGATTGAATCGATTAACTGTTTCGCTAGATGCAATCGATAATGCAACTTTTCAAAAGATGAGTGATCAGAAATTTGATGTAAATAAAGTCCTAGATGCAATCGATTATGCAAATAAAAATGGATTTAATCAGATAAAAATAAATTCTGTGGTAAAAAAAGAAACTAATGAACATGCAATTATAGATCTGATAACTTATTTCAAAGATACTGACAACATTGTCAGATTTATTGAATATATGGATGTAGGAAATATAAACGGATGGAATAAAGAAGAAGTTTTGTCTATGAAAGACATTATTAATATTATCGAAAAAAAATTTAAACTTTCTAAAGTGGAACCAAATTATGTAGGAGAGGTCGCAAATAGATATAGATTTAAAAATGGTACAGGTGAAATAGGTATAATATCTTCAGTATCGAAACCTTTTTGTCATTCATGTACTCGTTCAAGAATCACTATGGATGGTAAATTTGTTACTTGTTTATTTGCTAATGATGGACTCGATCTGAGAAAACCTATTCGAGATAATCTAACAGATACAGAAATTTCAAAAATAATATCTAATGCTTGGATGAAAAGAGATGATCGATATTCAGAAATTAGAAATAATTTAATTAACAGTTCAAACAAAAAAAAGAAAATTGAAATGTTTCAATTGGGCGGATAAATTGATTGATATAAAAAAAATAAATATTTTTTCAGATGGATCTTCTTTAGGAAATCCTGGTCCAGGAGGATTCGGGGTTATTATGAAATGGAAAAACAAAGAAGTTAAGATTTCAAAAGGATTTAGATATACAACAAATAATCGAATGGAATTGCTAGGCCCAATAACTGCTTTAAATAAACTAAAAAGACCACAAGAAATTTTATTGACTACTGATTCAAAATATGTGGTAGATGGAATCCAAAAAGGTTGGGCTAAAAAATGGCAAAGTAATAATTGGATGGTAAAAAGTGGCAAAAAAAGATTAAATTCAGATTTATGGAAGCGTTTATTGGAATTATGTGATTTTCACAAAATTGAATTTGTTTGGGTAAGAGGCCATGTGGGTCACATAGAAAATGAAGAATGTGATTTGTTGGCAAAAAATGCTGCTATGTCGGATAATTTAAATATTGATAAAAAATATGAAACCGAAAGTGAAATTTCATGAATGATAAAAAACAAAACGATTTTTCTCATTTAGACGAAAAAGGCCTTCCTAATATGGTTGATATATCTTCCAAAATAAATACTAAACGTGAAGCAGTAGCTTCTTGTATTGTTAAATTATCTGAGAAAGCTTATAAAAAAATCCAAGATAATAGTATATCTAAAGGAAATGTTATAAATGTATCAAAATTAGCTGCTATTTCTGCTAGCAAGAAAACGTATGATCTAATACCCCTTTGTCATCAAATACCATTAAATAAAGTAGATGTAAATTTTGATTTCAATGATAAAAATTGTTCTATTATAATTTCTTCTTTTGTATCAACAGATTGGAAAACAGGCGTAGAAATGGAAGCCTTAGTGGCTGTTTCTATTGCTGCATTAACTATTTATGATATGTGTAAATCTATAGATAAGTCCATAGAAATCACCGGAATTGTTTTGAAGAATAAAAAAGGTGGTAAATCTGGTGATTTTGAAAGGTTATAAGATCATTAATTTTTTTTTTTGATTTATAATGAAAGTTATTGTTTTGGCAACGTAGCTCAGGGGTTAGAGCGAGCGCTTCATAAGCGTTAGGCCGGTGGTTCGATCCCACCCGTTGCCACCATAAATATTGAAAGAGGAAACATCATGGTAAAACCAAAAGTAGTGGTAACAAGAAAACAATTCACTGAGGAAATGGAACGTTTATCAAAAGTTTCTAATTTAGTAATTATAGATACTCCAACTCCTCCTACTAGCAAAGAGCTTAAAGAACAAATTAAAGGAGCAACTGCTTTATTTGCACACATAAATGATAATGTAAGTTCAGAGATCATGGATGCAGCCGGACAATCCTTAAAAATAATTGCAGAATTTGGTGTAGGCTATGACAATGTTGATGTGAATGCTGCTAGTGAAAGAAATATTGCTGTTGCTAATACCCCTGGTGTTTTAACAGAAACTACTGCTTCATTTGCTTTTACGTTGATACAATCTGCTGCTAGACGTATTGCTGAATGTGATAGATATGTAAGAAACGGAAAATGGAAATTTTTTGAACCACTTGATCTTTTAGGGTATGATTTATCTTCGTCTACATTGGGTATTATTGGATTTGGAAGAATAGGATCATATTTAGGAAAAATTGCTTCAAACAATAATATGAAAGTTATCTACTACAATAGGTCAACTCCTACTGAAACATATGGTGCAGAAAAAGTAGATTCTTTAAATCAGTTATTAGAAAAATCCGATATAGTATCTATACATTGTCCCTATACAGCTGAAACTAAAAATTTAATTGCAAAAAAAGAACTGTCTATAATGAAAAATAATGCGACATTAATAAATACCGCTAGAGGTCCAATAGTTAATTTAGATGATCTCTATGAAGCTTTATCCAAAAATAGAATAGCTTATGCTGCTTTAGATGTTACTGATCCTGAACCCATAAAAAAAGACCATCCCATATTAAAATTAGAAAATTTAACCATCGTTCCACACATAGCTTCTGCAACAGTAGAAACAAGAAAAAAAATGTCTAAAATGACTGTAGATAACATTATTGAAGGATTGAACTCTTCCGTTCCTACTTACTGCGTTAATACTGAAAAAATTCACTGGTAGATTCTTTTTTTATGTAAAATCATATTAAAGCAATTTTTTGCGCCTGTAGCTCAGTTGGATAGAGTGCAGCCCTGCGAAGGCTGAAGTCGTGAGTTCGAATCTCGCCAGGCGCGCCACTGGAGGTAATAATGTCTGTAAGCTCTTTAGAAATAAATGAAGATCGTTTGATTGCAAATGGGAAAGAATTTGGAAAAATTGGTCAATACCGAGAAATCATAGGGATAGCAAAATATTTAATAGATCCAAATGAAGACTACAATAAAAAGATTACAGATATAGAAAAAATTCCATTGAATGAACAAGGATTGATAGAATATTCTTCAGATTTTCATATCATGATTCCAAATGATATCTCTAAATCAAATAGAAAAATAATTTATGATGTGAATAATAGAGGAACCAAAGTAATGTTATCTTCATTCAACTCAGGCTCCAGAGGTGTAATGGTGGCTGGAGTTGCTCCTGATGATGACTTAGGAAACGGTTTTTTGATGCAACAAGGTTATACATTAGTTTGGAGTGGATGGTCTCATGATGCCCCTCCAATTGATGGAAGATTAAGATTATTTTCCCCTGAATTAGCAACTCAAGGGCACCCAATTAAAGGAAAGATTTATACTCAGTTTCAACCATTAAAAGATGTAACCCAGGTAATGTTAAGTGATCGTATGCATATACCATCCCCGGCTTATGATACAAATGAAAAAGAAGCTGTTTTAAGTTACAAAAAATATCCAGATGATGACCCAATCATTATTGCACGTGATAAATGGAGATTTGCATGGCATGATGGAAATGAATTACTAGACAACCCTAATTTTATTTTTATGGAAGATAAATTTAAAGCAGGCATTATGTATCAAATATCTTACACAGCATCGGGTCCAAAGGCTACGGGTTTAGGTTTAGCAGTTACTAGGGACTTGATTTCATTCTTAAAATATTCAACTGCGCACTATAATCCAACAAAGGCAGAAATAGATTATGCTTTCGCATTTGGGGTATCGCAAAGTGGAAGATTTCTAAGACAATTTATTTATTTAGATTTTAATTTCGATAACAAAGGAAGAGAAATTTTTGATGGAATATTGCCTCATGTAGCTGGGGGTATGAGAGGTGAATTCAATCAACGATTTGGGCAAGTTTCGAAAGATTTACCTTCTGTTATAGCCCAGCTATATCCATCTGCAGCAATACCTGTAAAAGATATTGAAGGAGATGTTAAAGATGGATTAATGGAACGTTTCAAAAAGAGGAATTCTAAAGCCAAAATTTTTTTTGTTAATACTGGAGCAGAATATTGGAGAGGAGATGCTTCTCTGATCCATATTTCTCCAGACGGTAAAAAAGACATTACCAATCCCAAAAATTCTAGAATTTATCATCTTTCATCATGCATGCATGGTTCGGGCACATGGCCTTTGACCGATACGCAAGATGCAGATGGGATGCGAGCCCAAAATTATTTTAATTCTATTGATTATACTCCTTTGATGAGAGCTCTTTTAATAAATTTGGATCAATGGGTAAGTAAAGATATTGATCCACCTCCTAGTTCACATCCAAAAATTTCTGATGGAACAGCGGTTGATCCAAATTTCTTAAGAGAAAAATTTTCTAAAATTCCAATAAAATTTCCTGAACATTTTTCTTATCCTAGAAAAATGAATTTTGGGAACAATGAAGATATAATTGAAAAAATTCCCCCCGATCATGGGAAACAATATGGTTCCATGGTTTCGAATGTAGATGATGATGGAAATGAAGTGGCTGGTATTAGGCATCCGGATGTTGCTGTACCTTTAGCTACTTCCACTCCCTGGAATTTAAGGCATCCCGATGTCGGAGCTCCATACCAGATAATTGGATTAACGGGAGGTCCCAGAGGTGCAACTGTGCCTTTTAAAAAGAAAGAAAATGACAACTCCGAGGACGTGAGACCTTCTATTGAAGAAAGGTACGATTCTAAAGAAGAATATTTGAAAAAAATTTCAGAATATTCAAAAAAAATGATACGAGATAGATTTCTACTGGAATATGACTTAGAAAATATTTTGGATAGGTCTGAAACTAGATGGGATTATTTCACTAGATAAAACTTAATCCCATGGGACATTAAATTCTCTTACTGCATTTTTCCAAAAAATGTCTTCTATTTGTTCTCTATTTAATTCACAAAAAATAGCAGCTTGTTTTATTGCTATCAAATTTTCATAAAGACAAATAACAGGACGATTGGTTGTATGAAGAAATTTTAGAGATTCTATATTGTCTGTTTCTATTTGATTATGTGCATGAGCAAAAGTAGTGTATGAACCATGAAAAGATACAGATTCAATACCATCAGTTCCATAAAAGAATCTTTTATGATTTTCATTTTTAAATAATGTTATAAAAGGCCTTATATCAGTTACTGCAGACAAATCGTACCAAATATTTGGTAAGTTTTTTAATGTATCTATTCCTCTTTGGATAGGTCTATATGTGAAAGATCTAGCTACGTGTGCCAAAATCCATTTTATATTTGGATATTTTTGTGTTGTAAAATTTTCTAAATCTTTTAAATTCTTTTCGTCTCCACACCCATCCTCTCTGGACATATGTAATGTAATCCAAAGACCTAAGTCATTTGCTAATTCTAATTGTTCATGAGGGAGATAATCTTCAATTACGCAATTGGCAATATCTCCTGTTACAGAATACATTCTGTAAACTTTTAGACCCTGGAATCCGTTATGCTTAATATCATTTTCAATATCATTGAGAGAATCAGTTGGTGTAGTTAGTCTGTGTGATCTTGTTAATTTATTTGAATTGATTTCTTTACTCAAAAACTCATTATGAGCCTTAACATCTGTTCCTAAAGCAGGTCTTCCTAAAAAAAGATTATTTATTTCTCTATCAGGGAAAAGAATATTATGCCATTCATTTATAACTTTTAGATCCGCATCAGGGAAAATATTTTTATGCTCGCTTCCATCATCAATCAAATCATTATTTAACATATGAATATGACAGTCATAAATTTTTTTAGGGATCCAATCCTCAAGTTCTTCATACCAGAAATTTTTATCATGTTCTCGATAATCTAATAATTTAGGGTGCACGATTTCTCCTTTTTTTGAATGAATATAATTTAAATTTTTCTATCCACTCCATTTGATAATTCAGCCAGTTTTTATTGTATCCTGTCACATATAATCAATTATGAATCAATCAGAGTAATTTTTCTACCAAAACAAACATTCTTATTTTAAAAAGTCATGAATAATCTCTCCATAACCCTCAGTAAAATCTGTTTCAAAATAATATGCGTCAAAATATTCGACAGGCTTAAAATCTGACAAATCATATATTGGAGATGGTGAAAACTCCACTACACCTTCTCCCTTGCGACTAACTTTAACTGACACATCAGTTGCAACTTTCGAGCCATCAATTATTTGCATAACATCTACACCTTTCCCATCTACCTTTGGTATTACCTTGAGTCTCCAAGATGGATTTAATTCAAGAATATCTTTAACTGCAACCTTCTTATTCATAGTAGATCGAATACTAAGGACCGAAGACTTTGCTATTAATGTATTGGTGTACATAACCCTTTCATCCATTCCAACATCAATTTCGGCAAATACTTTAGGAGTTCCATAAATTTCACGACCGGCAGGGATACTAGACCTAGAATTCAAAAAAGCAATTGGGGTAAAATATCCTGTGACTCCTTTGTAGCTACACTTAACTGTCAGGTAGCTTTCTTGGAATTCTCCATAGTTAGCAGACCAGGGTATGGTTAGACCACTTGCAGCACATAAACCATCATCTGATGGTTCGAAACAATCAGGTAAAATCCGATTTACTGCATCTATTTTAGCTTTGAAAAATACGATGTGCTTGCGAACTCCCATGTATCTAGCTGGAGGCATTGGATAATAAGGAGAGAATGCTGGCATAGTCACGATATCGTTGATTGGTATTGACATTAGATACTCCTATTTTTTTTAAATTATTCTTTCTGTTATATTCGTTTTTATATTTAAATATAATAAGAAATATGATTATTATATATGTTTTTAGTGAATAGCCAAAAATCAGTAATTCCAAGAATATTGATGGATAAAAAGTGGATACTCTATTTTTTTAAATCAGTCCAGCTTTAATAAACGATTCCTTTAATTCTTCTGTCTCTTTTAAGTCTAATTCTCTAGTTGGACGCCTAGGTTTAGTAGTCGAGTAACCAAGTAAATTAAGTCCTTTTTTTAAAGCAGCAACACCTTTGGTAGACCCTATAAAATCAGCATCAATTATTGATTTTTGAATTTTCTGAGCTTCTTCAAATTTTTTATCTTTTACATTTTTTATTATTTTTCTACATAAATCAGGAGCCCAATTTGCAAAAAACAAACACGCCCCATCTGCTCCTATCATAGAACTAGGTAATAACAAGCTTCCATTACATGCCCAAAGTTGTACTTTAGCATTTAAATATGATTGAACAATTGATTCCCACCTAAAGTTTGATGACATAATGTATGAGTAAATATTATCTAAATGAGTTATTTCACTAAGTTCCGAAGGAGATAAATTGATATCCATAGAAATTGCAGGCTGATGAATAACTATGACTGGTATTGAGGAACTATCCGAAATCGTTTTGAAAAAACCTACAACATTTTCATTAGATTTTTCTTTGTCAATTTTAGGAATTCTCACTCTTATCATATTCGCTCCCGCATGAGCATATTTTTCAGCAAGCTTTAATGCAATAGTAGGAGAAGCTGTATCAATTCCAGCAATAATGAATTTTTTATTGCTCATTGTTGCTGATACTACTTTTATAATTTCTATCTTTTCGTCTTCAGATAGATGAAATTCTTCCCCTCCATAACTACCTAGAACAAACCCATCTAGTGAAGTTTCATTCCATTTATTAATATTTTTTTCTATTGATAAATAATCAGGTATGTCATTTTTGGTGAAAGGTGTTGGAGTTGGAGCAACAATTGGAATTTCTTCTTTTTTAGGAATATAAGGCATAATTTATTATTTATTTGATCTTTAACTAATTAATGTAAATTATGGATAAAAAGTTAGAAAATTACAATAAGAATTACTGGTGGGCGATGAGGGACTCGAACCCCCGACCCCCTCGGTGTAAACGAGGTGCTCTA
>PBER01000004.1 GCA_002718455.1 Chloroflexota bacterium | reverse complement strand
TAAGTATTATACGGTTTTTCTATTGTAAAATTAAAGAGTCCAATATTTGCCCCTGTAGCTCAGAGGATAGAGCTCCGGTTTCCTAAACCGGGTGCCCGGGTTCGAATCCCGGCTGGGGTACCAATTTTAAATTGTATTAATAAAGTTACTATATTAATATGGTTGATTAAGCTTTGAAGAAATTTTCGGAAAATCTCAGAAGTAAAATGATATGATTACTGAACTAAATGCAGAGGATAGAAAATGGGTTGATTCCACTCTAGGTTCGATGACTATCGAAGAGTGTATCGCTCAAATGCTTGTACCTCACCATCCTTTTGAAAAGCCCCAAACACACTTTGAATCTGTAACTAATGCAACTGCAGATGACTGGTTACGCCTACTAGATGAAATTCCGCTCGGAGGTATATGTATCAGGAAACCTCCATCCGATGAATTGAAACTAGTATTGGAAAAAATTCAGAATCACTCTAAAATTCCTGTGATAATTGGATCAAACATAGAACTCGGAAGTTCGAGTCCCGCCCGCATAATGAACGAAAACTCTCCTAGGACAAATGTATTCGATTACGCTTCATATGCACCTTCCATGATGGCTTTTGCCGCAGCCAATGACCCAGATTTAACCTATGAAACTTGTCGCTTTATTGCGGAACAGAGAAGATATTATGGATACCATTGGACCTTCAATCCAGTTGTAGACCTGAATTTAAATTTTAGAAACCCTATTACCAACATAAGATCTCTGGGTGATGATACAGAAACAGTTTTGGCGCATGCTACTGCCTTTATACGAGGGTTCCAAAATGGTGGAGTTATGGCAGCCACCGCGAAGCATTTTCCTGGCGATGGTACAGATGAAAGAGATCAACATTTACTCACAACTTCAAATCATCTCAACTTAAAAGACTGGTACAAGACATACGGTCTTGTCTGGAAAACAGTTATCGATTCAGGAGTAAGTGCAATTATGTCTGGGCACATTGCATTTCCTGCCTACGAACAACGGATTCCAGATTCAAATCACACGTTACCTGCCACTCTAAGCAAAAACCTCCAAGTGAAATTATTAAGAGAAGATCTTGGTTTTCAAGGGGTAATTATTTCTGATGCTAGTCCGATGACAGGTTTGACTAGTAGAGTAAAAGTATCTGATAGAGCGATAGAGAATATACTTGCAGGGACAGATATGTGTTTGCTTCCCGAAACAATAAAAGATTATGCCTTCATAAAAAATGCAGTACATGAAGGGCGTATTTCTGAAGAAATCATTATAAATGCCACCAAAAGAATACTGGAACTTAAAGCACGTTTGACTCTTCACAAAGACCCGTTTTCAGCAAGTCCTGCTAAATCAAGTCAAGGAAATGCTAAGAGGACAATTAATACAGTGTCTGATAAAAGTATCACATTATTACGTAGAGGCAATCCCGAACCAAGAAAGCTCAAGGGTGACGAAAATGTACTTTTTGTAAATGTTTTCTCAAAAGGTCCATTTTCGAATTCAAATTTGGAACCTATGGCTAATTCACTCAAAAACGAAGGATGTTCAGTAGAGTTATTGGAAAATCCCACTGATATGGAATTAAGAGAAAATTTACCTAATTTTCAATCTGTCTTCGTAAACGTTTGCCATGTACCTATGAGTGGAAGTTTTGATCAGATCGGGGCAGGATTTGGACAGGCTCTCTGGAGGATAGCGCACATGTTTCATGACAATGTCGCTTACACTTGTTTCGGCACTCCATATGTCTTAGCTGAGCTTACTCACGTCCCTAACATGCTCCTCTCATACGGTGCTTCTGTACCTGCACAAGAGGCAGTAGCAAAAGTATATTTAGGAAAACTTGAGCCAAAAGGTATGCTTCCGGTAAAAGAGCCAGATATTTCTTGGCAGAATATCCTGCGTTAAATATAAGTGTCATAGCTTATATATTAATACCCTATTTTATTTGTTGATCAGCTTTAATAAAATTAAGTATTATTTTTTCTTAGTTTTTGATGTAAATCTATAAAATCAGTTGCAGTATAGTCGAAACCTTTAGGGTTGTTTATATTAGGTAAGTTTGAGTATTCCAGAGGTCGATTTACATATGCAGTTTTAAGTCCTAATTTTTTTGCTGCATTTAAATCTCCTTCATGTGCTGCAACCAGCATAACTTGGCTAGGATTTAGATCTAAATACTGGCATGCCTTTCTATAAACATATTCATCTGTTTTATATTTTTTAAATATATCTCCAGAAAAAATGAAATCCCAATTCAATTTGGAATATTTACTCATATTTAATAATAATGAGAAATTTCCATTTGATAATGTTCCTATAGAAAAATCTTCTTTTAATTTACGTAAACCTTCTACTGAATCGTTCCAAGGATCTAATTTATGCCATAATTTATTTATTTCAAGAATATTTTCATCATCCATAGAGGTTAATAATTCTTTCGATTCTAACAATTCTTTTAGTTTATCTAAATGAATTTTATCTACATTCTTCCATTTAACTTTTCCATCGTTAAATTTACCGATAAAGTCTGTATAACCATTTCTCCATTCCAAAGCAAAATCATTAAGTTCTTTTTTATTTAAATTCAATGGTAGAAATTTATTTAATTCTTTTTTTATTGTCGAGCGCCAGTCAACAACTGTTCCAAAAACATCAAAAATCAATACTTTAACTTTACTATTTTTCATGATTTTCTCTTTTTTTCTTCATGTTAAATAGATCATAAAAAGTTTCCAAACTTTACTTAAAGGTATAAATGAAAGCTTTTCCTTCAAAGATAAACTGTATTTATAGTTAGCTGGTTTTTCTTCAGAAAGAATTTTTTCATTTAATTTTCTAAATAAATTTAAACATGACTGGATTGCAATTTGACTATCCTTTGCAAACAATTCCGTTCCTTTCTCCGCTTTGACGTACCAACTTTCTGCTTCTAATGCTAGTATTTTCCTTGCATTGATAACGTATCCTTCGAGTTCTATCTCATTTTTTGGTAAATCTAATAAATCAACAGGAGTATAATACCTACCTCTAAAATAATCTTCATAAACATCTCGAGCTATATTTGTTAATTGCAAAGCAATTCCTAATTCTTTGGAAGGTTTTAATAAATCTTTTACACTCTTATCTTTTATTGCGCCATAGATATATGCCAAAAAATAGCCGACTACGATAGCGGATCCATAAATGTAGTTGTCTATTAAATCATCCATATTTTTATAGGATTTAGTTTTTATATCTTTTTTCATTGCATCCAAAAAAGAAAAATAATATTTTTCAGGGATTGATTTATCTAATGATAATTTTCTAAAACCTGATAAAACTACTGGAACTTTGTTATTTACCGATGAAATAAGGCTTGTATATTGACGGGAGAATTTAAACTTTTCTCCCCAGTCATTTAATAAATTTTCTTTTTGTTCATCCGAAAAGTTGAAAGTGTCTACAATTTCATCCGGATACCTAACTGCCGCGTATACTATTTCAACTAAATCTCTTTTATGTTTGGGCAAAAATCTAGTGACTGTAAAAAAACTTTTGCTGTAGTTTTTTAGAATTTTTCTTCCAAGTTCCTTGCCAAAATCATATGCTTTATCCTCTGAAACAGCATTTGAAATTTTTTTATTATAATTTAGTTCTAATGATTCCCATTTTTCAGGTCCCCAGAGTTGTTCATCAGCTATATAAGTATAATTATTCATATTTTTTTACTAATTTTAATCTATTTATTTTTATGTAGTTGTTAGAAAATTTATTCTAAATTATCTTTAACGAGTTTTTTACTAATCTGTAAAAGTTTTTCTTGAATAATTTTATTGTAAGAATAATCAGAAGATTTTTCTTCATTTCTTTCATTGAAGTATTTTCCATTTATATTGTTTTTTAATACATGTTTTAAGACCTCAAAAACGTTCTTTGCTCCATATTTAGCATTTTTACCATAAATTTTATGAAAAAAAACTAAAATAGGAGAAATAAATCCATTATTAGAAAGTAGCCTTGTTCCTATAATTCCGGGATGTACAGAATTTATATAAATTTCTTTATGTTTTTCTAACAAACAGTATCCCCACATAATTTGAGATACCTTACTTTGAGCATAACTCTTTACAGCATTATAATTTTGAAGATTATTTATATCGTCAAGGTTTATTTCCCCTCTTCCGTGAACTTTAGAAGAGACGTTAAGGATATGAGCCTTGGAGTTCAAAATTTTATTTTTTAATAATATTTCAGTAAGTAAAAAATGAGAAAGATAATTTACCTGAAAAGTTCTCTCAATGTTGTTTTTGGTTAATTTATTATTAACAAATATTCCTCCAGCATTATTTATTAAAATATCTATTGAATTTACTTCCTTTGATATTTTATTGAATACTTTTTTTATGTCCTCTAATTTTTCAAAATTACATAAATAGAAACTTTGTAAATTTTCCCTATTTTTATTTATTGAATTGAGAGTTTTTTTGATTCTTTGTTTATTTCTACCTATGCCAATTACGTAATATTTCTCATTAGAAAATATCTTAAATAATTCAAATCCTATACCAGATGTTGCCCCTGTTATTAAAACTGTTTTCATGTATCTTCTTATGCTATTTTTGAATATAATTATCTATATCGTGAAATATTTTTTGATACTATTAACCGTAATTCTTTTCTCATGCTCCTCACAAGAGGAATCATATGCAAATATACCTGATAATGACTCTGATGTGAAACCCAAATTAGAAAAATCAGAAATTATAAAAAACGAATCTCAAGATAATAAGGATGAAAATGAATCTGATGAACCTGAGAATCAAACAATAATTGATGATTCTTTTACACCAATGTTATCTATTGAATTTCAATCTGATTCAGACAATTATATTAAAGCAAACTATAGAGTAACTGAGCAACTTGCGAGATTATCATATCCAATAGATGCAGTAGGATATACTGAGGACATTTCTGGAGGAATTTACTTAGACGAAAACGGAATTCCAGCTCCTGAATCTATAATTAATATTGATCTTTCAAATCTTAAAAGTGATGAATCTAAGAGAGATAATTATTTAAAAAGAAATTCTCTTGAAACTGATAAATTCCCTGAAGTCTTTTTTCATGTTAAAGAAATTAAGAATTTAAATACTAGCAGTTTACTTAATCTAGATAAAAATGAGGTGGAATTCCAAATGATAGGTGATCTTACTATTCATGGAGTCACACAGACAAAGATATGGGATATTCAAGCCATATCAGAAATGGGAAGATTAAAAGGCCAAGGGAGCATATCTTTTCCTTTCAGCGATTTTGGAATGGAAATACCCAAGCTTTTTTTTATTATTAGCGTGGAAGATAAAATAACCCTAGAATTGGATTTTGATCTTTTGATTTCTTTAAATTCTTCTTTAAACCTTGATTCAATATCCTTACCTGAATTTGTCCAAAAAGAGATTGCTAATAATAATGTTAATGGCTTGTACACTAATGCTTGGTTATGCACCGAAAATGACAGCATAATCGTTGATGATCTTTCTACAGACGATGAAGAAATCTGGAAGTGTTATGTAGATATCGAATTGACAGATGATTCTGTAATTGTAACCAGCACAGGGATTCCTAATCATGATTTTCAATCAGGATTAGGTTGTTGCGCACAAGAGAATAATTATCAATGGATAATTCCTACTAATCCTCAATTTACTGAAAAAATCACAATGGCTCCTGATAGAGGTCCTATTGCTATAACTGTTACCGGTGTACCAATTTATGGACCTGAGGAAGGACCAGGTGGAGATGCTGTTGCGTTATATTTTGACTATTTTGAAGAAGATAGACAGCCGATTGAATTAGGGTTATGTGGTGGGCATTCAGCAGGCGCTTATTTTCATTATCATTTTGACGCTAATTGCTTACACTGGCATCCAGAAGGCACTGGTTTAGACTGGGAAGATTGGGATTATAGAACTAAATTAGACCCCAATGAACATTCACCAGTTATAGGGTTTGCTTTTGATGGATTTCCTATTTATGGACCATATGGGTGGGATTCATATAAAAATGTTATAGAAATAACTTCTAGCTATAGATTAAAAAAAGACGCGAACGGATATAACGGAATAGATGACTGGGAGTATATTGAAGGGCTTGGAAACACAGATGAATGCAACGGTTTGTCTAGTTCAACCCCAGAAGTCCCTGATGGCATTTATCATTACGTTAGCACAATTAGAAACGGTGAAGGGCAAATAGGATTTCCTTATTTTTTACTTTGTTACCACGGTGTACCAAATGAATTAAATTATGACGTTGGTGGACAAGGACAAGGTCCCCCTGTTGGTGGACAAGGACAAGGTCCCCCTGATTTTACAGAAGCAGCTTCTAAATTAGGAATAACAACCACAGAACTTATTGCGGCTCTAGGAGGACCTCCTCCTGACTTTGAATCCGCAGCCAGAATATTAGGAGTTTCAATTGAAGAACTACAAAAAATCATTCCAGCTGGCCCAGCTATCCCAGCTCCTGTACCACCAGTTCAAAATTATGAATACAGATAAAAACTAGCAGATAAAGTCGTAATTAATTTACTTGACTTAATTAGAACACTTGTTCTAAAATGAACATATGTTCTAATTAAGGAGTTGTTATGACAATAAATTATAAGGCAAATGTTTTTGACAAATCAAAAAGTATAAATTCAACTGGTGTAGATGTTATAAGATCGATTGCTACAAGCATTATTGATAAAAAACATAAAGAATATAATATCGGAATTGAATGCGTATACTGTTGGCATGAATCTATGAATGATCTTAGGATTTGGGCTTTAATAAAAAACAGAAATAATAATATTTCTTCCGCTATAATAAGTTCTTCTATGATTGAATGTTTGTATCCTGCTATTTTTAAAATGGTAGATAAGATAAATGATTTGAAAGATTTAGATTGTGTTTTTTACGGATCATTCAATAAAATATCTTATAATCAATCTAAGTATTTATTTTCAAATAAATTCGATAAAGATCAAGAGTTTTTACTTTTTGAGAACATATTGTTTTCAAATGAAGAAAAAATTAATACTAATGCATTAGTCACAATTAATGTATATAAAAAAAATTATTCTCTTAATTATTTTCATGTCTCTAAAAATTGTAAGCATAAATGAGGATTCTTCTATGACTATGACAAAATATAATGATGTAATTAATAAAAATGTTATTTTAGAAGATGGATGCGAATTTTCTGATAGTTGTTTAAATTGTCCACTTCCGCTTTGTAAATATGATGATCCTATTCTGGATAAATCAAAATTGAAAAACAATAGAAATTTACTGATTATGACTATGAAAAATTCAGAATTCTCTAATAAAAATATTGCAAAAGCATTAAAAATTTCAACTCGTACGGTACATAGAGTTATTAATAATAATAAAAGAGGATCTATTAGTGAGGAACAAAGATTTGTTCTAGAATTAAGGAATCAAAATTTAATAAAAAAATATAGTTTAATTTCTATGCGGAATTAGACTACACACAATTTTATACTTGAGGAAAGTACCCCTCTCATTGCTTTCCTCTAGTGCCTCCAAACATAAAGTGGCGTTATAGGTGGCGTTAGTCATTCTTACCGCCATTTTATGATTTTTTATCTGATTTTATTATCAAAGATTTATCTTTAGTTATTTCTGAGGTTACGGACACAAACTGGACTAAAATCCAACGTATATAAACTTAATTATGGCTTGGAGGATGGCAACTAGAACTATAATGATTGTTAAAATTACTAACCAATTTCTAGGTATTGGAGGTTTGATCTTAGGTATAAAATTATTAGTTTTTTTTGTATGAGGATANTCTTTTCCACATTCAGAACAGAACTTAGAGTTATCATCTATTTCTTTTCCACATCCTAAGCAAATCATAATACTTCAATTATATGTTTTATTTTTTATTGTGACACAAATATTTTTTATATAAAAAAATGGCGTTATAAGTGGAGTTAAACTACAGTAAAGGTCATTCAAGTACAGTTTTTGAGTTCAAAATTGACAGAAAGTATAGTTCCTATGAGGAACTAATTGCCTACGAGGAACATAGATCTCTCTGCAATATTAATTGATCTGTCAGCGATTCTTTCTAAATTATGAGCAACCCACAATAAAAAAGTTGCACGTTCAATTTCATTTGGTTTACGTTTCATCAGTTCGATTAATCTCTCTTGAACATCTTTATATAATTTATCTAATTTAGTATCTTCTTTTTGAAGTTTTTTATATCTATTCTTTACCTCATCAGCATTTTTTAACAAAAAAGTCTCTGTACTAGTCTTTAACATTGAAATACTTATAATACTAATTTGAGGAATAATTACCAAGTCTGTCGGCAAAGGTCTAACACCCATTCTGTTGGTCAATACAGCAATTCCCTCAGCATAATCGCCTATTCTTTCTAATTCTTCAATTACATACATACATGCAACTATTTCTCTTAAATCTCCTGCTAATGGTTGNTCTCTTCTTATTAGGTCTATACACAATTTTTCAAGATCGTCTTGCATTTTATCAATTACATCGTCATTTTTTATCACTTCATCAGCTAATACTAGATCCTGTTCAATTAGTGATTTTATAGCTTTCTCTATAGAAAGCTCTACTTGAGAAACCATTATTTTAATTTCAGTTTCAAGTTTGTGTAAACTATTGTCAAATTCTTGTCTTGCCATATTATTAACTATCCAATTCTTCCTGTAACATATGCCTCAGTACGTTCATCTTTGGGATTTCCGAAAACAGAATCATTTGTGCCGTATTCTATCAATTCTCCAATTCTATTTTCTCCAGCCATCATAACTGCAGCATAATCGCAAATTCTGGTTGCCTGTTGCATATTGTGAGTTACAATAACAACAGTAATATTTGATGATATTTCTTGAATAAGATCTTCTAATTTAGATGTTGAAATTGGATCCAATGCTGAGGCAGGTTCATCCATAAGTATAATGTCAGGGTTTACAGCCAATGCTCTTGCGATACACAATCTTTGTTGTTGACCTCCTGATAAAGTTAAGCCATTATCTTTTAACCTATCTTTAACCTCATCCCACAAAGCTGATTTTTTTAGAGAAGATTCAACTATTGATTCAATATTATCTTTGGCAAAACCATTGATTTTAGGTCCAAATGCCACATTCTCAAAAATACTTTTAGGAAATGGATTAGGTTTTTGAAATACCATTCCAATTTTAAATCTTATATCCGTGGGATCAGAATTTTCAGAATAAATTGAAATATCATTATATTTAATTTCACCTTCAACTTTAGCAGTCGGTATAAGATCATTCATACGATTGAAACACCTTATCAAAGTGCTTTTACCACAGCCAGATGGGCCTATAAGAGAAATAATTTTGTTTCTAGGAATATTAAATGTAACATTGTTTATGGCCTGTAATGATCCATAGAAAACACTTAAATCCTTTGCTTTTAATATAGCCTCTTGGTTTGAAATTTCATCTATAAAATCGTTAACCATTTTAGTTTTGTCTTATAAAATTATTATAAATAATACTAACATATGTTTACTAGTGAATGTTAAATAATGATTAAGGCACTAAATATATACGATTTTTCAAAATTTGAACTTGAAGAATTCTTAACTAGTAAAAATTACCCCAAATATAGAACTTCTCAAATTTGGCGTTATCTATATAGAAATAACATAGATAATTTTGAGGATATGAAAAATATCCCAATCGATTTAATTTCTGATTTAAACAAATACTTTTTTATTGAAAAATTAAAAGAGATGAATTATGTGATCTCTAAAGATAAATCAACCTATAAAAGTTTATTTAAATTAACAGACAACTTACGTATAGAAACTGTGTTAATGAATTACCCTTCTGATGATCATAGAAAACCACGTAAAACTATTTGTGTTTCCAGTCAAGTTGGATGTGCTTTGGGATGTACTTTTTGTGCAACAGGTCAACAGGGGTTTTTTAGACAACTTAAAACAGGAGAAATTATATCTCAAATTATGTATTTCAAAAAATTAGAAGACAAAAAATATTTTGATTCATATTTAAGTAAACCAGAAAAATCTTATGATGGAATAAAAAATATCGTTTTTATGGGAATGGGAGAACCGTTGGCTAATTATAATAACACTATTAAGGCGATAAAAATTCTTAACGATCCTAATGGTATTAATTTAGGAGCTAGAAGTATAACTATTTCCACTGTGGGTCTTGTCCCAGAAATTATAAAATTATCCAAAGAAAATATTCAAATTAATTTAGCAGTTTCTCTTCATGCTCCCGATAATTTTACTAGGGCACAAACGGTTCCTATTAATAAAAGATATCCTATAGAAATGTTGATAGATGCTTGTAAGAAATATATACAACAAACTAATCGTAAAATTTTTTTTGAATATGTTTTACTATCTGGTCAAAATGATTCGACATCACACGCTAATGATTTAGGTATCTTACTCAAAGGTATGTTGGCTCATGTAAATCTGATACCAGTAAACCCAACAAAATTATCTGAATATAAAAGAACCAGTGATTCTATGATAATAAAATTTCAAAAAGAATTAAAAAAATTTGGAATTCCTTCCACCATTAGAATGGAAAAAGGTATTGAGGTTAGTGCAGGATGTGGACAATTAGCAACATCAAATGAATATTAATATCTGATAGCTTCAGCAAGCACTTCTACCAAATATCTTGGATTTTTATTTGACAAATCTTTTATTTGATCATGACATGAAATCCCAGTAACCACTATCTCTTGATTTTCTTTTGATTTTCTTAAATTTGGTAAAAGTCTATCTTCAGCGATTTTAGTTGAAATTTCATAATGTTCTTTCTCCATTCCAAATGAACCCGCCATACCGCAACATCCCGAATCAATAATCTTTGCTGAAAAATTTGGAGGAATTTTTAAGGAATTTAAAGCCTTATTTACTCCTTCTAAAGCACGTTCGTGACAGTGCACGAGTAGAAGTAAATCTTTAACCTCTTCATTCCATAATATTTGTTGTTTACCATCATTTTGAATCTCTAAAAGTAAATCTTGAATTGCAAGAGTATTCTTTGAAATTTTTAAAGCGATCTTTCTATCTTCAGCTAGATCAGGGAATTCGTCTTTGATAACTGAAATACAACTTGCTTCTACTCCAACTATTTTTATTCCTTGATTAATGTATTTCGTTAATATTTTTGTATTGTAGTCGGTATTTTTTTTGGCATCTTCTAATAGGCCTTTAGAAATCATTGGTCTGCCACAACATTTTCTTTCAGAAATTACGACTTCATACCCTGCTGATTCCAGAATTTTTATTGCTGCTTTCCCAACGTTAGGATGAATATAATTAATATAAGTGTCATGAAAGAACAATATTTTTCCTCTTGAATTAGTTGACATAGATTCTCTTTTATTGAACCAATTTTCAAAAGTGTGATCACTTACCGCAGGTATATTTCTACGATGATCTATACCAATTGTCTTTTCTAATATATATTTTGATACTGGAAGGCTGTTTATTATATTAAATAATTTTGCTTGAGGTCCAGAGATATATTTGTAGATATTCCCAATATTCCCAATTAGTTTTGATCTAATTGGTATTTTATTTTTTTTATAATAATTGTTTAGAAACTCATATTTTATCTTGGCCATATCAACATTAGACGGACATTCTGATTTACAGGATTTACATTCTAAACATAAATCTAAAACATCCAACATTTTTTTATCTGAAAATAAATCATTATTTATCACTCCAGATAAGGCACCTCTTAAAGCATTTGCTCGTCCTCTAGTGGTATGTATTTCTTCTCTGGTAGCCATATAAGATGGACACATTGCACCCGCATTAGTTTTCCTACAGGCACCAACACCATTACATTTTTCTATTGCTGCTTCAAATCCTCCTTCTTCCGAAAAATCTAATATTGTATCTATTTTTTTAATTTGATAAGATGTTCCGTACCTTAGATTTTCCCCCATTTTGGGTGTGTCAAATATTTTCCCTGGGTTCATTATTCCAGAAGGATCAAACGATTTTTTCAGTTCTCTGAAATTATTGACAAGCTTGGTGCCAAACATTTTCTCAGTCCAAACACCTCTAACAATACCATCTCCATGTTCCCCACTCATAGATCCTTCAAATTCCTTAACCAAATCAGATATTTCATCTGCAATTTTGATCATACGATTAATACCTTCAGATTTTTTTAAATTAATAGTTGGTCTTACATGTAAACAACCTTCTGCAGCATGACCATAGTAACCTGCTTCAGTACCATTTGCTTTTACTATTTCATCAAATCTTTTAACATATTCAGGCAATTTTTCAGGAGAAATTGCTGTATCTTCTACAAATGGAATAGGTTTAGCATCTCCAGGTATATTCATCATTAAACCTAAGCCTGATTGACGCATTGCCCAAACCTGAGCTTGTTTATTTGGGTCGGTTATGTTCGTGATAGCATACGAAAGATTTATTTTTTTCATTTTATTTCCTAAATTGTTTAATTTAGAATTTATTTCCTTTTCAGAATTGCCATTAACTTCCACAACAAGTATGTCACTTGGATCACCCTGCAAGAAATCTAAATTTCTAGAAAATCCCAAAGATTTCCTCGCTTGTGTAATTATCATTTGACCAATATGTTCTACTGCTGCAGGATTTTCATCTAAGACAGCAACCGTTGCTTCCATGGATTCAATTAGATCCTTGAAATGCAAGATGGCCAATCCAGTATATTTTGGGAGAGGTTCTAAATTGAGCTTTGCTTTTGTAACAGCAGCTAAAGTCCCTTCAGATCCTACCATAATATTTACCAAGTTGATCTTATTACTGTTAGGATGAATAAGATCTAAATTATATCCTCCCACTCTTCTATTAACTCGTGGGAACCTTTTATTTATTTCAGACTTAGCTTTGTCAGATATATCCAAGACTCCTTTATAAATTTGTGATTCTAAATTATTCTGAGCCAATTTGTATTCTAAGGAATTCCCACTTATTTCAGAAAAATTTGTTTTATTACCATCGGATAGAATAACTTCCATTTCTTTAACATGATCAACTGTTTTCCCATAAATAATTGAATGAGCTCCACATGAATTATTACCCATAGCTCCACCAACATTTGCTCTTGATTTAGTTGATGGATCAGGAGTGAAATGTAAGTTATATTTTTTTACAGATTCATTTAAATTATCTATTGTAATACCAGGCTCAGTAATTACCCATTTTTCATCTGAATTGATTTCTATTATTTTATTCATATATTTAGAAAAATCTATTACGACTGCTGAGTTAACGGTTTGCCCAGAAAGGCTTGTTCCGCCGCCTCTTGGTAATATAGCAACGTTATTTTTGTTACATATTTCGATTATTGCAGATACATCATCTGCATTAGAAGGGATCGTAACGCCTACAGGTAAGATACTATAGATTGATCCGTCTGTAGAATACATTTGCCTGGAAATGTCATCAAAACGAACTTCTCCTTGGATAGATTTTATAAGTTCTTCTTGTAATTTAGAATTTATACTTTTCCTAGATTTCTCTTGGATTAATCTCATGAATATGTTATTTTATTTCATTTATAGTAAATGTTTGTTCTCCGCCTGGAGTTTTTACTAAAACTTCTTCACCCAATCTTCTTCCCAAAATAGCTGATCCTACTGGAGAAACACTAGAGATTTTTCCTACTAAAGGATTAGCTTCGTTGGGCTCGACAAGCTGATATTCATAGTTATTTGAGGTTAATGGATTTATTATCACAACTTTTGAACCTATTTGAATTCTGTCTCCTGTATTACTTTCATCAATAATTGTTGCAAGTTTCAATATGCCTTCAAGTTCGTGAATTTTAGAATTCACCATATCTTGATTTTCACGAGCGGCATCTAGAGGTGCATTTTCACGAATATCTCCATCTTTAATAGCATTTCTAACCTCATCAGCAAGTCTTGGTCTTTGATCATTCAATTCTTTTAGTTGTTTTTCTAAATCTTTATATCCGGCTTCAGTAAGATTGATTTCTTCTCTTTTAGTCTCTTCTAATTTTTTTGTAATTTTTCCAACATTAGATTTTTTCATTCGTAGATGTGAGGCTAAATTCAATGCGGTCAATTCATTTAGTTTTAGAAAAAGCAAGAATTTTTTTAAATAATTGACTTTTTGGCTTACAGTTGCGACACTTGTTCTTTTAGCAAATTCGTCAGAATAATTACCTATTTCGGAAGGGGTTATGCCACTTATACTTCTTTTATCGCCCAACCACCTAATCATTCTTCCAATTTCTTGTTGAGCAATGTTATTTAATTTTCTAGATGATGTTTGGACATAAATTTGAAATGCATCATTTATATTGTCTGGAATGTTGTTCAACGCCTCTTTATTTTCAGGTTTTTTTTCCTTCAAAGCAGACATTTTACCTCCAGATTCATAAATTAAATTCCCGTATTCCTTTATTTTATTCCAAAAAAGTAAATAATGTTTCTTTTTGAGCTATCTTTTTGTTTAAAATCGATTCTTACCTGACATTTTTTGATAACATTAATAATTAGTAATAGAAGAGAAATATATTAATAGATTATAAATATACCAACTTGATGACAAAATGCCTAAAAGAACTTATCAACCAAAGAATAGAAGAAGAGCAAGAGTTCATGGATTTAGGTCAAGAATGAGAACACCTAGTGGAAGGCGCGTCATATCAAGGAGAAGAAATAAAGGTCGAGCTAAGCTTACAGTTTAACCTAGAGACTTGTTAATAGATAGTTTAAATAAAGGAACAGATTTTAATAGAGTTAGAAGATATGGTAAAAGAGAGAAATACAAATTTGTTACCTTATCAATATTATCAACTCAGAACGATCATTTTCGTTTAGGGTTTCAAATCAGCAAAAAAATTGGAAATGCCGTTCGAAGAAATAGAATTCGCAGACAAATTAGACATTTGTTTTATGAAATATTTGAAAAAATTGTTGAACAAAAAAGAATAAAATCTTTGTGGATACTAATTTATGTAAGTCCAGATATAGATAAGGTGAACTTTAGGGACTTCAGATCCTATCTTTATAATTATTTTAATCTCATAGATTAGGGAAAAGAATTGACATATATATTGAATATGATTCATAAGAGTCTTATTAATGCATCACTAAAATCAATTATCTTTTATAAAAGAGCAATGTCACCTTACGTAAGTGGACAATGTAATTTTTCAATTACTTGTTCAGAATATGCTCAAAAAACTATCTCTTCAAAAGGGATAATTAAAGGATTATTTTTATCACTTGCTAGAATTATAATTTGTTCAATATATCCAATAATTAAAAGATTTAATCTATCTAATAAAAAAATTTCANTNAAGGTTTTTTTNTTTTTTTCTTTANTATTCATTATTTGTATTTCTTGNACCAATTTTTCTCCTCAAGGNGGCTGGTCTAATGTTGTAAAGGATACANATCAAGAAGANTATTACGTTATTTCTGATGAAGGACGATTGTTTCAAATCCAATTCAATGATCAAATCCCAATGATTAATTGGTCATATCCTGAAGAAGAAAATGGAACNTCATATTCTACTCCTATAATTCGACAAAATTCTGTTATTGGTGCNACATACAAATGTAAAGGACAGACTTGTACAGGAGATATTTTTGAATTGGATAAANTATCTGGNGATGTTTTGTGGAAAAAAACTATACCTTCTAAAATAAACTCGAATNTAATCNTAATTAATGACACATTATTTGTAGCTTCACTNAACAATGAAAAAGAAGATAAGATAAANAATGCTTCTATATATATNATTTCATTGAAAAAGGGAGCCGTAGGTGAAATTATNGGNAANATTCCNANNGAAGGTGAAATNTGGACNGGTGTNCATTCTTATGGAGAAAANAATNTCATAGTAGGTACAATGAAAGGGATGATATATTCCTATAATGTTGATGAACTATTATCNGTCAAAGATAAAAAATATTCTGAAGCATTAATTTTTTCACATAAATTTCCTCANGCAATCAATTCACCTTTGNNTGTACATAATAAAAGATTNTTTTTTGCAGATATTGCTGGTAATTTNTATTCNATAAATTTAGAAGATTTTAAGAATAATCAATTAGATAAAATNAAAATTTTAACTACTAATGAATGGATTATTAATAATCCTATTTTCCTTAATGATGAAGTTTATTTATTNACTTTAAATGGTGATATATATGTTGTNGATTTTGATACNAATGAAGTTAAGGATAAGTTTTCNATTGATNAAATCGTTGTAGGTGATCCCATCNTTTTATCTGATGCATCTGATCAAGAATTNTTGATTCCTACTGAGAAAAACGGGATAGAAATTGTTAGNAATAATGGATTTGAAAGAGGATCCAGTTTAGGGAATTATCCAACAGATAAAAAATTATATAGTGCTCCATTAATTAATGGTCGAACATTGTTGATACACACTGAAGACGGAGAAATACTTTTTTTCAATATAAAATCAAGAGATTTAATTTATTGTTTGGATCTAAATAAAGGATCGGTTTGTGATTAATTTAAGGAAAAATTTATGAGTTTTATTAGTTTAATTTGGAATTCTATCATTATGAAACCAATGATTAATAGCTTATCGCTTCTCTATGACTTATTGGGAGATAGCTTTGGATTATCTATAATCTCGTTTACTATTTTAATTCGACTGATTATGATACCTCTAACAATACGACAAACTAAACAAATGAAGAAAATGCAAGAACTGCAACCAAAGTTACAAGCTATACAAAAAAAATACCCCAAAAAAGATGTACAAAATAGGCAAAAAATGCAGCAAGAAACAATGGCTCTATATAGAGAAGCAGGAGTTAATCCTATAGGTTGTTTGGGCCCATTGATTATCCAAATGCCAATTTGGATAGGACTATATAGAGCTATATTAAAAACTTCTCCTTCGACCCCTGAAGGATTTGTTGATTTGTCAAAATATTTCTATTCATGGAATGCTTCTATATCAAAAATCCCCTTTAATAGTGATTTTATTGGGATAGATTTAGTTGATTTTGTACAGTATGCACCAACTCCTTGGCAATTTGTATTGCCAATAATAGTAGGAGCTTCTATGTATTTGCAACAGAAATTTTCTATGTCACCAAATACTGACCCTAGACAACAGCAGACACAGCAAATGATGTTATGGATGATGCCTATTATGTTTGCTATATTTACTTGGCAATTTCCCGCGGGACTGGCTGTTTATATACTTTTCTCAAATTTAATAGGAATCTTGATCCAATATTATATTGGAGGGAAACAACCCATTATGCTTTTTGGTAAATTGTATTTTGGAACAACTAATTCGAGGGATGAATATTTAAATAAAATAGCTGAAAATAAGAAAAATAATGAACAAACAAATAAACAAACAATTATAAAGGAGGATTCAAATGGAACCGAAGATATTCAAAGGAAAAACAGTAGAAGAAGCAACAGAAGAGGCTCTAAAAACCCTAGAAACAGATCTAGAAAATCTAGAAATTAAGATAATAGATACTGGTAGAGCTGGAATTTTAGGGTTGGGAGGTCATCCAGCTGAAATAGAAGTGTATGAAGTTGGTTCATTACCTATAACTAAACCNACTACAAAAAGATCTACTACAAAAAGATCTACTACAAAAAGATCTACTACAAAAAGATCTACTACAAAAAGATCTACTACAAAAAAAGAAGTAAAGATAATTGATGATTCTGATCAGGAGAAAGATGTAGAAGTAGAAACTTTGGTAGGTGAGGTGTTAAATTATTTTATTCAATCAACAGACACTTCAATTGATGTGTATGTAAGAGACGAAGTAGAAGAAGGCTCTATTGTATTTGAATTAGAAGGAGATGATGCAGGATTAGTAATTGGTAGAAGAGGAGAGACTTTAGCTTCAATTGAGTATTTAGTTAGATTGATTGCAAGTAGAAGTTTAGGTAGACGAGCAAATGTAATAATCGATGTTGAAGATTATAAATTTAGGAGACGATCAAAACTAAAATCAATAGCTGAAAAATCAGCTTCAAAAGTTGAAAAAACAGGGAAGCGTATTTCACTTGAACCTATGTCGCCTGCAGATCGTAGAATAGTACACATGTCTCTTGTTGATTACAAAAATGTAAAAACTCAAAGCAGAGGAGAAGGAGTAAATAGAAAGGTAGTGATAATACCTGTTGAAGATTGATTATGTCAAAAATTTTGGTAGTGGGGAATCCTTCTTTAGATCAAATCGATAATGTTTATTTTGGTGCAGGTGGTCCAGTATCCTACATTTCAAATATACTCTCTTCATATGGTCATAATGTGACTATGTTCAGCTCTTTTGCTGATGATTTTCCCATCGATTCTTTAAACCCTAAAATAAATCTGATAAAAAATATTTCAAAAAATACCACAAAATTTATTTTAAGTTACAAAAATAACTTAAGAGAATTTGAAATTTTCTCAGAAGCAACAAAATTAAATTTAAAAAATTTAAAGAAAACTATCGATAAACATGATGTTGTATTTTTTGCTCCTATTTTTCATGAGATAGATATTAATGAGGTGAATCAATTGGTAAACTCTAATGACAAATATTTTGTTGGCGTACCGCAGGGATGGATTCGAATAAAAGATAAGAAAAAAATTCTAATAAATTTTAATAAACTAAAATACCTTCCAAAACTAGAAATAATTTTTTTCTCTGAAGAGGAGATTCAATCATCGAATATAAATATTAATGATTTAAAAAACCTCGCGAAAATATTAGTTATAACAAGGGGACACATAGGATCAACAATTTTTCATCAGGAAGATAGTTTTGATTTTTCTAGTTATCATGTAAAAAGCATTGATACAACAGGTGCAGGAGATATTTATGCTGCTGTTTTTGCTATAACATTTTTTGCAACAAAAGAATTAATATATTCAGCAAATCTTGCATCAAAAGTTGCTTCTGAAAGTACCAAACATTGGGGAATGGAAGGAATTTTTGAAAAAATTTCACACTAAATATTTATTTCGAATAAATAAATATCTCTAGCATTATATGGTTGTTGAAATCTTTTCTAGAGGAAATTTTTTAATGTCTGGAATTTTTGCTTTCTTATCTGCAAACCCAGTAACTAACAAAAGGAAAGGTCTTTCATTATTAGGACGCTTAAAGATTTTGTTTAAAAATCTCATAGGGCTGGGAGTGTGTGTTAATGTTGATAGTCCTGCGTTGTGTAAAGCTGTAATCAGGATCCCTGTTGCAATCCCTACCGATTCAGTTGCATAATAATGTTTTACACGTGAACCATCATCTAATAAACCGTAGTTTTTAACAAATATACATATAAGATAAGGGGCAGTTTCCAAAAATGGTTTACTATAATTTGTACCCAAAGGTTCTAAGGCTTTCAGCCATTCTTTTGAAGCTTTCTTTTCGTAGAATTCTTTCTCTTCTTTTTCTGCTTGTTGCCTGATGATTTTCCTAATATCGCTTCGCCCTGAAATAGCAAAATGCCATGGTTGCATATTTGCTCCACTTGGGGCTGTTCCAGCACTAAGAATGCAATTATTAATTATAGATTTAGGTACAGTTTTTTCAGTAAAATCTCTAATTGTTCTCCTTTGTTTAATGTCTTCATAAAATTCTTTTGATCGCAATTCCATTGTTTTATTATCAAAATTACGAATATTACTNATGGGGACTAATTTATGTTTCATTTTTTATCCTTCTTAAATCATTTTTTAAGCTATGATTTTTTGGTTAATAAACTCAAAATAACTAAACCAAATCCTATACTGACAATACTAATCAAAATAACTTGTACTCCCACCATCTGAGGATGAGGTATATTCATGATTGTGTTACCGTCATTTGTAAATAAAAAGAAAAGCCCAAATCCAATAAACAGATTAATTACGCCAAAGATTAACAANAATATGGCANCAAATTTAGACATCTTTTTTTCTCCAAATTTTTTAACAAATCATACATGATTTTTTTTTTTATATTAAGATATTTTTTTTAAATATAAAAAACTAGCTTCAGTTCTAGATTAAACTTACTAGTATAAATATGAAAAAAAACATTATTGCTAGAAAGATATATTTGTCTTTTAGAATTATTTCTTCAGGGAATTCACCCTTATTATCATCATTAGTCAATTGAATATACCTAATTATTCCCGTAAAGAAAAAAAATGAAGTAAGTATAAAAATCCAGTTTTTTTGATTTTCAAATACCTCTAACACTGAATAAATTAGATATGTAAAACAAGTTAGTATCCCAAGAAAAAAAATCAATCTTTTGAAAACTTTATTCCCATAAAAAGAGATATTAGATCTTGTGTTATTTAACTTGTTGTTACTTTCTGAAACTCTTTTTATGGTTATTATTAGGAAAGAAGATATCCCAGTTAATATGTACAACCAAATGGAAATATCAAACGATATTGCTATTGTTCCTGCTGACATTCTTACAATATAAAAAACAACTATGAAAATTAAATCCATTAAAAAGTAATTCTTGAATATATAAGAATAAATAATGCTTAATAAAAGATATAAGATGAATAAAAATAGAACATTTATATTTACTAAATAGGCAAAGAAACCACCAACAATAAAAACCAAAAATACGAACACTAAAAGTTCTATATTTTTGATTTCATTTTTCGCAATAGGCCTATTTTTTTTTACAGGATGAAATTTATCTAAATTTTTATCAATAANATCATTTATTTGATATCCAATTATTGAGCAGCAGCAAAAAGAAAAAAATGTTAAAAGACTTTTGAAAATTAGCGTCTGAATATCTGTGTAGCCATATAAAATCCATTTATCAATAGTAAAAAAAAGAGGGACAAAAATTAACAAATTTTTTGTCATTTGTTTTGGTCTTGAACTTATGATAAATTTTTTCATGTTACCGAATAGAAAATCTAAAATATAAATAATAAAAAAAGGTATTTATTTATACTTTATATTTTAGAACGAAAATGTAACCTTTATATGAGGCATAAATTTTCAAAATAATTATGAAATGATTAATGGCTATAGAATCTCCAAATGAAGAATGTGGAGTTTTTGGTGTTTATAATCCGAAAAATCAAGTGGCTGAATCAATATATTTTGGTCTCTTTGCTTTACAACATAGAGGTCAAGAAAGTGCAGGAATAACCACATCAGATCTGAACGATATATATTCTGTATCTGATTTAGGACTTATATCAAATGTCTTTAAACAAGAAGACATTGAAAAATTAAAAGGAAACATTGGAATAGGGCATACTAGATATTCAACCACAGGAAGTCATTTGAAGGAAAATGCACAACCTTTGAATGTTTATGGCGTGAATGGTGAATTATCATTTGCTCATAATGGTAATGTTATAAATTCGTCGGAATTAAGAGAAAGACTACTATCCGAATATGACATTGAGTTTAAGACAAGTACTGATTCAGAAATATTAGCACTATTATATGCAAATGCTGTAGGTAAAAATTGGTTAGAAAAATCGACTTATTGCATGCGTTTGGTCAAAGGGGCTTTTTCACTAGTTATGATGACTAAAGATACATTGATAGGAGTTCGAGATCCCTTAGGGATCCGACCACTATGTTTAGGAAAAATGGATGATGCTTGGGTTCTTTCTTCAGAATCTTCTGCCCTTGCACATATAGGAGCTGAATTTGTGCGTGAAATTGAAAACGGAGAAACCGTTGTAATTGATAAAAATGGGATAGAAAGTAAAAAATTTAACTCAGCACCAAAAGAGCATTCTCTTTGTATATTTGAACAAATTTATTTTGCAAGACCCGATTCAATGATAAATGGAACTATTGCATATGAATCAAGAGTGAAAATGGGTGAAGCTCTCGCTAAAGAACACCCAATTGATGCAGATGTAGTTATTGGAGTACCAGATGCGGCGATACCAGCTTCTATAGGTTATGCAAGAGAAAGTAAAATTGATTATGCTGAAGGATTAATTAGAAATAGATATGTAGGTAGAACATTTATTTATCCCGACCAACGCTTAAGAGAATTAGGAGTTAAGACCAAATTTAATGTGTTAAAAAATGTAATCGAAAATAAAAAAATTATTTTAGTTGATGATTCTATAGTTAGAGGTACAACAACCTCAAGAGTATTACAACTTTTGCGAGAAGCNGGAGCAAAAGAAGTACATATGAGAGTTTCCTCTCCTCCAATAATCTCTCCATGTTATTTTGGAGTTGATATGGCAACAAACGAAGAATTGATAGCAAATAATTTTGATGTAGAAAACATAAAAAAAATAATTGGAGCTGATTCTTTAGGTTTTCTAAGTTTAGATAGTTTATTAGAATCTGTTAATTCTACTAATGGAAATTATTGTAAAGCTTGTTTTACGGGTAATTATCCTATCCCAATTCAATTAGATTTTGATAAATATCAATTTGAAAAATCTAGAAAAAAATAAATACTATGAATAAAAACTTCGATTATAAAAAATCTGGGGTGGATCTAGAAAAATCGGATGAGATAAAAAGTAAACTTATCGAAATGGTACGATCTACTCATAGAGATGAGGTTATTAATAATAAAGATGGTTATGGAGGATTATTTAGTATAAGCACATTCAAGAAAGATTCAGTNCTGGTGTCCACTACAGATTCTGTAGGAACAAAGGTTAAAATTTCATCCAGAATGAATTTACATAGAAATTTGGGTATAGATATTGTAAATCATTGTGTGAATGATTTAATCCCGCAAGGAGCATTACCATTATACTTTTTAGATTATTTAGCCTTTGGTGAATTGAATGAAGAAGTCGTAATGGACATCATAGAAGGGATAGCTCAAGCATGTAAAAAAGTTAATTGTTCGATTATAGGAGGGGAAACTGCTACACTACCTGGAGTCTATGGTAGAAGCGATTACGACGTAGTTGGATTCATGGTGGGAATAGTTGATCCAAAGAAGTTAATAAAACCCGATAATGTTAAAGAAGGAGATATATTAATAGCATTACCTTCAAGTGGACTTCATACTAATGGATTTTCACTTGTTAGAGCAATTTTTGATTTAGACAATGATATTACTATTTTGTCTCAAAAAATAAATGGGGAAGAAAAAAATTTTGGAGAACTTTTAGCAGAACCTCATAAAGAATATTTGTCATCAATAAAAGATCTTTTTCATTTGATTTCTGGAATTTCTCACATAACTGGTGGTGGGCTTTACAAAAATCTCCCAAGAATTTTCAATGGTCATTTGAAGGCTGAAATAAATAAACGCTCATGGGAAATACCTGAAATATTTAAATTTATTATGGAAAAAGGTAATGTTTCAATTGATGAAATGTTCAATGTATATAATATGGGAGTGGGATTAGTTATCATTTCAGACCCTTCAAATGTGAAAAAAATATTAACTGAATGTCCTGATTCATGGGTAATAGGTGAAATGTTAATAAATGAAGATAAAGGATCATCAGTGGTAGTTAAGTGAAGTTAGGAGGTTTTTTTATTGCAAGCTTTAATAAGTGTTTATGATAAAACCGGATTAGATCAAATCTGTCCTATTCTAATAAATGCTGGTTATAAAATCATTTCGACTGGTGGAACTTTTGAATATTTAAAAAAAATTGGTATTAAAGTAGATTCTGTTCATTCTATTACAGGAGAATCAGAAATATTGAATGGAAGAGTGAAGACTCTACATCCAAAAATCCATGCAGGTATTTTAGCCGACACTGAAAACGATACTCATTTGAAAGATTTAAATAATTTAAACATTGACACTTTCGATATTNTTATTAATAANTTGTATCCCTTTGAGAAAATTGTTGCACGAAAAAATTCTACTGATGCTCAAATTATCGAAAATATCGATATAGGTGGGCCAGCAATGTTGAGAGCGGCAGCAAAAAATTACAAAAGAGTAACAGTTTTAATTGATCCAAAAGATTATGAAATGTTAGCTGAAAAAATAACTAAAGGAGGAATAGATCTCACTACACGTAAAATTTTAGCAAAAAAAGTTTTTCAACTTGTTTCAAAATATGACAAAGCNATAGAAAATTATTTAGATAATCAATCAGAAGAAAATTTTAAAAATCGTTTAGATTTAAGTTATCATAAAATATCAGATCTAAGATATGGAGAAAATCCTCACCAAAAAGGAGCTATCTACTCAAATGCAACGAATGGAATTGCCAATTCGAAATTACTTAACGGTAAGGCAATGTCTTACTTAAACTATCTCGATGCTGACTCTGCTTTTATGGCAGTAAATTCATTCCCAAACCATTGTGTGTCCATTGTAAAGCACACAAATTCATGTGGTCTATCATATTCTTCAAACCAATTGGATAGTTATAAAATGGCTCTTAGGGGTGATCCTATATCTGCATATGGTGGGATTGTTGGATTTAATACAGAATTAGAGGCAAAAACAGCTCAGGAGATGTCAAGTATGTTTTTTGATGTTATTATTGCGCCATCTTACTCAATGAAAGCATTAAAAATATTAAATAAGAAAAAAAACACTAGAATTTTGACTTCAAATTTTCAAGAAGAATTTTTTCAATTTAGAACCATCAATGGAGGTTTATTGTATCAAGAAATAGATAATAAAAATGATCTAATTAAAAATTGGGATTTTGTAACACAAAATAAGCCTAATAAAAATGAAATGGGAAATTGGGCATTTGCTTGGGCCTGTACCAAGTTTGTAAAGTCCAATGCTATTATTATTACGTCTGAAAAATCTATAATTGGCATTGGATCTGGACAACCGAACCGAATAAATAGTGTTAATTTAGCAATTGAAAAAGCAAAGTCGTATTTAACAGAAAATTCAATCTTAGCTTCAGACGCTTTTTTCCCATTTTCAGATAGTATTGAATTAGCTTCAAAAAATAACATTCGAAATATTATTCAACCAGGTGGTTCAATTAGAGATCATGAAGTGATTTCTGAAGCAAATCGTCATAATATAAAGATGATATTTACTAATACTAGACATTTTTCACATTGAGTATAAAAAATATAAAAATAGATGTAATTTTACCTGTTTTCAATGAATCTGAAGTACTAGAAAAACAATTGAGAATTCTTAAAGACTATCTAAATCACAACAATTATCATTCATACATTATCTATTTAACAGTTGTGGATAATGGTTCAACAGATCAAACTCAAGAAGTTGCAAAAAAATTGTTAAAAAACAAATTGCTTGATAACTATATTCGAATACCTGAAAAAGGCAGAGGAAGAGCACTAAAAATTGCTATGAAAAAATCTAAAGCCAATGTTTTTTGTTATATGGATATTGATCTTTCAACTGATTTACAACATTTTTTCCCATTAATAAATGGAATCATTATAGATAATTATGATATATCTATTGGATCAAGACTATCTAATGGATCTGAAGTTATTGGAAGAAAAAAAATAAGAGAAATTACTTCACGATCTTACAACATTATTGTTAAAATTTTATTTCCAAAAAGTAGAATTGATGATATGCAATGTGGTTTTAAGGCAATTTCACGTGAAAAAGCACAAATCTTGTTACCTTTAGTAAAGAATAATTTCTGGTTTTTTGACACGGAATTGCTTTTATTATCAAGAAAATTAAATTTACAAATCAAACAATTACCTGTTAAATGGATTGATGATCCATCTTCAAGTGTCAATATATTAAAAACTGCAATAGAAGATTTAATTGGTTTGATAAGAATTAGAATAAATATAAAATAAATATTATGAATGAAACAAACAAAGAAANTTTTTTAGAAAGATCACTTCTAGTCGGTGAAAATTCTGAAATATATTTGCATAGAGCTCTTACTGTTTTGAGAAACGAAGGTTTGAACCCATATGTGACATATGAAATACACGCACAAGATGACGGGATATTATGTGGAGTTAATCAAATTATTGATATTTTAGAACATGTTTTGCCTGAATCAGATAGAGAAGTTTGGGCTTTGAGCGATTCTAATGAAATATCAAAGAAAGAAGTGGTTTTTAGAATAAAATCAAAATATGCAAATTTTGGGCTTTATGAAACTTCTATGTTGGGTATTTTAAGTTCTTGTTCAGGATGGGCGACTTCCGCAAACCGATGTATTGTAGCAGCTGAAGGGATACCAGTAGTAAGCTTTGCAGCTAGAGCTGTTCATCCTTCTGTTGCTGCTCATGTTGATTACTCTGCTATAACCGGAGGATGTTCAGCGATAAGCTCTATTATTGGAGGCAAAATAACTCAAACTACTCCATCTGGAACAATGCCTCATTCTTTAGTTTTAATAATGGGAGATACAGTAAGAGCAGCTTTAGCATTTGACAGGCATATTGAAAAAAATGTTCCTCGAGTAGTTCTTGTAGATACATTTAAAGATGAAGCAGAAGAAGCTTTAGAAGTTTCCAGAAGATTAAAGGGCACTNTGAGAGGAATAAGAATAGAAACTCCTATTGAAAGAGGAGGAATAACACCTCATTTAGTTGATGAAATACGAATTAAATTGGATTACGAAAACTTTGAAGAGATTGATATTTATGTTAGTGGTGATTTACAACCAGATGATATAAGAAATTTTGTTAAGAATGGAAGCAAAATAGGTGGATTTGCGATTGATAATTATATAGCACGAGGTTCAGGGATAACTTTTTCTGGAGACATAAAAGAAATAGATGGTAATTTAATAGCAAGAAGAGGCAGAAAGCCTGGAATTACTCCTTCTTCACGATTAAACAGAGTTCTTTGATACTAATAGTTCAATAACTTTTTTTTCTGTTTTTAGTACTACTGATTTGTTAGATTGTCTTAAACCTATTAACCATATTATTTCATTTTCTGAACATAATAATGGATAATTTGATTTTACAGAAACCTTATAGTCAGACAAAAGTTTTTTCACCCTTATTTTTTTATCAGTTCCAAATGGAGACATTTTATCTCCGTTAATTCTATTTCGAATAAATAATTTCTTATCTATATAGTTAGAACTTATATAAATATTATTTTTATTAACTAACTTTAAATTTGTTGGCTTGTTTATAATTTTAGAAGTAATTTTCTCTCCACTGGGTAAGAATATTTTGCCTGGAATGGGTAAGAATATTTTATAACTTTCACTTTTGTTATTTAATCTACTCTCCAAAAAAATAGATTTACCAGTTGATCTAATATTTATATCTCCTGGTAAATTTTCAGATTTAGATTTATTTGTTATGACATTATTTATCATTTCGTGATGATTTCTGCCTAGAAATTTTTCTTCATTTATCAAAGATTGATAATCCTTTATGATCCTTTTTTTTTGAGCTTCTACATTTTCATCTAAATTGTTAACGTTTTTTGAAAGGTTATTAATAGCTTCAACAAATTGTGGATTTATTTTTTCTATTTCTGGAATTATTTTGTTTCTTAATAAATTTCTATTGTAAATATTCTTTTTATTTGATGAGTCCACACAAAATTCTAAATTATTTTTAGTACAATATTCCTCAATAAATTTTTTTCTCAAATCGAGCAATGGTCTTGAAAGTATCAATTTTTTTTTATTAAAGTAAATTGAATTCGTGTATTTCATACCACTTAAACCTTTTTTGCCTGTACCACGGATTATATTTTGCATAATGGTTTCTATCTGATCATTGATGTTGTGTCCCAAGAAACAGTGGTTGGTGTTGTATTTAGTTGATAAATCAGAAAAAAATCCCATCCGTATTTTTCTCGCTTTTTCTTGAATTCCTTTAGGTTCTTCAGATAAGGAACAGTTTTTGATTTCCAAATTTAGATTTAATGAATTACAAATCTTTTCTACCAACTGTTGATCCTTATCAGATTCTAAATTTCGTAAACCATAATTTACATGACAAACAATTAAATTTTTTTTTGGATCTTTTACTATTAATGTTAATATTTCAAGTAAAAACCTTGAATCTGACCCTCCTGAATATCCAACAATAGCTTTTTTTTCTCCATTAACTATTTTTTTTGAGATATTATTCCTTATTTTGTCTACAATAGAATTATCTGACATTTTTTTTAATATTTTGTAATGGAACTTTTATTTGAATTTTAGAAATTTTATTTTTTTCGATGTCCATTACTGTGAATCTAAAACCTCTAAAATTCGTACGCGATTTTTTACTAGGGAAAGTTTGCATTCTATCTATAATAAATCCAGCTAATGTTTCATATCTTCCTTCTGGAATTTTTATTTTGAGTTCATTGTTTATTTCATCGATAGCAATCCCACCTTCCACTACATAAGTATCATTGCTAGCTTTACTAATTTTTTTCACCAATTTTTTCCCTTCTTCAGCTGCCTCTCCTACTATTTTTTCAATACATCTAGATAAAGTTAGAATTCCTGAAATATCTCCATATTCATCAATTGCCAAAGTTATTTTATGTCCACTAATTTGAAACTCTTCGAGTAATTCATCAAGTAATTTCATTTCGGGTGAAAACATAGGTTCCTTGCAAAGTGTATTTATTGATTTTGAATCATCAATTTCAGGAGAAGTTAGAGAAAGCATTACGTCTTTTACATTAATAATTCCAATAACATTATCTAATTGACCATCACACACGGGGAAACGAGTATGAGGATTTTTTTTATAAATCTTTAAGAAATTTTTGATAGATGTTTCTGATTGAATCCAGATAATTTCTGGCCTAGGTGTCATTATGTCTTTTATTTCAGTTTCACTAAATCTAAAAATGTTTTCTAACATTTCTCCTTGAGATGATTCGACAGTTCCTTCTTCTTCACCGATATCAATCAAACTTCTCAATTCTCCAGTGGTAACAGCAGGATTTTCTAGTTTATCTGATTTTAATAAAGTTTTAGTTATAAATTTTGGAATAATAGTAAATGCCCATACAGCTGGTCCAACTAAATACATAAGAGCTCTTATGAATTGAATTACAAAAATAGACCATCTGTCTGCCACTCTTGTTGCAATAGACTTTGGAGTGAGTTCTCCAAAAGTTACAACTATAATTGTAGAAATAATGGTTGCAGATATAACAGAGTATATGCTTCCTTTGCCAAATAAATTTATTATTAAAGTTCCAACCAAGGTTGCGATTAATACATTTAATAAGTTTCCGAGAAGTAATAATGTTCCAAAAAATTTTTCATTCTCTTGCAACGTCTTTACAATTGCTGTAGCTCGTTTGTTTCCTCCATCCGATAGATGTTTTATTCTTACCCTATTTACCGCTATAACTGCAGCTTCGGATGCACTGATAAATGCACTACCTAGTAATGCAATTACAATTATTATTATGATTATTATTATGTCCACTATTAAATTTTACAATTGATCTTTAATTTAGCAAAGTTTCAATTAACCAGTGGCTTCCATAATATTAGTTTCTATCGTTTGATTTTCTTCTGGAGGATTTAATATTAAACCTTCAATTTTTTTTGTTAAATCTGGATTGTTTTTCAAAAATTTTCTTACCGCGTCTCTACCCTGCCCAAGTCTCTCACCTTCAAAAGAATAAAATGAACCATTTTTTTCTAATATATTTTTTGTGACACCAAGATCTAAAATTTCGCCTTCTTTAGAAATTCCTTCGTTATATAATATTTCCAATTCAGTTTTTTTAAATGGAGGAGCAACTTTATTTTTTACAACTCTAACTCTAACCTTATTTCCTACTAATTCTTCACCTACCTTCAGAGACTCTGATCTTCTTAAATCTATTCTTACAGAACTATAAAACTTTAAAGCTCGACCACCGGGAGTAGTTTCAGGTGAACCAAACATTACTCCAATTTTATCTCTTAACTGATTTATGAAAACACATGTTGTATTGGTTTTATGTATAGTGCCTGTTAATTTCCTTAGAGCCTGTGACATAAGCCTAGCTTGAGATCCAATGTGATAATCACCCATTTCGCCTTCCAGTTCCGCGTTAGGTACTAAAGCTGCGACTGAATCTAATACTACTATGTCTAATGCTCCAGATCTTACTAAGTAATCTGTTATTTCTAAAGCTTCCTCAGCAGAATTTGGTTGTGAAATCAGTAATTCTTGAGTATTTACTCCTATTTTTTTTGCATATCCTGGATCCATTGCATGTTCAACATCAATATATGCTGCCTGACCTCCAGTTTTTTGAGCTTGGGCAATACAAGACAGTGCCAATGTGCTTTTCCCAGCACTTTCAGCACCGAAAATTTCAACTATACGCCCTCTAGGAAGGCCCCCTACTCCCAAAGCTATATCTAGACCCATTGAACCTGTAGAAATAGATTGTATATTAGAATCTACAATAGGATTTTCGCCCATCCTCATTACAGATCCTTTTCCAAAAGTTTTTTCTATTTGCTCAATTGTAATATCAATAGTTTGATTTTTTTTATTATTTTTATTGTCAGTTTTTTTCCGTACCACATTCTTCTCCAAATTTTATTATTATTATTAATTTATAGCACAAATGTTCTAAATGGTTCAAGTGTTCTGTCAACGTGTTTTGATTACATTTTTTTTACTATTGACGTGCACCTAGCGTTACATTCACTTCCCTATATTTATAATCTCTTACTAATTCTATTTTTACTATATCCCCGGGAGAAGTGTGAAGAGCTAAGTATGCAATTAAGTCTTCAAAAGAACTAACTTCAAAATTGTCTATCTTGGTTATAATATCTCCATCATAATTTCCTATACTTGAGTTACCTTTTATGCCAGCTTGGTCTGCAGGGCCATCTTTTTCCAGGCTTGTTATAAGTAACCCTTTGAAATTTTCTTCTACATCTGCTCTAATTCTCATTTCATAATCAAGATTTAATGCTTCAATTCCTAAATATGAATATTCATGTTCGATCCCGTATTTAATATTTTCTACAACTTTTTTAGCAAGATTTATGGGCACAGCAAACCCTACTCCTGAATTTTGAGGAGAGTTACTATTAGATTTAATTTGTGTATTGATTCCAATAACTTCTCCTTTTGAATTTAACAAAGGCCCCCCTGAATTACCTGGATTTATCGCAGCGTCAGTTTGTATGACTAGCGGTATTTTGTAATAAGTTAATCCATTCAGTGTTCTCCCAATGGCGCTTATAATACCAGTTGTCATTGTAAAAGATTGTCCGAAAGGACTCCCCATTGCAATCGCATCATCACCAGGAGACACAATATTGGAATCTCCTAAGTTTAATTTGGGCAAGTTTTCATTTATTTTAATTACAGCTAGGTCTGAATATGGATCTATTCCAATTAATTCTGCTTCAAACTCATCGTTATTATATGTACGAACAATTATTCTATAATTTGAATCTTTTACGTCCATAACCAAGTGATAATTGGTTAATATATTTCCATTATTGTCCCAAACAAAACCAGATCCCGCTGCAAATTTATGTAAACCTCCAAAAATATTTTTCCCATAAACAGTAATTTCTACTACTGAAGGGATTTTTTCTTCATAAATTAATTGATAATTATTTTCTTTGCATGAAAGCAAAAAAAATAACAAAAAAATAAATGTAATTTTTATTTTTTTATTTATCATAATATATAAATTTTGTATAAGTATATTTTAACTCAGAAGCTATTGGATACCTTCTATCTTTCCCAAACGCCAAAGGAGTTATTTTTACTCCAGGTGGGGATTGTCTTCTTTTATATTCGTTACGATCAATCATTTGAATTATATCTAATATTTCATCATTAGATATTTTTTTTCTAAGAATTTTATTGGACATGATTTCTTTGATATTTTGTTTTTTTTCAACATACAATTCAATGATTTTATCTAGTATTTCATATTCTGGTAGTTTGTCCTGATCAACTTGATCTGGCTTTAGTTCTGCTGAAGGTGGTTTATTTATTATATTTATAGGAATTGTATAATTATCACTAACCTTGTTTATGTAATTTGCTAATTTATAAACCATAGTTTTAGGAACATCTTTCAAAACAGAAAATCCCCCAGCCATATCACCATATAAAGTAGCGTATCCAGTTGCAATTTCTGATTTATTTCCTGTAGACAATACAAGTAAAGAAAATTTATTAGAAATTGTCATTATGATATTTCCTCTTATTCTTGCTTGTAAATTTTCTTCAGCCACATTTTTTTTAGTATTCTTGAAAATAAAATTTAAAGAATCTTCCATTGATTTATGTGCATCTTCAATTGGTAAATTGATTAGCTTAATGCCTAGATTTTTGCACAATTTTTCTGAATCTGTAATTGAATGATCAGATGAATATCTAGAAGGCAAATTAACTGTAACTATATTTTTTGAACCGACAGCTTTAGCTGCTATCGCCGTTACTACAGCGGAATCTATACCTCCTGAAAGACTTACAAGACATTTATTAAATTTATTTTTAATAAGATAATCTCTGGTGCCTAAAACTAAGGCCTTATATACATCTTCAATTTCATTTATTTTAGTAATATCAAGAACCCTATTTCTTTCTTTAGTATTCATGTACTGAAAATCAATTTCTTTTACAGATAAATTATATTTTTTTAGATTGGTTATTAGTGTTTTATTTGGTTCATTGAAATTTAAATCTAAGTCTAAATCTATAATTCCATCTTTTTCTTCAAAGCTTGGAAGTGAATAAATTATATTGCCTAAATTATTAAACACAAGAGAGCTACCATCAAAAATAAGTTCATCTTGACCACCTACTAGATTAAGATAAACTAAGTGAGCATTACAATTTTTTGAAACAGAAGACAGATGTTTTATTCGGGTTTGTTTTTTGTCAATGTCATAAGGAGATCCATTTATATTAATTAATAAATTGCAACCATAATTTGATTGTAGTTTACATATTTCGTAATCATCCCAAATATCTTCGCATATGCTAATCCCAATTTTAATATTATTTTTTTGTATTACTACAACCTTCGAGCCTGAGTTAAAATACCTTTTTTCATCAAAGACTCCATAATTTGGTAGTTTAGTTTTTCTATAAATTTCAATTATATTTCCATTATTTAAAATTGCAGCTGAATTATAAATTCCATTAATATCTTTATCAATAAAACCCACAATTGCTATGATGTTTTTTGTATGTTTTTTAATAGTATTTAGAGCTTGAATATTATTTTTTATAAACAAATCACTCAGAACTAGATCTTCTGGAGGATAGCCTGGTATAGATAACTCAGGAAAACATATGACATTAGAATTTTCTTTTTTAGCTTTTTTTATTTTTTCAATGATTTTTTTCGTGTTGGAATCTAATGATCCAACTGTAGTATTTATTTGACTCATTGATATCTTTATTTTAGACATCTTAATCCCAATATTTTAAATTTTATTAAAGGAAGATCTAATATACCCCTTAACTTCAGGGAGCAAAGATTGCCCTTCTAAGAAAACATCTATATTCTTTGCACATTTTCTTCCACTTGCAATAGCATGTACAACAAGTGATTGTCCTCTTTCCATATCTCCGCAGGCAAAGATCTTTGTTTTAGAAGTCATCATTTCACCATTAGTTTTTACGTTCCCTCTTTCATCATATTCTACACCTAGTTCATTCAAGAGGCCTTCTTGTAATGGATGAACAAAACCAAGAGCGAGTAGAACTAAATCAGCCTTAATTTTGAATTCTGATTTATTTAAAATTTTCATTTCAAATTTTTGAGACTTTGGATCTTTTTCCCATTTTACTTTTTGGCAAGTCAAATTTTTTACTCTGTTTATCCCATCAAATGATTTAGTCAATACACTAAACTCTCTTTCTCCTGATTCTTCATGAGCGGAAGAAGTCCTCAATATTAAAGGCCATTCTGGCCATGGATTAGTTGAGGTCCTGGTTATTGGAGGTTCAGGTAATATTTCTAATTGAACAATATTTTTTGCTCCCTGTCTTATTGATGTACCCAAACAATCTGCTCCTGTATCTCCACCACCTATAATTACAACATTTTTGTTTTTAGCAGTTATGTTTCTAATATTAGATTTTTTTGTATCCCACCTATTTTGTTCAGAGAGAAAATCCATTGCAAAATGAACTCCTTCAAGATCCCTTCCTTCGATGCTTAAATCTCTAGGAACTGTCGATCCTCCAGCCAAGCATATAGCATCATATTCTTGTATAAGGTTTTTTACGGAAATATCTATACCTACATTAGTTGAACAAATAAATTTTATACCTTCTTTTATTAGTAAATCTATTCTGCGATCAACAATTTTTTTTTCTAACTTAAATTCAGGTATTCCAAATCTAAGAAGTCCTCCAGGAAGTTCATTTCTTTCAAATACAGAAACATTATGTCCTGCTCTGTTTAATTGTTGTGCAGCAGCCAAACCTGCAGGCCCGGATCCTACTATTGCAATTTTTTTATTGGTTCTTTTCTTTGGAATCTCTGCTAATACAAATCCAGATTCCCATGCTTTTTCAATGATGTTTTTTTCTATCATCTCTATAGTTACAGGATCTTGGTTAATTGATAATGTACATGAAGCTTCACAAGGGGCTGGACAAATTCTGCCAGTAAATTCGGGGAAATTGTTTGTAGCAGCTAATCTATGGTAAGCAGTTTCCCAATCATTTTTATATACTAAGTCATTCCATTCAGGTATTAGGTTTCCTAGAGGACAACCATTGTTACAAAAAGGAACACCACAATCCATACACCTTGAAGCCTGCACTGACACTTCTTGATTAGTAGCGGGTTCATAAATTTCATTCCAATTTTTTACCCTTACTCTTATATTTTTTCTTTTTTCTGTTTTTCTTTTGGTTTCTTTAAAACCCGAAGTTTTACCCATTTATTTTTACTCTTTTTCTTTGATGGTTTAATTTATCTAAAATTTTTTCATAATCTCTAGGTATTACTTTTTTGAATTTTTTTAATTCTTCTCGCCAATTATGTAGAATTTTTATCCCTTTTTCAGAATTGGTATATTTAACATGATTTTTGATAAGATTTTTTAGGTCTTTTTCATCCTTAGAATTTATTAATATTTCTGACATATTAGACAATTCAGAATTGAAATTATTTATAAAAGTAGAGGTTTCATCGTATACATATGCAATACCTCCACTCATACCTGCAGCAAAGTTACTTCCAACTTCACCTAAAATCACTGCGATTCCTCCAGTCATATATTCGCAACCATGATTTCCTATTCCTTCTACAACTGCATTTGCAGCAGAATTTCTAACACAAAATCTTTCACCAGCTTTTCCATTGATATATACTTCTCCTCCAGTAGCTCCATATAAAGCAACATTGCCTATAATAACATGATTCTCTGGAATGTAGCTTTTATCTGATCGATTAGGTGAAATACTTATTTTCCCTCCTGATATTCCTTTGGCAAAGTAGTCATTTGAATCTCCTATTACATTGAAATAAATTCCTTTTGATAGAAATGCTCCAAAACTTTGACCAGCAGAACCAGTAAATTCTATTTCTAAATTATCTTGAGGGATTCCCATTTCTCCATATATTTTTGTTATATCCCCAGATATTATTGCTCCAACCGTTCTGTTAACATTATTAATTTCAAAATTTAATTTTGATTTTTTGTCTTTTAATGACTGAATATCTAATTCCTTCAATATTTTTTTATCCAAAGCTTTTTCAAGTTCGTGATCTTGACTAATATTGCAATAGTTTTCATAGTTAGGAATACCCTTAGGGGCATATAACATTTTTGATAAATCTAATTTTTTACCTTTCCAATGATCAATATCTTTTCTTTGTTTTAATTTGTCTACTCGACCGACCATTTGATTTATGTTTCTAAATCCTAATTTGGACATTTCTAAACGTAAGCTTTTAACTAAGAATCCGAAGTAATTAACCACCGCTTCAGGAGTTCCATTAAATAATTTCCTTAATTCTGGATCTTGAGTAGCTACACCTACGGAACAAGTATTTAGATGACATTTTCTTAACATTATGCAGCCCATAGTTATTAAAGAAGCTGTTGCAATTCCCCATTCTTCAGCTCCTAGCAAAGTTGCTATTGCTATATCTTTTCCAGTTTTTATTTGTCCATCGGTTTGTACTACAATTCTACTTCTCAGTCCTTGTTCTACTAAAACTTGTTGAGTTTCAGCAACGCCCAATTCCCACGGCAATCCCGCATGTCTAATAGAAGATAATGGTGAAGCACCAGTTCCGCCTGAAAAACCTGAAATTAAAACTACATCTGCTTTTCCTTTTGATACTCCAGCAGCAATGATACCCACTCCCACTTCTGAAACTAGCTTTACGTGTATACGTGCATTAGAATTTACGTTCTTAAGATCGTGTATTAGTTGAGCCAAATCTTCAATAGAATATATATCATGATGAGGAGGTGGTGAAATCAACTCTACTCCAGGAGTTGTTTTTCTAATAGATGCAATATAATTTGAGATTTTGTGTCCCGGAATTTCTCCTCCTTCTCCAGGCTTTGCTCCTTGTGCCATTTTAATTTGAATATCTTTAGAATTAACTAAGTAGTTGGTAGTAACACCGAATCTACCCGATGCTACTTGCTTTATAGCCGAACTTCTCGAATCACCATTTGCATCTGGTACAAATCTAGTTTCATCTTCTCCACCTTCTCCAGTATTTGACCTTGCTCCAATTCGATTCATAGCGATAGCAAGAGTCTCATGAGCTTCTCTTGAAATTGATCCCAAAGATATTGCACCTGTAGCAAATCTTTTTAATATTTCTTTTTCAGATTCAACTTCATTGATCGGAACAGGTTTAGAGTTCTTATAATCTAATTNAAGAAGGTTTCGAATACTGATATCCCCGTAATAATCTTTATTTGCCAANNTTTCAAANTCNTCATATTTTTGAGAATTATTCTCTGTTGNTGCTTGCTGNAAAAGAGATATAGTTTCTGGNGACCACATATGCCTTTCNCCAGTTCCTCNCCAATTGTATAANCCNCCAANGTCTAAATTNAGATTTGANGGGATATTTGAAGAAGNGNAAGCATTTTGATGAAATAATAANTAATCNGTAGCAATTTCGTTAATTTCTATTCCNCCAATTCTNGATGAAGTCCANGTAAATGAATCTTCTATAATTTTANNTCCNAATCCTACNGCTTCGAATTGTTGAGCTCCCATATATCCTTGTAAAGTTGAAATTCCCATCTTAGACATTGTTTTCAAAACNCCAGAAANCACAGCTTTACAGTAATTATTTTGAGANTCANTNATTTCTCTTTTNGTTTTAAAAGATTCATTTTTCAAANTNTCTANAGCTAAATAAGGGTTTATTGCAGATATNCCATATCCAAATANCGAAGCAAANTGATGNACTTCTCTTGCTTCTCCTGTTTCAATGAGTAAATCAACATTTTCTCTNAAATTNTTTCTTATTANATGATGGTGTANTGTACCNGCAACTAATAATGNNGGTAAGTAACCCATATTNTTNTCTACTCCTCTATCAGAAAGAATAATNATTCCAACTCCNTCGGANATTAATNTTTCTGATTTAGNCTTAATNGCTTCTAGAGCTTTTTNAAANCCNTTTATTTCTTCATTAATNTTGNAAAGAGTNGAAATTGTNCCAGATTTTATNTTTCCTTTATCTAATCTTTTNATTTTTGANATTTCTGAATTTAATAGAATTGGCCTTTCTATTTTTANTAATTGAGCATGTTTTTCTGATTCTGATAATAAANTTTCTTTTTTTCCTATCAAAATACTCATTTGAGTTACCAANTTCTCTCTAATGGGATCCAATGGTGGGTTAGAAACTTGAGCAAACAATTGTTTGAAATAAGAGAAAAGATTTTGAGGTTTATCTGATANAACTGCTAAAGGCGTATCATTNCCCATCGAACCGTTTGGNTGATTTCCTGATTCTCCCATTGGTTTAATTAATAATTCAATATCTTCNGAAGAATATCCGAATGCCTTTTGTTGTTTCAATAGTTCNAAACCNTNGTANGAATTTTCTGATTTAGTTTGCTTTATTTCATCAAGATTTATGGCTTGNTTATTTACCCATTTTGAATATGGTTTTTGAGAAGTAAGTCTATCTATTATTTCTTCAGAATCTATTATCCTTCCTTCATTGAAATCTACCAAAAATCCTTTCCCNGGNGTCATTCGNGATTTAAGTTTTATATTATTNGGATCTATATCTAANACNCCTGTTTCTGAAGACATAACTAGAATATTATCTTTNGTTACTGTATATCTAAAAGGCCTAAATCCATTTCTATCAAGNCAGGCTCCCAATTTAATNCCATCTGTAAAAGCTATCATTGCAGGTCCATCCCANGGTTCCATTAATCCTGCATGNAACTGATAAAAATCTTTNGTTTTTTGNTNCATGTGTTCATTATGATCCCAAGCTGCAGGAATCATCATTGATGCAGCATGTTCAATAGANCTTCCNCCCATTACTAGTAATTCAAAAACATTATCCAANGAAGCTGTATCAGAAGCATCTTCTTCGCAAATNGGCAAAATNTTTTGAATATTANTNCCNAAATGTTTATTTTGAAGATTTTGTTCTTTAGCNTTTATCCAATTTCTATTACCTCTAACTGTATTNATTTCTCCATTGTGAGCAATCATTCTGTANGGATGAGCAAGCTTCCAAGATCCTANTGTATTTGTAGAGAACCTAGAATGTACNANCCCAAAACAACTTTCNATATTAGAATTTTGTAAATCAANATAAAAATTAGCTAATTGTTCAGATTTTAACAANCCNTTATATATGATTATCTTATTNGATAATGAACANANATAAAATTCATTGTTAATATCTNTGGAATTTGNATNATCTTTGATNGANAATACTTCTTTTTCTATCATTTTNCTTGNTANAAAAAGNATTTTTGAAAATTCNTCATCCGTAANNTTTTTATNTGTTGAAAATGAAAATTTGTTTAATTTCTGGCTTTACATCNCTTGCCCANAATCCNATTTTGGATTGATCTACCGGAACATCTCTCCAAGAAATNAATGAAAGNTTATTTTTCAAAAGAATTTTTTCTATAATGTTTANTATTTTTTCTCGTAATTTTTTTTNATTAGGNAGAAANATTATCCCAGAGGCATATTGTCCTAAATCAGGNAAGGATAATTTGTTTTCGTTTAATATATTTCTAAAGAACTTNTCAGGAATTTGTAGAGTAATACCNGCNCCATCTCCTGTATCTGGATCACAACCACAAGCNCCTCTATGTGNAAGATTATTTANGACTTTTAAAGAATCTTTTATTATTTTGTTTGATTTGACACCTTTAATATTTGCAACNACTCCTACTCCACAAGCATCTTTNCCTATATGAATATCGCATAAACCCTTGACACTTAANTCATTNAGATTNTTNATAAGTTGTTTNGTANATTTTTTTCGNTTATANTTTTTTTTCATATTTTNTTTAATTCAAAAAACATATTTTCTGAAGTTTTNTAATAGAAGTAATTGATTTATTTTATTTAAAGAAATTTCATATAAANATTTCTTTCATCTTCTGAAATCAAAGAATTGTAACCCATCCANTCTTTTTTCTTATTATCAATATAACTATTATATGCCTCCGTNCCTATAGATTCTTGCAAAAAATTACTGTTTTCATTAGCNTTGATTGCTTCATTTAAACTATTAGGGATGTTTGATTTTATTTTTTTTGTTATTTTATATTTATTTTTTATGCCTAAAATTCCTGCATTTAAAATTGTTGCAAATGCTAAATATGGATTACATGCAGCATCAGGTAATCTAAATTCTANTCTATATTTCTCATCATCATTATTAAATACTGGAGGAACTCTCACTATATCTTNTATATTTTGATAATCAATATAACCTGCAACTGGGGCTTCTAAATTNGGNAATAATCTTTTATATGAATTAGCCCANTGATTAGTAACCAANGTCATTTCTTTAGCATTTTCTATTAANCCAGCCATGAAACTTTCGCCTATNTTTGATATAGTTTTNTNATTTTTTTCACTAAAAATNTTCTTTTCATTTTTATATAGAGATAAATGAAGGTGTAAGCCACTACCATTTAACTTATCAAAAGGTCTTGGCATAAATGTTGCAAATCCTCCCANNCTGNGAGCAGTTTCTTTAACAACTAATCTTGTAGTCATTATCGAGTCNGCCATTGTTAAAGCATCCGTGTGTCTTAAATCTATCTCATGTTGTCCTGGNGAAACTTCGTGATGTGAAGATCTTACNGGGATTCCCATTTGTTCCAAAATCAACACACANTCTCTTCTCAGNTTAGCACCATCACTATCTGCAGAAGTTTGATCAAAATAACCNGCATCATCACCGGNAGATATGTTTTTTTCNGAATTNAGATAATAGTATTCTATTTCNGGACCTATGTAGAANTTATAACCAAGTTTATTAGCCTCAATTAGTTTGTNTTTTAAAACTTGNCTACTATCTACCATTAAGTTGNTTCCATCAATNCTTTTTAANTCACAAATAAATCTNGCTACAGCATTTTCATTTGGTCTCCAAGGTAAAATTTGCCAAGTATTCAAATCNGGAATTGCTAAAGTATCATTTTCNCCTTCTCTTGANAAACCTTCNATNGCNCCTCCATCAAATATAACACCATTNGTCATACAATCTTTTAAATCTTCAACATTTATAGCAAATCCNTTTAAACCTCCAGTAATATCGGTGAACCAGAGTCGTATAAATTTAACATTCGATTCACTTGCTTGTTTTAGAATATAATCTTGAGTTTCTNTATTTCTATTCATTGTTTCCCCTAAATNTTTTCATTAAATTTGTAACCTACATTCCANATTGTTTCTATAAAATTATATTTATGATCTTCAATCTTTGTTCTTAATCTTCTTACGTGGACGTCAACCGTTCTTGTTCCACCATAATAGTCATAATCCCATATATTTTTAAGCAAATTTTCTCTGGAAAATACTCTTCCAGGATTTGATGCTAATAATTTTAACAACTCTAGTTCTTTAAATGTTAGATTTATTTTTTTTTCATTTAATTTTACTTCGTATTTATTAGAATCGATGGACAGTTCAGAAATTCTAATAAAAGAATTAGAATTTCTGGTAATATTCTTATTCTTATTTTTAGAGTGTGTAATTTTTATTTTTATATTAATGTCTGATTCTATAAAAGGAGTAGTAATTATTTGATTGTTATTACCTTCTAGACAGTGGAGATTATATGAGTCAAAGGTTTGAGTCGATATTATTATAGGGATTTCTTTTGCAACTAGATTTCTATATTCAATAGAATATACGTGAGGTAGGTTAATTATTGATAGATCTTTATTGTTTATAACAGCCTCTCCGTGATGATTACTTTTTAGTAGGGGATGATTTTCATCATTTTTTATTTTGTAATTTACTATTGAATTTGTTGTTTTTTCATCTTGTAAATAAAAGTTAGAAACACTAAAAATTTTAGATTCTTTATAGTTATCTACCAAAATTTTAATTAATTCATCTTCAGTTCTAACGCCAAAACCAATTAGGAAAATATTTTCAAACATATTATTTAGCTTCTTGTGTATGATAATTTAGAAGTTTTCTAATTCATTTTATAATGGAAAATTCATTGTGCAAAATTTAAAAAATTATATATTCTCTAGAAATAAAACTTTTTTTCATTGACTATTCACTCCTAAGATTCGTATACTAGTAGTTTGTGGAATATATAATCCTTTTGTTATGTTTTAAATTAACACTTAGTTTAAACTAATTTGATAAGGATAAATTTAAGTGTGATATGAGATAAACATGCCAACTGTAAACCAATTACTAAAAAAAGCTAGATCTAGGGGGAGAAAAAAAGCTAAAGCTCCTGCCCTAAGATTTAGATTTAACTCTTTAACAAAGAAAATGACTAATGATGAATATGGAAGCCCGCAAAAGCGAGGCGTTTGTCTTCAAGTTAGAACTGTTACTCCAAAGAAACCCAATTCTGCTCTTCGTAAGGTAGCGCGAGTGAAATTGACTAATGGAATGGAAGTTACGGCTTATATTCCTGGAGAAGGCCATAATCTACAAGAACATTCAGTTGTCTTGATCAGAGGAGGAAGAGTAAGAGATCTTCCGGGTGTTCGTTACCATATTATTAGAGGTGCACTAGATACCTCGGGCGTAGAGGGTAGAAAAAGAGGTCGAAGTAAATACGGTGCAATTAGAGAAAATAAGAGTTAAATTCATCTAATATTTGGGAATCATTATGTCTAGAAGAAGAAAATCAATATTACGAAAAATAAACCCTGATCCCAAATATGGAAGTGTCGAATTATCCAAATTTATAAATCGCTTAATGAAAGGTGGAAAAAAGTCCGTTGCTCGTAAGGCTGTTTATTTAGCTATAGATAAACTTGAAAATCAGATTAAAAGACCTGGATTAGAATTATTTGAAGAAGCTATGAAAAACACTATGCCCACTTTAGAAGTTAAACCTCGAAGAGTTGGTGGAGCAACATACCAAGTTCCGGTAGAAATACGTCCTAAGAGAAGAGTGGCTTTAGCCCATAGATGGATTGTTGAAGCTGCCAGATCAAGAAAGGGAGAAACTATCACTAATGCTTTATATTCAGAGCTGACAAACGCAGTAAATAACACAGGAATTGCTATAAAAAAGAAAGAAGATTCACATCGAATGGCTGAAGCTAATAGAGCTTTCGCTCATTATAGATGGTAATTACTAAAAAATGGATTCAATATGACTACTACTGTGAATGATTTATCAAAAGTAAGAAATATAGGTTTTATAGCACATATAGATGCAGGTAAGACAACAGTAACAGAAAGGGTTTTATTTTTTACAGGAGAAACTTACAAAATCGGTGATATTGATGATGGTACTACAGTTATGGACTTTATGTCTCTTGAAAGAGAACGTGGAATTACCATCGGTTCTGCTGCAACTAATGCATCATGGAATAACCACCAAGTTAATATAATTGATACTCCAGGGCACGTAGATTTTACAGCAGAAGTACAAAGATCATTAAGAGTGTTGGATGGAGGTGTAGTTGTCCTAGAATCAGTTTCGGGAGTTCAACCTCAATCTGAAACAGTTTGGAGACAAGCTAATGATTACGGAGTTCCTCGAATGATTTTTGTTAACAAAATGGATCGACTGGGTGCTGATTTTGATTATGCAGTGAAAACAGTTCATGACAGATTAGGTGCGAATGCCGTACCGATACAGATCCCAATAGGAGCTGAATCTGAATTTAAAGGTATGATAGATTTGATTGAAAGAAAAGCCTTTGTTTATGAAATTGAAGATGCAGTTGAGCACAAAGTTATAGATGTTCCAGATGAATATAAAGATAAAGTAGAAAAATTTCGTAACGAATTAATTGAAAAAATAGCTGAGACAGACGAAGTCTTAATGAATAAATTTTTAGAAGACAAAGAAATTTCTATTGATGAAATGAAATTAGCCTTGAGAAAAGCAGTAATTTCCTTAAAAATTTATCCAGTTTTATGTGGATCAGCTTTAAGACACAGAGGAGTTCATCCTTTATTGGACGCAGTAATAGATTATCTTCCCTCTCCAATAGATGTCCCGTCAATAAAAGGAACGGACCCTTTCGATGAGTCAATAGAACTAGAAAGAAAACCTACTGCTGATGATCCTTTTAGTGCTTTAGTATTTAAGGTTGTAACAGATCAACATGTTGGAAGGCTGGTATATTTGAGAATTTATTCTGGTGTATTGGAATCTGGAGCAAATGTTTATAATTCTTCAACTAGGACTCGTGAAAGAGCGGGTAGATTAATGAAGATGCATGCAGATTCAAGAGAGGAAATAAAACAAGCCTCTGCTGGAGAGATTGTGGCTGCAATAGGTCTTAAAGATGCTTTAACTGGAAATACTCTATGTGATCAATCTAAACCTTTACTTTTAGAATCTATAACCTTTCCAGACCCAGTTTTATCAGTTGCTATTGAACCAAAAACTCGTGCAGATCAAGATAAAATGGGAGAGTCTTTGGCTAGATTAGTTGGAGAAGATCCAACATTACAAACATGGACTGATGAAGAATCTGGGCAAACTGTTTTGGCAGGAATGGGAGAATTACATCTTGATGTAATTGTTGAAAGGATGAAAAGAGAATTTTCAATAGAAGCGATTCAGGGAGCTCCTAAAGTAGCTTACAGAGAAACTATTTCGAAAATATCTGAAAAACAGGGTAAATTTATAAGACAATCAGGAGGAAGAGGTCAATATGGAGATTGTACTTTAAGAGTTGAACCTTTGGAACCAGGATCAGGTCTCATTTTTGAGTCAGAAATAACAGGGGCCACCTTACCTACTGAATATTATCGTCCTATAGAATCAGGCTTCCGAGAGGCGGCTCAGAGTGGTACTATAGCAGGATATCCTGTAGTAGACCTTAAGGCAGTATTGACTGATGGATCGCACCATGATGTGGATTCTTCTGAGATGGCTTTCAAAATAGCAGGTTCAATGGCATTTAAGTCTGCAATGGCATCAAGTGCTCCGAATTTATTAGAACCCGTAATGAAAATAGAAATAGTAACTCCGGATGAATTTTTAGGAGATTGTTTAGGAGACCTTAATTCACGGAGAGCACAAATATTAAATATGGAACAACGAGGAAATTCGCAAGCAGTTAATGCTTTTGTACCATTAGCCGAAACATTTCAATATGCTACTACTTTGAGGTCTTTAACAACTGGAAGAGCTAGTTTTTCTATGGAATTAGATCATTATGCCAAAGTTCCTGTACATATAGCAACTGAAATATCGGGTAGTAAAGGATCAGAAAACTAATGGCAACTACACAAAAGATGAGAATTATATTAAAGGCTTTTGATCATAGAGTTTTGGATGTTTCAGCTCAACAAATTTTAGAAACTGCAGAGAGAACAGGTGCGAGAGTCGCCGGTCCTGTACCAATGCCCACTACTAAAAGAATGTTTACCGTTTTGAGATCTCCCCATGTCAATAAAGATTCTAGAGAATATTTTGAATTAAGAACCCATAAGAGATTAATTGATATTTTGGAACCTTCATCCAAAACAATTGATTCACTAACAAGTTTAACTGTACCAGCTGGAGTAGATATTGCTATAAAATTGTAGCTTGAGGAAAAAATGACTATAAAAGGAATAATCGGAAAAAAATTAGGTATGAGCACTATTTATGATGCTGATGGAAAGGTACAACCTGTAACAGTGATACAGGCTGGCCCTTGTACAGTTACGCAGGTTAAAACATTGGATAATGATGGGTACAATGCCGTACAAATTGGATTTTCTGAAGTAAAAAAAATAAATTCACCCCAAGCTGGTCATCAAGAAAGATCTGGAGGTAAATTCAGTACACTTCAAGAATTTGAAGTNGAAAATTTAGATGAAATTGAAGTTGGTCAAAGTATCACTTCTAATATATTTATTGATCAAAAGTCAGTAAAAGTAACATCAACCACTAAAGGCAAAGGTTTTTCTGGAGCAGTAAAAAGATATGGTTTTAAAGGTGGGCCGAAAACTCATGGTCAATCTGATAGACACAGAGCTGTGGGGTCTATTGGTGCTGGAACTTCACCAGGAAGAGTTTGGCCTGGAACCAAAATGCCTGGGCAATATGGTAATAAAACNGCAACTGTAAAAGGTCTAAAAGTTGTAAAAGTGGATGTAAATGAAAATATATTGTTATTAAGAGGCGCAATTCCTGGATATACAGGTGCAACCGTCAGAGTAGAAATTCAATAAAGGAAAAAAGTGGAAATAGAAGTAAAAAATATATCTGGCCAACTAATGAATACAACTACAATAGATCCATCTATTTGGAATGTAGANTATAATGCCGATTTATTACATCAGGCTATTTTTATATATCTAGCCAACGTACGACAATGGAATTCTTCAACTAAATCAAGATCTCAAGTTAAATATGCTAACCAAAAAATTAGAAATCAAAAAGGTAGCGGTCGAGCTAGAGTTGGTTCTAGAAGATCTCCAATTATGGTAGGTGGTGGGGTGGCTCATGGGCCTCATCCAAAAAATATTAGAAAATCATTGAATAAAAAAATGAAGCAAAAAGCATTGAAAATTTCACTTTCTGACAAATATAAAAATTCTGATGTCTATGTCATTAATAGCTCACCATTGGAAGCATCTCCTTCTACAAAGACAATGTTGTCTTTTATTTCTTCACTTAAGTTTTCCGGATCAATTTTGTTAGTTACTGGTGAAAATGATCTCATATTGCAAAAGTCATGTAAGAATATAAAAAATATTGATATATTGGAAGCTTCAATGTTAAATGCTTATAATTCCTCGAAACCTCAAAATTTAGTTATTTTTCTTTCAGCATTGGAAAAAATCCAAACAATTTGGGGAGANTCTAAATTTAAGACCACAACAAAAAAAACCACAACAAAAAAAACCACAACAAAAAAGACCACAACAAAAAAAACCACAACAAAAAAAACCACAACAAAAAAGACAACAGCAAAAAAGACGGGAGTAAAAGAAAATGCTTAATGAAGAAGTATTAATAAATCCTGTGATTACTGAAAAAGCTTCCTTGTTACAAGAAAGCAATAAATATGTTTTCAAAGTTCACTCTAAATCAAATAAATATCAAATAAAGAAGGCAGTGGAAGAAATTTTTGAAGTTACGGTTTTAGGTGTAAATGTAGTTAAAGTCCATGGAAAGAATAAAGTTTTCAATGGAAAAAAAGTCCTTACTCCTAGTTGGAAGAAAGCATTAATTACATTAAAATTGGGTGATACAATTTCATTGGTTGAAGGAGCATAATTTTGGGTATTAAAAAACAAAAACCAATAACCGGAGGAATGAGAGATTCCTCTGTAGATGATTTTTCAGATATTACTACTGGTTCTCCTTTTAAACCTCTACTTGCACCTTTGACTAAAAAAGGAGGTAGGAACAATAGAGGAAGAATTACTGTAAGACATAGAGGTGGTGGGCATAAACGAAGATATAGAATGTTAGATTTTTCTAGATCGAAATACGGAGAGGCTAAAGTAGAAACGATTGAATACGATCCAAATAGATCCTCAAGGATATCCTTAATTCGATTTGAAGATGGTACACGAAAATACATAATTTCACCCCATAACATAAAACTCGGAGATACTGTCCAAACAGGTAAAGATGTCCCAAATAATTTAGGAAATACAAAAAGTTTAGCATCTCTCCAGACGGGAACGTTAATTCATAATATAGAATTATCCCCTGGAAGTGGTGGAGTGATGGTAAAATCTGCGGGTACTGCTGCTCAAGTTATGGCTCATGAAGGTGGTTATACTTTGATAAGATTACCATCTGGAGAGATGAGGAGAATATTGAGTACTTGTAATGCCACTATAGGTCAAGTGTCTAATCCAGAAAACAAAAATAGAAAATTAGGAAGAGCTGGTTCTTCTCGAAGATTAGGGAAGAGACCAACTGTTAGAGGATCTGCTATGTCGCCGGATGCCCATCCTCATGGAGGAGGAGAAGGTCGAGCGGGAATAGGAATGTCACATCCAAAAACACCGTGGGGGAAACCAGCATTAGGGACACGTACTAGAAGGAACAAAAAAACAGATAAAATGATTTTAAGAAGAAGATACGAGAAGTAAAGTTATGACACGTTCGATAAAAAAGGGTCCCTTTGTTGATCCAAAATTGATGAAAAAAGTTTTAAAAGCAAAAGAATCTGGTAGTAGATCAGTTATAAATACTTGGGCAAGATCTTCAATGATAATGCCTGACATGGTTGGTATTACTTTTGGAGTCCATGATGGCAGAAAGTTTGTTCCAGTTTTTATCAGTGAAAATATGGTTGGTCATCGTTTAGGAGAATTTTCTCCAACAAGGACATATAGAGGTCATGCAAGAGGAAGTAAATAATGGCAGTTTCTAATAATAAAAACATAGGACATTCTACGTATAAAGTTAGACGAGTAATAAATTTAATTCGTGATAAAAGTGTTACAGATGCAAAAATGCAATTGCAACTGATAGGAACTCCTCCAGCGAGAGAGATACTTAAAATTTTAAACTCTGCAGTAGCAAACGCTTCAAATAATGAAATGCTAAATGAAAGTGATTTGATAGTATCCAAAATATTTGCTGATGTTGGACCTAAATTAAAGAGGTTCAAACCAAAGGCAAGAGGTAGAGCAGGAGCTTTTGACAGGGCAACCTCTCATATAACCATAGAAGTGACTAAAGGAGAAGATTAAATGGGACAAAAAACACATCCAATTGGATTCAGATTAGGAGGAGTTATTGATTGGCAGTCCCAATGGTTCGCTAACAAAGGAAAAGATTATGCCAAATTAACTAATGAAGATCGAGAAATTAGAGATGTTATAGTAAAAGAATTAGGGGATAATGCAGCTATATCTAAGATAGAGATTGAAAGGAATAACCAAGAGATTTCCATTACAGTATTTACTGCTCGTCCGGGTATTATCATAGGAAGAGGAGGTACAAGAGTAGAAGAATTAAAAAATTTCCTTGAAAAATTCACTAATAATGAAATAAGACTTAACATTAATGAAATAAGAGTACCAGAATTAGTTGCCAAACTCGTAGGTGAATCAATTGCAGAACAGCTAGAACGAAGAGTTGCTTTTAGAAGAGCCGTAAATACCGCAATGCAAAGAACGATGCAAGTGGGAGCAAAAGGGATAAAAGTTGTTATTTCAGGAAGATTAGCAGGTGCAGACATCGCCCGAACTGAAAAATATCATCAAGGTAGAGTTCCACTTCATACAGTAAGAGCCGATATTGATTATGAAATAAGTGAAGCTAAAACTACTTATGGGGTTATAGGTATCAAGGTATGGATTTATAAAGGGGACATTATCCCTACAGCCGAAAATCTATTAGCGATCAAAACAGAAAGAATTCAAAGATCTTCTGGAGTAAATCAGGAACAACCCCGACAGAAAAAAGAAGAATAAGGAANTAACTAAATGTTACAACCAAGTAGAACAAAATATNGAAAGCAACAACGAGGGAAAATGANGGGAATGGCCACAAGAGGTTCAACTTTAACTTATGGAGATTTTGGACTAAAGGCCTTAGCATCAGCTTGGTTAACAGCAAGGCAAATAGAAGCAGCTAGAAGAGCAATTACAGGTCACGTAAAAAGAGGCGGACAAATCAGAATAAGAGTTTACCCTGATAAACCGGTGAGTGCAAGACCAGCTGAAACCCGGATGGGTGGAGGAAAAGGTGCTGTTGATCGTTGGGTAGCAGTTGTAAGAAAAGGAAGGATTATTTTTGAAATAGGTGATGTTCCAAATGAAATAGCTTTAGAAGCTCTAAAAAGAGCTAGCCATAAGTTGCCTATTCCAACAAAAATAATTTCAAGAGAAGAAGTAACGTTTTAAGATGAATATTGAAGATATAAGAAAATTGAATAATGAAGATTTGATTAAAGAAAAAGAATCTGTAATTAAAAATATAATGGATGGACGATTTAAGCATAAATCTATGGCACTTAATGACNCAAGCCAAATAAAAAAATTAAAAAGAGANAAAGCTAAAATATTAACAGTTATAAATGAAAGAAAAATCGTTAGTACTATCGCTGCTACCGAAGAGGGAATAGAAGAAGATGACAAATAAAAAAATTCGAAAGACTGGAGAGGTTTTATCTACATCTCAAGAGAAAACAATAGTGGTGGGAATTTCTTGGACTCAGAAAGATAGATTGTATAAAAAAAGTTATCGAAAACTCACTAGACTTGTAGCACACGATGAATTGAACAAGGCCGAACAAGGCGATACTGTTATAATAGAATTTTCTAAACCGATTTCTAAAACAAAAAAATGGAAATTAATTGAGGTTGTAAAAAAATAATGATTCAAAGAGAAAGTAGATTAAAAGTAGCAGANAATTCAGGAGCAAGAGAAGTGCTGTGCATCAATATAAATGGCAATAGTCATACTAAAACTGCCAAAATAGGTGATACTATTACTTGCACAGTAAAAGACGCTCAACCGGGAGGAACAGTTAAAATGCATGAAATAGTAAAGGCTGTTATTGTGAGAACAAAAAAAGAATACAGAAGAAACGATGGTTCTTACATAAAATTTGATGAAAATGCCTGTGTAATATTGGGAGATGATAATAATCCAAGAGGTACTAGAATATTTGGACCAGTAGCTAGGGAATTACGTGACAAACAGTTTATGAGATTAGTTTCGTTGGCTCCGGAGGTTCTATAATGAGTAAAATCAGAATAAAAAAAGGTGACCAAGTTGAAATTATCTCTGGAAAAGATAAGGGTAAAAAAGGTGAAATAATAAAAGTTTTAAAATCATCTTCTACAGTAACAGTAATTGTAGAGGGGGTCAATATATCTAAAAAACACATAAAAAAGACCCCAAATGTTACTCAAGCAGGAATAGTTGAAGCAGAATCACCCATCCATATATCAAATGTAATGTACATAGATCCTCAATCAACTAAAAAAGGTAGAGTTGGTTATGAACAACTNCAAGATGGTAAATATAACCGTGTGATAAGAGAATCAAAGAAATGATAGTGAGAAGTAATTGGTAACGAAAAAAAACAATAAAAGTAAATCAACAAATAAAAAGAAAACTACAGATGAAGTTAAGGATAAAAACATCCCAAAATTGAAATCAGAATATTTTAATCAAGTTGTACCTGAAATGATGAAAGAATTTAGTTTCACCAATAAGTTAAGAACACCTATTGTAGAAAAAGTCGTTGTTAATATTGGTTTGGGAGAAGCTTTGACTTCTTCAAATGTTATTGAAGCAGCTAAAAATGATCTTCAATTAATAACAGGTCAAAGACCGATTGAAAAAAAAGCAAAAAAATCTGTGGCTAATTTTAAACTTCGTGAAGGACAAGTAATAGGATTATCAGTTACTTTGAGATCAAAAAACATGTGGCATTTCTTAGATAGATTGTTAAATATTGCACTTCCTAGAGTCAGAGATTTTAGAGGAGTATCCAATAAATCTTTTGATGGGAATGGCAATTATTCATTAGGATTATCAGAACAAGTAATGTTTCCAGAAATAGATTATAACGAAATAGATAAACTAAGAGGATTACAAATAAATATAGTTACTACAACTTTTAATGATAGTGAATCTAAAAAATTGTTAGAGTTACTAGGTATGCCCTTTGAAGATATTAACTAAGGAGATAAATTGGCAAAGAAATCATCAATAGCACGAAATAATAAAAGAATTAGATTGGTAAAAAAATATCAAGAAAATAGAAACAATTTAAAAAATATTACTAATGATCCAAAAAAATCTTTTGAAGAAAAAATGGAGGCACGGAAACAATTAGCATTATTGCCAAAAAACTCTAGTCCAGTAAGGGTCAGGAATCGTTGCCAAAAGACAGGTAGACCAAGAGCATATATGAGATTTTTTGGATTGAGCCGAATCTCTTTTAGAGATTTAGCACTTCGGGGACATTTACCCGGTATAAAAAAAGGAAGTTTATAGAATTTAAATTAGAGGTAAAAAATTGACAATAGAAGACCAAATATCAGATATGATTACTAGAATAAGAAATTCAACCATGGTTAAACATGAAAATGTTTCTGTGGTTAAATCTAAAATCAATGAAAACATATTAGATTTGTTATCTAATGAAGGATTTATTGATAGTTTTGCAGAATCTGAAGAAGAAGAAAAATATCATTATAAAATTGATTTGAAATACTATGAAGATGGATCTCCTGCTATTTCCGGTATCAAAAGAGTTTCGAAACCTGGGTTGAAAATATATGTTAAGAAAAATGATATTCCTTCATATTTTTCTGGGATGGGTGTCGCCGTTATGTCAACATCTAAAGGAATCATGACCGGATTTGAAGCTAAAAAACAATCTTTAGGAGGAGAGGTTCTTTTTTACATTTGGTAGGAAAAAAAGAAAAGTAAAATTATGAGTAGAATTGGAAATAAACCCATAAATATCCCTCAAGGAGTTGAGGTAAATATAAAAGATAAAGTAGTCGCAGTTAAAGGTCCTAAAGGACAACTGGAAGAAATCATTATGAGCAATGATATTTCATGTATTGTGAAAGAAGATAACATTATTATTTCTAGAACAAAAGACGAAATTCAAATTAAAGCTTTTCATGGTCTCTATAGATCTTTGATTCAGAATATGGTTATTGGAGTCTCAACAGGTTTTGAGAAAAAATTAACATTGATAGGTACTGGATATAGAGCACAAAATAAAGGGAAATCGTTGGAGTTAAATCTAGGATTTTCCCATCCAATTACTATTGAACCTATAGGTGAAAATAAATTGTTGGTAGAAGAACAAACAATGGTGACTGTTCAAGGAATAAACAAGGAGCATGTGGGAAGACAAGCCGCAAAAATTAGAATATTAAGAAAACCAAATCCATATACGGGTAAAGGGATAAAATATAATGATGAACAAATAAGAAGAAAAACAGGAAAATCGGCAGTTGGTGCTGGCGAAGGAGCTCCTTAATGAAGTCGTCAAAAAAAACAAATAGACTTGCTCGAGTTAAAAGACACTTAAGAATACGTAAGAAATTAATAGGAACAGATCAAAGACCAAGAGTTTCAGTTTTCAAATCTAATAAAAATATATATCTTCAATTGATTATAGATGGTGAAGGTAAAACTTTAGCCTCAGAATCAACTTTCCAGATGACTGAAAAAAGTATAAATATTAATAAATCCAAAGAAATAGGGATTAAATTTGGAGAAAAAATTTCTAAATTAGGATTTAAACAAGTAATTTTTGATAGAGGTGGATATCTTTATCATGGTAATGTAGCAGCAATAGCCGATGGAATAAGAGAATCGGGTATAGAGGTATAAAAATGACAACAAATCCAAATCAAGGCAATACAAATTCAAATAGGAGAAATCTCAGATCTAGAAGAAGAAACAGAGATAATGATGAGACACCTTTGATAGAAAATGTCATAAAAGTTAGACGTGTGTCAAAAACAGTTAAGGGTGGAAGAAACTTATCATTTAATGTGATGGTGGCAGTTGGAGATGGAGCTGGGAAAGTAGGAATTGCTTTAGCAAGTGCATCTGCTGTCCCTGATGCCGTACAAAGGGCTGTAAAATATGCAAAAAACAAGATGTTTGATATTAAACTTAAAGATACCACTTTACCACATGAATCAATTGTAAAATTTAGATCATCTAAAGTAATGTTAAAACCTGCATCCCCTGGAACGGGTTTAATTGCAGGTGGAGGAGTTAGAGCTGTGTTAGAAGCGGTTGGTGTAAGAGATGTTGTGTCAAAAACTTTTGGCTCAACCAATGCAATAAATGTTGTTTACGCCACTATGGCTGCTTTGAAAAACATGAAGAATCCTAAAGATGAAATAAAAAAACGAAAATCATAAACATGGCAAAAATAAAAATCATTCAAACAAAAAGTAACATAGGCCTTTCTCCAAATCAAAGAGCTAATTTGAGAGCATTAGGATTAAGGAAACGAGGTTCTGAAGTAGAAAAAGACAACTCCCCACAAATAGAAGGTATGATAAAAAAAGTACAACATTTAATAAATATAGACAAACTTTAATAATAAATTTTTGGTGAAAAAATGGCTAGAATAAATGAAATAAGAAGAAAGAATACTAATACTAAAAAGAAAAACCAATTAGGTAGAGGGAATGGTTCTAAAGGGACATACTCTGGCAGAGGTTCAAAAGGACAACTTTCGAGAAGCGGGGGAAATTTGAATCCGACTTTTGAAGGAGGTCAACTAAGATTAGTTAAGAAACTTCCTCATATGAGAGGATTCACCAATATATTTAAGAAAAACTTCGTTGCTTTAAATATTACTGATTTGAATGAGATTTTTAACAAAAAATCTATCACTATTAAAGATTTCAGAGAAAAAGGAATAATTAAAAATAAAGAGATGATAAAAATTTTAGGTAACGGAGATATAAAAGACTCGATTAAATTGGAAGTGAATGCAGTTTCTCAGTCTGCCAGAAAAAAAATTGAGAAAGCTGGCGGAGAAATAATCATAAAAGAAAGCTAATAAATGACAACAGCAGTAAATCAAAAATCTAGTAGACCTGCTCTTATTCAAGCCATTATTGATGCATTTAGGATATCCGATTTACGATCTAAAATTCTATTTACTTTATTCATACTGGTAGTATTTCGTTTTTTTGCACATGTACCGGTACCAGGTGTAGATAGAAACGCATTACAAGCAGCATTTGATGCCAATCCATTGTTAGGTTTTATTGATATATTTTCTGGGGGTGCGTTAAGAAATTTATCTATTGCAGCGTTAGGTGTATATCCTTATATTACAGCTTCAATTATTATGCAAATCCTTACACCTTTAGTTCCTCAATTAAAAGAATTAGCTCAAGAGGGTGATGTAGGTAGAAAAGCCATTAACCGNTATACTCATTATTTAACCGTCCCTTTAGCTTTCCTTCAAGGCTATGGGCAANTGAATTTATTTGCTGGATCATTAGGACAAGGTGCGATAACCGGTATAGGTTTAGGTTCAGGTGAAATATTGAATACTTTTTCTATATTGGTTTCAATGACTGCAGGTACTATGATTTTAGTTTGGTTGGGAGAATTAGTCACAGAAAAAGGAATAGGAAATGGTGTTTCATTAATTATTTTTGCTGGGATTGTTTCAACTTTTCCAAGAACTGGAGGTCAATTATGGTTATTAAGAGATCAGCCTTTTCAGGTTGCTATGTTGATAGGATTAGGGCTTCTCATCGTTTTTAGTATTGTAGTATTTACTGAAGCCCAAAGAAGAATTCCTGTGCAATACGGACGAAGTGTTTTTCGAGGTAATAAAATGTATAGATCGTCTGGATCATCACATATTCCAATTAGAGTTAACTCAGCTGGAATGATACCNCTAATTTTTGCTTTTTCTATTTTGGCTTTNCCTGCCGTATTGGCTTCATATTTTGTTGACCCTGCTTCAAATTCTTTTGTTTCTCAGATAGCTGGATGGTTAACAGTTCAATTTGGACCGACAGGTACTGTATATTGGATTGCTATATTTTTGCTGGTAGTAATTTTTACTTTCTTTTACACTTNANTNGTTCATAACCAACAAAATTTGTCTGAACAACTTCAAAATAACAGTGGATTTATTCCTGGGATACGACCTGGGCCACCGACTAAAGAATATTTAATGAGAGTGATATTAAGAATAACTTGGGGAGGAGCAATATTTTTGGGCATAGTAGCTGTCATTCCAGCGATAGCTCAAGCTATCACAAACCTCAGTTCAGCAACTAGTATATTACAAAGTACTAGTTTATTAATTATGGTAGGTGTTGCTTTGGATACTATGAGACAATTAGAATCCCAACTTTTGATGAGAAACTATGAAGGTTTTGTGAATTAATATTATGAATATAATTCTCTTAGGTCCTCCAGGCTCAGGAAAAGGGACACAAGCTGGTTACATTAAAAAAAAATATAACACTGAACACGTTTCTACTGGAGATATTTTAAGAAAAGAAGTCTCTTCTGATTCTGATTTAGGATTAGAAGCAAAGCAATATATGGACTCTGGCAACTTGGTTCCAGATCAAATAATAATAGAAATGGTAACCAATTATATTGCAGATATACCTTCAATATTACTTGATGGATTCCCAAGAACTTTGGAACAAGCTCGAGCATTTGAAAATAAACTTTTAAATTTGAAAAAAAATATAAATCATGTACTTTATTTTGAACTAACTAACAAAACAATAATTGAAAGATTATCAAAAAGAATAACCTGTAGGAAATGTGGCAAGACTTATGTTAAAGGTATTGCAAACTTGAAATGTGAAAATGGATGTTCTCAAGTTAATCTTTATCAGAGAGAAGATGATAAACCTCAATCCATAACAAAAAGATTAGAAGTTTATCAATCTGAAACATTCCCCTTGATTGATTTTTATAAGGAAAAAAATATTTTTTCAAAAATCAATGCAAATCAATCAATTTTGAAGGTAATTAATGAAATTGATGCTGTTTTAGCTATATAAATATATACATTTGTATGATACGGCATATATAATGTTAGTTTGGTTAGTTTATTTGTAGAGAGGTTTTTGAATAATTGGTAACTGAGGGGACAATTAAAACACCAGATCAAATGAATTCAATGATTGAAGCTGGAAAAATCGTTGCTAAGGTGCTTTTAGAATGTGAAAAAAATCTAAAAAGTTCTATATCCACTGAAGAAATTGATGATTTTCTTAGAGAAGCCATAAAAAAGGAAGGTGCTAAGCCAGCTTTTCTTGGCCTGTATGATTTTCCTGCAACAGCATGTATATCTCTGAATGAAGAAATTGTTCACGGAATTCCAGGATCTAGGAAATTGAAAAAAGGGGATATTGTTTCGATAGATTGTGGAGCGATCGTTGATGGAATGTATAGTGATCATGCAAAGACTTATTTGATAGAAGAAAGTAATAATTCTGCAAAAGGACGTTTGATTTCTGTAACTAAAAGAGCATTAGATATAGGTGTTGAGAATGCTATCTCAGGTAATAATATTGGAATGATTTCTAATACAATAGAAAAATATGTTTTAGAACAAGGTTATGATGTGGTTAGAGAGTATGTGGGGCATGGCATTGGAGAACAACTTCATGAGCCACCAAGTGTTCCAAATTTTGGTGATAAAGAAGATGGCGCTTTACTAAGAGTAGGAATGGTTATAGCTATTGAACCTATGGTTACTGAAGGATCGTGGAAAACTAAGACTCTTGATGATAAATGGACTGTTGTTACAGAAGATGGAAAATTATCTGCTCACTTTGAACATACTGTGGCTATAACAGAAAATGGCCCTAAAATTTTAACTAAAACATAAAAAAAATAATATATGGCAAAAAAAGAAGCAATAGAAGTAGAAGGAAAAGTTGGAGAAGCGTTACCCAACACAACATTTAAGGTAGAGTTGGCTAATGGACATGAAGTACTTGCTCACGCTTCAGGAAAAATAAGAAAAAATTATATAAGGATTTTACCAGGAGACAAAGTTTTAGTAGAACTTTCTCCTTACGACTTAACAAGAGGTAGAATCACTTACAGATTTAAGTAGTAATTAGAAAGAATAGTTATGAAGAAAAAAGCATCAGTGAAAAAAAGAAGCTCAGATTGTCAAATAATAAAACGACATGGAAAAATTAGAGTAATAAATAAACGGAATCCAAGATTCAAACAAGTACAAGGATAATATAACTATGGCAATGTTAGCGGGAGTAAATATACCCGATTCACAGAGAATTGAAGTTGCTTTGACTGCAGTTACTGGAATAGGGAGATCTACATCAATTAAAATTATTTCAGATGTTGGAGTAGATTTAAATACCAGAGTTAAGGATCTAAAGGAAGATGAATTAGCAAGAATAAGAAGTGCTATAGATCGTTCCAAAATACGTATTGAAGGTGATTTGCGTAGAGAAGTTCAACTTAATATTAGAAGATTGACAGATATTGGTAGTTATAAAGGCACAAGACATAAGGTAGGTTTGCCAGCTAATGGACAGAGAACAAAAACTAATGCAAGAACTAAAAAAGGTAAGAAAAGAACTGTAGCTAATAAGAAAAAATTGACACATTAAAATACGAGGAATTAATGGCAAGAAGTAGAACAAGAAAAAAGGAAAAAATTTTTGTAACACAAGGGAATGCTTATATAAGAGCAACCTTCAATAACACTATAATTTCCATAACCGATAACCAAGGAAATGTTATATCTCAAAGTAGTGCTGGAGCAAAAGGTTTTACAGGATCAAGAAAATCTACAGCTTTCGCAGCTCAGAAAGCAGGAGAGACAGCAGCAGTAAAAGCGATAGAATATGGAATGAAAACTGTGGATGTGTTTGTAAAAGGTCCAGGAGCTGGAAGAGAAGCAGCGATAAGGGCTATTCAACATTCTGGAGTAAGGGTTATATCAATCAAAGATGTTACTCCAATTCCTCACAATGGTTGTAGACCACCAAAAAAAAGACGAATTTAGATAAAAGTCTTTAAAAAAATTATAAGAAAGCATATATATGGCAAGATATACGGGTCCGGTAAATAAAAAAATGAGATTTTTAGGATTGGAAATTCCTAAAAAAGGGGTTAGGAATAATAGACCACCAGTCAGAAGAAGATTATCAGCCTATGGTTTACAACTAAGAGAAAAACAAAAGGCAAGATTTTTGTATGGGATTTTGGAAAAACAATTTAGAAATTACTATGATAAAGCATCAAAAAATCCTGGTTCAACCGGTGATTTATTACTCGAATATTTAGAAAAAAGACTTGATAATGCTTTATATAGAACTGGAATGTTCAATACAAGAAGACAATCAAGACAAGCAGTTAATCATACTCATTTCTTAGTTAACGATCGTAAGGTAAATATTCCCTCTTTCCAACTCAAAGTTGGTGACAAAATAACTTGGAGAGAAAAATCCAAAAAATCTAGTTTATTTGAAATAGCTACTTCAAATATACAAAATAATGATTGTGCTAAATGGCTGGCACTTGATAAATCGGAATTATCCGTTCAAATTAATAACTCTCCATCTGCGTCCGATGCTGAGTTAGATATTGATACTCGACAAATAGTGGAATATTATTCCCGGAGGTAATAAATGTTAGAAAAACAATTTGGATTGTCACCGATTGATGACATTACTGTAAGTGAACCAGAAGTACCTAACTTAAGAATAAACTTGGTTGAGGGGACCGCTACTTACGGAAAATTTATTGCCGAACCACTTGATAAAGGTTGGGGAGTTACACTTGGGAATCCGTTAAGAAGGGCACTATTATCAGGATTACCTGGAACAGCAATTAATTGGGTAAAAATTGAAGGTATAGAACATGAATATTCTATATTGAAAGGTATGAGAGAAGAAGTTTTTGAATTTCTTTTGAACGCTAAAGGTATAAGGCTTCGCTCATTATCTGATAGATCTGGAAGATTAAGATTAGAAGTTGATGGTGAAGGAGAAGTAAAAGCTGGAGACATTATGGCTACAGCTGACTTTGAAATTGTAAATCCTGAACATCACTTAGCGACATTGGACTCTAAAGATGCTCATCTATCTGTTGAATTTAGCGTTGAACAAGGATTTGGTTATCAACAAGCAACTGATATGGAAGATGATAGTATTGGGACTTTGCCAATAGATGCAATATTTACTCCGATAAAGAAAGCTAATTTTTCAGTTGAACCAACTAGGGTTGGGCAAAGGTCTGATTGGGAAAAACTTACTTTAGAAATATGGACTGATGGTTCTATCGATCCTAAAGAGGCATTAAAAAAAGCCTCAGAGTTATTAATGAATCATTGCTACATTTTTTCCAAATTTGACGATACCAAAGAAGAACAAAGTCCAGCTTCAGGCTTAGGTATAACTCCAGAAATTTATAATACTCCAGTAGAAACTCTTGATTTATCAGCTAGAACTCTTAATTGTCTTAAAAGAGCTGGAATAAATAGAGTAGGAGAAGTAGTTGCTATGCCAGAACCTGATTTACTTAAGATCCGTAATTTTGGAAGAAAATCATTGAATGAATTATTTGATATATTAGCTGAAAGAAACATGCTACCAAGTAAATAATGGGAAAAAATGAGACATAAAATATCAAATAATAAACTTAGTAGAAAATCATCATCTAGAAAAGCACTTTTGAGAGGATTGGTTACTGACACATTAAAACATGGAAAGATTAAGACTACAAAAGCAAAAGCAAAAGAAGCTAAACCAATTTTAGAAAAACTAATAACAATTGGAAAATCTAAAGATTATAATTCAATACGTAAAGTTTCGGAATTTATTTTAGAAAAGTCTGTTGTTAAACAATTATTTGACGATATATCAACAAAATATTCTGATAAACAAGGAGGTTATTCTAGAATTGTCTCTCTTGGGCCAAGAAAAGGTGATAATGCAGATATAGTTATTTTAGAACTTATTGATTAAATCTCTATATAAATAGATTAGAAAAAGTGTAAAATAAAACCCTATAAAAAAATTATTATGATAGCTAAGTTAAAACATTTTTCTCCAAAAGAAACCAAAAATAACAAGTCATTATGGCATGTTATTGATGCTACTGATAAAACCCTAGGAAGATTAGCCTCAGAAATATCTGTGATTTTGATGGGTAAGGATAAACCTGATTATATACCTCATCAAATGTCAGGAGATTTTGTTGTTATAATAAACTCTTCAAATGTAAAAGTAACAGGGAAAAAACTCCAGCAAAAAACTTATATTACACACTCTACTAGACCTGGTAGTACTAAAGAGAAAAAATATTCAGAATTATTGAATGATAATCCGGGATATATTATTTCACACGCAGTAAAAGGGATGTTACCTAAAAATAAATTAGGTGCAAAAATGTTGAAAAGACTAAAAGTTTATCCAAATTCTGAACATCCACATGAAGCTCAGTTGATTTGGTCTGAAAAAATTAACAAATCATAAAAGAGGAATAATTTGAGTCCGAAAAGAAAATATTATTATGGTACAGGTAAAAGAAAAGCTTCAATAGCAAGAGTAAAAATTTTTGATAATCCAGGAGAAATAATTGTAAATGGAAAAAAAATAGGTGAAGCTCTTGTAATGGAAGATTTAGTAAATATCGCATTATTACCGTTAAAGATCACCGATACTATTGAAAGACTATCTGCCGAAATCAAAACACATGGTGGAGGAATTTCAGGTCAATCCGGAGCAATATCTTTGGGTTTAGCAAGAGCTTTATGCGTAATGGATGAGACGTTAAAACCAACCTTGAAATCTAAAGGGCTTCTGAAAAGAGACTCTAGGATAAAGGAAAGTAAAAAATACGGTTTAAAGAAAGCAAGGAAAGCTCCTCAGTATACTAAGCGTTAATTCGTTAAGTAATACTTATGAATCTATCTAAGTAATTCAAATCTTTGTGAATTTTAATTTTATTCTTTGGATAATAACTTTTTGCTAACGAGATAACCCTATCTTTGATTTCAGGATCTATTTCTAGAATTATTAATGATGCATTATTCTTATTTATTTGATTTTCCCAATTAAATATTGAATTGATAATTTTAGTTCCATCTTTACCACCATCCAAGGCAATTATTGGTTCATATGTTAAATCTTTAGATAAATTTTTCAGTTTAGAAGTTCTAATATAAGGAGGGTTACTTAAAATATAATTTATATTTGATAAATTGCAATTTTCTATTGAAGTATGAAAGAAATTTATATTCACTTTTTTTTCTATAGCATTTTTTGTTGCTACAACTAAAGCTTTTTTGCTTATATCAATTGCGGATACATTTATTTCAGGGAATTTTTTCTTTATGTTTATTGCAATAACACCACTTCCTGTCCCTATATCTAAGCAATTAAAACCTTCTTTTTCATTAACTTTTTTATTTATTTTAAATAAATCTATTATTTCCTCAGTTTCAAATCTTGGGATTAAAACATTTTTATCAACAATATATTTTTCATCTAAAAAATTTCTAAAACCCAATATTTGAGCAGTTGGTTCTCCTAAAATCCTTCTTTTTATTTTCCCTTTTATTTCAGAGTATTTATCCGTACTGATTTTAATATTTGATTCGGTGAGAATGTCAATTTTAGATAAGCTCATTGAATGACTAATGATCATTAACATCTCTTCTTGATAATTTATCAATCCAGCTTCACGAAATTTATTTATTGTATAATTTTTGATTTCATTTAGAGTTTTCAATATCTAATTTTTCTGAGAAATTAATTTTTTTGCTTGTTCATCTTTCATTAATGGGTCAATTATTTCATCAATTAATCCGTCCATAAATTCTGTTAAATTATGAGTGGTTAATTTTAATCTATGATCGGTAACTCGACCCTGAGGAAAATTGTATGTTCTTATCTTTTCAGATCTTTCTCCAGAACCTACTTGAGATTTTCTTGCTTCAGAGATTTCACTCTTTTGTTTTTGTAATTCAAGATCCCATAACTTAGATTTTAGTATTTCCATTGCTTGTAATTTGTTCTGGAGTTGAGATCTTTCATTTTGACAAGTTACTACAATTGTAGTTGGGATATGAGTAAGCCTAATAGCAGTTGCCACTTTATTAACATTTTGCCCTCCTGCACCTCCAGCATGAAATACATCTGTTCTTATATCGTCTTCTTTTATTTCAATGTCAATATCTTCAGATTTAGGCAATACTGCAACCGTTGCAGTTGAGGTATGAATCCTGCCTTGTGATTCGGTTTTAGGAATCCTTTGAACTCTATGGACCCCACTTTCGTGCTTTAATTTTGAAAAGGTCCCTTCACCTGAAATTTCTAATATAATTTCTTTGATTCCACCAAATTCATTGTAACTGGAACTTAATATTTTTATTTTCCATTTATTGTTTTCAGAATATCTAGTGTACATTCTCAGGAGGTCATTACCAAATATAGCTGCTTCATCTCCTCCTGTTCCTGCTCGAATTTCTATTATTGCATCTGCTTCATCAGTAGCATCTTTTGGAATAAGTTCTTTGTTTAATTCTGAATATACCTTTTCTAGAGATGAATTTAAATCACTTAATTCTTCTTTAGCCATAATTGATATTTCTTCATCATCAGATTTCAAAAGTTCTTTGGTATTATTTGTATCTTTTAAAATTTTATTATATTGATTCCACAATTCATTAATAGTTTTAAGTTTGCTATATTCTTTTGAAATTTTTTTCATTTCTGAATGATTAGAGACAATTTCTTTTTTGGTCATTAAAACTTCGATTTCTTCAAATCTAGATTTGATTTCATCTAATCTTTTCAGGATCCATTCTTCCATTTTTTATTCTCTTAAATTCTTAATAATTGTTTTATTTTTTCTATATTATCATTTGAAAAAGTCATTTGATCTTCAGAAGAATTTAACAACTTTAATGTAATGGAATTATTTTTTAATTCATTTTCTCCTATAAAAATAACAGACTTTGAATTTACATTATTTGCGTATCTCATTTGGGCTTTTACAGATTTATTAGGAGCTATTATAGTTTTAATTTTGTTTTTCCTTAAATTACTAGCCAAAGATTGAGATTCTTTTCTAAAAATATTTTCAGTTATTACTATGACTACGTCTATTTGATTTGAAAAATCATCTTCTTTATTATTTATTTCATTTATGATTCTTTCTATACCCATTGCAAAACCCACTGCGGGTGTATCTGGTCCACCTAATATCTTGATCAAAGGATCATATCTTCCACCTCCTAGAATTACTCCCTGAGGTCCACTTGAATCAGTAGAAAATTCAAAAACAGTGCGGTTATAATAATCAAGTCCCCTTACTAATTTATAATTTTCAACAAATTCGAAATCTTCATCAATTTTAGTTAACATTTCCAATTTTTGAATTAAATTAGTGTGATGAGATTTTGCTTCTTCAGATAGATAATCTAAAGTTTTTGGAGCATTTTTTGCAATTTCTATTGTACTTTTTTCTTTTGAGTCTAAAAGTCTTAAAGGTGCATTTTCTAATCGTAATTGATCAACTTTAGGCAAATCATTTTTGTAATTTTCAAAGTATTCTTTTAAAGCTTTTATATATTCTAATCTATCATTATTGTCCCCAAGAGAATTTATATTTAGTTTAGAATTTTTTATTCCCAAATTCGTTATTATATTCCAACCTATTTCAATAATTTCATAATCAATTTCATAGTCGCTATCCCCTATACATTCAATCCCGAATTGATGAAATTGTCTAAATCTACCTGATTGAGGTCGTTCATATCTAAACATGGTTCCATAATAAAATAATCTTATAGGTAATGTTCTATTATGAAGCCCTCGTTCTATAAATGCCCTGCATACTCCAGCGGTATTTTCTGGTCTCAAACTTATGCTTTGACCTCCTTTATCCAAGAAGGTGTACATTTCCTTTTCTACTATATCTGTATTTTGACCTACAGTTCTTTCAAACACTTCAGAGTCTTCAAAAATTGGTGTTTCAATATAGTTGTATCCATATAGTTTTACTGTATCTAAACAGATTTTCCTTACTCTCTCCCAAATGGTTTCATTTTCTGGGAGGATATCAAAAGTACCTCTTTGAGCTTTGTAAATCATGGAATTTATGAACCTTGTCCCGATAATTGGTAAATTTTTCCTTCTGTTTTGATTGTTGGAGCGTATATAAGTTTAGCATCATGCATATTAATTATTTTTTCAGCGCCTATCATCCCCATACAAACTCGTAATGCTCCAATTAGATTCCTCGTTCCATCAGTTCTAGAAGAAGGACCAAACAATAATTCTTTAGTTGAATATTCCTGTTTGTTTACAATCCTTGTTCCCCTTGGTAGAGAACTATGAGGAGTCGCCATTCCCCAATGATTACCTTTTGCTGGTGATTCGTATGTTTTTGAAAATGGAGAACCTATCATTACAGCATCTGCACCTGCTACGAATGATTTACATAACTCACTTCCTGTCCTGATACCACCATCAGTAATAATAGACACATATCTTCCTGTGAGTTTAAAGTAATCATCTCTTGCAGTGGAACAAGCCATTGTAGCTGATATTTGAGGTACGCCAATTCCAAGAACTTCTCTGCTAGTACAAGCAGAACCAGGGCCAACTCCCACTAAAATACCTTCAATTCCGGTTTCCATCAGTTCCCTTGAAACATTATATGTAACGGTATTACCAACAATGATTGGCACTTTCAAAGATTCTACTAATTCAGATAATATTAATCCCTTTAAACTTTTTGAATTATGTCTAGCTGTGGTAACTGTTGATTGTATTACAATTGCATCACATCCAGCCTCTACAGCTACAGGGGCAAATTTTTTGGTGGAAGCCGGTACAAAAGACGCAAAACATTTTGAATTATTTGATTTTATTTTGCTTACAATTTCGCCTATCAGATTTTCTTTCATGGGGGCACTATAAACTTTTTGTAAAACTTCTGTAGCTTTTTCTTTTGGAGCTTTTATTATTTCTTGATATATTTCATCAGTGTTTTCGTATCTCACGTGTAAACCATCTAAGTTTATTACACCCACTCCTCCTAAATTCGATAAATGTTTAGCATAATTTGTATCCACAACACTATCCATGGCGGAAGCTAATACAGGAATATCAAGATCTATATTACCAATCTTTATTTGAGTTTCCACTAATTCTGGATTAAGAGTTATTTCACCCGGAACGATTGCAACATCATCGTAACCATAAGTTTGTTCTATTTTTTTCATATGGATTCTACTCGTAGCTACCCAATAATCTTTCTAGATCTTCCTTTATTTCAGATAGATAAATAGCATAATTCTTATTTTGATATTTTAATATATTATTAGATTTATCAGTATCATACCATGAAAAATGACCAGCTTCTTTCTGATAATTTGCAGTATTTATATCTACTTCAACTAAATCAAAATAATCTTTAACATAGGTTTCTCCATTTGTTCTCCAAGTTTCTCCTCCACTAATGTTAAATACTTTATTCACACTATCTTTATTTCCAACAGTGTTACAAATTGCATCCACAACATCATCACGATGAACGAATTCTATCAATTGATTTTTTAAGAAAGGCCATTCTGATGGAGGTTCTTGAAAAACAGGTATAGAAACTCCAGAGATTCTTAAAACAGTAAATTTTATTTTAGCTTCTGTAACTATTTTTTCTGAGTCATATTTAGTTATTGCATAATTATCATCTGGATTAGGTGATGTATTGTCATCGACTATTTTATTATTCAAGTTTTTACCGTATATGCTTACTGATGAGCTAAATATAAAATGTACATTTGGATTGTATTTCTTTACAGATTCAATAAGTTTTTTGGTTCCATTTACATTCACAATCTTTGCTAATTCAATATTAGTATTTGCCATAGGGGGCAAAATTGCTGCTAAATGTATAATATAATTCGAACCTTTTACTGCTTTTTTTAAATCATCCGAATTATTCAAATCTCCCTGTAACAACTCAGTTTTTGTTGTATCAAATCCTTCAAAATTTGCTTGTGGGAGATCGAAAACTTTTACTAAATAATTTTTGGAAATCAACTGGTTTACAACAAGCCTTCCCATACTTCCAGCACCACCAGTTACTAAAACTGTTTCCACTACGTTAATACCGTTCCAGGGGCATCAGCTTTATCTTCAATTTGTTGAACTATTTTTTCTATCTCATCCATATTAGGATCATTTTGATCCGAAATCATCTTTTCACTAGCCTTAAAGAGAAGATTTGCCAAAGGTAATCCAGCAAGTGATTGAAAAAAGAATTTGTCTTTTTGGGCATTTAGTTTTTCAATAACAGATGACGCTTTATCGTTGTAATCTGAATTCCCGGACAGACTTGCTATATTGGTCATAGCTTTTGCAAGTAAATCTTGAGCTCTTCCCATATTTTTCTCCTAGGTTATTTTAGTCTTTTTTCGCTTTTTTATCCTTTTTGCTAGCTTTACCATTATGGGTGGATCCATTTGGATGATAACTTGGATCGTCGTCTCCTGGATGCCAACCTCCATCTCCATGATATGCTGCGTCTTGGTGAGAATGAGGGTCAACAGTTGGTCCATCGTGTCCCTTTACTGCTTCAATATCAACTTTCTCTAGTCTATTATAGCCTCGACCATTATGTTTATCGAAAGGAAATGGTTGAAATTTTTCAAACATTTTTGCAAACCGAAGTTTTGTAGGTCTTGGATCAGGTGGAAATAAAAATCTGTCTCTACCTAATGGCTTAGCGTGGACTAATTCATGATCTCGACTTCCTAACCCATTAACGACTGCTGTATTTATTGTAGTTTGTTCACTTAATCCTTCAATTGCACCACCACCTAGATCAAACTTTCTTTCTCCAGGAGCATCTATTCCCATTTCTTCTGCTAAAGAACCAGGCATTCCTGGCGCATGCTTAGCAGCATCTACACATGCCTGATCTATTGCTACGGGATCTTTTGATGCAAATACTCCTAGATGTGGAGTTAAAGGTACATCTGAAAATCCAGCACAATCACATTTGGGAGAAACGTCTACAGCAACATTTATAAATCCAATATTTTCTCTCCCTACAGCTTTAACTACACCTAATGCTGCATCTCCGATCGCAATGTCTGTTGCATCAAAATTTGCTAGATTAGGTTCAAATATCCCCCTAGGATTCATCCAACTTCCGCATCCTAAGCAATTAATACATTTTTCTCTTTCCCAAAGTAATTCATCTTTTTCAGTAACTTTAAATAATCCCAGAGGGCAACAGTTCTCTAGAAGTTCCCAATCAGGATCAGCTTCCTTTCCCTTAAAGTTCTCTGGATGAAAGACAGTAGAATCTCCGATACCGTATGAAGGATGTCTACCCATATGAACATTAAATTTTCCCCTCTTAGATTGACAACCAATACCCATGTTTTTTAAGGCTCCACCAATCACTCCCATTCCATGTCCTTTGAAATGAGTAAGTACGATAACTTTATCAGCTGCCGCTATGGCTTGAGCAACGTAAGCTTCCTTTAACAAATATCCTTCTGGAATATCTATTCTATAATCACTTGTTCCAACATATCCATCTGCAGATATAAAAGGGCAGCCTAGAGTGGCTGATGAAAATCCATTTTTTTCCGCTGTTTCAATTAGGTCTAACTCCATGGCCCTTGATCCCCAAGTTCCATATGTTTGAGTAGTAGTATCACAGGCGAATGGTCTGCCTCCGAGTTCCTTTATTTTATCGGCTATTGCCCTGACATAAGCAGGTCTAATATAAGCACTAGAACCTAATTCTCCACAATGTATTTTTATTGCAACAACGTCGCCTTTATTAATCATCTTGTCGAATCCTGCTGCTTCAAAAACAGTTACAGTTTTATTAATTAAGCTAGTATCTGGTGACTCACTCCTAGCGTCCATAAAATATACTTTAGGTTTGTCCATCATAATCCCCTTATTATCCGCATTTATTTATAAAATTATAAATTATATTTATGTCTATCATAATTTATAAAAAAAAATAGTTCAATATCCATCTATTTTCACATGAAATTTTATACAAAATTGGTTAATATTCTGCTAAATGAAACCAAAAATAACTGACATAGAAAAAAAATTAAAAAGTGTTCTAACTGGATTAAAAAGTGCAATTGTTGCTTATTCGGGAGGAGTCGATTCGTCTTACCTGATGGATGTTGCAAATCAAATGTTGGGATCAAAAGCGTTGGCTGTAATGTCTTTTTCTCCTAGCGTTGCAGAGGATGATAGAAATGATGCAATAAAACTGGCTAAAAACAAAAATTGGAACTATAAAATTATAAACACTTTGGAAATGGAAGATGAAAATTATGTAAAAAATGACATCAATAGATGTTTTTTTTGTAAACACGAACTTTATGGAAAGCTGGTTGATTTATCTAATGAATTGGGATTTGATTGGGTATTAAATGGTTCAAACCTTGATGATAAAGGAGATTATAGACCAGGAATGAATGCTGCAAAATTACATAAAGTTAGATCACCTTTGATTGAAGCAGAATTTACCAAAGAAGATATTAGATATTATGCAAAAAAAAGAAATTTAAGAACTTGGGATAGACCTGCCTCTCCTTGTCTTTCTTCTCGCTTACCTTATGGAACTATGGTGACATTCGAAGCATTAAAGAAAGTAGGCAAATCAGAACAATTCCTAAGGTCTATTGATTTCCCAATTGTAAGGGTAAGGCACTACGGAGATAAAGCCTTGGTAGAAATTCCCAAAGAAAAATTTTCATATTTTAATTCCAAAATTGATAATATAACCAAAGAGTTAAATAATTTTGGTTATAAAAAAGTTGAGCTGGATCCCTTGGGATTTAGATCAGGAAGCTTAAATCATAAAGTTGGAATAAACAACCCTTAGTAACATGAATCTTCAACTGAAATCTAAAGTTGCAATAGTTACTGGAGCAAGTAGAGGGATAGGAAAAGCAATCTCCAAAAAACTTGCCTCAGAAGGTTCAAATATAGCACTTGTTGCAAGATCTGAGAAAGATCTTGAAAATGTAAAATCTGAAATTCAATCTGAAAGTAACGAAATAAAGTGTGAATATTTTATTTGTGATACTCGATTTGATGACCAAGTAAAAAAAATGGTTACGGATGTATTTTCACTTTTTGGTAGTGTCGATATATTAGTTAATTGTGCAGCTATGCCTGCTTCTGGGACCAGCAGAATCGATTCATTTGAAGCTGAAGATTTAATAGAACAAATAGATGTTAAAGTTTCAGGTTATCTAAGATGCGCAAAATATGCTTCAAAACATATGAAAGATAATGGGTGGGGAAGAATTATCAACATAAGTGGTTTAAATGCTAGAATATCGGGGAATCTTATAGGTTCTATTAGAAACATATCTGTTAGTTCATTAACAAAGAATCTAGCAGATGATTTGGGACCTTATG
>PBER01000003.1 GCA_002718455.1 Chloroflexota bacterium | reverse complement strand
CAAAAAATTATAGAAAAAGATCTAAATAAAAAGAACTTGACTGATAATATAATTTGGTTTGGATCTATTGATCACCAAAAATTAAATTATATATATAATGCCTCAGATATCGTTATCATTCCATCACGTTCAGAAAGTTTTGGAATGGTTGCATTAGAAGCTTTAGCTTCAGAAACTCCTTTTATAATATCAAATGTTGGTGGAATGGCAGAAATTATAAAGAGGAACAAAAAATGTATTTTAGTTGATAAAATTACACCTGAATCTTTTGGGGATTTGCTTTTAAAATTTTTTGAAAATAAAATAAAAAACGAAAATGATGAAGACAGTAGAATAAACATTCAAGATTATAATTGGGATAAAATTTTTCATAGAATGCTAAATTAATTCTGGTTTAAGAGTGTACCAATTTATGTTGTCATAAGTTTTAAAACCCATTTTTGAATAAATCTTTTTAGCAGCATGATTTTCATTGTCTACTTCTAGTATGATTTTATTTAATCCTTGATCAAATAACTTTTGGATCGCTATATTTATTATTTTCTGAGCTAGACCAAGTGATCGAAATTGTTTTCTTACACCACACATAGATAGCTTAGCAGTCGCTTTTTCTTTATAAACGAACATCCAGGCATATGCCATCCAATTTTTTTCCTCATTACATATCACATGAACATTTTTATATGAAGTAGATTTTAGATTAAGTTCATTTTTTATACTTACATAAGTGTTTATTTCATAACCGTGATGATCATTAAAACATTCGTTTTGTATTTTAACTAGGTTCTTTATATCTTCAGAGTTCTCAATATTTTTAAATATTAGGTTATGTTGACTATTTACAGGATTTGTTGGGGTATAATCTATTTTTTTTAAATCCATGAGATTGTAATGTTTATATATTTTGAAATAGCTACTGTTTTTAATAAACTTTGAAATTTCAAAATCTCTTAATCCTATTTCTATAGAATAATTCTTTTTATTTTTTAGTTCTAATAAACATTTACTGTACTTAATTAAATCTTCAGGATTGTAAGATAGAAGAATTATCCTCTTTATAGATTTTTCGAATTTAATATAGAAATAATTAAGTATTGTTTTAGATTCTTTTACTAGGTATAAAAATGATTTTTTTTCGTATAGTTCATTTGTTAAACTGCTGCAAAACTCCTCTTTTATTTCAGGCCAATCTTTATGACCATGAGGCTTATGATTTTTTATGAAATAAAAAAAATCATCTAAGAGGTTTTCATTATTAGAATTTACTTTTAATAAATCCATATTTATAACCAGAAAATAAGATTTTTACATTTATAGCTATTTGAATTATATAGTTATATAATGGATTTAACATTAAGAACAGGAGTAGTATATATATTTTGGTTCTAAGAGAGTTGATGTTTGCTGAAAATCAATAACCAAAACTGTAGAACTCGTCTGGGAGTGGTCTTTCCGAATTTACTAAGAAAGAACGTTGGCTACGAAATAGCAAAATAAGAGGCGCAATTGATATAGAAAATATATCTAAGTGCAAAAAAGGTGGTAACGCGGGTAATCTCGTCCTTAAGTTTTTTTGGGCGAGTTTTTTTTTGGAGATTTTGGAGAATAATATGACTGAGAATTTGTATAAAGGAAGTGAAATAGTTTGTCAGGCTTTGATAAATGAAGGCGTAGAGGTTGCCTTTGGTATCCCTGGNGGAGCAATTTTGCCTTTATATGGTACTTTGAATAAATATCCTGAANTAAANCATATTTTAACAAGNCANGAACAAGGNGCATCTCATGCAGCTGATGGCTATGCTAGAACTACTGGTAAAGTTGGAGTTGCATTCGCTACTTCAGGNCCCGGTTCAACAAACCTAATAACTGGNTTAGCAACNGCTATGATGGATTCCGTTCCTATTGTTGCTATTACAGGACAAGTAGGAAGAGCNGCAATAGGNACAGATGCATTTCAGGAAACTGATATAACTGGAGCNACATTNCCNGTTACAAAACATAACTATTTGGTTATGAGTGCAAAAGATATTGGAAAAACNATCCATGAAGCTTTCTATATTGCAAGAANTGGACGNCCAGGNCCNGTATTAATAGATATTCCAAAAGATGTTTTTGATGAAATNTCGAGTTTANGANTATAAGAAAGATTCAAAAGTNGANATTNTNGGNTACAACACTTATGAGAAAATNGANGAATCTCAATTGCAAGNTGCTGCAAAATTAATAAATAATTCTAANAAACCTGTNATTTTAGCNGGGCATGGAGTNATNATTTCTAANGCCCAAACTAAATTACTTGANCTTGCAGAAAAAGCNCAAATTCCNGTTGTTACAACACTNCTTGGGATTTCATCATTTCCAGAAGATCATATTTTGTTTACCGGATTNCCAGGNATGCATGGAATGGCNTATGCTTCCATTACNCTTGANGAAGCNGATTTGATTATTGGAATTGGTTCCAGATTTGATGATAGAATAGTCGGAAATGCTAAAAGNTTTGGTATAAATTCAAAAAAAATTCACATAGATATTGATCCTGCAGAAATTGGNAAGACTNTAAAAATTGATGCACCAATTGTTGGNGATGTAGANACAGTATTAAGGCTACTAACTCCAAAAATAAACACNAAAACTCANACTNAATGGTTANAAAGGGTTGAACATATAAAATCAGAGCATCCTTCATTNCTTATACNNGAGACNGATCGTTTATTGGGACAACAGGTTATAAAAACTTTGTCAGATATAACAAAAGGAGAAGCAATAATATGTACTGGAGTNGGGCAACATCAAATGTGGACTGCNCAACATTATAAATTTANAAATNCAAATTCATGGTTATCATCAGGNGGATTAGGAACTATGGGNTATGAAATTCCTAGTGCTATAGGTGCTCAAATAGGAGCNCCTAATAAGACAATNTGGTCTATNTGTGGTGATGGCGGATTNCAAATGACTATAGGNGAATTGGCTACNGTTGCTGAAAACAAANTACCAATAAAATATGCTATTTTNAATAATAATCATTTAGGTATGATTACTCAGTGGCAAGATATGTTTTATGATGGGAAAAGNAATTCTGAAACTTANACNGGNAATCCNGATTTTGTAAAATTNGCTGANGCATATGGAATTAAAGGTATGAGAGTNAAAGATCAAAATNAATTNTCANAAGCTATAATTGAAGCNAATAATCATAATGGTCCAGTAATAATTGATTTTGTTATNGAGAAAGTAGACTATGTATATCCTATGATNCCTGCAGGACAAAGTGTTGATCAATTGATAGAAGANAATNNGAGTAAATAATGAATANAGANANNTTTAGNAGAAGAATNATTGTTGCTTTNGTTAAAGATAATCCAGGAGTTTTGGCAGCTATAGTTGGAGTAATAAGNCGNAGGGGTATAAATATTGCTAGTTTGGCTGTGGGACATTCNGAGAAGAATAAATTTTCCAGAATGACTTTTGTNGTNGAAGGNCAAGAAAAGNCTNTTGCAAACATATCTTCTCAATTAAATAANCTNATNGATGTTGTAGAAGCNTCAGATATTAGTGANANAAANATAGTNTGGAGAGAATTGGCTTTAATAAANGTTTCTTGTAATCAATCAAANCGTGTTGAATTGTTNGAATTATCTAAAATATTTAGAGTTAATGTNATTGATGTAGGTCTAAATAACATTACATTTGAAATTTCTGGAAGTGATTCNAANATAGATNCNTTTGTTGAATTATTGGAAGAATTTGGNNTNGAAGAANTAATGCGTACGGGAAGAATTGCAANTNTNAGAGGAGCTACTAAAGTNGGAATGAAAGANGGNGAATTTAATTCAAAATATNNCTCTGATNTTTATTTGTCTAAAGAAGGAGAAACTGGTTCNGTATAAATTANANNAAAGGAAANTATTATGGCTAAATTATATTATGATAAGGATATAAATGATGAAGTATNAAGAGACAAANTTNTTTCTNTNATAGGATATGGATCTCAAGGTCATGCNCATGCTCAAAATCTTAAAGACTCAGGTTTTANTGTAATTGTCGGNTTATATAGTGGTTCTAAATCTAAAGATCAAGCTGAAGCTGATGGATTTGAAGTATATAGNATNGCTGAAGCAGTAAANAAATCAGATTTAATAAGTATGTGTATACCTGATCCAACNATGAAAAAAGTTTTTAATGAAGATATTAAGGAAAATTTATCAGCNGGTAATATTTTATTGTTTGCACATGGATTTGCNATTCTTTACGAAGAGGTAAANCCTCCTGATGATATTGATGTAGTGATGATTGCNCCNAAAGCACCNGGTCATAGAGTTAGAGCTGTTTATNAAAGAGATTTAGGAGTNCCNTGCTTAATAGCTGTTGANCAGGATTTTTCTGGATCAGCNTATAACNTTGCTCTTGCTTATGGTAANGGTATNGGCGGTGGAAGNGCAGGAATATTAGAAACTACATTTAAAGAAGAAACTGAAACTGATTTATTTGGTGAACAAGCNGTTCTTTGTGGNGGAGTAACTGCTTTAATTAAAGCTGGATTTGAAGTATTAACTGAAGCTGGTTATCAACCAGANTCTGCTTATTTTGAAGTTTTGCATGAATTAAAACTTATAGTTGATTTGATNTATCAAGGAGGACTTGAAGGAATGAGATACTCTGTTTCTACTACAGCAGAATATGGAGATTATACAGTGGGTCCTAGAATAATTGATGACTCAGTAAAAGATGCTATGAAAAAAGTTTTGGATGATATTCAAAGTGGTAGGTTTGCTAAAGAGTGGATAACTGAAAACGACGAAGGACTTCATAAATATAATGAGTTAAGAGATGCTGATTTAGAACATCCAGTAGAAAAGATAGGTAAAGAATTAAGAGATATGATGCCATGGCTGGAATCAACTACTTAATTTCATGAAGGGCTAGAATTGAATACTAAAAATAGGGATAAGTTAATAGTTTTTGATACTACATTGAGAGATGGAGAACAATCTGCTGGAGCTTCCTTAACATCGCAAGATAAATTTAGGATAGCTGGACAACTTCAGAAACTTAATGTTGATGTTATTGAAGCGGGTTTTGCAGCAAGTTCTCCTGGCGATTTTTCTGCAGTTAGAAAAATTGCTTTAGAAATTGAAGGACCTACTATATGTACTTTAGCCAGAGCTGTAAAATCTGATATTGATGCTGCAATTGAATGTGTAAAGGATGGATTGAAACCAAGAATTCATACCTTTTTATCTGTTTCTGATATACATCTTCTACATCAAATGAAAAAAGACAGAGAATCGATAATGTTAATGGCTGTGGATGCTGTAAAAAGAGCGAAAGAATTTGTTGAAGACATAGAATTTTCTCCAATGGATGCTTCTAGATCTGATCCTGAATATCTATACATAATGCTTGAAAAGGCAATAGATGCTGGAGCTACTACTGTAAATATTCCTGATACCGTAGGATATTCAAACCCAAAAGAATTTGGAAATTTGATCTCAGGGGTTTTCAAAAATGTTTCTAACATAAATAAAGCGATTGTAAGTGTACATTGTCATAATGATTTAGGGATGGCTGTTGCAAATAGTCTATCTTCCCTAGAAAATGGAGCAAGACAAATTGAAGGATGTGTCAATGGTTTAGGCGAGAGAGCAGGTAATGCAGCCCTTGAAGAAGTCATTATGGCTGTTAAGACAAGACCCGATCACTATGGAATTTCTTCGGATATAAATACTGAAGAAATAGGAGCAACTAGCCGATTGATATCAAATATTTTCGGATTTCCAATCCAATATAATAAAGCAATTACAGGGCAAAATGCATTTAGACATTCTTCAGGTATTCATCAAGATGCCTATTTAAAAGAAAGAACTACCTTTGAAATCATGCATCCAGATGAAGTAGGGTGGAGGGGTGATGCAATAGTTTTAACAAAGGTTTCAGGTAGAGCAGGGCTTAAGTCTCGATTGGAATATTTAGGATATAAAATAGACGATGAAGAATTAATAGAAATATTCAAAAATTTTAAAAATTTAGCTGATCAAAAAAAAGAAATAACAGATCAAGATTTGGAAGCTTTAATGAGTGAATTCCATAGAGAGCTAGATACTACTGAAAGATTTAAAGTTGTAGATTTGGATGTAATATGCGGAAACAAACAAAATCCTTCATCTACTATAACCCTAGAACTTCCCAATGGAAAAACTAAAACGAGTACTAAAACGGGAACAGGTCCTGTTGATGCGGTATGTAATTCTATTGATTCAATAATAAATGAAAATATTACTCTTACTGAATTTGCTGTATCTTCAGTTACTGAAGGGATAGATGCTTTGGGAGAAGTTACTATAAGAATTGAGAAAGAAGGAACTATTTATACGGGACAAGGATCTGATACCGATATCATTGTTGCTAGTGCAAAAGCCTATGTCAATGCAATAAATAGGTATTTGATCATCCAATCATCAAATTAAAAAAAGTCTAAAAGTTATGTTAGGAGAAATAATAATGGATGAAAATTTAACTATGTTTGAAAAAATATGGAGAAAACATATTGTTTCTGAACCCACAAATCAACCTTCTATCTTGTATATAGATCTACATTTAGTTCATGAAGTAACTTCGCCCCAAGCTTTTGAAAGCTTAAGATTAAACAAAAGAGAAGTGAGAAGACCAGATTTAACAATAGCAACCATTGATCATAATATAACTACAGATGATACAAGAACTCAAGTTATAAAGGACGAAATAGCTAGAAAACAAGTAGAAACTATTAGAGAAAATTGTAAAGAAAATGATATTGAATTATTTGATGTATGGGATAATGAACAAGGAATTGTACACGTGATTGGTCCAGAACAAGGCTATACTCAACCTGGTATGACTATTGTTTGTGGCGATTCTCACACATCAACTCATGGAGCTTTTGGAGCATTAGCTTTTGGAATTGGAACATCTGAAGTTGAACATGTCTTGGCAACACAAACTCTAAGGCAAAGAAAACCAAAAACATTGAAAGTAGATTTTAAAGGGACACTCGCTAAGGGAGTAACCGCTAAAGATATGATTTTAAAATTAATTGGACAAATTGGTACTGCAGGAGGCACAGGTTATGTCATAGAGTATTCAGGAGAAGTCATTCAAGATCTTTCAATGGAAGGAAGGATGACAATTTGTAACATGTCAATTGAAGGAGGGGCACGAGCTGGTATGATTGCTCCTGACAAAATTACTTTTGACTGGATGAAAGGTAGAAATAAAGTACCTAAAGGTAAAGAGTGGGATAAAAGTGTTAAAGAATGGAAACAACTAAAAACTGATAACAAAGCAAAATTTGATTCTTATATTGAATTAAATTGTGATAATTTAGAACCTTATGTAAGTTGGGGTACTAATCCATCACAAGTTTTGCCGATATCTGGTGTAATACCTTCCCCAGACGACTTTAAAGAAATGCTTGATGCTCAATCATGTCAAAATGCTTTAGAATATATGGGATTAAATATAGGATCCAAAATAACAGATATCAAATTGGATAGAGTTTTTATTGGGTCGTGTACAAATGCAAGAATTACAGATTTAAGAAGTGCTGCTAGTATCGTAGAGGGTAAAAAAGTAAATAATAATGTAAGAGCTCAAGTTATGCCTGGTTCGACTCTTACTAAATTACAAGCAGAAAAAGAAGGTATTGATAAAATATTTAAGTCTGCTGGGTTTGAATGGAGAGAGTCGGGATGTTCAATGTGTTTAGGAATGAACCCAGACATACTTTCTCCTAAGGAAAGGTGTGCATCTACGTCAAATAGAAATTTTGAAGGTAGACAGGGTAAAGATGGTCGAACGCATTTGGTTAGTCCTGAAATGGCAGCAGCAGCAGCAATAGAAGGTCATTTTGTTGATGTAAGAGATTGGAAATAATGAAGGTTCATTTGTGAAAAAGGACAGAATAAAAAAATTCGACCGACCGTCAAATTATTCATCAAAAATTAATAAAAAAGGGACAAATCAAATTTCCCTAATTGGAAGAATTTTTGGTTCACAAAAAGAATTAGATGTAGCAAGAGAAGGATTTTTTAACAAATATAATTTTGAGTCAAATATTAATCCATTACGAATCTTATCTATTTTTTTTGTTCTCTTGATCATTATGTCAATTTCTTTATTGTTTGTAGAGAGAAACAATAAAAATACTTATATAAATTGGAAAAATAGTGGTATATCAAATGTTCCTCCACAAAGTATTTTAGAATTTGATGAAGTTATTAATTTTTCTCAAAAGGAAAATTATAATAAATGTAATACTAATAATCCAATCGACTTATTAGAAGGAATTTGTGATGAACCTATAAAATATGTAAATAAAATGAATGAAACTCAATCCAGAGCTCAATTATTTTATGTATTTCATTTTATTATTCTTTTCGCAATATTTTTCCCTTTGGGTTCATATTTTCATCGTGCGATAAGAAATATAAAAACACTAAAATATAATACAAATGTATCTGCCGAGAAAAGTTTAATTTGGGCTTATTTTTCTTTCTTTATATTCATTTTTTCAATTTTTTTAGCGCCTATAATTTCAAGTAATTTTTATATTCAGTTTTCAATTATATTTTTCTCTTTTTTGTTTCTCTTTCTAAGAGTTTATAAAATTATACAAGAGGTATATTTAGGAAGTAATATGAATAATAATTCTGCTAAAAGTAATTTTATTTTAAAGAATTTTGGAATTATTACCATCCGAGGGAAACTTTGGATTCTTTTATTTATAGCGACTTCTTTTTTTAATCCATCTATTATATCTAGATTATGGCTTGATGAAATTATTACAATTAATGATTTAATAATTGCAACTGATTACATGATTTATTCATCAATTTTGATGGCGAGTTTTGCGTTTATTTCAATCTTATTTATAATAGATATTTATAAGTTACAAGAAATAAAACGTCATTTAAAAGGTTCCATAACTATTGACCCTCTAGAAAGGAATTAAGATTTTGGAAAAATTTATAAAACATACTGGATTAGTTGTACCCTTAGATAGAGTTAATGTAGATACTGATCAGATTATTCCAAAACAATTTTTAAAAAGAATAGAAAGGACTGGGTTTGGTAAATTTGCATTTTATGATTGGAGATATTTAGAAGATGGAGTCCCCAATCCCGATTTTATTCTCAATTATAAGAAATATATAGGTTCATCAATACTCATAGCAGGACCAAATTTTGGATCCGGATCAAGTAGAGAACATGCACCTTGGGCACTTTCAGAATATGGATTTAAAGTAATAATTTCTAATAGTTTCGCTGATATTTTTCGTAATAATTGTATGCAGAATGGACTGATTACTATTGAATTGTCAAATGATAAAATTGATCTTCTTATGGGCAATGCTATTAAAATTGACAATTATAAATTAACAGTTGATTTAGAAAATCAACAGATTTATGATCAATTTGGATTTGAATCTATATTTGATTTTGATGAATTTAGAAAAGAATCTATACTAAAAGGATTAGATGATATAGGCATTACTCTTCGCTTTGAAGAGGATATTAAAAAATACGAGATTAACGATACAAAAATCAATTAATTCAAATTTCTTATAAATGTTGGTAAAATAGAGTAGTTTGATAAAAATTTAAGGAGCTTTTATGGAAGCAAGAGTATGTGTTTTAGCTGGTGATGGTGTTGGCAAGGAAGTAACAACAGAATCGATGAAAGTATTAGAGGCTATTTGTAGAAAATATGAGCATAATTTTGAATTCATTCATGCAATTGTTGGAGGAGCAGCAATTGACAAGTTTAATAATCCTTTACCCGCAGAGTCAATGAATCTTGCTCTAGGTTCCGATGCTATTTTGTTTGGAGCAGTAGGTGGACCAAAATGGGATAATCCTCTTTCAGAAATTAGACCAGAAGATGCTATACTCGCATTAAGAAAAAGATTAGGACTGTTTGCAAATCTAAGACCGGTAAAAGTTTATCCAGAATTATTGCATTCGAGTCCATTAAGACCTGAATATCTAAAGGATGTTGATTTTGTAATAGTTAGAGAGTTAACGGGAGGTCTTTATTTTGGAAGACCTAAAAGAAGAAGTGCTAGTACCAGAGGTAGAAGAGCTGTAGATACTTTGGCTTATTCGGAAAAGGAAATTGCTAGAGTAGTTCGAGTAGCATTTGAATTGGCAAAATCTAGAAGAAAAAGGCTCCATTCTCTGGATAAAATGAATGTACTGGAAACAGGGAGATTATGGAGAGAAATAACAAATGAAGTCTCTCGAGATTATCCTGAAGTTGAATTAATTCATATGTTAGCTGATAATGCCGCCATGAAAATAATTACTGAACCAAGTGTTTTTGATGTAATAGTAACAGAGAATAGCTTGGGTGATATTTTATCTGATGAAGCTTCAGTGATCACAGGTTCAATGGGAATGCTTCCATCAGCTAGTTTGGCAGCTTCGCCCCCTCCTCCAGGAAAAAGGCGAGGGAGAAGAGGAAGACCTGCTTTATATGAGCCTATTCACGGATCTGCCCCCGATATAGCTGGAAATAATATTGCAAATCCAGTTGCTTCTTTTTTGTCTGCTTCGTTAATGCTACGTTGGTCATTCGGTTTACATGATGAAGCTAATGAGATAGAAGAAGCTATTAACAAAATCATAAAAGAAGGCTATAGAACTGTAGATATTGCAGGAGAAAATGATCATAAGTTATCTACAAGTCAAATGGGAGATCTTGTTGCTGGATTAATTACTAATGGAGCAAAGTGATAAAGTAAAATGTTAAAACCAGATAGCTTTTTACCAAATTTGGACACTAATTATGTTATTAAAGAGCTATCTGCTGATGTTACCATTTTTAGAGATAAATGGGGGATTCCTCATATTAAATCAAAAGAATCAGAAGAACTTTTTTTTGCTCAAGGTTTTGTAACTGCACAAGATAGATTATTTCAAATGGATTTAGATAGATTAAGATGTCTTGGCAAATCTTCTGAATACTTAGGAAAAAAAGGTATTTCAAACGATAAATTAAACTTAAAAAGAAATTTTGAATCAGTAGCTAAGGCTGATTTGGCTAAAGCTTCTATTGAAGCAAAACAAATGATTAAGAATTTCACAAAGGGTGTTAATTTTTATATTTCTCATCTTGAAAAATTACCATTAGAATATCAACTGCTTAATAAAGAACCAGAGAATTGGGAAGACTGGCATTCAATATTAGTCTATAAAATTCGTAATGCTGCTGAAGGTTCATTTGGTGGCAAGTTATTTTATTCACAACTAGCTAGTGTTATAGGTGCTGAAAAAGCTGCTAAGTTAATACCTGGTTATTTTCCAGGAGCTTTGTTAACATTACCACCTGGGAGTAAATTTACAGGAGAAATAGAAAATGCTGTTAAAGAACTAACTGAAGCCGCAGAGAACTTTCAATCTATTGGAGCAATTGATGGAGAGTCGAATGGATGGGCTATTTCAGGTGAAAGGACTTATTCAGGCATTCCACTAGTTGGAGGTGATTCTCATAGGCAGTTAGATACTCCTAATGTATATTATCAAATTCATCTCAAGTGTGATGAATTTCAAGGAATGGGACACACGATTCCTGGTTATCCTGGATTTATGCATTTTGCTCATAATGAATATGTAGCGTGGGGAATGACTCATGGAGGTGCAGATACCCAGGATATTTTTTTAGAAAAATTAAGATATTCCGAAAAAAAAATTCAACAATTCTACAATAATGAATGGATAGATACTAACAATTTCAAGAAAAAAATCAAACCTAGAAATATGGATGAAATTGAAGTAGAAATTATTGAAACAAAAAATGGTAATGTGATATTTGGAGACCCAAACAAAGGATTTGGAATTTCTTTATCTGATCCCGGAGGCAAACAAGAAGGGACCTACTGGATAGACTCTGCTTACCAAGCGATGGTTTCCAAATCCGCTGATGATTTAGAACATGCTTTTGATAAATGGACTGATAGAACCAACAATTATCCATACGCTGATGTAAATAAAAATTATGGATATAAATTTGCAGGAGTTGTTCCTATTAGAGACATTCAACATCAATGGGGGATAGCAAAAGGATGGGAAAAAAAATATTCAGTTATTCGTGAAATTCCTCGAGAAGAATTGCCTAAATCTAGAAATCCTCAATCAGGTTGGGTAGTAACATGTAATCAAAAGGTTGTCGATTATGATTATCCCTATTTTATGTCAGTGGCGTTTGCTCCAGAGTATCGCGCGAAAGTTTTAATAGAATATATAAATAATAACACCAAAAATCTTAAGATAGAAAATATGCTTGAAATGCATAATCAAACATTTTCAATCCCAGCCAAAAAAATAATTTCCTTTTCCAAAACAATAAATTATGATGTAATCAATCTAACTGAATTTGAAAAAATGATTTTAGAAAAAATGCATAATTGGAATTTTTTGATGGATAAAAGTAGCCCTGAAGCTTCAATATATTCAGTAACTAAAGAAAAAATTATAGAAGAAGTTATAAATTTAAATTATGGTTCATTAAGCAAAGAAACCAATGAAGAGAAAAATGTAGGTGCTGTGGGACATGTTAAAAGATTTTTAGTTCCTTTGATAAATGAACACATTGGTAATCCTCAGAGTCATTTATTAAATGGGAATAATAATTGGGAAGATATGTTTGTTAAAGCATTCCGACAAGCTATAGAATTTTTGGGAAAGAAATTTGGTAAAAATGTCAATGAATGGAAATGGGGGAATTTACATACAACAAATCATCAACATCCTTTGAGTAGTGAATTCCTAGAATATATAGATATTCTAAATCCCAAAAAAGTACCCGCAAGTGGCGATGGAGAAACCCCATTAGCAGGAAGCACGGACAAAAATTTCAAAATTGTAGCTGCTTCGGTAAATAGATATGCTCATGACCCGAGTAATTGGGAAAATAGTAGATGGATAGTTCCTTTAGGATCATCCGGAAACCCTGGTTCAAAAAATTATAGTGATCAATTAGAACTTTGGTCAGAAGGTAAAACTATACCGCAGTTATGGAATTGGGAAGAAATTATTAAAACATGTACTGAGCAAAAATTAATTGCAGGTTAAAGGGACCTTTGTCATTCAAATTTCACTTTAACATTTCCTATTTCTTCTATTTCTATTTCAATAGTGTCTTTTTTTTCTACCCAGTATGTTTGTACTAGTGATCCTAAAGAAATTAAGTCCCCTGCTTTAGGATAATTATTTTCAGAAAAGTTGAAATTTAAAAACCATTTAAGAGCATTAATAGGGTCTTCCAAGATATCAGATCCGATTCCTTTCCCAATATTTTGTTCATTAACTTTCATATGGCCTTTTAGATTTTTCAAACTGTTAAGTTTAAGTTTTTTTGAACCTTTTCCATAAACAATGGAGGATGCAAAAAAATCATCTGCTATAAGAAGTGAAGTTTTTTCATTATGATAATTATCCCATCTGTTATCTACTATCTCAATTGAGGGAACAACTCTTTCAACTATTTCATCTAATTTATTATTTTTTTTGGAGTAAACATAATCATCTGAAAGTATTACAGCAATTTCACATTCTACCCCAGGATGAATAAATTCATCAAATTTAAGAATAGTATCATTTTCAATTACATCGTTTGTCATAACTCTACCAAGACACGGAGAAGGTATATTTAAATAATTTTGCATAACTGGTGTGGTACATCCTATTTTCCATCCCGAATAAGAGTAATTTTTTGAGAAATGTTTAAATATATCATTTTGGATTTCATAACCCTGAATAATACTTATATTTTTCTTTTTTTCTTCAGGTATAGAAATTTTAATATTGTTTTGCCTAGAATTGATAATAGTTTTTGAAATAATATTCATAAAAAAATAATTTATACTGTAATTATGAAAATAATAATACCTAGAATAATAATTTCAAAGTTATTTGAGCATTCCTTATTAGAAGATCCTAATGAATGCTGCGGATATCTGTTAGGTAAAAAAAATAAAGTAGAAGAAATATTTAACTGTAAAAACATACATAAAAATCCCATTTCTAGATATAGAATAGATGGGAAAGACCAGATTGCAGCTGAAAAACATGCTGATGATCGTAACTTAGAAGTGATTTCTATTTATCATTCACACACTCTTTCACAAGCTTATCCTTCGAAAACAGATATTGATAGCGCTGTTGAATCTGGTTGGACAAGTCCAAATTATGTTTTGATTTCATTGATTGAAAAAACAAGACCTATTATAAGAGCTTTTATAATCAATGAGAACAAAAGTGTGGATGAGGTGATTATAGAACATGACGGAGAAGCTTATATAAGTCCTACAATGAATTCTTAATAAGGAACCACTCTAAAGAATCTGATAAAGCAATCCAACTGGCTTCAATAATGTTACTCGATGCACCTACTGTAGTCCAAGATGATTTATCGTCGGAAGATTCAATAATAACTCTCACGGTAGCACCAGTACCAGTTCCTTCTTCAACGACTCTAACACTATAATCAGTAAGTCGTACAACATTTATTTCGGGATATATATCTATTAAAGATTTTCTTAAAGCATTATCTAATGCTGCTACTGGACCATCTCCTTCAGCTGCAGTGTGTAACTGTTTATCATTAGTTTTTATTTTAATTGTTGCTTCTGATAATATTGGATGTTCTGAATTATCTTTTCTCCAACCTGTACCTAAAGAAGATCTTCTTTTGTTTTCTACTAAAACCATAAAATCAATAAGTTCAAATTTTGGTTCATAATTAGGTAAATGTTTATAAATCAGTAAATCTAAAGATGAGGCAGCTAATTCGAAAGCATATCCTTGAGATTCTTTTTCTTTAATTTTTTTTATTATCTTTTCAGCATCATTAGAATCCAAAATATTACCTAAACCAAGCTTTTCTATTCTCGTTATAATGCTTTTTCTTCCAGACAATTCTGAAATTGATATTGAAGAATTATTACCAACATCAAGAGGATCTATATGTTGAAATGAATGAGGGTCAATTAAAAAACCCGCCGCATGCATTCCTCCTTTATGTGTGAAGGCATTTTTCCCTACATATGGTTGAAAAGGGAATGGTCTTTTATTTGCAACTTCTGAGACATAATGAGAAACTTCAGTGAGAAGTTTAAGCTTGTTCTTTGACTTAACCGCATTTTTACCCATTTTCATTTCTAAGTTGCCTATTATGCTTATCATATTGGCATTTCCAGTTCGTTCTCCATATCCATTTATACAACCCTGGACTTGATAAGCTCCCGCATTTACCGCTGCTATGGTTGATGCTACTGCTGTATCAGTATCGTTATGGGCGTGTATACCAATCAAAGTCTTATTATCAAAAAGCTTACAAATTTCTCTAGTTATTCTAGCGATTTCATCTGGTAAAGTCCCTCCATTCGTATCACATAAAATCAATCGGTCGGCTCCAGATTTATAAGCAGCTTTTAGACATTGAATAACATATTCAGGATTTTCTTTATATCCATCAAAAAAATGCTCTGCATCAAAAAATACTTTTTTATTTTTTGAATGAAGAAATTTTACAGAGTCTGAAATCATGTTGATATTTTCTTCCAAAGAAGTTTTTACTATTTTTTCTGCTTGATAAGCACTAGCTTTTCCAACCAAAGCAACATAGTCTGTTTCAGCTGACAATAATGCATTTATAAAAATATCTTCTTCTGTTTTTATATTTGGTTTCCTAGTTTGTCCAAAAGAAATTATTTTTGAATTCTTTAAATTTAACTTTTTAACCCTCTTGAAGTATTCATCATCTTTAGGATTTGAACCAGCAAATCCTCCTTCGATAAAATCTACACCTAGTTCATCTAATTTTTCTGTAATCAATATTTTTTCTTCTAGAGATAAATTTACTCCACTTTGCTGAGTGCCATCTCTAAGAGTTGTATCGTATAATTCTATTTTTTTATTATTTTGCATGATATAAAATTTATTACGTAAACGTTTTTTTGGTAATAATAATAATAATATCGTCAAATACGAAAATAATCTAACATTTTTTAGATAAATACATTTATAACTAAGGATAATATTTTGAGTGAAAATTTTAAAAACCTAAATTTTGGTACATGTTTTGAAATGAGTTCAAGTACTATTGGAAAACCTGGGGATAGAACTTTTTCATTAGATTTTTTTTGTTTAGATGCAACAGTTAAAATTTGGATTGAAAAACAACAATTAGCCTTATTAGCTCGAGAAATAACAAAAAATCAACATAAAGAAATAGATAAAAAAACTAATATAAAACATAAGAAAAGCTCCTTGGAATATGAATTCAAACTTGTAGATTTTTTGATTTCTTATAAAGCAGAGAATAATAATATAGAGTTCCAATTTTTAGGAGAGAATAAAGAAGAGGAATCTTTTGTAATAAAATTTGAATTTAACAATTTTTTATCACAAAAATTTGCTGAGAAGAGTTTTGATTTAATTTCAAAAGGTAGACCTATTTGTATGCTTTGCTTCAATCCTATTAATGAGGATGGTCATTTTTGTATAAAAATGAATGGACATATTGAAAATGTCAAAATTAAATGAAAAACACTTTAATTTAGAGACTAAACTCTTGAATTTTCATATAAAAAGTACTCAAGAATTTAAAAGAGGTTCTAATCATATTTTTTTATGTGAAATGTCTAATTTAAAAGAAAACTTTTATGCTATTTATAAACCAAAAAAAGGTGAAAAACCACTAAGAGATTTTAAGTATGGAACCTTATATAAAAGAGAAATAGCTTCCTATAAAATTTCAAAATTTTTAAATTGGCCAAAATTACCCCCCATTGTTATTAGAGATGGAATGTATGGTGAAGGAAGTTTTCAATTTTATATTCACCACGATCCTTCAAATAATTATTTTGACCTTTATAAAAAATATAAAAAAGAATTAGAATTAGTAGCTTTGTTTGATCTAATAATTTTAAATACCGATAGGAAAGCGGGGTCGATTTTGATGGATGAAGACAAGCAGATCTGGTCGATAGATCAGGCTCTAACGTTTAATCCTTATACAAGAATACGAACAGTAATGTTTGAATATAACAATAAATTAATTAAAGATAAACAAATTAAAGAAATAAAAATTTTGATTGATAATTTAGAATCTGAATCAATACTGTTTAATTCACTTAAAGAATTACTTGATAAAGATGAAATTTTATATTTGTTAAAAAGGTGTAAAGAAATAGTTAATGCTAAATTTTTTCCTGATCTAGATCCATACTATAATGTTCCTTATCCTTTAATATAAATTATTTAAAATAAATTTATAAATGGGAACCTTTTTTTTCTTCCATTTGGTTTGATATTATTCAATAAAAATTCTGTATGCTCTCTTTGGCATGCCATAAATTTACCTCTCCAATTTTTCAATTTATCCAATTCATACAAACCGTTGTTATAATATTTTTTCCATGGGTTTATATCTTGCCATTTATTATCATTAAGATTCCCAAAAAATATTTTTTTATTAGATTCTTTAACTAATATCCAAGCTGCTGCAAAATCCCAGGTGAATGCATACCCACTTAAAGACAATTGTGCATTACCGTTTGCAACCAAAGCTAATTCCGCGGCAGTTGAACCTAAATTTCTTATTTCCCCAGAAGATTGTAAAAAATTTCTTTTAATTCCATAACTCCTTTGAAAATAAGTAGGAGCAAATGTAATTAAACCTGCAGATGGTTTTGAGTTTTCTACCATATATCTTTTAGGAGAAGTAGATTGTAACCCTGAGCCTTCGAAAGCAGAAATAATAAAATTGTTTTTCCAAGGTAACCCAATTGCTCCAGCTATAATGTTTCCCTGAAACATAACTGCAATAGATACACAATATAAAGGTAAAGCATTTATGAAATTTTTTGTCCCATCTATTGGATCTATAATCCATAAATAATCAGATTTAACTATTTTTTTGTTAAATTTACCTTCTTCGCCTAAAATTGCATGCTTAGGAAACTTACTGTGGATTTTTGAAATTATTAGATTCTGAGTTTTTAAATCAATCTCAGTCACTGGATTATCTCCAGTTATTTTATTTTTATCTTTTATTTTGTAGTCAATATTTTCAGATTTTTTTATTAAATTTAATGACTCATCTATCACTTCAATTAATAAATCTTTTATACCACTAAGGCTTTCAGTTATCATTTTTAAAATTTTTTCATCACTATAATAATAATTAATAAATTATTTAATAAACAAAGAAACACTCTTTTTTTTATAATGTTTAAGCTATTTAGTAAAAATTTTCTTGATGACTTATGGGCAAATTTACAAATACTTGCTTCCATTGACGACTTCCAATCAAATGAAGTAATAATTGAGTCTAAATCTGGTATATTAATAGATGCTCTTTTGAAAATTAATTATCCAAAAATTAAAAATAAAAAAGTTTTAAATATTAATGATTTTTTAGAAGACATTTTATATGATCAAAAAGAATCACTGCGTACAAAATTCGAATTAATAGAAGATTCACATAATATGAATTGGATAATTTTGAATGACGAAAATCCACATAACCTATTTTCTTCAATGTATACCGTTATAAATGCTTTATTATTGAATAATTCGATTAAAAGTATCATAGGATTTGTTATTAAATTGACAATAAATTATAGAAATATTCATAATGAAACTATTTATTTAATTTATCGAATGGATACAAAGTCATTTTATCCTTTTTGTCCTACTTCTGAAGAAACTGGAGAACAAAATAGAGAAAAAGAGAATTTGATTTACAATTATTTAAGGGAAAATAAGTTTAAATTAGAAAATAACAAAAAGAAATGGTTAGGTATATGGGGGATACCATTTTGAGTATATCTGTAATAGGGAATAATATTAATTTGAATGATATTTCAAAATTTTCTAAAAGATATAAAACCGAATTCATTAATAATTTTTGTTTAGATAATCCGCCAAAAGGTTTAATTATTTCAGAAAAATTAAACACTCAAACCAAAATATTTGTAAAATCAGCTTTAAGAAATAAAATTCCTATTCTTGCTTATCATAAAGGTTTTTCTGCTTTTATTGAAAATTCTAAGAATAAAACATATGAAAAAAATAATAAACAATCAGACTACTTATTTCTTAGCCCTGGTGCAAAAATCTCTCATATTATTGGTGGTTCCGGATGGATTAAAACCAATTTTTTGCCTGTTAGAGAATTAAAACTTAAAAATTTACCAGAGAGTTTTTTTGGTTCAATTATTTCAAAAACAGGAAATATAATAGCTTACGAAAGATCAGGTAATGTTTGGATATTTGGAATTTCTTGGGATATTTTTGATTCTATAAATTTACCTAAAGGATTTGATAAGATTTTTAACGTATTTATAGATAAATGTTACAACAATTAACTTTAATTATCAGATTATGTTCTCGCGCGCGCTTGCGCGCGCGCGTGGGAAATTATAACTTTTAAATATAATTTTATTTTTTTAATGAGGTAAGAATGGTAACTGATAATATAGGTGAAATAAAGAAAGTTGAAATCCAAGATGAGATGCGTACTTCTTATCTTGATTATGCTATGAGTGTTATAATTTCTCGTGCCCTTCCNGATGTAAGAGATGGGTTAAAACCTGTACAAAGAAGAGTTTTGTACGCTATGTATGACCAAGGAATGAGGCCTAACTCATCTTTTAAGAAAAGTGCTAGATTAGTCGGTGAAGTTTTGGGTAAATACCATCCTCATGGTGATAGCTCTGTTTATGCTGCTCAAGTACGAATGGCGCAGCCTTTTTCAATGCGACATACTCTAGTAGACGGACAAGGAAATTATGGTAGTGTTGATGGTGATACTCCTGCTGCAATGCGTTATACCGAATGTAAACTTTCACCTATCACAGAAACTTTATTGAATGATATCGAAAAAGAAACAGTCGATTGGGTTGATAATTTTGATCAATCATTGAAAGAGCCTTCTGTTTTACCTGCTATATTGCCTAATCTATTAGTTAATGGGGCCTCTGGAATTGCAGTGGGAATGGCTACTAATATTCCCCCTCACAATCTGAGTGAGATATGTGATGGCATTTCCTTGGTTATAGACAATCCTCAAGCTAATGTGGATGATTTACTCACTGTTGTTAAAGGCCCTGATTTTCCTACAGGTGCAGAGATATGGGGAATTTCAGGAATAAGAGATGCTTTTTCTACAGGTAGAGGAAAAGTTATGGTTCAAGCAAAGCACGTAATTGAAGAAATCAAAAAACAAGATAAAGAAAGAATAGTTATTACTGAAATTCCTTTTCAAGTTAATAAATCTACTTTGGTTATGAAAATTGCTGAATTGATGAAAACAAAAAAAATTGAAGGAATCTCAGAAGTTAGAGATGAATCTGATAGAAAAGGTATGAGAATAGTTCTTGAACTTAGAAGAGGGGTATCTCCAAGTCTAATTTTAAACAACCTTTATAAGCAGACTCAATTAAGGTCTTCATTTTCCGTAAATATGATTGCATTAGTTGATGGAACTCCACAAGTTATCAATTTAAAACAATCAATTTCCTATTACATTAAATTTAGAGAAGAAGTTATACGAAGACGTTCTGAGTATGATTTAAAACGAGCTCAAGCTAGATTGCATGTGTTGGAAGGTTTAAGGATCGCTATTGAAAACCTTGATAAAGTAATTGCTTTAATAAGAGGTTCAGCTGATGTGGAATCTGCTAGAAATTCTCTTATGCAGGAGTTTAATTTAACTCAAATTCAATCGCAAGCTATTTTGGATATGCAACTTAGAAGATTAGCTGCTTTGGAAATAGAAAAAATTGAAAATGAATATAAAGAATTGTCAGAATTGATTGAAGATCTTGAAGATTTACTTTCAAATCAAAAACGTATCATGAATTTGATAAAAACCGAAACTTTACAATTAAAAAGAAAATATGGTGAAGAGCGAAAATCTATAATCCATGAGATGGATTTAAAAGAATGGAAAAGAGAAGACATGGAACCACATCAAGAAGTGGTTATAACTTTGTCTATGGGTGGCTATGTAAAGAGAATATTATCAAGTACATATAAGGCTCAGCATCGAGCAGGGAAAGGTGTTAAGGGTCAAAGAATGACCAAAGATGGAGATATAGTTCCCTATATTCAAGTGACAGATACCCATGACACTTTATTGTTTTTTACTGATAAAGGTCGAGTGTTCTCACTTAGAGTATTTGAACTTTCACCTGATCAATCTAGAAATTCTAGAGGGACACCTATTGCAAATGTTTTGAATTTGTCTGCGAATGAGAAAGTTACAGCTATGCTTGTTGTATCTAGTCTTCTTGAAAATATATATTTAGTCATGGTTACTAAGCAAGGAAAAATAAAAAGAATGCATTTGCCTTTACTTAGGAATATGAATAGAGCTGGACTTAATACTTTTAAACTTACTAAAGATGATCAGTTGGTTTCTGTATCTTTGGCTGATCCCGATGAAGATATAGCAATTATAACTAGAGATGGATTGTCGATAAGATTCCCTTCTTCACAAGTAAGATCAACACAAAGAGGAGCTGGAGGAATTAGAGGAATTCGAATAAATCCAAAAGATATAGTGGTCTTTAGTGATGTAGTAAATCCTGATGGATATCTACTAATTATTGGACGTAGAGGAAAAGGTAAATTGAGTGCCTTTAGACATTATAAATCTCAAAACCGAGGTGGAAAAGGATTATTAACCTTAAAGGTTACTTCTAATACGGGAAAAGTTGCTGCAGCGGCAATAGTAAATCCAGAAACTTATGAAAATGAAAAAGATAATATAAGTGAAACAAATGGTTCAAAGAAGGCTGATGGTAATCTTTTTGTTCTTACTGATAAAGCTCAGGTTATTAGGACAAGATTGAGCGAAATTAAAACAACAGGAAGGGTTACTCAGGGTGTAAATGTTTTAACTCCTGCTCCTGGAGATGCAATAAGCGGAGCAAGAGTTTTGGAGAGTAGAAGAGAAGCAAGAGAAGAGATAGATCCAAAAGAATTAGAAAAAAATAACTTATCAGAAGAAATTGAAACCTCATCAGAAGAAATTGAAACCTCATCAGAAGAAATAAAAGACTCTGACGAGGAATTAAAAAAAGATGAAGAATGAAGAACTTTATCGTGAATCTTGGTCTTTGTTCCCGACTGGTGTTTCTGTTGTAGCAGTTCTAGATAATAAAAAGAATGTTCATGGCATGACGGCTAATTCTATTTCAAGTATTTCATTAAATCCAAATATAATTATGGTTTCAATTGGCGTGGAACGATCCATTAAAAATCATTTCTCAAAGTCTAATTCTATTTCAATTTCTGTTTTGGCAAGTGATCAGACTGAAATTGCAAATCATTTTGCAATTTCAAATAGTACAAACTTTCTGAAAAATACAAAATATTTTCAATTTTCAAATGAATATTTTTTTATTCAAAAATGTTTAAGTTTTTATTTTGGAGAAATAATTGAAAAGCATAATATAGGTGACCATGAAGTTTATTTCATCCAAGTGAAATATTTTGACTTGTTTAAAAAGAAAGAACCCTTAGTATGGTACAGAGGAAAACTATCTAAACCGATATGTTAAAAGTTGCTTGTTTTTCATTGGCTCCACTATATGAAGATATAGTTTTGGGTGGTAGTCAAACTATTTTAAACCACATTATATTAGGTTTGAAAAATCACGGATTTATTGTAAGGGTATTTTCACCTTCAACAAATGATTCATCCAATGCTTTTATAGGGGATGTAAAAATTGAATCTATTCTTAAAATAAGAGATTCATTTCCATCTCCATTTGAAGTGCCACTTTTTGATATAAATCAAGTCGGAGAAACTGTAAAAGAAATAAGTAATTGGGCTGACAGAATATATTTACATGGTGATGGATGGATTTTGAGAAAAGATTTTGCNNATAACCAAATTATAAGTTCAATACATGATTTGATTTATCAAGAAGCNATTACNTCTGTATATGAATTNCCNTCTAATAAAATCATNGTTCCTTCACAGTATCTTTATGACACTATAAAAGGATCTGTAACTGAAGAAAAATTCAATACAAAGAATTTAACTATTATAGAGAACTGCATAACCAATTATTCCATAAATCCTAAATCAAATGATTCGAAAAATCTTACCCTTTTATTTCCTCATAGACCTGATCCTCGTAAAGGTTTAAATCTAGCCATTGAAATAGCTTTAGAATTTTCAAAAATGAATCATTGGAAAAAAGTCATACTGAAAGTTCCAAAATTTAATGAAATTTATGATAAAGATGCCAAAAATTCATCCAATTATGATGATGATTTATATGAAGAATTTATTAATAATGATGGAATACTATTATTCCATGATTGGATCCCTTCTAATAAAATGCCGGAATATTATTCTTCTGGAGATCTTACATTGTGTCCAGGAAACTTTATAGAATCTTTTGGTATAGTACCTTTGGAATCTGTAGCAAATTTAACACCTGTTCTTTGTAGTTCAGTGGGATCTTTACGAGATTATAAAAATATTTCTGGTATAGAAATAATACCTTACTCAGATGTAAAAGAATTTGTAAGAAAAGGTGAATTGCTCTTACAAAATAAAAACAAAATTATTGAAGGAAAAAAACAAATACTAAAAAAATTTTCATTAGATAAAATGATTGAAAAATACATATCAGCCATTACTTTCCCAAATAAAGAAACAAATGAGAACTTTTCTTTTAAATATAAATTAGAACTAAATAACGACACTTACTATTTAGCTCCTTGGTGTTCAATAGAAAATACAAAAATATATCATGATTATTATGGTTGGATGGAAAAATTTGATGATCAAATAAAAATTACTTCAAAAAATAAAATAATTATAAATAATAACTTACTCAAAGAAGCTTTGAAAGAAAGAATTTTAATACAACAATCTTAGCTTATGAAACCAAAGCAAATTTACTCAACTTTGTGTACAATTAAACTTTGGTTAAGAACAATAAGGTGATTTCATGGATTATGCCATAATGAAAACAGGTGGTAAGCAATATAGAGTGCGAGAAGGAGATACACTCGATGTTGAAAAAATAACAGGTGATACAGGTGATAAAGTTATTTTTGATCAAATTTTAATGACTTCCATCAAAGGGAAAATTGATATAGGTAAGCCTATAGTTAATGGTGCAATAGTTAATGCAACTATACAAAATCAAACCAAAGCGAACAAGAAAATTTCTTTAAGATATAAAAATAAAACCCGACATAGAGTTAAAACAGGTCATAGACAAAAAATTACAAATCTTTTTATCGATTCAATCAGTTTGAAAAAANCAAAAGGTAAATTAAATGGCTCATAANAAAGGTGGAGGAACAAGTCGAAATGGCAGAGACAGTAATAGCAAACGACTAGGAGTNAAGGCATTTGGAGGAAANTTTGTAACNGCAGGNTCTATTGTTATTAGACAAAGAGGNACAAAATTTGTTCCTGGAGAAAATGTTGGNATGGGTAGAGATCATACTTTATTTTCAAAANTNGATGGNANAGTTTCTTTTGACTGGGTCTCCAAAGATAAGAAAAGATTGAATNTACTTTCAACAAANGGAGATAGTAAATGAAAAAAGNTATTCATCCAAAACTTTATGAAGCTGAAGTAGTCTGNATGTGTGATAACAAATGGATAACTTTATCAACTAAAGAAAAATTAACNGTTGAAATATGCAGTAACTGCCATCCAGCCTGGACGGGTGAACAGAGNATTGTTGATACNGAAGGNAGGGTTGATAGAATGAAAAGACGATATAACCTTTGATAATTTATAAGAATGAATAATAAGCATTTTTATGGAGGGCAAGCAGTTATCGAAGGAGTGATGATTAGAGGAAAGAATAACTGTGTTGTTGCCGTAAGAAACAACGAAAATAGCATAGTTTTAAATCAAATAAAATTACCATCTATTTCTAAGTCATATTTAAAAAAAATCCCTTTCATTCGTGGATTTATAATTTTAGTNGAGATGATGATTATAGGTTATANATCATTAACCAAGTCATCAGAAATTATTGAAGAAGATAATCTTGAAGATATTTCAACANTCAATAAGATTTTTTCATTTGTTTTTAGTACCTTTTTTCTATTGATTATTTTAACTTTTTTCTTTTTAGTACCTTTGTTTTTATCTGATCGATATGTTTTTTTTAATGATAATTTTNTTGTAAATAATTTTATAGAAGGANTGATTAGATTTTTATTTTTTATAGCATACATTTTTTTAATAGGATTGAATAAGGATGTAAAACGAGTATTTGCATATCATGGTGCTGAACACAAAACTATAGCTGCTTATGAAAAAGAGTTATCGACAAAAATGATTGCTAGTGAAGAAAATATAAATATTATTCAAAAATATANAAAAGAACACCCAAGATGCGGGACTAGCTTTTTGATGACAGTTATCTTAGTTTCAATAATAGTTCATGTATTCATTCCAAGAGAACCTGTCGCACTTTTATATTCTTCTCGTTTGTTTTTATTTCCAATAATTGCTGCTTTATCTTATGAGATAATTAGATTTTCTAGCNTTTACTCTAACTCAATGATTTCAAAATTTATATCCTATCCAAATTTAATGATGCAAAAANTGACTACNGCTGAACCAGATGATGATATGGTTGAGGTTGCGATATCAGCTATAAATGAATCAATCAAATTAGATGAAGAAAATAACTAATCAATTTGAATAATCATTCTTTTTTGTTTCTTTCATGAAGTTTTAAAATTATTTCTGATAAAGATATGTTTTCATTGGAAAGCAAAACAAGTAAGTGATAAAGTAAGTCTGCTGATTCTTCAATAAGATTTATTTTATTTTCTGCTAGTGCAGCAACAATAACTTCAGTAGCTTCCTCACCTATTTTTTGAGTTATTTTATTCTTTCCCTCGTTGAAAAGTTTAGTAGTATATGAATTTTTTGGTTTTTCTTCTTTTCTTTTTTGAATAATATCTTCTAGAATGCCAAGAGAAAATTCTTTCTCTAATACTGATTCGTCAAGAAATTTAAAACAAGAATAATTTGAAGTATGACATGTAGGACCTTTTGGATTAGCTAATATTAATATTGCGTCGTAATCACAATCAATAAGTATTTTTTTTACCTCTAAATAATTTTTAGATTTTTCACCCTTTTCCCATAGACGTTTTCTAGAACGTGAGTAAAACCATACATTTGGACCTTTAAGTGTCAATTTATATGCTTCTTCGGTCATGTAGCCTAGCATAAGAATAGTTTTAGAGTTTTCATCTTGTACAATTACTGGCAAAATTTCATTGTTTTTAAAATCTGGATAAATCATAAGTTTTTGAATAATTCTAATATTTGAGTTAGGTTTGAAACAACCAAATAACCATTATTAATATATTTCTCATTATATACTTTTCTGGTTATCAAAATCGGTTTCATTCCGATACTACTTGACCCTATGACATCATCATATTCTTTATCTCCGACATACCAACAATCTTTTGATGCAAATCCTATTGTACATAACATTTGATTAAATATTGTTGGATCGGGTTTGTAACATTTTGCAGATTCAGATGATAATAAATACTTAAAATCAAAATCTATTTTATTTATAGCAGGATTTAAAAATGCATTGTCTGCATTTGAGATTATGCCAATATTTGTATATTTAGATAATTCATTTAATATTTCAGATGTATCGTTATAAGGAACGTTATTAGCCATCAATTCAATACATTTTTCAGCGGCTTTTTCAGAAGAATATTTAAAGTTTAATTTTTCAAATACAAGATCAAAGCAATTTTCCCATGCTTCTTTGTAAGTTTTAAAAGGAGGATTTTTATCTATGTTTAATAGATTGGTTCTTGTTTCCCTAAATTTATTTTCTTCAACCTTCCAAATCTCCCATAATTTTTTTCCTGTTATATTCCATTTTTCGTCTTTTACCATTCTTTCAAAAACATGTATCCATTTCTCAGTCTCATTATTTATTAAAGTTTCATAACAATCGAAGAGTATTATTTTGGGGATTTCGAAATAACTTTTCATTTTCTAATATTAATATTATTTTTTTTCAGAAAATCTTTTGTTTCCTTGATTGAAAATTTACCATAATGAAATGTACTTGCAGCTAGTACTGCGTCTGCCTTACCTTTTATGAGTGCATCAAGAAAATGCTGTAGTTTACCCGCGCCACCGGATGCTATAACCGGGATACTGACAATTGTATTGACCTTATTTAATAATTCATTATCATAACCTTCATGAGAACCATCTCTGTCCATACTAGTTAATAAAATTTCTCCAGCTCCTCTTTCTTGTACTTCCTTTACCCATTCAAATGCATCAATTTCAGTTTCTGTTCTACCTCCATGTGTATAAACCAACCATTTATTGTCATTTATTTTTTTTACATCAATAGCTACAACAACACATTGGGATCCAAATTGTTTGGAACATATATTTATCAATTTAGGATTATTTACAGCTGCAGTGTTGATAGAAACTTTATCCGCTCCTGCTTCCAACATAAGTTCCATATCTATAGAATTTTGTATTCCTCCTCCTACTGTTAGAGGAATAAATACATTTGAAGAAACTTTTTTTACTACATCAACAATTGTTTTTCTTTTTTCGTGACTAGCAGTTATATCTAGAAAAACCAATTCATCAGCACCTTCCTTATTGTAGAAAACTGCTAATTCTGTTGGGTCTCCAGCATCTTTAATGTTCTTGAATTTTATGCCTTTTACCACTCTTCCTTGATCTACATCTAGACAAGGTATTATTCTTTTAGTCAACATATTTTAATTATATAAATTTTATTGTAAATTTTTCAGAGCGTTTTTTAGATTGATTTGATTAGTGTATAATGCCATACCTATTATTGCACCATCAATGTTTATTTTTTCTAATTTAAATATATCCTCTATTGATGAAATCCCACCAGCTATTAATAATTCCTTTTTACTTAATTCTCTAAATTTTTTTATATATTCAAAATTGGGTGCTGATAACGTTCCATCTTTTTCTATATCTGTATATATAAATGATTGCACACCAATCATTTCTAGTTCTGAAATCAAATTCTTTATACTTTTTTTTGTATTTTTCAACCAACCAGATGTTTTAATTTTTCCTTTTAATGCATCTATGCTTACTACAATTTTATTGGAATTGAATTCATTGATAGTTTTTATAATTTCTTTTTGATTATAAATAGCAGACGTACCAAAGATTATTCGATCAACTCCTATGTCCAAATATAGTTTAGCTTGTTCGTAAATTCTTATACCTCCGCCAATTTGGATCTTTAAACTTGTTTGTTGTACGATTTGTTCCACAATTGTAATTATTTTTGTATCACCTTCTTTTGCACCATCCAAGTCTATAACGTGAAGATATTTACTACCTGCATCTTCAAATTCTTTCACAACATCTAAAGGATTTTTGTTGAAAACTATCTCGTCATTGTAATTACCTTTAATGAGCCTTACACATTTTCCGTTTTTAATATCTAATGCAGGATAAATTTTCATTTCTAACCTGACACCAATTCACTGAAATTTTTATAAATCTTCAATCCATCGAAAGAACTTTTTTCAGGATGAAATTGAAATGCATATAGATTATTGATTTTTATTCCAGAACACATTGATATCGAATATTCAGTTGAACTTATTATTAAATTTTGATCTTCAGGGACACAATGATAAGAGTGAACAAAATAAAATTCAGAATTATCTTTAATGTCATGAAATATCTTATCTTTCTTTACAATTTCTACTTGATTCCAACCCATATGAGGGACTTTAAATTCTTTTTCATTAGAATTTTTTTGAGGAATTTTTTTTACTTCTCCTTTTAAAATGCCCAAACCTTCAATTTGACCTTCTTCTGATCTTTCAAATAAAATTTGCATTCCAACACAAATACATAAAATAGGCTTACCTGAATTATAAAAATCCAAAATAACCTTATCTAATTTCAATTGGGATAAGTTTTGCAATACGGTATCTGTCGAACTTACACCTGGGATAATTATACCTTTGCTATTTGTTATTTCTTGTTGTGAAGAAGTTACTAATGTGTCAGGATTGTAAAGATCTATGGCTTTTTTAACACTATGAAAATTTGCTGATTTTGTGTTTATTATGGATATTTCTGGCATATTACTCTGTGGCTTTAAGGTATTCTTTTTCTCTATCTACATATCTAGCTAATGTATAGAGTAGATCACTTAGTCGGTTAAGGTATGAAAGAATCATTTTATTATTCAGGAGATTCATATTTTCTATGGAAACAGCTATTCTTTCGGCTCTTCTACATATAGTTCTAGATATATCTATGTAGGATGACAATTCACTACTTCCTGGTAAAACAAAATAATTTATTTCTGGGATTAATTTTTGATATTTATCTATTGATTTTTCTAATTGATCTATCATTGTTTTTTTTGTAGTTTTGTATTTTGTTTTCAATCTGTTATATTTTTCTTTTGTACATGCTATTTCTGTTGATAATATAAATAAATTTCTTTGTATTTTTATTATTATTTCTGAAATATTTTTTTCAGTTGATACTGAATATGCTAATCCTAAAAAAGAAATACATTCATCAATAGTTCCATAACATTCTACTCTTATATCATTTTTTGCTACTTTTTCACCAAAAAGTAAAAATGTGGACCCATTGTCTCCGTTTTTTGTATATATTCTAGTCAAAGCTTTATTTTATATTTTTCTTTTTTGTATAATAATTATTATATTGTCTTAAATATAAAATAATACAAGTTATATTATTTAGAAATAAATTATGAATAAAACAGAACATATTCCTCTAAATACAATAAAAATATCTCAAAAAGCAATTAATAAAGTTAAAGAGTTTGCAAAACGAGATTCTCGAGAGAAATTTGGTCTAAAGGTAGCTGTACAAGGTGGAGGATGTTCTGGTTTGCAGTATTTGCTTGAAATAGTTGATGGTCCTGATAAGGATGACAAAATTATAATTGAGGATGGCCTTCAAATATATNTTCCAAAGAAAGCCTATGTTTTTTTGGCTGGAACCCTTTTAGACTATTCTGACGGCCTTAATGGAAAAGGTTTTGAATTTATGAATCCAAATGCAAAATCATCTTGCGGATGCGGAGATTCTTTTTCAGTATAATTTATGAATCCTATAGAAGAAATTTTAAAAGAAATTCCAACTCCCAGTTTTTCTGTAGATAAATCTACGATTATGTATCGTATAGAAGGGAAACAATCCATTGATTTTTTGGATAGAATTTCAACAAANAAAATATCTGNNAAAACAAAAAATATTTCATCAAAAACAATAATTACTGATAATAAAGGATCNATTGTAGATATTTTGTCTTATTCAATAATNAATGAAANTCAAATCAATNTTGTTATAAANAAAAATAATGTAAAAAAAACTCTAAATCATATAAGAGATTTTATAATTTTAGAAGATATNNATTTCATCTTAGATCAACCTATTATAAGNCTTTCAACCTTTAATATAGATNATTTTANAATTCNAAAATTACAAAAACAATCTTTACTATCGTTNAAATANGAAAANGATTTAATAAATTCAAGNGAGTTTTTCATTTATGAAAATGANTTTGAAAAATTATCAATAAATGTTTTANAAGATAATAAAANACAAAANATTTCTAATNAAGAAGCNAATTTNATAGATCTTTATNCNAAAAAAATNAANTTCGATAACANNGTGAGTAAANTAAATCCNCTTGAATGCGGATTATATGAATATATCTCTTTTGACAAAGGTTGNTATATAGGACAAGAAGTAATTGCNAGNTTNCATAACTATGAAAAAATCAGCAGAAAATTGACATATTTCATATCCGAAAACCCGGTGAAAAAAAATGAAAACATAAAGATAAATAATATATCTGTAGGGAAAATTCTTGATTTTGAATACTATAAAGAAATTTTTTTTGGTATTTCTTTAATTAAGACAAGAGCTTNTGATAATTTTGTTAATAATGGACTTATTTACTTATCTTAAAACTAAATTATCTCCACCATCTATAGTTATATTTTGGCCAACTATCATATTAGACTTTTCCTGACACAATAATACCGCNACTTCAGCAATGTCANCTGGAGTTAATTTCTTTCCCTTTGGATTTTTTCTTTCTAAAATACTTTTTATATCTTCTTGATTAGGGAAATATTTTAAAGCATCCGTTTCAATCAAAGATGGAGAAATTGAATTTACATTTATTCCCTTTGGTGCTAAATCTACTGCCATGTATCTAGTTAGAGATTCCAATGCAGCTTTAGAAACTCCTATTGAAAGATAATTTTTTAAAACCTTAGAGGATCCAGGAGAAGTAATATTTATAATCCTACTATTTTTGGGCATTATTTTGGCTATTTTTTTTGATAAAATCCATGGAGCTTTTGCATTTATATCTAAAGTCCAATCCCAATGTTTTTCAGTAGTATCCAATGAATTTTTCATTACACCTGAGGCAGCATTGTTAATCAAGAAATTAACCTTCATTTTTTTTGAAACTAGAAAATTATATAATTTTTCTATTTCCTTTGTTGATTTAAGATTGATTTTAATCGCTTCAACCTTAACTCCTTTGTCTTTAATTTTTTTTGTTAATTTTTCAGATTCTGTTTTACTTCTTAAGTAAGTGAAAATAATATTACAACCATTTTCTGCAAATGCTAAACATAAAGATTTCCCAATGCCTCTAGATCCACCTGTAATAAGTACAGTTTTATCTTTAAAAATCATATGGCCATTCCACCATCTACACGCATTATTGCTCCTGTTATGTATCTTGCTTCTTCTGTGGAAAGAAAAGTTGCTAAGGGAGCAATTTCGTCTGGTTCACCAAATCTTTGCATTGGAATCCAAGCCATCACAGATTTTTTTTGTTTTTCAGTCAAAACATCTGTTGTTGCAGTTGATATATATCCCGGGGCTACAACATTAACAGTAATATTTCTGGTAGCAACCTCTTTGGCTACGGATTTTGTAAAAGCATGAATGCCTGCTTTGGAAGCAGCATAATTAGATTGTCCAACATTTCCTCTTAGACCAACTACAGATGAAATATTTATTATTCTTCCCCAACGATTTTTAATCATGTTATTCAAACAGAATTTTGTACAATAAAACGTTCCTTTTAAATTTGTATCAATAACTCTGTCAAATTCCTCTATTTTCAAACGCATTAATAAAGAATCAGATATAATTCCTGCGTTATTATAAAGTATCTCTATAGGACCTAAATTTTCTTCAACATTCTTTATCATAAATTCTACTTCATCTCTTTTAGAAACATCTGCTTTGACGATAATTCCTTCAGATCCATAACTTTTAATATTATTAAGGACTTCAATTGCATCGTTTTTATGAGAATTATAATTTATAGCAATTTTATGACCAGCTTTTGCTAGCCTGATCGCAATAGATCTACCTATACCTCTGGATGCACCGGTTATTAAAGCAATTCTTTTTTTGTTATCCATAAATACATCCTTGTTAATTAATTTCTGCCCTTATTTTTTTAATCGCAATTCGTTGTCTTTCTACCCAGTTATTTTCTATTACCATATTTGAAGTTTTTATTGCATTACATATAGTTGAAACATTTGCTTTACCATGACCTATGATTCCAACTCCATTTAGTCCATAAATAGGTCCACCCCCCCAAAATTCTAATAAATTTGTTTTTTGGTATATCTTATCCGAAATTTTTTTATTTTTAGTTAATTCCAATACTTCTTTTGATACCACTTTTCCCAATCCCTCAGTAAGTTTCAGAACAATATTACCAACAAATCCATCACATACTACCGCATCTACTTTTGCATTAAAAAGTTCATTTGCCTCAATATTTCCAATGAAATTCAAAGAACTTTTTGATAATAATTCGTAAGTTTCTTTTACTAACAAGTTACCTTTACCTTTTTCAGAACCAATTGATAACAATCCTATTTTAGGGTTTTTTTTATTAAATATAATTTTCGAAACCTCACTTGATATAGCCGCAAAATCAACTAATTGATTCGGTCTAGTATCAACATTTGAACCTAGATCTATAATTACCATTTCTGGAGAATAACCTATGACAGGACCACCTACGGATCCTCTTTCTATTCCTTCAATTGTTCCAAAGAGTAATGTTGCTGCTGCCATAGTAGCCCCTGAAGAGCCCATACTTACAAATCCATCAGCAAATCCTTTTTTCACTAAACCTGCAGCAACAAAAACCGATGCGTTTGGTTTGTTACGGTATGCACTTACGGGACTTTCTCCTTCAAGTACAACCCCTTCGGAAGGAATTATTTTTAATTTCTCTGTTATTTCTTTAGGAAAATTCTTAAATTCATGTTTTATTTTTGTTTCATCCCCTACTAAAACAACATTTATAGCATTTTCAGTAACGGATTTTATTGTAGCTGGAACAGTTGCCTTCGGGCCATAATCTCCACCCATAGCATCTAAAGCAATTATATTAGTAGATTTATTTGTCATAATGATCTCCTATTATAATACTAATATCGTAGTAAGTATTTCATCTCCATTTTCTTTATGACATTTAACTATAATTTTATTATTAGGTAATTTATTTAGATCATATTCTATTATGAGTTTTTCATTTGGATATACCGGATTTTTAAACCTAGTTTCTAATGTTGAGTTGTTATACCATTCCTTATTGAAATTTTTATATATAAACTCCATAACAATCGATAAAGTAAGCATGCCGTGTGCAATTCTTGATTTAAATATAGACTTTTTTGCAAATTCTTCATCGATGTGAATTGGATTATAATCTTTAGATGCTTCTGCATAATCATCGATCATGTTTTGAGTTATGATTATTTCTAATTTAGTTTTCACGATTACTCCCATTTATTAGTATCGTACTTACAGATTCTGCTATTTTTCTTGAATCACACAAATAATCAATTTTAATTTTTATAAAGACATTGTTTTTGCGTTCCGATTTCGAAACTACCATAGCATTTGCAAAAATTGTTTCTTTCTCATCAAATTTTTCTATCCATGATACAGATTGATTTATGTGAATAGCTCCATTTTCTAATTCTACTTCCTCTAAAAGCATTCCTAAAGCTACTGAAATTATTGCAAAGGGTGAATGAAAATCGTTTGTTCTATTTAAAATTGCCTTAGTAAATAAATTCGAAGTATTTTCATCAATTGATAATTTGTACGTATTAAATTTATGCCCAACAGGGAAGGAATTTATGCTCATTTATTTTTTTTATCTTCGTTTAATAGTCTAGCAATATAACCATCTAAAGAATCTTTATTATTTGGACCATTTATCTTGAAAGCAAATGATCCATCACTGTAAATAAAAAATTTTTCTGGAACCGCTACGATTCCAAAATCTACTGCTGTCATACCAGAATTATCTATAGCTATGTGATATTGAATATCATATTTATCTATAAAATCTTTTATATTTTTTTCATTATCCCAAATTGCTATGCCTATAAATTCAACTCCCTCATTCCTCCATTCAATATATGCATCAGATAATATCTGTGCTTCTTGTATGCATGGACCACACCACGACGACCAGAAATCTAACACCACTGGTCTTCCTAAATGCTTTGATAATTGTAGCTCATTACCATCAATATTTTTTAATATAAAGTCAGAATTTTCAGGAGCAGAGACACTTACTTCTCCTCTTTGTGTATTTACACCCATATTGATTTTAGGAGTAGAGGTATTTAAACTTCCCAAAATTAATATTATAAAAATAGAAAAAAACACCAGAACAATTATGATTTGAAAAGTATTTCTTTTGATAAATTTTTTCATGCTTTTTTTGATTTTTTAAATATATATAAAGTAATTGTAATCATGATTATTGAACTCATTGAAATTATGATTGCTAGATTAATCATCCTGTAGTCTAAGTTTCTAAATATATCGAGGAAAAAATTTGATGGAAGGTTATATATTTTTAGGTTTAAATATTCACCATTTTTATAATTTTCACCAAAATATTCATGAAAAACTTTATCAGAAATGTTTACTTCTCCAGCGAAATTTATCTTATCTCCTCTTATCTTTCCGCCACCATTTGGGATGATGATTTTTACTGATTTAGCTCCATGAGGCAAATGAATAGGTAGTATTAAATGATCAGATTCATATGTGACTTCATAGTTAAATATTAAATGTTGTTCCCCTGATGGGATTGAAGCAGTTAATGCAAAACCTTTTTCCATCTCAATGAATCCTCCTTCAGGTAAAGTAGATTCAAGATACAAATTTGAAAAACCTTCTGGGATACTAAATCTTATAAAATCCATTTTATTATTTTTACTAACATCAAAATTTGGCACAAAAGGTTCTTCATTCATATTATTTAACTTTATTGCTGTAATAACTGAGATTAATTTTTTATTGGAATCAATTGATAATATTGACATATTATATTCTTCAATTGATATTTGATTCAATTGATCTACCGTTTGGGATGACAAATATTTATCGTCATAAGCAAAGAAAATTAAATAAAAGAAAATATTCGCTATTATTGTTATTGTTAAAACCTTATTTTTCATTTTTATTTTTTCTCTCTCCCTTACTGAAAAAAGGTTTTAAAATAAAAATAGTAGAGATTAAAAAAATAATTAAAATCAACAATGTTACTAATAATTCCATTTTAATTTTTTTCTTTTGAATTTTCTGGCCATAAAGCGACCATCGTGCCTATGATAAAAATTGGTCCAGAAACCCAAATCCACCAAGCTAATGGATTAATGGCTATTCGTATTGTCATATTTTTTTTATTTATAAAATCCTTAGGTATTATATATAAATCTTCAATGGGACTACTTATTATTCCAGATCGAACACTAATTTGATTATGGTTAGGATAATAAGAATGAGTAGCAGTTAAATTACCGAGATACTTTTGTTTATCTTTTTCTTTTCTATATATTTCAAAAATAGCTTTTGTGATTTCGTTATTGTTTATCGAACTGTTTTGAATTTCTTTGAAATGTATTCTGTAATCTCTAAAGCTTATGGATTCAGAGGTATTAATGGATACATCCATTCTTTGATCATAAAATTTTGTTCCAATTATACCTAATGCAAGTGATAATATAGCTATATGTACAATATATCCTCCATTTCTGCCTCTATTTGAAACTATCATAGTTATAAAAGCTTTAAATGGGTTAGAGTTGTTTTTCATCCTCAACTTAGTTCCGTTAAACCATTCTGTAACAACAATCAAAAAAACAAATATTATTGATCCAATCGAAATTAAAGGGAAGAAATTCTTTATATTATAAAGTAATAAAATAACGATTGATATCATCGAAAATATTAGAGGGATAGAGATTCTTTTTAATATCACTTTATAAGAAGTTTTATTCCAAGATAAAACGGGACCTATACCCATTAATAAAACTACACATAATAGTAGTGGTCCTGCGGTTTTATTAAAGTAAGGAGCCGAAACACTTATTTCAGTACCGGTAAATAAAATCGAAATCACAGGGAAAATTACACCCCATAAAACAACCAATGATGTCGCAACCAATAAAATATTATTTAACAAAAAAGAAACCTCTCGTGATAAATAAGAATTTATTTTATTTTGATCATTTTTCAAACGTCTATAATTAATCATAATTGTCATTAAAGCGAATACAGACATAACAATTAAATAAGATAAAAATAAAAAACCTAAAGTCGAAGCGGCAAATGAATGTACAGAAACAACTGGACCTCCTCTGTTAATAAATATTCCTAATAGTGCGAGTATGTAAGCAATAGAAATTAATATTATATTCCAAAGTCTAAACATTCCTCTTCTTTCTTCAACAATTATCGAATGTATAAAAGCAGTTAGTACTAACCAGGGCATTAAGCCAACATTTTCTATAGGATCCCAACCCCAATATCCTCCCCATCCCAAAATTGTATATGCCCACCAGGCACCTATTAATAAACCAGCTCCTAATACTGCCCAAGAAATNAAAGCCCAAGTTCTCAAATATTTTTTCCATTCAGGATTATTTGTTGTGTCATATATAGAACCATGACTTAGAACNAANGGTATTGAAATCAATGAAAGTCCAGACATTAATAANGGAGGATGTATATACATTCCGGGGTGTCTAAGAAGTGGATTNATNCCTTTNCCATCAATNGGNNATNTATTTATAGCTTCNAANGGATTTGCAAAAAAAATCAATACAAAAAAATAAAATGANCTCATAGCATTTATTGTTGCTAANGGATAATTTAGTTTTGTTTTATTTTTTTTTGATACAAATTTGAACATTGCTATTGATGCAATAATATGNACCAAAAGTATGAATAANAAAGATCCTTCATTCCCGGCATAAAAAGCAACAAATGTNAGAAANGGNTTCATGTCGGTACTNGAATGATTAAACACATANATATTNGAAAAATCATTTCTCAANAAATTTATTATCAAAGTAATNGAACTNATAAAAATCATCAAACCTGTTAGATAAAAACTTCTNGTNGCACTNNTNATAACTTTTTTATCTTTACTTTTTTCACCATAAANAAAAGTTANAACTGAATATATTGATAGTGTTAANCCTATTATTAATATGTAAAAACCAAAATTATTCATAGTTCNCTANTTTTTTGATTTTCCACCTNTTACAAAAACCACAAAANTTATAAATGCAGTAATTAATANNAANATGGGTACCAAATATGCAATGATATTAAAACCTCTTATTGGAGGATAAGCTATAATTGATTCCCCGTATCTTTCTATAAAGTAGTTTTTTATTTCTTTTTCATTGTAGCCTTCAGATATTTTTAGNTTTATTATTTTTTTNATATCCTCNGCTATCAANGATTGTGATTGATCTAANGTTTGTCCCTGACAAACNGGGCACATGATTTCTTTNTCAAGTTTTANGTATANTTNGTCATNAGATTTTTGTTCATAAATACAGGANTTTAANACAAATAATAANANGAATAACAANGAATAAATGTGANNTTTATTTAATTTANNGTAAATCATCCCANATATAGTTTACTATAGCAGTAATTTCTTCTTCNGATAACATATTNTTNTATGCAGGCATTAATCCAGCACCACCTTTTACGAAAANGATTGCATTATCCTTACTNAATTCAGATTGTAATAGGTTTGCTGGNGCCTTATGAGGTTCACCTGTNANTGAATACCAATAATTATTANTACTNGTTATTTNTTCTNATGCAGGTCCATTACCTTCNGCATTANCNCCATGACAAAATGAACAGTTNACNGTNTATANATGTTGAGCATNATTNGGAATNGGGGATTTTANTGTTANNTCCANTGTNTGTTTATANTCCATTGAGGTNTNNGGNACACTATNGGGATGAGCAGNAANTCTAGGNGGTTCTTGATATTTTTGAGCNTGNNTATAGTGCATNTCNCTAAATATCTCNACAGGGTACGTATTAGATTGTTGAAAACAGCTTGTAAGTANAAACAAACTGAAAGAAACAATTATTATTTGAAATTTTATTTTCATAAAAANNANTTTTCCTTTTTTTAAATTAAATCTAAACNACTTTAACTTCTTCTGAGCCTGTTTTTTCAAAAACAGCTTTTGCTTTATTTAAATCCTTNTCTTCTACTGATATCACNACACCAATATAGCCTTCAGTTATTCTTGGGTCATAAGCACTAGGATTTATATTAGGTAACCTNGATTCAAAAATGATACCNATTACACTAAATATTACNGCTGATAACATGGTCATCTCATACATTATTATCAACATGGCAAATATTGATAAAATAGGTTTNCCACCNGTTATTAGAGGATAAGCNAGTTGTGTNGCANTTGTNAGGAACAATGATGCACTAAATCCTATAATAGCNCCAAAAGCTGGGAATCTAAANAATCTATGTTGAGGNACATGNTCTCCAAATGCNCCTTCNGGATANGGAGTCCCTGTTAAAACATCAAAACTTCCTTGTTCAAANCCNGATTCNTTTAGNCCATCCATNGCATCNGCAGCNGAATTTGGATCCAAAAATAANCCTAATATACTTTTACTCATTTTATTCCTCCTCTTCTCTAAATATNGTTGGAACATTTGCTCTTCCAATCTTTACTGAATCACTAAATACTTCACTTTCTTTTTGTTCAAANAAAGGCACTAANGGGAAAACTTTAGAAAACAATAACATCAATAGNGNTACCCAACAAAAAGACCAAAATAAAATATACCATTCAAACCAACTTGGNNTGTAANNCTCCCATGTAAAAACAAANGGNGTTTTTCTAGNTANTCCAGGNACAATGATAAGAAATCTCTCTAACCACATTCCAATATTAACCATAATTGAACTCCAAAACATTANGGCAATGTTTGTTCTTACTCTTTTAAATAGCCACATAGGNACNGGTANTATGNATCCNGTTAANAAAAANAGAAGAAATAACATATTCCAAGGGTATTGGAATATTTGCATTTCTCTTAANGCTATTTCTGGAGCATCTAATCCATATAANNNAAAAANCAATTCTAAAAATGTAAATCCTAACCAAGCAGTTGCAACTACGGTNANAAGTCGAGCNAGAGCATCAAAGTGTTCTGGTCTTATAAAATCATTCCATTTCCAACCCCATCTCATAAGAGCCATCATAGTAACCACAGCAGATACTCCAGAATGNACTGCCCCTATNACAAAATATGGAGCNAAAATTGTTGAATGCCATCCTTCTACNCCTATGGTAACAGCNAAATCCCAAGAAACNATTGANTGCACCGAAACNAAAATAGGCAACATTAAAGCTGATAGTAATATCCCTCCTACNACNTGCATTTTCCATTGNCTTGGGTTACCTCTCCAACCCATNGCCAAAATGGTATAAAATCCCTTTCTTAGTCCTGTNGTTCTATCTCTAAGAACNGCCAAATCTGGTATAAGTGCGANAAAAAGAAATAATGTTGATCCCGTTAAATAAGTTCCNATNGCTATAGGATCCATAAAAAGAGGNGATCTTATGTTTGGCCAAATTCCTCTAGCAAAATCAAATGGTANAAGCCAGTANATAATTCTCCANGTCCTACCNGCATGAATTAAAGGAAANACTAGTGCTGTAAGTAANGAAAAAATAGTNAGAATTTCNGCTGCCCTTGTTACTGGTCTTCTCCATTCNGCNTGAGTTAATCTTAAAATNGCAGAAATCATTATTCCTGCATGAGATATTCCTACCCAAAAAACAAAAGTAGTAATATAAAGTCCCCAATATACNGGTCNACTTAAACCAGTCACACCTAATCCATAATAAATTTGTANGAAAAATAGANCAATNCCNACAAGAACAAAAANNNACAAAATTGAAACCAAATAAGGCCACCATTTAGGAGTCTCTAAAGTTCCATTNAGNAATACAGAATTNGTATATTCCTGAGTTACTGATTTTCTTTGTTGCATATTTTCCTCTTANTTTTTANTCTAATCTGGTTTTGCTACCCTNATTCCATGAGCTTTCATAAATTTTCCTGGTTTAGATAACAAATTTAATTGATGAATNTCCCAAACACCAATTAAAGGTAAAATTCTTGANAATCCTANNATTATTAAAAATACTANACTNATNGATCCNATGAAAATCATAACATCCCANATATCNGGNTACAAGATTTTTGGAATTTCTGTTAACCATTTGTCATGTATTAATTTGGGATTGACTGACCATGCTGGAACATATAAACGGATTCTATCTAATAGTAATCCAATCAGAACAATGATGGCACCTATAAAAGGTCCATTAAACGAGTTCCTTACTCTATTCCATATCAGCCACCACCAAGGGATTATAAAACTACAAAACATTGCAATTATAAAAACATACATCATTGGGCCTCTTATTAATAAATCAAGCCATGCTGCATCAGATTCTGAACGCCCATACCAGAAAACTATAAAAGCAGAATAAAAAAAATATATCCACATAAGACTTGTAGCAAACATAATCCTACCTAGTGCCCAAAATTGGTTTATGGTTATGTAATTTTGATTTTTACCATATTTTCTCACAATCCAGCACAAAATTATCACAGAAGCGACCCCTCCCTGAATGCCAGACATTGTGTGATACATTGGATATATTGCATCCCTCCATCCAGGAACCATACTCATACTTAGATCTGTAGAAATAATAAAATGCACAAAAACCAAGACAAAGAAATATAATGTGCTGAGAATTCCTATTCTCATTCTGAGTTTACTCCACTGTACTGTAGTGCCGACAAATCCTCTAGATAATATTTTTCCAATTTTTTTTCTTATTCCATCAGAACTATCTCTCATAACTGCAAAATCAGGAATTGAAGAAGAATATAATAATGCTATACCTGTAATTGCAAGCATTATTAGACCTAAAGTATCCCAAAAATGTGGGCTATAATTTGGAGCTTCAAACCATATTGATCTTCTTCTAGTACCATCAACTATAAGAGGAGGAAGCATTCTTAAAATTGGAATCATTATAATTACATTAACTATACTTACCGATCCAATGATATGAGCTATCCTAGATATAGGTCTTGCCCAGCTTGCTTTAGCAATTAATGGAGCTATTGCTACCATCGGAGCTCCTCCTGTAGCACTTAAAATAAAAGCTAATATTGCGGCAACATAACCCCACTGAGTTTGATCATTACCATCAATTATGACTTTCCCAATAATTCCTACTATTATAAACAGAGAAAGTAGAATTAAAGAAACTACTATTTTATTTAAGGCCGAACCTCCTTTTTTAGTATTGTTTATTAATTCGGTTCTAACCACTGAAGGATCAGATGGAGGCCAAAAATGTTTTTTTTGATTAGTCATGACTCTGTGCCTTTTCCTCTTGAGATTCTTCTTTGTTTACTTTGATTGAAGCCAAATATATAACATTTGGATCGGTATTAAATTGAGGCATTAATGTATAACTTCTATCATCTTTTGATAATTTAGAAACCTTACTTTCAGGATCATTTAAGTCTCCAAAAGTTATAGCTTGAGTTGAACATGCATCTTGACAAGCTGTAGTTATCTCTCCATCTTTCAGTTCTCTATTTTCCTCTTTGGCTTTTCGAGCACCTCTTCTAACTCTTTGTATACAAAAACTACATTTCTCCATAATTCCTCTACTACGAACAGTTACGTCAGGATTTAGATGGTTTCTCATTTCTTCTGGCCAAATTGGTTCCCAATAATTAAAAAATCTAACAATATACGGGCAACCATTAGCGCAATATCTTGTCCCTACACATCTGTTATAGACTTGAATATTCATGCCTTCATTGTTGTGATAAGTTGCGTATACGGGACATACAGGTTCACAGGGAGCATTAGCACAGTGTTGGCAAGGAATTGGGATGAATCTTGCCTTAACATCAGGAAATTCACCTTCCCAATATCTTTCAACTCTCATCCAAGACATAACTCTTCCTCTTTCAAATTTATTTTGGTCATTAAGAGGTACATTATTTTCAACTTGACAAGCAATAACACAGCCATTGCAACCAGTACATTTGTCTGTGTCTATCACCATCCCCCAACTTCTATCCTTGTTTTCTATAACCATATTCTTTCCCTTAAATTAATGTTTTTCACCAGAAATTCCATTGTGATTATTATTTTTATCCTTATCAATTAGGTTTAATTGCTCTTGATATTTATGATGATTCTTTTTTTCTGCTTCATGCGCAGTTTCACCAGGTGCCACTATTAAAATAGGAATTCCCGGTTCAACAGGGAATGCCTCAACAGTTCCTTCAAATTTTGGTAATTTTTTATTACCTCCAGCTCTTTTTACTGATACTTTTGTAGACGCCCATGCTAATGATCCTGTCTCTGGGTCTAATTTGTCAGATAATATTTTCAAAAGATTAGAGCCTCTTTCTTCTGAATATCTTCCTCCACGTAAAGTTCCTTGGCCTGTTGGGACACAAATAGTACTTGGTTGGACGGCTGGATGAGGATATGCCAGACATTTTATTTCGCCTGCATCAGATTTTAAATAAATGATATCTCCCTCTTTTATACCCATTTCTTCAGCTTGATGAGAATTTATTTCAACCCAAGTTTGCCACGCAGCAGAAGTTATAGGATCTGGAATTTGTTGAGCAAATGGAATGTTTGCCAATTTCCCATTATTTAAATTATTAGTAAAAGGAATAAGATGGAATTCATTAGAATCATTAGTTGTAGAAAAAGTATTTTCGATACTGTGTGTAAATGGATTTTTCAATCTAGGTGTTTTTTGATCTGACGTTTCTTTAATATTCCAATAACCCCCTCTTTGTTGAACTCCGTTTAGAAAACTCCCCTTATCTCCAGCTTTTACAGAACCGCCATTATCTGAATCATTAAATTCATTATCAAATATTTTTTTTACTACCGATTTGGCACTACTACCCAATGAAGATTCTAACTCAATTATTTTGTCTACGTAACTTGAAGTACTTTTTGTTCCTGGACTATTTTTTGTAACAACCGGTTGTTGCAATGAAATAGTTTTGAAACCTGGAAGAGGGTTAGGTATTTCTGCACCCCAATCTTGAAAGAAAGTTGTTTCTGGGATAATGATATCAGATGCTTCTAAGGTCTCGTTCATAGATGTTCCAAATGAAATAACATTTTCTACATTAGCCAATGCTCCTTTTACATCCAGAGAATTTGGCATTGAATATACTAAATCTACCCCCTTAATGATCACTGTATCAACATAACCTGCTCTCCATTGAGCTAACTCTTCTTGCCAGTCTTTAATAGAATTACTTTTATTGGAGCCATCAATGTAATCAACTTCAACTTTGGGATTTAATATTAGTCCACCCTCCTTACCTACAGAACCTAATAGAAAGTTCAGAGCATATATAACAAAAGTGTTATATTTACCATTTGTATAAGCTGAAGTAGATCCTCCGGCAAATACAACTGACTTTCCGTTGGAGATTTTTCTCGCAATTTCAACAATCTTGTCGGCACTTACTCCGGTTCTTTTTTCTACATCTGAAGGGTTGTATCCATATTCAATTTTTCCATCTGGAAATATTTTCAAAAAATCAGAAATTTGTTGATCTGAAACTAATTTTTCGTTAATAATAACATTAGCTATACTTAAGGCAATTTCTGATTCTGTTCCTGGGAAAGGAGAAAGCCATGTATCTGCTGCAGCTGAGGTTATAGAATGTCGTGGCTCAACATGTGCAAAGTAACCTCTATTCCCTGATCGTAATTTTCCATAGCTAGACGAGTAATGTGCTGGAGATATCCATCCACCTATCCAGTCTGCACCAAAAGATAAGACATTTTCAGAATTAGAGATATCAATAATAGGTAAATCATACGAACCAAAAAGGTCATTTAATGCATCATATAAATTATATTGATCTAAGGGATCATACGTTAAATATCTACCGCCTCTAGATTGAGCAAATTCTTTTGAAACCCAGCCTGATGTACTTTTAGTTGGATTAGTTACAACTACAATTTTTTTATTTTTATTAGTTGCTTCAAGTATTAATTTATTAGCTTCAGTTTCTGAAGTATTTGAAAGGATCCCTTTTTTTGATCTTCTTACTTTATAGGTATTTAATCTATCAGGATTATAATGTATTTGTAGGGCAGTATCATAAATAGTTCTAGAACCTTCCCTAGTAATTGGATGATCTGGATTGCCTTTTATTTTTTTTATTCTTCCTTCAAGTACCCTCACTAAAATACCATCTCCCGGAGCTCCTTCACTCCAATTTGTTGCATACCACTCATCTACACCTCTTACAAGATCTTCAGGCATATCTACTGGACTTTGTACAATGAGTTCTTTTTCAGGAATTGAGCAAGCGGCAAATAATACAGCCCCAGCTGCAGATTTACCACTAAGAGTTAAAAATTCTCTCCTGTTCAGTTTCATAAAATTACCTCAAATATTTTTGGTTTATTAATGATGACATGCAGCACAATCGGTTGGTCCTCCATTTTCTCTATGGCAATTAACACATTGTCCCATCTTGAGAGGTTCAACTTGATGCACCTGTTCCATACTTGCTACATCTCCGTGGCAAGTTGAACACACTTCTGAAGATAAAACATTTTCTTTTCCATAGATACTTAAATGCTCGGGTATATTTTTTATTGCATTTGGATTGTTTGTTAAATAGTTAATGTGAGCAGAATGAACAAACCGAACATGATCGGGTAATCTATGCACCCTTTTCCAGTTGATTGGTGATGCCTTTTTAGGATCAACTATTACTTGATTATTTTCTGAATAAATACCCGCACTCTCTCTTAATTTTTTTAATTCTTCGCTACTTTCAGACCCAATAGCTCTATGGCAACTTGCGCAAAGTTCCACTGCAGGAACGTGTGCAGTGGAGGAATTTTCTACAGTTCTATGACAATAGGTGCAATCCATACCTAAACCGCCTTCCGTCACCGGACCTGCATGTTTTGTGTGTGGGAAATTTATTGGTTGATCAAAGGTTTGCTCAAAACCTAATACGGGTAGAGGTTGTCCCAACCAAGCATTCATTAACCCAGCGAATAAGATTGCTAAGATTGCAATAGTGGAAAGCCCCCCTAATCCAATAATAGGGACTATGATTTTAACCCATATAGGAGTTGTCCTATCTTTTTCTTTTATAAATGCTATAAATGATTTTAAGATTGTTTCCCTCGTATTTTTATTAATATGTTTTAATCGAATTTAAAATATCACTGCCAAAAACTAGGATAAATTTCTTTTAGAATTGCATAACTCTGGAATCCTGCTAAACAGAAGAAAAGAATTATACATATTACTCCTATACCCCCCATCAAATATAACCCAGGTCTTAGCTTGTCATATTTTTTATCGATTGTTTTAGTAGCTACGGCTGAAGGAATTATAGCATGTGCTATTAGTAAAGTTGGTCCTGTGATAATAGCTGAAATCAGAGCTAGCCATAGAAAAGTTATAATAATTCCTAAATTGTTCCAATCATTAGCATTAGGTGCCAATGGATCCATTTTGATTTCTCCTCATCATACGGTCAAAAATTATAGTAAAGTATTGCCTCAATAAACATCCTTATCACATAGCCTTTGATGATTAAATATTTAAAACAATAAAAAATCAGCCATACAAATTTTACCTTCGTTTATATTAGAACTTCAAGAAGTTTTAAGCCATCTTTAACGTAATAATAACCAATTAATCAGTAAAATATAAATAATGTCACTGTAGACTATATTTATTATCAATGCTCTAATAGTAAAAATTGATTATGTAAAGAATAAAATAATTGAATTAATACGAAGGATAACTTTGAAAATCGAAAATAAATTGGAATGGATCTATGAAACATTGAATAGAATCAGATTTTTTGAAGAAGCAATGTTGGAACAAACTTATAAAGGGAATTCTATGGGTGTGACTCACCCTTCTGATGGACAAGAAGCGGTACCCACAGGAATCTGTGCACATTTAACAGAAAAGGATTGGATTGGATCAACTCATAGAGGGCACGGACATTGTATAGCAAAAGGATTAGAGACAAAAAAAATGATGGCTGAAATCATGGGGAAATTTACGGGAAATTGTAAAGGAAAAGGTGGTTCGATGCATATAGCAGATTTTTCGAAAGGAATGCTCGGTGCAAATGCAATTGTAGGAGCTTCTATTCCTTTGGCTGTTGGAGCAGCTTTAACTGCCAAATATCAAGGGAAAGAAAAAGATTCTATAGGGGTTGCATTTTTTGGAGATGGCGCCTCATCGCAAGGAGTTCTTCATGAATCAATGAATTTAGCATCTATTTGGAAATTACCAGTAATATTTGCTTGTGAAAACAACCAATATGCAGAAGCTACACCTGCATGGTATGCTGTTTCTATCGATGATATTGCAGATAGAGCAGCATCGTACAATATACCAGGAGTAATAGTCGATGGCATGGATGTTTTTGCAGTTTACGATGCAGCTGAACAAGCAGTAAAAAGAGCAAGAGAAGGTAAAGGACCAACATTACTAGAATTGAAAACTTACAGGTATCATGGTCATTTTCATGCAGATCAGCCAGAGAAGTATAGAACATCAGAAGAAGAAAATTCATGGAAAAAAAGAGATTGTATTATAAATTTTGAAAAAAGGGTAATAAAGCAGAAACTAATTGATAAAAAAAGACTAGATGCAATAAAGAAGAAGATTCAAAAAGAAATTGAAGATGCCGTAGAATTTGGACTCTCAAGCCCATTGCCTCCAGAAGAAACCCTATATGAAGATGTGTATGTTAATTATTCTAATGACCTAAGAGGTTTTAGATAAGAATATTGAAAGGAAATTTATATTGTTTGAAGAACCAGATAAAATAGGTCCTGGAAAAAATGTTGAAGGTACTGAAATGCGCTATCGAGATGCTTTCAATCAAGCTCTAAGAGATGAGTTGAACAACGATAAAAACGTATTAATTATAGGAGAAGATATTTCTGGAGGATTTGATAAAAAAACAAAAGAACCACTGGATGCTTGGGGAGGTCCTTTTGCAGCAACAAAAGGATTGGTTCAAGATTTTGGTAAAGATAGAATTGTTGATGCTCCGATTTCAGAAGCAGGTTTCGTAGGTGCAGCAATAGGTGCGGCTTTAACTGGGCTAAGGCCAGTAGTAGATTTAATGTACTTTGATTTCACTACAGTAGCATTCGATCAATTGTTATCAAATGCGGCTAAAAGTAGATATATGTTTGGAGGGCAAACAAAAGTTCCATTGACACTTTTTGCTAGATCTGGAGGAGGAACAGGCCATGCGGCGCAGCATTCAAGCGCATTTTATTCTATTCTTGCTCATATCCCGGGACTAAAAGTTGTAACACCTTCAGATCCTTATTCAGTAAAAGGTTTACTATCAGCAGCAATTAGAGATGATGATCCAGTTTTTGTTGTGAATGATAAAAAATTAATTAATTTGAAAGGTTTTGTCCCCAATGAAACTTACCAAATTCCTTTGGGTAAAGGAAGATATTTATCAAAAGGAAGTGATATTACTTTAGTGGGAATGAGTTATACATCTGTAGTTTGTATGGAAGCAGCTAAAGAATTAAAGAAATTAAATATAAATGCAGAAGTAATAGACTTGCTATCCTTATCTCCACTTGATGAAGACATAATTCTTGAATCTGTTCAGAAAACTAATAGAATTGTCATAGTAGATGAAGATAATCCTCGTGCTAGTATGGCAAGTGAGGTTGCTGCCATAGTTTCAGACAAAGCCTTTGACTACTTGGATGCGCCAGTTAAAAGAGTTACTGCTCCACATACACCTGTGCCATATAGTAAGGGGTTAGAAGATGCTTTTTTACCTAACAGTCAAGATGTTATTGGCACAGTAAAAGTGATAATGGGTGCTTAATTGTCTTTAGAAAAACTATTAACAAATTCTAATAATTTTTTTATATTATTACATTTTGCTTGTTCATCATTTAGTGCAAAATTTATTAAGCTTAAATATGGATAAATGCCTGAGTCGTGCGCATCTGACCAGAGAAGTTGAATAGCATACTTCCCTACGATAAGGTAATCTACTACTATAATATCATCACTTACTTCTGATATATTTAATAGTTTTTTCCCTGTGAGTTCTTCAACACAATTTGCACATGCACATTGCAATCTTAGGTACTTGTAGGGATAAAAACATACTAAATCATCATTCCAATAAATTTCTAACCCATCACTTAACCTATTTACAGTTTGTGGTTCCATAAAATAATATAAATCCTAATATTTAGTTACTAAAAATATAATTTTTACAATTTTAAGTCTAAATTAAAATAAAATTAAAAGTAAACAATTGAGGGGTAACATATGTATGAACGAATAAAAGTCGGAATAATAGGAGCTGGTGCAAATACAACCCTAAAACACATACCTCTACTTCAAAAAATTCCTGGAGTGGAAGTGGTTTCTGTTGCAAACAGATCTGTTAAATCTTCTAGTGCCGTGGCTTCACAATTTGAAATTAAAAATTATTATGATAATTGGTTAAAAGTGATAGAAGATAGCTCACTTGATGCAATAGTAATTGGTACTTGGCCGTATTTGCATAAAACTTTAACAATAGAAGCTTTACAATCAGGAAAACATGTTTTGTGTGAAGCAAGAATGTGCATGAATTCATTAGAAGCAGAAGAAATGCTTTCTTGCTCAAAAAAACATCCTAAATTAATTGCCCAAATAGTACCAGCCCCACATACCCTTCCTATAGATAAAACTATAAAAAGATTGATTTCTTCAGGATATATAGGGGATTTGATTAATTTAAGAGGCATGGTTACAGCGGGTAATGATTTTCCAAAGAAAAATGAAGATTTTCATTGGAGAAATAATAGAGATTTATCTGGTAATAATATTATGCAAATGGGAATTTGGTATGAAGCGATTATGAGATGGATTGGACCTGCCAAATCAGTTTTAGCAAATGCCCAAACTATTATGAATCCACGGTTAGATGAAACTGGTAATTTTGTTTTCACTGACATTCCAGATCATTTGGATTTATTATGTGAAATGATAGCAGGAGGAACAGCGAATTTACAGTTTACTATGGTATCAGGCATGGCACCTGAATCAGAAATGTGGATACATGGTACTAAAGGAGTATTAGTAATTAAAACTGAAACTACTCAAGATGCTGGTGCTCCTAACCTAAAAATTTATGGAGCACAAAAAGGGCAAACTTCTCTCTCTGAAATATTAGTACCAAATGATGAACAAGGCTCTTGGAGAGTAGAAGATGAATTTATAAATGCAATTCGAGGGAAAGAGGAAATTACCCATACGTCTTTTACAGATGGAGTTAAGTATATGAAATTTACTGATGCAATTTTCGAATCCTATTCAAATGGAGTAAAGATTAATTTAGATTGAAGGTTTGATTAATGAAAGAGAAAATAGATTTAAACGCTGACATTGGAGAATCTTTTGGAACCTATAAGCTTGGTGAAGATGAAAATATTGTTTCTTATATATCTTCATCAAATATAGCTACCGGTTTTCATGCAGGAGATCCTAATTGGATGAAAATAACGATAGATCTAGCACTTTCAAATAATGTGCAAATAGGAGCACATCCTTCTTATCCAGATTTACATGGCTTTGGTCGTAGAAATATGGATTTAAATTCTTTAGAAATAGAAAATATTATTAAATATCAAGTTGGATCAATGATTGGATTTACAGGATTAAAGAATCTTCAACATGTGAAACCCCACGGTGCTTTATATAATAAAGCAGTAAATGACCCAATGGTCGCGAATTCTATAATTAAAGCTATTAAGTCTATAAGTACAGAAATTATTCATGTAGTTCTTGCAGGATCTCTATGGGAAAATTTGGCAGATGAATCAAATGTAAAATATGCTCGAGAAGCATTTGCTGATCGAGAAATTATGTCAGATGGATCATTATGCCCAAGAAACATAGAAGGATCGGTTATAACAGATAAGAAATTAATAGCTAAGAGAAGTTTAGATATAGTATTAAACAAAAAAGTACAATCATTTGATGGAGATTATGTTAATGTTGATGCAGATACAATTTGTCTTCATGGTGATACAAAAGGTGCCGTTGAAATAGCAAATGTAGTATTTAATAATCTTAAAAAAAATGATATTGATATTGTACCAATGTGTGAAATTTTATGACAATGGATTATGAAGTAATCCATCACGGAGAATCAACGATTGAAATTTCTTTAGGTAAGTCTATTGATATGAAGATAAATTTAGTCGTTCATTCCCTTTTTTCATTTTTAACTGACAATTTGGATAATCGTAGCGATTATATTATAGATTTTTATCCAACATATCATTCTATATTTATTGATTTCAATGAACTGAAAACTGATTTTTATCATATAAAACAAAAAATTGTTGATTTAATGAAAGAATTCGAAATTGTTGGTTTTGTTGATAATTCCAAAAAAGAAATAATAGAAATCCCTGTAAATTATGGAGGTAAAGATGGATTTGATCTTGAAAGATTGTCCTCCATTGTTGGATTATCTGAAAAAGAAGTTATACAAATTCACACTAAACCTCTGTACAAAGTATTTTTGATAGGTTTTATGCCAGGTTTCCCATATCTAGGAGGCCTAGATAAAAGAATTTCATGCTTAAGATTAGAAACTCCGAGACCAAAAATTCCAGAAGGATCTGTTGGAATAGCTGGTGACCAAACAGGGATTTATCCTTTTGCTACTCCTGGGGGTTGGAGAATCATAGGCAGAACAGAAATGAAACTGTTTGAAATAGATAAAATTCCACCAACAAAAATACCAACTGGATCTTTCGTAAAATTTATTGAGGTATAAATATGATGGAAATATTAAAAAGTGGATTATTTTCTTCATTTCAAGATGTAGGTAGATTTGGACTAAAACAATATGGTGTTTCTAATTCGGGATGTCAAGATCGGTATTCTTTTTCTTTTGCTAACCTTCTATTAAAAAATGATATCAATGAAGCATGTATAGAGATAGTTGGTGGAAATTTTAAATGTAAATTCTTTGAAAAAGTTTCTATTGCTGTCACAGGTCCGTCGGAACAATGTTTAATCAACAACGAAAAAAGATTGGAAACTTATTCTTCTGTAAATGTTGATGTTGGTGATGTTTTAGAAATAAAACCAAGTAAAATGGGACGAATTCATTATTTAAGTGTGAGTGGAGGATTTGATTTAAATAAAATTTTAAGATCTTATTCTTACCATTCTCCTTCAAGTATTANTGATGAATACAANCTTAAGNNTAATCAAAAGATANGTTTTAAANGACCAAAAATAACNACNCCAATGATTTTCAATCANGATTTTTATAAGAAATATATNGAATCAAAAGGGNTCATNAAAATTATTTATAATCAGNATATTAATAAACANCTTANGAATCANATAGAATCNCGAGAATATATNGTNAATATTAATTCAAATNGACAAGCAATAAAATTAGAATCAGATCCNNTAAAAGAATTTTTCAANCANAACGAAATCTCTAATGGAGTTACTTTNGGAACTGTTCAAATACCTCCNGATGGNCNNCCTATNATTTTAATGCAGGACTCACAAACTGTTGGAGGNTANAAAACNATNGGAGTTNTNCCTAAATACCAAATTCCAAGTATAGCTCAAATGCAACCAAATATTCCTATAAAATTTCAAGGNGTNNCACTCTCNGAAGCNACNAGAATTAATAGAAANATAAATGATGAAATAAATANAAGTAANTTTTTTAAATATCAATTTACTGANCTATATGTAAATAACAAAAAAATTTCNGTAANAATTACAGAAAATNATAGTATAATAGCCATAGCTGATGATGACGTTTTTGAAGTATATAAGGAAATAAATTGAATGTTGTAATAGATGGNTTNTATCTAACTCTTGTTGGCTTATGTGTAGTTTTTGTNGTTTTNATTTTATTGATGCTTTCNATTTACNTTCTAAATTTATTTGAAGNNAANTTNTTTTCAAATGATAATAANCTTGTTGNTAAAGAGGTGANAGGAGTNAAAAATTCAATAACTAAAGATATAGCAGCNGCTGTAGCAGTNGCNCTCTNNAATAAAAGCAAAATTAAACAAAATAACNATCTTGAATATGTAGTCAANGATAATTCTTGGATTACTGTAAANAGATCAAGAATNTTTTTGAAAAGATCTNCAAGGAAGNAATTTTGAATCAATTTGAATTTATGATAAATAATGAAAAATTTCANGTTGAAATTNTGGAAGANACTTCAGAAACCTANAAGGTGAAAGTTAATGANGAGATTATTNTTGTAAATAAATCNAAATATNAAAAAGAAAAAGATTTNTCAANGGAAGATTTGATAAAATCTAAACTAGANAATGAGGATTCNAAAGTTAAAACTCCTATNANTCCTCCNGGTAAAAAANCNGGNNATATAACAGCATTAATGCCNGGNAAAGTGATTCAGATAATAGTAAAAGAAGGTCAANAAATAAAGGTCGGTGATCCTCTTATANTAATTGAATCAATGAAAATGGAAAACACCATTTCATCNGANGTAAATGGTACTATCAAATCTATAAATATNCAAATTGATGANAATGTACAATTTGATCAAGTTTTATTCACNGTTATTTAAAATGATGAAGGNTTTATAAATGATTGATTATATTGAGCCTATATTTGAAGGATTAAAAAGTTTATTTTANGATCCTAAAATAATNATTATGTGGATTGTTNCCGCTATTTTATTTTACTTNGGGATTGTNAAAAAAAAGGAACCTTTGTTANTAATNCCTATTTCTTCNGGTATTTTGTTTGCTAATTTACCGATGGGAGAATTAATAAGANTTGGAGGGAATGGNGAACCNGATGGTTTNATAAAAATTTTTCAAGATATAGGATTATCTACCGATATTTTACCCTTGTTNGTATTTTTGGGTATGGGAGCNCTAACTGACTTTGANCCAGTTCTANCAAACCCCAAAACTTTATTACTTGGAGCAGCTGCACAAGTNGGTGTTTTTGCTGCNTTATTGGGAGCATTATTATTAGGNATGACGCCTTGGTTTAACTTTGGACTTTTAGAAGCNTCTTCAATTGGAATTATAGGAGGTGCTGATGGNCCNACTACTATTTTTATTTCNACTAGNATGAGAGAAATNGGTCANAGTATTCCAAATTTAAATNTTATGGATATAGTAGGTGCAACTGCTGTTGCAGCATATTCTTACATGGCTNTGGTTCCAATAATTCAACCACCTATTATAAGACTATTTACTACAAAAAATGAAAGAANAATCAGAATGGATTATGCTTCCAAAAAAATATCNAAAAGAACAAAAATTATTTTTCCTNTAGCAACATTAATTATAGTGAGTGTTTTGGTTCCTGNTGCTTCTCCNTTGATATCNNTTATGATGTTTGGNAATTTATTGAGAGAAAGTGGAGTAGTTGATAGATTAGCTAANACTGCACAAAATGANTTGATGAATATAGTTATAATTTTATTGGGACTATCTGTTGGAGCNACTATGCCNGCAAATGTNTTTTTGAAGTTAGAAACAATTTCAATATTCATTTTGGGATTGTTTTCATTTATTTTTGCTACGATTTCNGGNATTTTATTAGCNAAATTTATGAATCTNTTTTTATCTAAGCCAATNAATCCAATGATTGGAGCTGCTGGAGTNTCAGCTGTNCCNATGGCAGCTAGAGTAGTCCAAAATGAAGCTATAAAAGAAGATCCTAGTAATTTTTTNCTAATGCATGCNATGGGTCCTAATGTTGCTGGTGTAATNGGAACAGCTACTGTTGCAGGTGTCTTATTAGCCATAGTTCCAAATTTAGTTAGATAAGNAGATTGNNATGAGACATTTAAANTTCANAGGTATATTNCCTATAATTTCCACNCCTTTTAATGCTAAAGANGAAATTGTATATGANGATGTTCGTCGNCAAGTAGACTGGCTCATAGATANTGGAGTNGATGGAATAGGANTCGCTATAGCGAGNGAAATTTATAAACTTAATGATAATGAAAAATTTGATTTATTAAGTACANTTGTTGATCAAGCATCTTCTNGNGTCCCTATAATTATGAACACNGGNGCTGAAAGTACTTTTTCTACTATTTTTTACTCTAAAAAAGCAGAAGAATTAGGTGCAAATGGNTTNATGATNAGACCTCCCTCTTTTATAAAAACCTCACCTTTTTTACANGAAGAATTTTATTTTAANATAGCAAATTCAGTNAATATNCCAATCTTTATGCAAGATCAAAATGACGCAAGNATCTCANGTGAACAGGCANTTAAAATTTCAGATTTACACGAAAATTTATCTTATATTAAATTAGAAAGTATGCCTACTATACCTAAATTCGACTTTTGTAACAATAATTCTTCTCGTGAAAAANTNATNCTATTTGGCGGCGNCGGNGGATTATTTTTTTTGGAAGAGTTAAGACGAGGATCATCAGGTACNATGCCGGGTTCTACATTGCCAGATGTTTTTGTAAAAGTTTGGAATTTATGGCAAANAAAAGATTTTGANAANGCCCTTTCATTTTATTCTAATTATTCTCAGTTGATAAAAATATTAGCGCAATCTCAAGGTTTATCCAATTGGATTTATAAATATATTNTGTATAAAAGAGGNATATTTANTAAATCATCAATACATGCTAGAAATCCGGCAATGAAACCAAGTNAATTACATTTCNAAGAAATTGATAAACTTTTAGATATAAATAATTTATAACATGGAAGANNTATTTNTCATTTATTTTTTACTTTCCTTTTTATGCCTACTNATTGGATTTTTAGGAGGAATGATGGGGATTGCTTTNGGNAGTGTTCGATTACCCATNATAATTTTTTTNGGATTTGAGCCGATNATAGCNTCATCAACTAANTTGATTGCGGTGATTTTTGGTTCAATATCAGGTCTNATCCCTGCAATAAAACAGAAAAGAGTCCCNATAAAATCTTCNATGAANATAGCTTTTCCTTCAATAATNGCTGCGTTTTTGGGAGGATATTATGCCNTACATTTTTCTGAAAGATTTATAATTATNACTATTTCNATTTGTCTATTTATTTCTGGATTNGTTTTATTTTTNAACAANTCTTATGAACAAGAAGATAANTTAAATCAAGGTAAATTAAATTCNATAAAAGAANTATTNTTGGGNNTTTTTATAGCATATTTTGGAGGGCTTATTGGAATCGCACTNGGGGTTTTACGTGTNCCAGCTTTAGTTTATTTTCTNAAAATGAATATTAAAACTGCNGGNGGGGTTAATTTGTTACTGACAGTATTTNTAGGATCAGCNGCATTTTTGGGNCATTNATNTGCTGGAGNANTAGACTACAATTTAATTTNTGTAGTTGTTTTNCCAACTATNATTGGTATGTACNTAGGATCAAGAAAAGTTATGGATTTAAATCAAAANTTCTTAAATAAATTTGTAGGTATATTTNTAGTCTTATTATCNNTAATNTTCAGTATTAGATTCATCTAAAGGATNAAATGAATCACCCTTTAGATAGACAAATTTACTTTTTTGTCTCCCAAAATATGTCACCGATTTCTTCCAAAGCTGCTTTAAATTCGTTAGCTTTTTCCATATCAACATTTTGTTTTACAAATGAACCTAATTTACATGCATTCCATATTTTTGAATGTAAATCAGGATATTTTTCTAAATGTTCAGGCTTGAAATAATCAGTCCAAATAATCAATATGTCATCCTTGGCTTTTTTAGCATGTTCTTCTTTAACAGACACGTATCTAGCCATAGAATTTCCAAGATTTGCTGATGGTCCTTTTGAAAAATCTAATTCTCCAAGTAACTCAGTCATTCTTATTACTGTCTGTGCTGCCTGAATAGCGTCTCTTGGGTCGTATATCCCACATGGAATATCACAGTGACAGCTGACTTTTTTTGCAGGTAAAATTTTATTTATAATGTTAGTTATCATTTTTACTCCTTTTGTACTTAATTTCTGTTTGTTTATAGAATATATATTATGTCATATTTCAAAAAAATAATTCTGATTTTTATCAAAAATCCGTTAAATATTTTCTTATATCGAAGAAGATTTTTACGTATTGAAACCTTTGGAGAAAGTATGGAACCTAATTTTTTTCCAGGGGAATTTTACTTGGTGAAAAGGAAATTTAATCCTTATTTATTAGAAAGATTTGATATTGTTATTGTGCATTGTGATAAACACAATAGTATTCATTTAAAACGTATTATTGGTATTTATAGTGAAAAAATTTCATATAAGAAAGGAATTTTGTATATTAACGGAAAAAAAATTCTCGAGAAAAATGTGATACACAATAAAAATATAAATATTTCAATTATTCTTGCAGAAAATGAATACTTTGTAATGTCTGACAACAGAGAAAACTATAACTTTAATTGTGACTCACTCAACACAGGTCCGGTTAAAGTTGATCATGTTTTAGGTAAAGTTATTATCTAATTATTTTATAAAAATTTTACATTAAAAGTTTTTTTCTGAAATTTTTTTTCCAGATAAAGCTGCTGCCTCCATAGTGTTAGGTAGTTCTTCAATCGTCCAATCACCACATACGAAAATATTTTTAAGTTTTTTGTTTATTTTTCTACTGGTAAATTGTGTTGCATTTGGTGATCTAATGACAAGAGATTTTGTAGTTTCAACGTCTCTATCTATATCAAATTGTTTTCTTAATTCTGTTTCATATAAATTTATCAAAACTTCATTACTGAGTTTTAATAATTTATTTGCATCGCTTAAAGAAATTATCAATCTTTGTGTAGAACTTTTGTTTTTTTTATTGTAATAATCAGAGAATACCCACTCTATTTTAGAATCAGTGAATACTTTAAAATCTTCGTGCATTACAATTGAATCAAACCAAAAATAGATATTTATTATTGCAGATCTACTAGATTGCTTTTCTTTTGTTTCAATTCCCAAAATTGAGTTTGTAGATTCATAATCAGTTGCAATGATTAAGTTTTCTGTTTCAAATTGTATTTTTTTCTTAGTATTGATTTTGATTATTCCATTTTTCTTATTTTTTATACTTTCAATTTTTAAACCCAAATGAATATTTGAATCATTATTTTTTAGGTATTTAGTAAAAGAATTCATAAAAATACTTTGAAATGATTCTTTGGCATAACAAATAAAAAATGTGTTTTTCGGATTAAAAATCATGTAATTGAAAAGATTTATTGCAGAGTTGTAACTTATTTTATCTATATCGATATTGAACGCTGGAGTACATATGATTTTCCAAAACTTCTTTATAATTTGATCATTTTGTTTGTTTGTTTTTAGCCATTGCAAAAATGTAGAATCATTTAAGGATGTTTTTGCTAGTTTTAATTTTGCTAAACCATAAATAAGTTTAAACCTGTCAATTAAATTTAAATTTTTGTAATTAATAACTCCGAATAATATTGAAAAAGGATATTTAATAATATTCGATTTGATATAGTAGGTCTTTTTATCTGTAGAAACTGGAATATTTAAAACTTTATTAAAGATAAATTTTTTTTCTAAATTTAATGTTTTTATTATATGTAGAAAATTTTGATATGAACTCAAAAAAACATGTTGTCCTATATCAATAAATGTATCTTCAGCTTTAATTGATCCAGCTCTTCCTCCTATAAATTTTTTAGCTTCTATAATTGAAACACTATGTCCTTTTTCGATTAGATGTATTGCAGCAGAAATACCTGCTATCCCTCCTCCTATGATTGTTATTCTATTTTTTTTCATTATTTGAGAATGGAAATTTTAACAATTGCTTTTGCTATTATAAAAATTTTTTCTAAGTTGTTTGTTTTTGGTCTATTAACTAGTATTTTGTGTTTATTTCTTTCAATTTTGTCTAAAATTATTCTCCCTGAATCGACAAACACTTGTATTAAAATAGCTTGTCTTTTTTTTAAATTGTGTACAAGCTTTTCTCCTTCGTCGTATAAAGTTCTGTTATAAAGTACCATTTCATTTAAAAAATTGTCAAAATCTCGATATCTTTTATTATCAAATACATATTTTTCTTCAAAATCATGTATTTCTAAAGAATGTTTTTTCATAATATCAAGAGGTAAGTACACTCTTCCTTTTTTTTTGTCTGTTTTTATATCTTGTAGGAAATTTGTAATTTGAAGGGCAGAACAAATTTTATTAGATAAACTTATATTTTTTTTACTTTTATAACCTAATATATTTAAAACTATTTCACCTACTGGATTTGCTGAATATCTACAATAATCCATTACCTCTGAGATATTCGCATATAATTTTTTAGTCTGATCTAATACATTTGCTTTAATTAATTTTTTAAATGGTGAAATATTCAGGTTATGTTTTATGATTGTTTTTTTAAGTGCTACGAAAATAGGAATCCTTGTTTTCTCAGTAAACAATGTAGATAATTCTTTTTCCCATAACTTTAATTTTTCTAATCTGTTTCCTTTAGCTTCATCCCCTAAGAAGTCTACTCCTCTACAAAATGCATAAATGGATGCGAAATCGTCCATCAATTTCTTATCTATAAAAAAAAACCTCAATGGAAAATTTTCGTAATTATTTCTTAAAATTTCATAACAAAACTTTATTGAGTCTTCATATTTGAAATTACTCTGATTTTGTTGGAATAACAGTTTTTCCATTCTATTTAAATTTCTAAAATTGTTTTGATCAATTGATTATTATGAGATTTTAATATATTTTTATCCACAAAATTATAAAACAATCCATTATTAATATAATTTTTCATTTTTGTTATCATTTTTTTTGGTTTATTTTGTTCAAATAAAGGGGTTTTATTATTGATAATTCTTATAATTGAAAACTCTTTCGATAGTTCTTCACATAATTTTGATATTTCCCATGCGGAATTATCAACGAAACTTCCTTGAACATTATTGAACAACCATTCTTTAGCATAATCCTTATTCTTAATGGATTTAGTGTGTTCTAGGATCATTCCGGAAACGACACTATGCTCTACTAAATTTTTTTCTAATAAATTAGATATGGACTTATTAAGGTGTTTTGAGGTTTCAATCCATCTATCAGATCTTGGGACAGCCCAACTTATGGGATGAGAATTCAATAGGACAATTTCTTTGGCAATTACTATAGTATTATTATTTAGAGAACGAGTTAATGGTACAGCAAAATCTAAAGAGATAATTTTGTCGGGATCATTTTCTAAAATATGTGATTTCAAGCTTTCTATAGGTATTTTTGTAGAATCATATATGAAATAAAATCCATCTCCGTTAATATTATTAAACAAATATGACATTTTTTTGTGGTTAATAATTATTAAATTCATTCATTTCTTTCTATAGACTAGGAATTTATTTATATCTTTTAAGTTTTCTTTGTTCAAGTTTTTTATTTTTAAATCAGTAATTATTTTTTCAGAATTTTCGAAATTTTCGTTCAAAATTTTATTACAATATTTTTCAGTTTTGTATTTACTCATCAAATCTATTATGTCTTTGAGAAAACCTTCTAAGTTTTGTTCATTTGCAAAAATATCATTGATCATTCTATTATCATCTCCTTTGGATTCATTAAGTAGATGTAAAATTGGTAAAGATTTCTTCTTCTTCAGAATATCACTTCCAATCGGCTTACCAAATTCAGCAGTACCCCAAACCCCTAATATGTCATCTTTTATTTGGAACATATTTCCGAATTGTGTGCCTAATTTTGAAAACTGTTCAGATTTTTCATGTGAAAAATAATTAAAGAAAGCTCCTAATTTTGCTGATGTTTCAATTAATGCTCCAGTTTTTTTATTAATCATTTCTAGATAATTTTCAATATTTATGTTTAATGTACTTTCGAAAGATAAATCCAAAAATTGTCCTTCTATAACTTGCATGCAAGTTTTACTCACAATTGATCTTATTAATGCAATTTTTTTTTCGTTTAATGGTTTTAATAGATCAATTGATTTACTAGCTAATGCATGCATTGATGATCCAGAAATTATACCTCTTGGTTCTCCCCAAATTTTCCAGACAGTTTTTCTGTTTCTTCTATACTCATCCTTATCTTCAATATCATCATGAATTAAAGAAAAATTATGAAAAAGTTCTATAGCCATAGCTATAGGAAGAATATCTTCGTTTTTACCACCTAAAGATTCATTAATCAACATCATTAAAGAAGGTCTGAATGACTTCCCTGAAACTTGCGTTAATCCGCCATGTTCATCTACCCAACCTAAAAAATACCTATGAGTAAAATATAAGTCATCATTAAGATGTTTATAAAACATTTTTGTAAACCTAGTTAAATCTTTTTGATAATTGTTGAAAACCTCAGGTAATTGAATTTTTTCCATTTCGTTTAATGACTTTTTTATAATTATAACTTTTTGCAAATCGGAATAATAGAGTAATACACTATATAAATATTTGTATATCTTATAATTATGTTATAAGATTATATATAGAATTAATTAATATATTATATATATATTATATTTAGATTAATTATTATAAATAAAGGTAGGTTATTATAGTATTTTCACGAGAAGAGCCCGTATATGCTATAGGAATTGTAGCTCGTATAGTGGGGTTGCATCAACAAACGCTAAGAAATTATGAAAGGTGGGGTCTTGTTGTTCCGCAAAGATCACCTGGAGGTACAAGGTATTATTCGGTTGTCGACATAGAACGAATAGAAAAAATAAAAGATTGGATAGATAAATTTGGAATAAATAGAGCTGGTATAGAAATCATAACAGAACTTATAAAAGAGATATCTTCTCTAGAAAATAAAATTGAATATTTAGAAACAGAGTTGTCAAGATTTAAAACAAGAGGGATTAATAGAGAATTAGTTGAAAGAAATAGGAGAAATACATGATAGAAGAAAAACAAAAAGGGGGTTGGGTAGGAGGTTATTGGGACCCATCAGCTCTCTCAGAAGACTTGAACCAAATTATAATAGAGGCACAAAATATTTGTATAAAATTTTCTAATCCAAGTTTTGATATAGATCACATAGCCTATACCATAATTTCAAGTGAACCTGGGAAAAAGATATACGCGGAAATATTTGATAGAAATTTACCTGATAAAGAACGTTTCATAAATGAAGCTATATACAATATTGGTTCAGCGATCAATAGAAAACCAAAAGTTGCACAACTTTCTAGAGATGGTAGTTTGTCTAAAATCGACAGCACTAACATTACTTTGGATGATACTGCTATTTCACTTTATAATCATTCTAAAAGAATAGCAGAGTGGAACAAGAATAGTTCCATATCTATAGAAAATGTAATGTTAGCTTTAGCTTACGTTAGTGAAGAAGTTATGTACGCGAGTAGTTTTAGAGGAGGACCAAAAGATAATCAGTATGGAATCGTCGCTCTTTTTAAAAAATATGTAATTGTTAAAGAACACGTTGAGAATGCAATCAAAAGAATTAAATCATCTGACTATAGAGCAAAAGATTTTAGAATTGATGATAAAGATGAAAAAGTTAATCAACATAAAAACAAATATGAAACATTAGAAAAATATACAATCGACCTGACTGCATTAGCCATGGATAATCTTATAGATCCCGTAATAGGTAGAGATGAAGAAATCAAACGAGTCCAGCAGATTTTATCACGTAGAACAAAAAACAATCCTGTTCTTATAGGAGATGCAGGTGTGGGTAAAACAGCAATAGCTGAAGGTTTAGCCTTAAATATTGCTAGTGGAAACACCCCAGAATCATTGAAAGGCAGAAGAGTTTTGTCTTTACAATTAGGTCAATTGATTGCTGGGAGTGGAGTAAGAGGAGAATTTGAAGAAAGATTGCAATCCATTATGGATGATGTAAGAAATGCACAGGGTGAAATAATCCTCTTTCTTGATGAGATACATACTGTTGTTGGAGCAGGAAGTGCTCAAGGTGCGTTAGATGCGTCCAATATGATGAAACCAGCTTTGTCTCGTGGAGAATTACAAACAATAGGTGCTACTACACCAGATGAATATAGAAAGTACATTGAATCTGATTCTGCTTTGGAAAGAAGATTTTCTCCTGTTTGGGTGAAGGAACCTAATATAGAAAACTCAATTAACATGCTTAAGGGGCTAAGATCAAAGTATCAAAATCACCATAATTTGAAAATTTCTGATGATGCATTAGAATCAGCTGTGATTTTATCTGATAGATATCTTACTAATAGACATTTACCCGATAAAGCAATTGATTTAATGGATGAAGCATTAGCAAAAATAAATATAGATAATCCCAAACTTCCCGATCATGTTATAAAACTTGATGAAAAAATTCATGATTTACAAACAAAAGAATCACATGAATATGCTATATCAGGTGAGGAAGGTATAAACCAGACTGATGAAATTAAAAACCAACGTGTAAAAGCTCAAGAAGATAGATCTAAAAAGTTTAAGGAATGGAAATTTAATAATCAATTGATTGAAATAGTTGAAGCAGAACACATAGCAAAAATAGTTTCTGAAAAAACGGGTATTCCATTGACTAATTTGGTAGAAACTGAATCAAAGAAATTGTTAGATTTAGAAGAACGTTTACATAAGAGAGTAATTGGTCAAGATGAAGCAGTTAAGAGCGTTTCTAATGCGGTTCGAAGAAGTAGAGCAGGTTTACAAGACCCCAATCGACCTTTAGGTTCATTTATTTTCTTAGGTCCCACAGGTGTGGGTAAAACCGAATTAGCTAAATCACTAGCAGAATTTTTGTTTGACGATGAAAATAAAATGATTAGAATCGACATGTCTGAATATCAGGAGTCACATACAACAGCTCGATTAATCGGAGCTCCACCTGGTTATATAGGATATGATAATGCTGGTCAATTGAGTGAACAAGTTAGAAGAAATCCATATTCTGTACTTTTGTTCGATGAGATAGAAAAAGCTCATTCTGATATTTTCAATATTCTTCTGCAAATATTAGATGATGGAAGACTTACTGATGGACAAGGTAGAACAGTTGATTTTTCAAATACTTTGATTATCATGACTTCAAATTTAGGAAGCAATATTTTTGGCTCAGAATCATTAGGATTTAATAACAAAAGGGAAACCGACAATTCAGATATGAAAAATAATGTGAATGAAGCTTTGCAAAAGCATTTTAGACCGGAATTTTTAAATAGAATTGACGAGATAATAATCTTTGATACTTTGACGAGAGAAAATTTGTTAAATATAGTTGAAAAAGTTATAAAAAACTTAACATTTAAATTAGATAATCTAAATATTAAAATTTTTGTTCCAAAGAATGTAAAAAATTGGATAGCTGAAAATGGTTTTGATAAATTTTATGGTGCTCGTCCTCTAAATAGGTTAATTCAAAAAGAAATTGAGGATAAGATATCTAAAATGATAATTTCTAAGGAGGTATCTGATCAGGATCATTTATACTTAAGATTAAAAAATAATGAATTGATTATATCTAAGAAAAAATTATCAAAATCTTTACTCAATGGGAAAAATTAAAAAAATTACTGTAATTGTTTTAGCAGCAGGAAAATCAGAAAGATTTGGTCAAAATAAAATATTATATGAACTGGATGGTATTCCTGTAATTATAAAAACTTTAAAAACAATTTATCAACTTTCCAATGTTAAAAACGTAATAGTTGTTTGTTCTAAGGAAAATATAGGAAAAATAAATGATATTTTGAGAAATGAGAACATTCAAACCTCTACGGTTACCGTTCTAGGTGGAATTACAAGAATGGAATCGTTATTAAATGCTGTAAATTATTGTGATATGAATAAAATTTCGAATGAAATAATTATAGTTCAAGATGCGGCTAGACCTAATGCAACATTAGAACTATATCAAAAAGGTATTGAATCATTGGATATTTATGATGCTGTTGTTCCAGGTATAAAACCTAATGATACAGTGAAAATTATTGACAAAAATAATATTGTAATAAAAACAATAAATAGAGAATCAATCATGAATATTCAAACTCCACAATTTTTTGATCGTAAAGTCTTAATTAACAATATAAATTTGCATAAAAATTTAGTAAATCTAACTGATGATTCTTCAATATTTGATGATTCCTCTACACAAGTAAAAATCATAAAAGGAACTCACAATAACTTAAAAATTACAAATAAATCGGACATTAAATTTTTTCAACAAAATATAAAGTATGGTATAGGTTATGATGTTCATAAATTAATTCCCCACAAATTTTTAACTTTGGGGGGTATCAAAATAGATTATCCTTTTAAACTGGATGGTCATTCTGATGGTGATGTTCTGATTCATTCAATTATAGATTCTATTTTAGGAGCATGTGGTCTAGGAGATATCGGTAGCTTTTTCTCATCTGAAGATCCCTCTTTGAAGGACATAGATTCTCAGATAATGTTATCCGAAATAAAAGAAATGGTATATAAAAAAGGGTTTGAGATTTTACATATTGACAATACAATAATTGCCCAACAACCACGTATGAATAATCATTTGAATAAGATGGAGATTAATTTATCTAAAACATTAGACTTAAATGTTGATAATATCAATATCAAAAGTACAACTACCGATCATTTGGGAATTATAGGATCTGAAAATGCTATCGCAGCTCAGTCAATAACAACTATAAAAAATTATTAATCATGTATTTATATAACTCTCTAACAAGAAAAAAAGAAATACTAATAGGAAAAAAAATTAGGATGTATGTCTGTGGGGTAACTGTATATGATCGTCCTCATCTGGGGCATGCTTTATCTACAGTTACTTTTGATGTATTACACAGATATTTAGAATTTATAGGCCATGAAGTAAAACGGGTACAAAATTTTACAGATGTTGATGATAAAATTATTGCCAGAGCTAAGGAACTAAAAATTTCTCCCATTGAAGTTGCCGAAAAATATATTCACGCTTTTTTTCAAGATATGGATGAATTGGGAGTTAGGAGAGCGGATGTACACCCAAGAGCAACTGAGGATATGAGTGAAATTATTAATTTAATTGAAACCCTGGTTCAAAAAAATGCAGCATATGAAACAAATGGAAGCGTATATTTTGATATTAACTATGATAAAGGTTATGGTAGATTATCGAGAAGAAAATTAAATGAAATGCTTGAAAATACCCGAACTCAATCCGAGCCGGAAAAAAGAAACCCTGCAGATTTTGCTTTGTGGAAAGCAGCTAAACCAGAAGAAATACACTGGCAAAGCCCATGGGGACTGGGTAGACCTGGTTGGCATATTGAATGTTCAGCTATGGTAAAAAAACATTTAGGAAATGAAATAGAAATTCATGGAGGAGGACTAGACTTAATTTTCCCTCATCATGAAAATGAGATTACTCAAAGCCAATCAGCTAACGATAGTGATTTATTTTCTAAATTTTGGGTACATAATGGATTATTAAAAAGATCTGGAGATGAAAAAATGAGTAAATCTCTTGGAAATTCTTATGATGTCAGAGACGCTTTAGATAAATATTCAGGTAATTGTATAAGATTATGGATTTTACAGAGTCATTATCGTCAACCTAGTAATCTTGATGAAGATTCTTTAGAAAATGCAGAATCTTCATTGAAGAGAATTGAAAGAATTCTAACTTTGAAAGGTGTAGATGGATTCGATACAAAGAATTACGAAGAGAGATTTATCACAGCAATGAACGACGATCTAGGAACGCCTTCTGCAATAGCTATAATATTTGAATTAACTCATGATATAAATAAACATTTTTCTCAAACCAAAAAAGTAAATGAAGGAATAAATTTGTTATACAAACTTGGATCTGTCTTAGGTTTTGATTTTGACAAATCAAATAATTTTGATGATAAAGAGATAAATAGAATGATAGAATCTAGAAACAGGTTTAGAGAAGAAAAAAATTATCAAAAAGCGGATCAAATAAGGGATCAACTACTAGAGAAAGGAATTGAAATATTAGATTCTAAAGAAGGCACTCATTATAGAAAAATTTAGAAACGTACGTTTAAAACTGCGATAAAAACAAAAATTATAACTAAAACAATAGTGAGCCTAAAGAGTATTTTTTCAAAACCTCTTCGAGACCTATATGAACCATCTGCTTGACCAAAAAGTCCGGCACTACTTCCACGAGTTTGTAAAAGTATTACTAGTATTATTATTATTGCTAAAACTAGCATTAAAATAGTAAACAAACTATCCAAAATTCATATCCTTCTTTCTATTTTTTTTTATCTAAAATTTTGTTTATTAAACTGTTTGACACACTAGGATCTGCTTGTCCTTTGGTAGCTCTCATCACTTGACCTAGTAAGAATTTTTTTGATTGTTCTTTACCAGATAAAAAATCTTCAATTGCTTTTGGGTTACTCTCAATTATATTATAAATGGTTGATTCAAGTTCATCTGTATCTGTGACGATTGACATATTATTATTTGTTATAATTTTTTCTGGATTTTCTCCTGTATTCCACATTTGTTCAAATACATTTTTTAAAATTTTGTTGTTTATCTTATTACTTTTATAAATTTGAATTAATTCAGCCAAATCCTTTTCAGTAAACTTTATTTTGTAAAATTCCATATTTGAATTACTGTTTAAAAGACGATTAAATTCTCCGTTCATCAAATTTGCCAAATATTTTATTGTTTCGTTATTTTGAAGTTTTTTTGGTAAAAAATTTATTGTTTTGTCGAAAAAATCTGAGAAATTTATATCATTAGTTAACAATGATGCATCATAGTCATTTAATTGATAATTTTTAATATATTTTTCTTTTCTTTTCTGGGGTAAAACTGGGAGTTCATTTCTTATCTTCTCAATCCAAGAAGATTTAATGGTTAATGGAGGAATATCAGGTTCAGGAAAATATCTATAATCATTTGATTCTTCTTTGGTTCTTTGAGGAATAGTTTTTTTTCGTTCTTCTGACCATCCTCTAGTTTCTTGTATTATCTTTATATTGTTTTCAATATTATTTATTTGTCGCTTTATTTCGTAATCAACAGCTTCAGCTACAGCAGATATCCTATTCATATTTTTTATTTCAACTTTGGTTCCTAATTTTTTTTCACTTTCTTCTTTAACACTAATGTTCGCATCACATCTAAATGAACCTTCTTCCATGTTGGCAGATCCAACTTTAATGTATCTTATTATCTTCTGTAAACTTTCTATGTACTCTATTACTTCATCAGAAGACCCAAGATCTGGTTCAGTTACTATCTCCATTAAGGGCGTTCCAGATCTATTTATATCTAGTATGCTATATGAATTACCATTTGAGTTTATATGGGTTAATTTTGCTACATCTTCTTCCATATGGACACGATTAATTCTGATTTTTTTATTATTTTTCTTTTCAAGAATAATAAAGCCGTTTATACATATTGGTTCATCAAATTGAGATATTTGGTACCCCTTCATTAAATCTGGATAAAAATATTGTTTTCTATCAAATTTTGTTGATTCCGCAATTGAACAATCTAATGCAATACCTATTTTAATAGCACTCTCTACTGCTTTTATATTTACAACTGGCAATGCGCCTGGAAGTCCCATTGTTGTAGGGTCTACTAAAGTATTAGGTTCAGAGTTTTGATATTTAGCACTCGAAGAACTAAACATTTTACTGTTTGTATTTAGTTGAACATGAGTTTCTAAACCTATAACTGCTATGTATGTCATATTTTAGATATCATTGTATTTATATATCAACTTCATTTTATATTAGATGGAAAAAATATTATAATAATAAGAGATACTATTTAATATTAAGTTTACAGAAAGTATAACCAATGCCAACTCCAGAAAGTATATCAAGAACTACGGATTTACCAGATACCGAATATAAATGGGGTTTTACAACTGAAATTGATACTGAATTAGCTCCCAAAGGAATTGATGAATCTATAGTAAAATTAATATCAAATAAAAAAGGAGAACCTCAATGGATGCTCGATTGGAGACTAAGAGCATTTAGACATTGGGAAAAAATAAATAAAGATCATAAAGAACCTACATGGGCAAAAGTTAATTACCCTCCGATCGATTATCAAGATATTTATTATTATGCGGCCCCAAAATCTATGACTAATTCCCCAAAATCTCTCGATGATGTTGACCCTGAAATGATAGCAACATTTGAGAAATTAGGAATCCCTATACATGAAAGAGAAAAATTAGCTGGAGTAGCTGTAGATGCCATCTTTGATTCAGTTTCTGTTGCAAATACATTAGATGATCAATTAAAAGATATGGGTATAATATTCTGTTCCTTCAATGATGCAGTAAAAAACCATCCTGATCTAATAAAAAAATATCTAGGTTCAGTAGTCCCTTATTCCGACAATTTTTTTGCTTCTCTTAATTCGGCTGTATTTTCAGATGGTTCTTTTGCCTATATTCCTCCTGGTGTTAGATGTCCAATAGAATTAATGACTTATTTTAGGATCAATACTGAAGGTTCAGGTCAATTTGAAAGAACATTGATAATTGCAGATAAAGGTGCTTATGTATCTTATTTAGAAGGATGTACAGCTCCTTTTAGGAAAACTTCTCAACTACATGCTGCAGTTGTTGAATTAGTAGCTCTAGATGACTCAGAAATTAAGTATTCTACTGTCCAAAACTGGTTCCCAGGAACAAAAGAAGGTGAGGGCGGAGTATATAATTTTGTCACTAAAAGAGGAAAAGCAAGTAAAAATTCTAAAATTTCATGGACTCAGGTAGAAACGGGATCAGCGATTACTTGGAAATATCCATCAGTTATTTTACAAGGAGATAATTCAGTAGGAGAATTTTATTCGGTTGCCTTGGCAAATAATTACCAACAAGCTGATACAGGAACAAAAATGATCCATATAGGAAAAAATACTAAATCAACTGTTGTATCAAAAGGTATTTCTGCAGGGAAAGGTCAAAATACATACAGGGGACAAATAAAAATAATGCCTACTGCAGATGGAGCAATGAACCATACTCAATGTGATTCCCTTTTAATTGGCGACAAATGTGGAGCTCATACTGTTCCTTATATTGAAGTTAAAAATTCATCTGCTAGATTGGAACACGAAGCTTCTACTTCAAAAGTTTCAGCGGATCAGTTATTCTATCTAATGTCTAGAGGTTTATCTGAAGAAGAAGCTAACCATATGATTATAACCGGCTGGAGTAAAGATGTTATTAAGGAATTGCCATTTGAGTTTTCATTAGAAGCAACTCAGCTTTTGAAAGTAAGCTTAGAAGGTGCTGTTGGATAAATCTAAATCCCATAATTAGGAGAAAATCTTTGTTAAATGTAAAGAATCTTAAGGTTAAAGTCGCGGACAATAATGAATTAATTTTGAATGGCATAGATTTATCGGTGAAAAAAGGTGAAATTCACGCCATAATGGGTCCTAACGGATCTGGGAAAAGCACGTTTGCCAACGTTTTGGCAGGCAAACCTGATTATGAAATCGTAGAAGGAGAAATTTATTTTCTATCTAATTTAATTAACGAGCTTCTTCCGGATGAAAGATCACATATGGGACTTTTTTTAGCATTCCAATATCCTTCTGAAATCCCTGGTGTACGTTCATTTCAAATGCTAAAAGCTTCTATCGATGCAAAAAAAGAGTATTACAAAGAAAAAAAACTTTCTGTTCGAGAATTCGCAAAATTATATGACAGCAAAGTAAAAGAGATGGGTATGGATATAGAGTTAACTAAAAGGTCTCTTAATTTCGGTTTTTCTGGAGGAGAGAAAAAGAAAAATGAAATTTTACAACTTTCAATATTAGATCCAACTCTAGCAATTTTAGATGAAACTGATTCTGGATTAGATGTAGATGCATTAAGAACTGTTGCTGATGGTGTCAATGCAATGAGATCTGTTGAAAGATCTTTTATAATTGTTACTCATTATCAAAGGATTTTGAATTATATCGTACCAGATTTTGTTCATGTTCTTGTTGACGGTAAAATTGTAAAGTCCGGTACCAAAGATCTTGCTATAGATATAGAAAATAATGGTTATGAGAAAATCATTTCCGAGTTAGGAAGTTAATGTGGTATCAGATATAATCCTTAACAGATTTAAAAATCTCTATGAGCCTAATTCGAAATTTGATAAAAAAATCAAAGAAATTAAATTCGATGGTTGGAAAAATTTCAATAACCATGGCCTTCCACCTAGTGATCACACTTCTGAATTATGGAAATATACCAATTTTTCAAAACTGTATAATTCAGAGTTTTCTAAGACTTCAAAAAAAGATTTGGAATTGGAATTCACTTTATTTGATAAACGTAAAGATTGGAATACAATTTATATTGTAGATGGGTTTTATGATGAAAAAAAATCTATTATTTCAAATGAAATAGTTTTAGAAAATGCATTAAATTTGAAAAATTTAAAATATTTGAGTAACCAATTTGGTTCCATTGCAATTAATTCAGAAAACGAAATGATAGCCTTAAATTCTTCACTTATGCAAGATCCAATTTTAGTTTCAATAAGAAATTCTAACAAGATAAATAACTTACAAATAATAATTGTTAATTCAGGTGAAAATTCTCAATCTAGTAGTTTTCCCAGATTATTTGTAGAATTTTCTCCTAACACTAAATCCAATATAGTTGAAATGTATGTTAATTTTGCTGATAACACTAATAAAAATTTGACTGTACCTGTAATTGAATATTTTTTGAGGGAAAAAAGTGAAGTTTCTCATAAAAGAATCCAAATTGATCAAGGAAATTCATATTATTTTCAATTTGATAGAATTTTACAAAATGAAGAATCACGATTTAAATCTACTTCCTTTTCCTTTTCTGGACTATTGTCAAGATATGATATCCACTCTGATTTACATGGTATTAACTCTGACTGTAGCTTTCATGGCTTATACATTACTGACAAAAATCAACACCAAGAAAATGAAATCTCAACTACTCATTCAGTTGAAAGATGCTCGAGTGATCAAATGTTTAAAGGAATTTTGGCAGGTAAATCAAGAGCAATTTTCAGTGGTAAAGTTTTAGTAAAGAAAAATGCTCAAAAAACTCGAGCTTTTCAAAAAGACTTAAATTTTTTACTTTCAAAAGCAGCAGAAGTAGATACTAAGCCTAGTCTCGAAATATATGCTGATGATGTGGAATGTAGTCATGGAGCAACAGCTGGCAATATTGATAAAAATATGTTATTTTATCTCCAAAGTAGAGGTATTAATAAAGATCAAGCTACTTCAATGCTTATAAGAGGGTTTGCTCAAGAAATAATTGAAGAATTTCAAGATGAATTATTAATAGAATACTTGGAAAAATTACTGGATGAAAAAATTCCTAATTTAGATATTGAAGGAATAATGTAAAAAATGGTAAGCGATGAACTAAATGAAATGTATGAAGAAATAGTAATGGATCATTATCACAATCCCAGAAACACAGAATTCCTGTCGAAACCAGATTATGAAGTAGAAAAAAATAATCCATTTTGTGGAGATGAAATTAAACTACAAATTTCATTGGATCAAAATCAAAAAATTGTTGTAAGTGTAACAGGTAGAGGATGCGCTATTTCACAGGCTTCAGGATCCCTTATGGCTGAAAAAATTAATTTACTTCCTTACAAAGAATTACAAAGTAATGTTGACTTGTTTAGAAAATTAATTAGAGATGAGATGCTATCTGAAGAGGAATTAGATTCACTTGGAGACGTCTCAGCTTTATCTGGTGTGAGAAAATTTCCTGTCAGGATAAAATGTGCAATGCTTTCTTGGGTTGCGTTGGAAGAAATAATAAAAAAAAATAATTAACTATTGATAGTTTTAATTAACCCTTTTTTTAATGTTGTGAAATTATTGAAATTTAAAATTTTAATTAAATTTGAATTATCTAAACTTATATTAAAAATTTCTCCTTTTCTATCATTTAGAAAAGTTGGTTTGAGATCATAATTTAACTGCTTTTTCAAAAAATTAAAAATTTCTATGATTTTAGTTTCTTTATTACTTGATGCATTAATTGTGCAATTGATTTTTGTTTTACATAATTTCAGTATTATCTCAACTAAATCATCTATGTATATGTAATCTCTTGAAGAAGATCCATCTCCAAAAATTCTAACTTCCTGTTTATTTTTCATTAATTTTATAAATTTTGGGATCACATTTTCAGTTTTTTGACCTGGACCATATATATTTGAAGGCCTAATGATTGAATAATTAATTTTACTTTCAGATAAAATTTTTTTTGTTAATAATTCACCTTTTAATTTTGAGATTCCATAATTTGAAATTGGGTTTTTTTCATGATTCTCGTCTACAGGAAGATAGCTGGGTTCACCATATATAGCTCCCCCTGAGGAAATAAAAATAAAATAACAATTCTCTAAATTTTTTACTGATTCTAGAATGTTTCTAGTACCTTCTATATTATTTATTTTTGTTTTTGTTGGATTCTTCATAGATTCAATTACATTAGTTTGTGCAGCACAATGAATTACAATTTCTGGACTATATTGCTCAAAAATTTCAAGCATTGAATTGTTTGTGATATTAAGCTCACAGAAAGTCCCATTTTTATAATTTGTTATAAACTTTTTTTGTGTTACGTTGCTACTTAAATTATCAATAACTAAAATATAATTTTCATTGATTAGTTTTTTAAATATTGAAAATCCCAAAAAACCTAATCCACCAGTAATGATAATTTTTTTTTCTTTCAAAGCTTATAGATCCTATGCATATAAAACCACATCATCGATTTTGTGTTTTTTTGTAATCAATTTTGAATGTTCAAATATTTCTATTGATTTTTCATATTCTTGGTTTGAAATCTCTATATTTGAATCCCATGTTTTTAATTTTTGATAATCTTTGATTGCTGCTGATATTGCATTAAGTGTAAAATCTGGAAAGAAGTCTTTAATTATTAGTGATATTTCCTCAGGAGGAGCAGAGTTCACCCATTTTTTTGCTATTTCGAACGCCCTTGAAAACTTTTTCCCAGTTTCAGATTTTATCCATTTTTCTTTTGCACACAAACTAGAAAATGCAACTGGGCCAATGATTTCACCAACTGAAGCTACTATTTTTCCATGCCCTTCTATATTTAATTGATGTGGATATGATCCCTGTTCATGAAAAAATGCATTATTTTCTTCTTTATACCGAGAATACATTAAGAAGGTGGAAAGTGGTTTTTCTGATACAAGAGGGATTTTTAAAATATCAATGTTTTTTTTATTAAGAGCATATGATAGCATTGCCTGAGGTTGACCTCCTCGAACATAATAAAATGGATTATTGTATAAATCTATCCATTTAAATGGACTATTATTTTTTTTTGAAATAATAAAGAACCCATCTCTGGAATTTATTAATGCAAAGTGTTTGATATTCAAACTTATGTTTTTTTCAAAATAATTCCAACTACCAGATACCGCTGATTGTGCTACATCGATTTCACCAGAATTGATTTTTGAATATACATTGATACTATCTTTTGGAAAATGGTATATACCTTTTAGACCTTCATTTTCTAAAAAATCTCCATTAATCAATGCTAATAGGGGACTATAAAATACAGCATGTCTTGAAGCAGTTATATTTATTATTTTCATTTTTACCTTTCTTTTGAAGAATAGACAAAGTTAAAACAGTTTTTTTCAGAATTTTATAATAAAATTCAGAACATAATTCATTCGAAAAGGCTATTTTGTCAAGATATTCAAGAAATAAAAAAAGATTACGTCAAATTGAAGGAAGGCGTGCTGTTATAGAAACAATCCTATCCGATAAAAAAATTTCTCATATTGACATGGCTAGTAATAATGAAGGGTTGCAAATAGATCAAATTATTGATTTAGCTAACCAAAAAAAAATAAGAATTAATTTTATTGATAAAAAATCAATAGCAAAAAAATCATCTACAAAAAAATCTCAAGGAATTATCCTTTATATTGATGATAACTATCAATCTTCAGTGGAAGAAATGATTTTTTTTGCGGATAAAAGAAAAGAAACACCGTTTCTAATTTTGCTAGATAGGATACAAGATCCACATAATTTGGGAGCTATTGCAAGAACAGCTGAAATCTTTGGTGTACATGGAATAATAGTTCCATCTAAGGAATCTGCAAAAATTTCTCCTGGTTCCATCAGAGCTTCTGCAGGAGCTCTAGAACATATTCTTTTTGCAATTGTGAATTCTATGAATAAAACGATTGAATATTTAAAAAAAATGAATTTTCAAATAATTACTTTAGATATGTTAGGTAAAAATATTGAAGATTTTGATTTTGATAAATCTATTCCAACAGCATTAATTGTCGGGGCAGAACATAATGGAGTGAGTAAATCCATAATTGAAAAATCTGATTTTATATTGAGAATTCCAATGAGTGGAGATGTATCTTCTCTAAATGTCTCTGTAGCTACAGGAATTACGTTATATAAACTAAAATTTCAATAGAAAATTCTAATGTAAAATAAATTATTTTTTGTTGCAATTCTTGATGCCTTTATGGTTTTAATTTATTCATTGGATTTTAATACTACTATTTTAGTGAATTTTATTAAGTTCTGGAATCACTGATGTTCAACTAGGTGATATTAATTCAAATTTCCCTGATGAAATACTTCAACTATTTAGAATTGGATGGAGATTATCACTTATAATATCAAGTATTATAGTTTTTATATCGATTTTGGCTTCAGATAAAACTAAATAGGAGGAGAAAAATGAATATTTTAAATAATAAAATAGCAATAATTACTGGTGGAGGTACTGGAATAGGGAAATCTATTGCAAAAATCTTTTGTCAAGAGGGAGCTAAAGTTATTATAGCTTCAAGAAATCTAGAAAATTTAATAAATACAATAAACGATATTAGACAAACAGATAATGAAATTATTGATTATATTAAATGTGATATTACCAATACCGATGAAGTAAAAGATTTGTTTTCACGAACATTTAATAAATATGGATCAATAGATATATTAGTTAATAATAGTGGAGTTATGGAAGGAGATCCAATAGATCAAATTTCAGATGAAAAATGGGAAAATGTTATTGCTGTAAATGTTACAGGAACATTTAAATGTACAAGAGAAGGCTTTAAGTACATGAAACAAAATGGTGGAAAAATTATAAATATTGGTTCAATTGCGGGTGAAACTCCTAGGATGCATTCATCACCTTATACCACTAGTAAACATGCAATTAGAGGTCTTACTAAATCAGCTGCTCTTGATGGAAGAGAATATGGAATTGCAGTTAGTTGTTTAAATCCAGGTAACACAATGGTTGAAAGACGTTCAGATGGAAGATCAGCTACAGGTGTGGATGAAGGTCAGGAAATCCTAATAAATTCTGAAGATATTGCAAGAACAGCACTTTTAATGGCTTCTATGCCTGCATCTACTAATGTGTTTGAAGCTACAGTGTTACCTGTAAAACAACCGTTTATTGGTAGAGGATGATTTATTATGTATAATAAAAAAAAATTAGGAGAAACTTTATGTATATTTTGATGGTTAGATTAAAAGTTAAAAAAGAAAACATTGATGAATTTATTAAAGAATCAATTAAGGATGCAGTTGGTTCTGTTGATATTGAACCTGGGTGTAGACGTTTTGATATAATTCAGGACGAAACAGACCCAACCTTATTTGCTTTTTGTGAAGTATATGATGATGAGAAAGCTTTTGAGGCTCATGGAACATATGATCATTTTAAAATATGGTTTGAAACCACTAAACCATTTTATGATTCAGAAATTGAAGTTTCATTTTGTAAACCTGTTTATCCTGTTGATAATGTTTTATGGGATTCTAAAAGGGAAGAGGCATCGGATCATGAGTATTTTTCAAATTCTTCTTTACATGTAATTCATTCCCCTCAATATGTTAAACAGGAGTGTCTCGAAGAATTTATCCAATCTATTAGCTTGGATAGTATAGGATCTACAAACCAAGAACCTGGATGTCTACGTTTTGATGTTTATCAAAATATTAATGATCCTTCAGAGTTATATTTATATGAGGTATATTCAAATTCACAGGCTTTTGAATATCATAGAGGAACCCCACATATAAAAAAATGGCAAGAAACTGTAAAAGACATGTATGACGAATCTAGAAAAGGTCAAAATGGCAGACGAGGAAAAAATATTTGGCCTCCAGATAACTGGTCTTGGAATTCTGGTCAAAGAAAATAAACTAATAGATTAATATCATGATAGTAACTGGAGTTAAAACTTACGTAATAGAAAATGAACCAGGTGTAAGAAGTGGTGGTGGGAAGAGTTCTGAAAAATGGTATGTGGGTGGGAAATATTTTCTAATTTTAGAATTATCTACTGATGAAGGAATAGTAGGAATAGGAGAGAAGCTCACAGGTAGTTCATTTTCAGGTAAAATGACTTGGAAAGACTTTAAATCCCAAATTCAGTTAGTTCATGAAACTGTCGAAGCTTTCGTAATAGGTAAAGATCCTTTTAACATAGAAAAAATTTACTATGACATGTATGCAGGAAGGCATGATTATAGATTACCAAGTCTACACTTTGGTATGGTTATATCTGGAATAGAAATGGCTTTATGGGATATTGTTGGTAAAGCAAATAACCAGCCTATTTATAATCTTTTAGGAGGAAAATGTTGGGATAAGTTGAGAGCATATGCTTATATGCCACCAATACCAGAAGGGAAACCTGAAAATGCCGGGAAAGTTGCGGAACAATTATTAAGAGAAGGAAATTCAGCATGTAAATTTGATCCTTTTCATCCTATTACAGGAGCTCCTAGAGACATTGGGCTATCAGAAATTACATACACTGAAAATATTTTTAAGAGTATTAGATCTGCTGTTGGGAATGAATTAGAAGTGGCATTGGGAACACATGGTCAACTAACAACGTATAGTGCAATTCGGGTAGCAAAAGCGATTGAACCTTACCAACCATTTTGGTTTGAAGAACCTGTCTCTCCTGAAAATATTGATGAAATGGCTAGAGTTGCAGCACATACAAGCATACCCATAGCAACAGGAGAAAGACTTGCAACTATTTATCAATTTTCTGAATTGATAAGAAAACAAGCAGCTCAAATCATCCAAATAGACATAGGTCAAGCTGGTGGGATCATGGTAGGAAAAAAGGTTGCCTCAATTGCAGAGGCCAGCTATGCAGTTATTGCCCCTCACATGTATTGTGGCCCTGTTGCAGCAGCAGCAGCATTACAATTAGCTACATGCTCTCCAAATTTTATGATTGCTGAAGCTAATCAAGGGACTTTACATAAGAAAATTTTCAAAGATCCAATAGTATTTAAAGACGGATATATCAAAGTTCCAACAGGTCCAGGACTTGGTGTAGAGTTTGACGAAAAAGTTTTAGCAAAACACATAGTTAGCTGATTACAAATCAATTGTATTAAAACTAGGTTTACCCATTAAAGTATCACTGTGCATTTTCCCTCCAAAATTTGCATCAGATATCCACATTTTGTTTCCTTTAATAGACATTCCATGTGGATATGGATCATCATGATCAAGTTGGATTTCATCAATTATTGAACCATCATTAATATCATATTTTATAATTTTTTTTGCGGTTGTATGGGCACACCATATCGCATTGTCTTGTCTAGCTAATCCATGTAATCGTTCTTCTTTTACATAAAATTTATGTTCTATTTCATACGACGTAGCATTTATTTTATATATTGCTTTAGGATTAAAGGCAGTTACCCATATAAATCCATTGTCCCATTCAATGCCATGAATTCCTCCACCATCAGGGGTGAGAAATTGATCTACTAATTCTCCAGTATCTATGTTTAATTTGTATACAAGTCCTTTATGGGTGTCAGTATTTTTAAAAGGTCTAGCTTGGGTTTCTCCATTTGAAGCGGTCCAGATAAATCCTCCACCGACAGTAATCCCAGATCCATTTTCAGTTATGGTTGGTAATTTATTTATTATTTTTCCATCTGAAGATATCAAATACACATCATCTAATTCTTGATCCATGACATAAAGTCCCTCATTAGTCCATTGGAGACCATTAGGATGTTTACATGGTGAATTGAAAATTTCTATACTTATCATTCAATAACCTCGCATTTCTTTTTACATGAAAGAGTGACTCAATAATGTAATAATAATAATATATAAATAAAATAATAGTTAATTTACTTTGAATTTTTTTTCATTATTTAAAAAACAAGATAGAGTTATGATATTCATTGATGGCTCTAATCTTTACCATGTTCTTATGAGAAATTGTGGTCGATATGATTTGTATTTTTCTAAATTTGCTACAAAATTAGCAAATAAAAGAAAAATAGAGAGAATTTTTTATTACAATGTTCGCCAGGAATTAGAAGGAAAAATAACCATCCCCGAACAGCAGAAGAAATTTTTAGCTACTTTGAATAAAATTCCTAATATAGAAGTTAAATTAGGTATATGGAAAGAACAGAATGGATCGATTGTTGAAAAAGGTGTGGATGTTTTATTAGCAACAGACCTTGTATTAAATGCAGCAAAAGATAAATATGATACAGCAATTATTGTTAGTGGTGATGGAGATTTTTTCCCAGCTATCGAATCTGTTCAAGTTGAAGGGAAAAGAGTTGAAGTAGCTGCATTTCAATCTAATATTTCAAAAGAAACTAATAAAGCTTGTGACAAATTAATTAAATTACATAAATCTTATTTCAATAATTTGTGGATCCCTAAAAGAAATAGAAAAAGATATAATAATGTTCCAAATAGTGATAAAATTTCTAGTTATAAATCTCAAAAAAAACGTAGAAAAATCTCTATTTAACTAAAATCTAATGTTTAAGCAGTTTAATTTACCTTCTATTCCAAAACAGATTACATTTACTATTGTCCCATTAGCTTTAGTAATTATGGGAGACTCCATTTTATATGTAATTCTTCCTACTAACTTTGAAATTTTTGGGTTTGAAAGATTTCTGAACATAGACCCAGTGTTTTGGATTGGATTTATTTTATCTATTAATAGATTTGTTAGATTTTTCTCAAATATTTTATCATCTAAAATATTAAGTTCTTTAGGACTAAGAAACTCGTTATTTTTATCGGCAACCTTAGGTGGATTATCAACAATTGGCTATGGGGTATTTAAGGGTGTGTTTATTTTCATATTGTTAAGAATTCTTTGGGGAATTTCGTTTTCAATATTACGACTATCTTATCAATTAAAAGTTTTTTCTTTTGACAAAAAAGATTATGGGAAATATCTCGGTTATTGTTTAGGTATGCAGAGAACTGGAAGCTTCATTGCAGTAACTTTAGGAGTTTTTCTTTGTTTATTAGTAGGTTATGAGACAATCTTAATAATAATGGGATTATTGTTTCTTCCAAGTTTCTTATTCATTTATAAAGTAAATAATTTGAATAATGTAACTCATCAATCTTTGAAAGTATCTAACTGGGATTTGTTCTACTCAAAAAATCCACAAGGAAATAGATTTAAGCTAATAACTTTATCTTTCATGAAGTTTACTTCTTCTTTTACATCTAATGGTTTAGCTATAGCTACTATAACTCCCTTTTTAATGAATGTTAATGCTAATAAATTTTCTATTGAATCTGTTATTCTTGTAGCGGGGATTGTAGTAGGATTCAGATGGATTTCTGACATTTTTTTCGGGATTATTTTTGGGACTCTTTCCGATAAATTCGGCAGATTCAATAATATAACTTTAAGTATTCTATTTATGATTTTGTTTATTATTATAGCTATCTTAAAATTAGATTTTTATATAACAGTTTTGTGTTTGATATTGATGTTTTTTGTTAGCGTATCTCTTGAAACATCTTTGGATGCATTATTTGGAGAAATTATTGAAGAGAAGAGTAGAAGTATAGAAGTTTCCAAATATTCAACTTGGCAAGATTTAGGAGCTGCTATGGGTCCAATTATTGGATATCTTATAGCATCTTCATTGAATGTGACATTTGGTTATATAGTATCAATAATATTAATTATCATTGCTAGTTATATGTTTTATATTAAGTGTGATTTTAGAAAAAAATCACCAGTCTAAAGATACAAAATTATCAGGTGAATTTAGAATTATTTTTTGTGAAGTTCCATTCCCATCCATCACATATATATCAGCTTTTCCATGGACTTCAGAGGTGAATAAAATTTTTTTATTTTTTTCTGACCATACAATATTATTTTCATCTACCCTGTTATTCGTTAATCTAGTAGTTTTTTTGGTTTTTATATCATAATGATATATCTCGTCATTATTTTCTTTATCGCTGATATACAAAAGTTTATTTCCATTAAATGCCCAATCAAACCCTTTTATATTTCCTGTTCCATTATCAATATCTACAACTTTATTTTTGTCAATAATATACACCTTTAACTTCATTTTATTAGTATCTTTGATAGAAAAAGCAATATATTCACTATTTGTACTCCATAAAGGATTCATTCCATTATCTATTAGTAATATTTCATCTACTCCTCTTGGATTCGATTTATATATTTTATTTTCCACATTATAAATTATCCACTTACTATCAGGTGACCAAGAACCTAACTTAGCATTCTGGTCATATCTGGTTATTGGCAATATAGAATCATTTACAAGGGAATACAATAAAATGTTGCTTTCATTCTCATTTTTTTCTACCTCAATAGCTATTTCTTTTGAATTAGGCGCCCAAGCAAAATTTAATACATTCTGATTATTTGTGTTAACCATTTTGAAATTTTTTGTATTTGTATCGTATATCCACAATTCATTTTGTTTATTTTTGTCAGAAATAAATGCAATGTTTTGTTTTTTATTACACCATTCTGGAGAAAACCCTTGAGTGTCTTGATCGGTAATGTAAGTAAAATTACCATTTGAAGGTTCTATAAGAATTATTCTTGAAAAATAGTCAATTTTTTGTTCTGCTATTATTGATTTTGAGTTAGTATTTCCACACGAGTAAAATATACCAAATAGAAGAAGAAATATTAAGTATATGAAGATATTAGTTTTATTTTTTTTCATTTATAGTGTTTTTATATCAAATTATCAATTATTATAATAAAAAATAAATTTTGAAGCTTTTGAATAATTTTACTGATATTACGAAATGGAAGAAAGGATAAAATGAAATTTTCTTTTTTTTCAATGCCATTACATTTGCCAAATGAAAATCCATCTTTAGCATTTAAAAGAGATTTGTCTCTTATTAAGCTTGCTGAAGAATTGGAATATGATGGATTTTTTGTAGGTGAACATCATACTGCTGCTTGGGAAAATATTCCTTCTCCTGAACTAATATTATCAAAAGCTTCTGCTTATACAAAAAAAATTCAATTAGGATCCTCTTTGGTGAGCTTACCTTTTCATCATCCCTTTAATGTTGCTGAAAGATTTGCTTTTCTTGATCATCTAACTGAAGGTAGATTAGTTTTGGGAGTAGGGCCTTCTAGTTTGCCTCCTGATGTAAAATTGTACAATATTCCTCCTCAAGATCTAAATCCTATGATGAGAGAATCTACAGAGATTATTAAGTTACTTTTAGAATCAGAAGAGCCTATTAGCTATTCTGGTAAATATTGGAATATAAAAGATATGTTTATACAGCTAAAATCTTATCAACAACCAAGATTACCATTTGCTACAGCCTCAGTTGGATCAGAAAGGTCTTTAGAATTTGCTTCAATGTATGATATGCATCTTTGGTCATTGGGAATTGAAAATCTCCCACCTAATGCCATACATTGGTCTAAACAATGGAAAAAAATGGAGGAATTTTCTGAAAGATTAGGAACAAATCCATCTAAGGATGACTGGCGACTTGTTACATATGTTCATTTAGCAGAAACAACAAAACAAGCTTGGGACGAAGTCGAAAAGGCGATAGAAAGAGATGTTCACGAATATTTTTATGTAATTAATGGATTTGAAGGTTGGGTTGCAGACAAAACTCAAGACCCATACTCTTTAACTGCTAAACAAATAGTTAAAGAAAGAAATTGGATAATAGGATCCCCGGAAGATGCGATAAAAAAAATAAATGAACTAAATGATAAAGCCGATGGATTAGGTGGTTTAATGTTTACTACTCATGAATGGACTGGTCAAAATTCTATAAATAATTCTTTGGAACTTTTTGCCAGATACGTTATGCCAGAATTTAAGGGTCACAATAAGTCTATAAAACAAGCTTGGGATCTAACGGTTCAAGATAGAAAAAATAATTTAATTCCAAAGCTAAGTAATAAAGAAGAAAGTCCAGATATAAAAAAACACAAATCAAATCTTTATTTAGATAGATGATGAAGTAATGAGTATTTCTAATTATTTAAATTTATTTGAACAAATTGACAAAAACGTTGATAGCTTAATTGAACTTCACAGATCTCTTATAAAAATACAGTCTGTTAATTCAGGCTATATGCCAACAGGAAATGAAACTAAGGTAGCAGAATTTATATCAAAGTGGTTGAGTGATTTTGATCTATCTTCAGACATTTTATATAGAGTTCCTGAAAGAGGAAATTTAATTTGTGAATATCCTCTTACTGAAGGCGAAAGAAAATTGTTGCTGATGTCTCATTCAGATGTAGTACCAGTAGAGAATGAAAAAAAATGGAGCATAGATCCTTTTGAAGCTGTAGTTAAAGACGGAAAAATTTGGGGAAGAGGTTCCTCTGATTGTAAAGGATTGCTTGCTTCACAAATGTTTGCAATGATGATTTTGGCTAAAAATAAAAT
>PBER01000002.1:95289-205418 GCA_002718455.1 Chloroflexota bacterium | reverse complement strand
GGTTTGTANGNTNNCGGTTTCANNTACTATTTCACTCCCCTCNCCGGGGTNCTTTTCACCTTTCCCTCACGGTACTAGTTCACTATCGGTCGTCAAAAGTATTTAGCCTTGGAGGGTGGTCCCCCCGGATTCCGACAAGATTTCACGTGTCCCGTCGTACTCAGGTACACTTAGAAAGATNTCATTTTTTCATTTACGGGACTTTCACCCTCTATGGTTAGACTTTCCAGACTATTCTACTAAAATGACATTTTGTAACTTTCATATAAAGTGCCCTACAACCCCGCANAGGATAAATCCCACACGGTTTAGGCTNTTCTCGTTTCGCTCGCCGCTACTAAGAGAATCTCGTTTGATTTATTTTCCTCAGGATACTTAGATGTTTCAGTTCTCCTGCTTACCTATCTTTAAAAAAAGATCGATCATATGATCAGGTTTTCCTATTCGGGCATCCCCGGCTAAGCTTGCTAGTCAGCAAACCGAGGCTTATCGCAGACTTGCTACGCCCTTCTTCGGCTTTTGACGCCAAGGCATCCCCCGTAAACCCATAATAACTTGAACCTTACAAATCGTTAATTCAATGGTCTCGATAAAACAAAAATTATTNAATTTTAAATGTAACCGACCNAAATAAATTACATGAATTTTTAAGGTCAGATTTTAATTATCTCTTTTATAGTACATATAAGTCAATAGATATATTTTTAAATATANCCAATCAATTGTCAAAAAAGNCTGNTATAATCTCAATGTTGNATAAAAAAATAAAATTAAATNTTCCNTGTCTGGAGANAAAATGGGTATAAGTGCTATTATTGGGGGCCAATGGGGAGATGAAGGAAAAGGNAAAATTNTTGATTTTTTAGCTGNAGACGCAGATTTGATNGCCCGATATTCTGGTGGAAANAATGCNGNNCATACAATAGAAAATGAATTTGGNAAATTTGCTTTACATTTAGTNCCTTGCGGNGTTGGATGGGANAAAACCAAAAATATTATTGGTAATGGAACNGTAGTAGATCCAAAAATATTAATTGAAGAAATNACCCAANTTGAAGAATCTAATTTACCAGGAGANATATTTGTTAGNANNAAAGCTCATATTGTTATGCCNTATCANATNNNAATAGACATCTTAGAAGANAAGAAANGAGCTNAACAATCNATGNATGAAATGGGAATAGAAGCNATAGGAACAACTGGNAGAGGAATTGGNCCGGCATATTCAGACAAAATTACTAGAATAGGNTTTAGGATGGAAGANTTACTTACACCTGAAAAAATGATAGNNAAACTTAAAATAATTTTANAAGATAAAAATGAAATNATANAAAAAATATATAACGCAGAACCACTNGATTATAGTTTNATAGTTAATGAAATTTTGTCTTGGGCTAAAAGATTAAATAAATANATAGTAAATACAGANAAAATCATNATGAAATCTCTTAANTCANAAGANANGATTTTACTGGAAGGAGCACAAGGTGTTTTNCTAGATATTGATCATGGCACTTATCCNTATGTGACATCTTCAAATTCTACNATNGGTGGTGCAATATCTGGGTTAGGATTAAATCCTAAAAAAATAAACAAAGTTTCAGGAGTTTTTAAATCTTTTTGTACTAGAGTAGGNGCAGGCCCTTTTCCAACTGAAATTCATGGAAAGCATGCAGAAGAAATAAGACANCAAGCNAGAGAATTTGGNACNACTACTGGNAGACCNAGAAGAATTGGATGGTTTGACGCAGTNGCTGCAAAATATTCAGCTTCAATAAATGGAATGGATTCTATGATTTTGACTAAGCTTGACATTTTGGACAATTGGGACACAATTNAAATCTGTACTTCTTATAAAATNAATGGAAAATCTACTNCNGAGTTNCCTTCNAATGAATTAGATTTTAAAGAATGTGAACCAATTTATGAAGTGTTTGATGGTTGGANAGAGAAAACNTCAGATATAGATAAATNTAGNGNGTTAAATTCGANAGCAAAAAAATATATAGATCGCNTNGAAAAAATNGTGGGAATTCCAATTGATATTATTTCTACAGGACCNAATAGANAAGCTACAATTTTANGGTAAAGTTNCAAATTCNTTTTTTCAAACNGGTAAATCCATATCNTACATNTCCATNACTGGGTCAAATTTATTTTTGAAATCTTCTGGAGCTTCNGTCATTGGAAGCCTTGGAGGACCCATATGAAAACCTGATCTGTTTAGAGCATAACGTATTGGGATTGGNTTNGTTACCCAAAAAATAGCATTAAAAAACANTAACAATCGTTTGTGTTCNGCTACGGCATTTGCCATTTGNCCATCTAAAATANAGCCCATCATTCTTTTAACTTGGTTNCCAATAATGTTTGAAGCAACACTTACTACTCCATANCCACCAGTTGTCATAATAGATAAAGTCTCATTATCATTACCACTCCAAATTTTAAAATCATCATNNGTTNTAGATATTATATTTGTGATTTGATCAGCATCAGAAGATGCTTCTTTTACACCAACAATATTNGGAACTTTGGAAAGNTTTATNGTNGTATCNGCATCCATATTAAGAGAAGTTCTAGTTGGAACATTGTATAAAATTCCAGGAATTGAAACNGANTCNGCAATTTTTTGAAAATGTTTNATAAGTCCNTCNTGNGTNGGCTTNTTGTAAGCCGGAACAGTTAGTAGTATTGCATCCACACCTAATTTNTCAGCTTCTTTNGACAATTCAATAGATCCATAAGTNTTATTNTCTGTTGTTCCNGCAATCACANTAGCATTANTGCCAACNGCGTCTTTNACAGATTTNAATAATTCTAATTTTTCNTCATTATTCATNGAAGGTGATTCTCCNGTAGTNCCACCTATAAGTAATCCATCAGAACCNGTNTNAATTAATGCTAGAGCAAATTCTTTGGCNCTANCAAAATCAACNTNACCATTTTCNTTGAAAGGAGTCACCATAGCNGTTATAAGTCTTCCTAAATCTTTCATGTNAAATTCCTTTNATTTCATTAAATTTTCATTTAATTAAATCTCTTTTTATCATTGAATCTAAAATTTGTAGAGCNTTCAAAGCGGCACCTTTTACCAAATTATCGCAACTAAGCCATAAATTTATTTCTTTAGGATTNTTAAGACTTTTTCTAATTCTTCCAACAAAAACATCATTTTNCCCTTCAGTATANAAGGGCATTGGGTAGGGAAAATCNGTAGANTTATNTAAAANTTTTATACCTTCATATTCNTCTAAAGTTTTTATAATTTTATTCATNGGTATATTNTCNTCNANTTGCATNGTAATNGATTCAGAATGGCCNATTTTTACTGGAACTCTAACGCAAGTTGGTACAATCTCTATCNTTTGATCATCTANAATNTTTTTTGACTCNTTTATCATNTTGTGTTCTTCTTTTGTAAAACCATCTTCCATAAAATCATCTACATGTGGAAAGACATTATTAGCGATNTTATAGTCATAAACTTCATTNATTTTNGAACCCAATTGTTGGTTTTCTAATTCTTTTACCGCTGCTTGTCCNGTACCCGANACNGCTTGATAAGTTGAAACNATTACTTTAGATACATTTGTNATTTTATTNAAAGCATCAATTGTCATNACCAAAGGAGTAGTTGTACAATTAGGAATAGANACGATTCCCNTATGAAAATCCAGAGATTNTTCATTTACTTCTGGAACAACTAATGGNACATNTTTTTCCATTCTATANGCNGAGCCATCATCAATTACTATACCNCCAAAATCAACTATTNTGGGTGCAAGTTGTTTACTTACCTCNGTACTTACAGATATCAAAGCTACATCAATTTTTTTTAGATTATNATCNGTTGTCTCTAAAACAGTTANAAAANCNCCAAGATAATTTATTTTTTTTCCNACGGATTTTTTAGATGCAAAAGNAAAAATNTTTTGNATAGNATGTTTTCTTTTNGACAATAACTTTAAAGCCTGTNCTCCTACAGCTCCCGTAGCTCCTATNATACCTATATTCAATTTATCAAGCTTCATTATTACCTTAGATTCCCATCAATTGAGCCAATCCATTAACAAATTTAGTCTTGGTATTTATTTCCTTTATNCCCATAATTACTCCCGGCATAAATGAATCTCTNCTTATNGAATCATGAATCATAGTGAATGTTTGNCCTAATCCTCCAAAAACAATTTCATGTCTAGCAACTCTTCCCGGNAATCTTGCAGAATGTATTTGNACNCCACCTAAATCACCGCCCCTAGTACCTTTAACTGTNTCTTTTTCAACAAAATTTTGNGTAAATTTTTCTTTTCTNTTTTTTGANGCNGCTTCTGCAATTGAAATAGCCGTTCCNGANGGNGCATCTATTTTATTTTCATGNTGACTTTCAATTAAATCTACATAATCGAAATATTNACCTGCGATACTNGATAAATGCATCAACAANATNGCTCCAACAGCNAAATTAGANGCACTNAATACACCACATTTATATTTATCACATAANTTTTCTATTTCTTCATAATCTTCNTTNTGTAATCCAGTTGAACCACTNACAATCTTAATTCCTTTNGGAACAGCTGAACGANCAAGNGTTAGAAATGATTCTCTATTNGTAAAATCCACTATCAAATCTGGATNAGAATTTTTAAGCATTGNGGAAANATCTTTATAAATATTTTGACCATTTATAGTTTTATCNTGATTACTATTAATATCGATCGAATTTGTNANTTCTAATTCAGNATCNTCATCAACTGCTTGACAAACGGTAGAACCCATTCTACCNAAGGCTCCATTTACACAAACTNTTATCATAAATTNNTCCTTTTATTAGTGCAACTNCAATCAANTTTAATTGTCNNTTCCNNCAAACTNGTTTCCTNCCACCTTTTCTCATAGGTTTTCTTGAAGNGTCTNCACTTATTTCNNTCTTTTTTGTACTAGCATTTATATCATTNTTNTCATTATTTTTCAACANTGCTTTTTTNGAAACNTCAATTCTACCCTGTCGATCAANNTTGATTACCTTTACTTCNACTTTATCTCCNACNGAAAANANAGATGATACATCTTCAACTCTTTCTTTAGATATTTCGCTTATATGAAGTAGTCCTTGCTTACTTGGAGTCAATTCAACAAAAGCTCCAAATGGCATAATTTTAGCTACTTTAGCATCATATATATCTCCTACTTCNACATCCTTAATAATCGCTTTTATTGCNTTTACAACATTATCNGAAGTCTCTGAATTNTTAGTTCCTATCATAACCGTTCCTTCTTCATCAATATTGATTGAAGCATCATACTCTTGTTGCAATCCTTTTATAACTGCTCCTCCAGGACCAATTACAGCTCCAATTTTCTCTTGAGGTACAGAAATTGTTGTAATTTTAGGAGCATATTTTGATATTTCTCCACTTGATTCTGAAATTGTTTTAGACATATGATCCAAAATATTNAATCTAGCNACTTTAGCCTTTTCTAAGGCTTCTTTCATTATTTCAAATGTAATCCCTTTGATTTTTATNTCCATNTGTAANGCAGTAACTCCATCNTTAGTTCCTGCTACCTTGAAATCCATATCTCCTATATGNTCTTCCGCTCCNTGAATATCTGTCAAAACAATGAATTTTCCTTTTTCATCTGTTATTAATCCCATNGCAATACCTGCAACTGGAGAAGAAATTGGNACTCCTGCATCCATTAAAGCAAGNGAAGAAGAACAAATTGAAGCCATAGAGGTTGAACCNTTTGAAGANAAAGCCTCAGAAACTGATCTTATAGTATAAGGNAAATCTTCAATTGAAGGNATTACNGGTTTCAAAGCTCTCTCTGCTAATGCACCATGCCCCATCTCTCTTCTTCCTGTCATTAATCGCCCAGGTTCTCCAACTGAATATGGAGGNAAATTATAATGGTGAATGAAAACTTTTTCTTTCACTGGACCAAATCCATCTAATCTTTGAGCTTCAGCTAAAGGTGCAAGCGTAACTGCATTCAGTATTTGGGTTTCACCTCTTGTAAAAAGTCCAGATCCATGAACTCTTGGTAGATATCTAACAGAAGATGATAAAGGTCTGATTTCATCAAATTCTCTTCCATCAGGTCTGATATTTTCATAAAGTAATGCTTCTCTAATTTCTTTCTTTTCTATCTCACCAAAAGATTGAGAAATAGTAATTTCATCATATTCTTCTTGCAATTCATTTATTATTTTTTGTTTTAATAAATCATATTTTTTTTGCTTTTCNGTTTTAGTTCCTTTTAGNCTGACTACATTTTTAATTTCTTCTAAATGTTTATCCGAAATTGTTTTTATTATTTCTTGTTTATCATTATCTTCACTTGATAATTCCCATTTATCTTTTCCTACATCCTTTTTGATTTCTTTTATGAAGCTTACAATTTCACCATTAACTTTTTGAGCTAANTCTAATGCTTCTAACAACTTTGATTCATCAACAAAATTTGATCCCGATTCTACCATCATTATNGCATCTTCAGTTCCTGCTACTGTTAATTCNAGATCACTTATTTGTAATTCCTCATATGTAGGGTTNACTATAAANTTATTATCAATCAANCCAATAACACATGCNCCTACAGGTTCATCAAAAGGAATATCTGAAATAGATAAAGATAAAGAAGATCCAATNATNCCTAATACATCATANGGATTCATNTCATCAGATGATAGNACANTGATAANAANTTGAGTTTCATTGTGATAANTTTTAGGAAATAATGGTCTTAAAGGNCGATCAATCAATCGNCAAACNAGAGTTGCATCCGTTGTAGGNCTACCTTCNCGTTTNAAAAANCCTCCTGGTAATNTTCCNAAAGCATAAGCTTTTTCTTGAACATCTACAGTTAATGGTAAAAAATCTACACCTTCCCTTGGTTCTTTCGAAGCTGAGGCTGTTGCTAGGATTAGTGTTTCACCAAGAGTCAGTACACATGAACCATTCGCTAAATTAGCTACTCTTCCTATTTCTACTTGTAATTTTTTACCATGTAAATCTAATGTATAATTCTTTATTTCTTCCATTGTTTTAAATTTAAATTGAAATCATTCCTTAATAGAGTTCGNCAAATATTAAAAGNTTAATGATTCTCTCNNNTATATTTTTTTTGGTTAAAAAAGAGAAATTNNACTACTTTCTTATNTTTAAAGCTTTAGTGAGTTCTAGATATTTTTCATTATCATTTGAACGNAGGTATTTGAGNANTTTTGNTCTTTTACCTACNATATTAATCAAACCTCTNCGNGAAGTTTGATCATGTNTATGACTTTTGAAATGTTCGTTTAACTGATTAATCCTACTNGTGAGAGCAACTATCTGTGCTTCAGAAGAGCCTGTATCTTTATCGTGTTTTAATAATTTTTTTATTTCGGGATCGACTTTTATTGACAATTTACTCTTGATTCTTTATTCCCCAAACTTCACTATAATCTAAAGGGGATTTCTACCTTTCTTTTCTTATTTATTTTTCTATATAATCTAATAATTTATAATAACATGGAAATAGAGATATAGTTCACATAAAATTATAAGAGTTTTTGTTTTTCATTGAAAAGACTCATAATTAGTATTAAGTTCGCTTGACATCATTGGATCAACACAAATATGATTTATGATAAGATTGTAAAAAGATCGAGTATTGTTGTATGTAATTGTTCAATGAACTAGTTTAGATACAACAATCTAAGAAGAATTAAAAAAAGTTTGACTAGAAAGTCCTTACATATTGTGGTTATTGTTGCTACAATGGACCTTAGTTAATTAATACGATAAAAGGGGTAACCGCATGAAAGGTCATTACCAGAAAGTAATTAAATCATTACTTATAATATCACTATTAACACTTTCGTTAATATTATTTGCATGTTCTGACGGAACAGATGGAAAAGCAGGTATTCCAGGGATTCCCGGATTGCCAGGACTTCCAGGTAGCGCAGGAGAAGCGGGAGCACCAGGATTACCGGGTGAGCCAGGAGCACCAGGTGAGCCAGGAGCACCAGGTCCAGCAGGAGCACCAGGTCCAGCAGGAGTAGATGGATTAGATGGATCTGATGGAGAAGCTGGAACAGATGGAAAAGATGGAGGATCTGGTTCAACTTCAGGTTTATTAGCCGTTGGAAGTGGTGGATCTAACACTATAGAGTGGAAAAGAGAAGCTGCCAATATAGAAGTTAATCTAATTGGTTCAGGTTTTTCAGCTAACGCTGAAATAACAATTAGTGCAGTAAACTCATCTGGATTCACTGTAAATATAGTTGGAGTCGATAAGACCGGTGTATCAGCATTAGCTGCTGATGGAGCTGGTTCATTTGAAACTTCAGTTTCTTTATCAACAGATTCATTTGGTTGGGTTGATGCAGATGGTAATGGCATACATGCGATAGCTATTGCAGCCTCAGGTGGAGGAGACATAGCTAATGCTTCAGCATTAGTTGTTGATGCAATTCCTGGAGACTAAATTACTAAATAACAAGATATTGTTAATAAAAAAAGGGGACTCTAATAAAGTCCCCTTTTTTTATTAACAATATTCTAAACCCAGATTCTACTTTTATTCAACGGCATCAAACTTTCAATAATAATAATAAATATTTTTGTAGAGCCTTTTATCACTTTAATGAAATGGATACTCTTTTAATTCTTCTACCTTGTATGTTCCTTACGGTTATTACACAATCTGAGGTTTCGACTATATCACCAACAATTGGGATCCTACCTAATTGAGAATATATGAATCCACCTATTGTAGAGATGCCTTCACTATCAAATTTCAAATTGAATTTTCGATTTATCTGGTCTAAGGAAACCGTAGCATCAATTAAAAATGAATCTTGTCTTATTTCTTGAATTTCAGGAGGTTCAGTATCAAACTCATCTGCCAATTCTCCTATTATTTCTTCAACAAGATCTGTAACGGTAACTAAACCTGATACACTTCCATGTTCATCTAACACTATTCCTATAGATGTGCTATGGGTTTGAAATTGATTAAGTAAAGTTTCTAAATTTTGAGATTCGGGTAAATATAAAGGTTGTCTTAATAATTTTTTCAAAGTGTTTCTATTGAAACTCTTCTTGTCTACTTTTAATATATCCCTTGCAAATAAAACTCCTTCAATACTATCTAGATCAGAATTATATACAGGAATTTTAGAATAGCCACCTACAGTCATTTTTTCAATTATTGTATCTATGGATTCGTTTATGGATGTTGCAACTATATCTGGTCTTGGTTTCATTATTTCACTTACTCTTAGATCATCCATTCGTAAAATTCCTCTGATCATTCTTAAATCTTCTTGATGAGCAGGTATTTGTTCTGATTCTAGTAAATCCAGGGTTTCGATTAGAGTGGCAGTTGCTTTTTCATCATCGTTGGATTGATCAGATGTAGGTACTCCTGCATATCTTACTAATTTTTTTATCCCAGGAATATTTGCAGTAAATTCAAGAATATTCCCCATAACTTGAGCAATTGAATATAACTTTGAGTTTAATAAAGAAAAAATTTTGTTTGTTATTATGATAGTTATTACCAAAATTATGAAATATACAATAGATGCAATAATTATATTAAATTTATTGGAGAGGGGAAAAATACTTTTTTCATTTAAAGCCAATAAAATGAATGATCCTACCCCAAGACATATAATAAAATTTCTTATAAATATAGCTAAAATATAAGCTTCATATGATAATGTCTCTGTTGAGTTTTCATCTCCATTATTATCATCGCTGCTTATCCCAAATGTCCTATATCCTAAAATTCCTAGAGAATAGTTAATTAGAACATATATTAATATTGAAAAGAAAAATATCAATGAATAAAGAAAAACACTTAACATTATCATTTACCCCTTTTTATTTCTTTAGCTGGAGTTCCTACAACAGTTGAATTTTCTAAAACGTTGTTTATCACTACAGATCCAGCACCAATGATCGAATTTTTTTCAATCAATACTGGAGAAATTATAGTTGAATTTGAACCAATAAAAACATTATCTTGAATTTGAGATTTATGTTTTTTTCTTCCATCATAATTAGCTACTACAAAACCTGCCCCAATGTTAACATTATTGTCGATTATTGCATCACCTATATAAGAAAAATGTTTTGAAACAGAATTGTTACCAATTCTTGATGCTTTGATTTCAACATTGTTTCCTATAACAGAATTTGATCCGATAGTACTTTCATCTCTAATATAAGCAAATGGTCCTACTTGAGAATTATCATTTATATTAGAGTTTGAAATTATTGAATATACTATTTCTACATTTGAACCAATAATAGCTTCTGAAAGAGTAGAGTTAGGCCCAATTATACAATTTTTTCCAATTTTAGTTCCTTCCAAGATATAAGTGGAGGGAAATATAACTGTTCCTGAAGAAATTTCAACTTTAGGATGAATATAAGTTGAATTTATGTCTTTTATAATAACTCCGTCATCAGTAAACTTTTTTAAATAAGAATTATCAGAATTTTTATTATTCCTAATTTTTTTAAAAATATTAAATATCGAAAAAGATGCCATTCAAAAGATTGTTGTAGGAAATATTGAAGAAAAGATCAAATTTTTTTTCTCATTTATAAAAAGTTTACTTTGAAAGAATATTTTTAATTTTAATAAAATTTTCATTTTTACTATTAAAATATAATAATAACAGCAAAAATATAAAAAATCATTATTTAAAGGAGAGGTGTCAGAGCGGCTTAATGAGCACGCTTGGAAAGCGTGTGTACGTATAAAGCGTACCGCAGGTTCGAATCCTGTCCTCTCCGCCATAATTCTATTATTGAAGAAATTTGGTATATTTTTTGAATTTATATTTTTCAGTAAAACAATATAATGAAAAAATGGAATTTATTATAAGGGAAAAATTTGTCAAATTTAGTAATCGTTGAATCTCCTGTTAAAGCAAAAGCATTACAAAACTATTTAGGAAGTAGTTACAATGTATTAGCATCGTATGGCCATATACGTGATCTAACAAAAAGAACATGGAAAGATAAGAATTCAAATAATGGATATAAAATAGATTTAAATTCAAAAGCCGTTGATTTGAATTGGGCTGTTGATCCTAAAAGTAAAAAAAACATTCTAGAAATATCAAAATCTATCAAAAAAATTAATCCTAAATTTATCTATCTAGCTTCTGACCCTGATAGAGAAGGAGAAGCAATTGCTTGGCATTTAAGTGATGAATTAAAATTGTTAGAAAAGAAAAATGTTAGTCGCGTTGTCTTTCATGAAATAACCGAGTCCGCCATAAAAAATTCTTTTGATAATCCTCAAAAACTAGATCTGAATCTAGTTGATGCTTATAAAGCACGTAGAGTAATGGATAGAATCGTGGGCTTCGAGATTAGTGGGCCTTTATCAAGTGCTATTAGAGTAGGAGGCAGGTCTACAGGTAGAGTCCAAGGACCAGCTTTACTCATTGTTAATAGTAGAGAAAACGAAATCAAAGCGCACAACCCTATTGAATACTGGACAATAGAATCTGAACTTATTGATAGTACAAATAAGAAATTTAACGTTTCTTTAAAGGGAAACTTAGAAGATGCAAATTATTATGTTTTTGATATAAAAAAATCTAATAATATAATCTCAAATAAAAAAATAGCTGAATCAATATCTGAAAAAATAAAGAAATCTATTTTAAAGGTAAATTCAATAAAAAAATCAGAATTTATTTCAAAACCAAGGCCTCCTTTTATAACAAGCTCACTTCAACAAGCATCATCAAATGAATTAAGACTAAGTCCTAGAAAAACTATGGATTTAGCGCAACAATTATTTAGAGGTATTGAAAGTGGGAATGAGATATTGAATCTAATTACTTATATGAGAACTGATTCTACCTTTTTATCAAATGAAATTCTTAATACCACAGGTAAATATATTAATGAAAAATATGGGAAAGAATTTTATGAAGGTGCTAGAAGATATTCAAAAAAATCTATTAATGCTCAAGAAGCTCATGAAGCAATTAGACCAACAAACATTTTTAATAATCCAGAAAAAGTAAAAAACAAGTTAAATACACAACAATACAACTTGTACAAATTAATATGGGAAAGAACTTTGGCATCACAAATGAAAAACAGTCTAACAGAAAAGACAGTAGTGTTAGTTGAAGCAAAGTTTAATGATCAAGAAATATATTTTTTGAATTCTGAGTATAATAAAATTTTGTTTGATGGATTCAAGATTATAGACGGAAAAAATAAAATTGACATTCCTCCTAATTTATCTATTGAAGATATTGTAAAGGTTTCCTCAATAAAAGAAATTCAAAACTATACTAAACCTAAAAATAGGTATACAGAAGCAAGTCTAATTAAGGAATTAGAAACAAGTGGTATAGGTAGACCCAGTACTTACGCATCTATTTTAGATAGAATACAACAACATAGTGCTATAGTTGCAATGCGTAGAAGTTTGCATAGAACTAATGTTGGAAAATCAATGATTAATGCCTTAAAACCCATTTATGGTGATCATTTCATGTCCTTGGAATTTACTAGTAATATAGAACAAAAACTTGATAATATAGCTCAAGGAAATTTAGACTGGCAATCAGTAGTTTGTGAATTTTATGAAATATTTAATGAAAGATTAAATAAATTAAGAGACGTAGGAAACGATTCAAAATTAGTTGATCCCTCTGCTTCTCATCATTTCACGGATATACATTGTCCAAAATGTACAGGCATAATAGAATTGTGTGAAAAGCAAGAATTTGATAAAACTGACGGGCTTAGAGAAAAATCCGACAATTGCGAAAATATACATATGAAATGGATCCCCATAAAAAGAAAAAAATCAACAGATGATGGAGCCTTTTTAGCATGTGAGAAAGGTTATGTTGATGGAACAAAAACTGATCACAAAAGTTCATTATCTGAAAAATGTTGGACAACAACTGGAAGAAATCGAAAAAGTATACTTGAGTATGAAAGCAATAAATTAAAAACTTCTAAAATAGAAAATAATCGTTAATAATTTGTGTTTTTAATAAATCAAAATAATTTTATTATTAAATTATGCAGAAAGTTACAAAAAAGTTAATAAGTGATTTAAAAAAAAATAAAAAAAATTATTTAGATCAAAATCCTTCTTTATCTTTTTATACAATTAGAAATCAAAACTTAGACATTGAAAATTTCATAAATTTTTTATCAATGAATCTTAACGAAAAATTTGATTTAAATCTTTCTAGAAAATTCATTAGTGAAAAAAATAAATCAACAAGTTTAAAGTCAGTTCAGAGATTGATTTCACATATGAAATCTTTTTTCACTTATCTAACGAAAATAGGAAAATGTGAAAAAAATTATTTTGAGTCTATTCCCAAGCCTAAAAGCAATAAATCTTTACCCAAAATTGCTTCATACAAAGAAATCAATGAATTAATTGAAATTGTAGATACCGATTCTGAATTAGGAATTAGAGATAAATCAATAATAGAATTAATTTACTCTACTGGGATGAGAGTATCAGAAGTAAATTTTCTGAATTTGGATGACGTAGATATAAATTTAGGTCAAGCAATAGTTTTTGGAAAAGGAGCCAAATATAGGACTGTAATTTTCGGAGAAAAAGCAAAATTTATTTTATCAAAATATATAAATGTAATTAGAAAAAAACTAAATTTAGAAAATGAAAAAGCTTTTTTTCTAACAAATAAAGGGAAAAGACTTTCAATAAGAAGTATACAAAATTTAATAAAAAAATATATTAATAAAGCAGGATTAGATTCTAAATATCATACTCATACTTTAAGACATTCGTTTGCCACTCACATGATCGATGGTGGCGCAGACTTACGTGTTGTTCAAGAATTATTAGGGCATAGTACTGCAAAAACAACTGAAATATACACACATATTTCGGTTGAAAAATCCAGAGCAATATATACAAAAGCTCATCCAAAAGCATAAAATCATAAAATAAAGGAGAATAAATATGACTATCTCATCTGGAGAAATAAAAAGGAATATGACTATTTTACTTCAAAACGAAATTTACCAGATTTTAAATTGGCAGCATAGACAAGCTCCAAAAGCTCCACCTACTTTAACTTTAAAATTAAGACATATAGAATCTGGTAATGTTTATGAAAAAAAGGTCCCTGGTAATCAAAAGTTAACTTTGGCTGAAACTGAAACAAAAGAAGTGCAGTTTTTATATAAAGACAAAGATATATATATTTTTATGGATAATAAAGATTTTGAACAATATGAGTTAAATTCAAAAATTATAGGGGACAATTCAAAATATTTATCAGAAGGAAGTAATGCAGAAATTATAACAATGAATAGTAACGCTTTAGCAATCCAATTGCCTTCTTCAATGATTTTAACTATTGCTGAGACTGAACTAGGATTAAAAGGTGACACCCAATCTGGGGCAACAAAACCAGCTAAAACAACAACTGGATTAACAGTACAAGTGCCTTTATTTATAAAAAATGGTCAAAAAATAAATGTTTCTACTTCAGACGGTTCATACTTAGGTCGTTCAGATTAAAAATGATGCAAAACAAACTACCAATTTCAGTATCAGAATTTATTAGTAAAATTCAATTTATCATTGAATATAATCCAGAATTTGAAAATATCATTATAAAAGGAGAGGTGTCAAATTTAAGGATTTCAAATTCAGGACATAAATATTTTAATCTTATAGATGAATTCTCTAGTATAAAATGCGTTTTATTCAGAGGGAACAAAGATATAGATATGCCTGAAGACAACCTAGAAGTAATTATAGCAGGTCAAGTTTCTATATATAAACAAAGAGGAGACCTGCAAATAATAATAAAATCTGTAAAAAAATTAGGTCAAGGATTTTTTGGAGAAGAATATGAAAAATTATTCATTAAATTAGAATCAGAAGGATTATTTAGTGATGATAGAAAAAGAGCAATTCCAAAAATTCCTCAAAGGATAGGAATAGTGACTTCCCCAAGTGGATCTGTAATTCACGATATCATCACAACTTTAGAAAGAAGATATAATTTAGCTGAATTAATTATTTCTCCTTGTAATGTACAGGGGTATGATGCTCACTTATCAGTTAGTAATGCTTTAGATAATATTATTCAATATAGTCCAGAAGTAATAATATTAGCAAGGGGAGGTGGTTCAACCGAAGATTTATCTCCTTTTAACAATGAAAGCTTAGTAAGAAGTATATATGCGTGTAAAATACCAGTTATTTCGGCTATTGGACATGAAACAGATTATACAATTTCAGATTATGTTTCCGATTTAAGGGCCCCAACCCCTACTGCTGCAGCTGAATTGGTATCTATTTCACAACAAGAATTATTCGATGATCTTCTATCTACAATTAACAAATCGTTATCAATGATAAATAATAAAAAGGAAAAATATAATAATGAATTAAATATAACATTTGATAGATTTACAGATTTGATCCCTAATATAGATGATAAAAAACTCGAATTGATTGCAAATTCAGAAAAAATCTTTAACAATATCAAACAAATAACTGAAATAAATGCTTTAAAATTAGAAAATATAAATAACCAATTAATTCAAATGTCACCCAATAAGATATTTGAAAGAGGTTTTGCTACTTTGCAAGATAAAACAGGAAAGCAAATAACGTCAATTTCAAATATCAAAATTGGAGAAAAGATTACAACAAAAATAATTGATGGGAAAATTGGTTCAATAATAGAAAATATTAACAACAAAGAAAAGTAAAATGACAGAAAAAACAGACAGTTATGAAAAAAAATTTGAATTATTAGAAATACTTGTTAGAAAATTAGAAGAAAGTTCAAATATAGAAGAATCGGTAAAAATATTTGATGAGGCTATCAAGTTAGCAAAAGAATGTCATACATTATTACAAAAATCTAGTTTACGAATTAAACAAATAGAAGATGACTGGAACAATATAATTAATAATGATGAATAATAAAAAAAAAACAATTCAAATTGGATGGTTATCAACTGGAAATGGTGAAGGTTCCATAGGTTTATTAAAAAAAATTCTAGAACTAACAAAAATAAACAATAACATTAGTATATCTTATGTTTTTTGCAATAGGGAATTAGGAGAAAAATCAGGATCTGATAATTTTATAAATTTTGTTAAAAAAAATAAAATAAAAATAATCAATTTTTCATCAAATAAATTTATAAAAAATTCAAAAAAAAGATGGAAAGATTTAAGATATTTATTTGATGAAGTAGTTATAGAAAAAATATCAAAACACAAAGTAAATTTTATAGTATCGGCAGGATATATGTTAATTGCTCCTTTATTATGTAAAAATTACACAATAATAAATTTACATCCTGCTCTTCCAAATGGGCCAAATGGAACTTGGAAACAAGTTATTAGAAAATTAATTATTAATAATGAAGATGAATCTGGGATATCAATTCATTTAATGACTCCAGATTTGGATGAAGGTCCAAATATTTCTTATTGTAAATTTAAAATAAAAACTAAAGAATTAAAGACAGAATGGAAAGCAGTTCAGAAAAGTAAAAATATTGAAATAGAAAATTCAAAACTTTTTTTTGAGATAAGAAAAAAAATTGTTAATTACGAGCAAATTTTACTTTATGAAACACTATCAAAAATAGGGATGAAAGAAATAGATATAAATAATTCTCTTAGTTTAGATCTTTCTGCAGAGGTATCTAAGAAAGTTAAGCAACTTTCTTAGATTCAAAATTTTTGATAGATTTCTTTTTTACATCTAATAATTCTACATAATGTACTTTATTTATATTGTCATATCGTACGGTAGATGTTGAAACATTTTCTATACTTGGGATCTCAAACATAACATCCATTAATATTTTTTCTATGATTGATTTTAGAGCTCTAGCTCCATTTTTTTCTAATAAAGCATCATTAGCAATTTGTTCTAAAGATTCTTTAGTAAATTTAAGCTCAACACCATCTAATTCAAATAGTTTTTGGTATTGTTTAACAAGTGAATTTTTTGGCTCTTTTAAAATGGATAACAAGTCAGAGTGATTAAGATTATTTAGACTTACAATTGATGCAACTCTGCCTATAAATTCAGGAATGAATCCATATTTTAAAATATCTTCTGATTCTATATATCTATCATCCTTAATAAGATTTTCTTTTTCGTTAGAAATATTTTCAAACCCTATAGTCTTATTATTTATTCTTTTATCAATAATTTTGTCTAAGCCCTCAAACGCACCTCCTAATATAAACAAAATTCCCGAAGTATCTATTTGTAAAAAATCTTGTTCAGGATGCTTTCTTCCTCCTTTACGAGGGACATTTACTACTGAACCTTCAAGAATTTTCAATAGTGATTGCTGAGTTCCTTCTCCAAGTTCTTTGGTTAAAGAAGGATTTGCATTTTTTTTCGCGATTTTATCTATTTCATCAATATATATAATTCCTTGTTGGGTTTTATTAATATTGCCATCAGCAGCTTGATATAGCCTTAGTAATATGTTTTCTACATCTTCTCCTACGTAACCCGCTTCAGTAAGTGAGGTAGCATCAGAAATAGAAAAAGGAACATCTAAAATTTTTGATAGAGTTTGCGCAAGATAAGTCTTTCCAGATCCAGTAGGCCCAACAAGCAAAATATTAGATTTTTGAATCTCTACTTCTTCTGTTTCATTTGGTTGTAATCTTTTATAGTGATTATAAACTGCTACTGAAATAACCTTTTTGGCATGCTCTTGCCCAATTACATATTCAGATAATTGACTAGAAATTTCCTTTGGTGGTTTATCATGTAAAATTTTTAAATTTGTTGATTGATTATCTGTTTGATTTCTAGTTAAAGAATTCTCTAAAGAAAACCCTTTATGTATGTAAGTTGAGCAATTTAGACAAAAAAAGATTTGAATTTCAGGGTAACCAAAATGATCTCCAGGGTATCCTCTGATATCATTCGGATCGTCATATGACTTCTTACATAAAGTACAGATTTTCATAGCGATAAATTTATTTTTTGTCTTTCAATTTAGTTGGAGAAATTACCTCATCAACTAAACCGTATTCTACAGCTTGCTTTGCATCCATCCAAAAATCACGGTCTTCATCTTTTCGTATTCTTGATTCCGATTGACCAGTATGTTTAGCCATGATTTTTGTTAATTCATCATTTACTCTTAATATTTCTTTAGCTTGAATTTGTATATCTGAAACAGTTCCTCCAGCTCCACCTGAAGCACTGTGCATCATCATAGTTGAATGAGGTAAAGCATAGCGTTTCCCTTTTGTCCCAGCAGTCAACAAAATAGTTCCCATACTAGCAGATAATCCAACTGAATAAGTACAAATATCATTAGGAATCATTTGCATTGTGTCATAAATAGACAATCCTGAATATACTGATCCTCCAGGAGAGTTTATATATAAGTTAATATCTTTTTCTTGGTCTTCTCGTGATAAATAAAGTAACTGAGCAACGATGATATTAGATATCATTGGATTTACATCAGTTCCAAGGAAAATTATTCTTTCTTTTAGTAATAAAGAAAAAATATCATATGTTCTTTCGCCTCTAGATGTTTGTTCTACAACATAGGGCATAGTTGAGCCTGGGTAGTTAGGATTATATTCCAAAATACACTCCTTTATATATTCATAATTTAATGTTACTAAAAAAAATTATTTTTTGCGATTTTTGATTGCTTTGTTTGCTAATTTAATAAGATATTCCATACTATTTTTCTTTTTTAGATTATTTTCAACAATTTTATATAAATTTTCATCATCTACTAATTTTTGATCTGCATAATTTTGTTTAATCAAAGTAATTTCTTCTTTTACTTCTTTATTTTCAACTTGAATATCTTCTTTAATTATTATTTCTTCTAATGTAATGATTTTTTTCAACTCTTGTTCTGCAGATTTCTTTGATTCATTATAAAATTCTTCTTCTTTCATATTTATAGCTTTCAAGTAATCTTCCAAAGACATTTTATATTGAGAAATTGACTTCATTCTTTCTTCAATAACTTGATTAGTTGCTGTTTCAATTTGTATAGAAGAAATTTTATATTTTGAAATTTCTATCAAATCTGATAAAAGCTGATTCTCTAGTTCTATACGATATTTATAATTTAATTCTGAGTTTAATTCTTTTTTTATTTCTTCTTCAAATTCTTTTACTGTTTTTAAATTTTTATTAAATAATTTTACAAATTCATCATCTAAAGTAGGCAATTTTTTCTCCAAAACTTCAATACAATCAATTGTAAAATTAACATTCTTACCTTTTAAATCTTGATTGTCCCAATCATTTGGTAAAGTTAATGTAAAATCTCTTTTCTCTCCTTTTTTTATCCCTTTTAATTTTTCTGACATTCCTGGAACAATTAATTTACTATCTTTTACAGCATAAAAATCATAATTCTCATGCTTTATAACTTCTTGTTCATTATATTTTCCTAGTATATTAATTTTAGCTAATCCAGGAAAATCTAATGTTATGTTATTTTCTTCCCAAGTGGCTCGAGATTCTAAAATTCTATCAATAGTTTCATCAATTTTTTTCTTCGTAATTTTCTCTTTTTTTTGTTTATTATTTAAACTTTTATAATCACCTAATGCAACTTCAGGCATCATAGGAACTTGCAAACTTATTATAAATTTTGGTTCCTTTTGTAAAATATCCACTTTAGGAGAACATGGATATTCTAGTTTTTGTTCGCTTAATATATCTGGAACAACATCTTGAATAATATCATCTAAGCTATTGTTCAAAATATAATCTCTTCCAAATTTTGCTTCTATAATGCTATAGGGAACTTTCCCTTTTCTAAATCCTGAGATATTTGTTGAATTGGAAATTTTAGAAGCTGAAGATTTTAGATGTTTATTTAAAATGAATTCATCGATTGTTATTTCTATATCTATTTGTTTGTTTTTTTCAGGTTTTACATCTACATTCATAGTTTCATTGAATTTATTTTTCTATTTCATCTACTTTAATATTCAATTCTTTTAGTTGTTCATTTGAAATGTAATCAGGAGCCCCAAAAAATAAATCAGAAGCTGTTTGGGTTTTTGGAAATGCAATCACTTCTCTAATAGATTCTTCATTACATAACATTGCAACAAGTCTATCTAGTCCTAATCCCATTCCTCCATGTGGAGGAACTCCATAATCAAATGCAGTCAACAAATGTCCAAATAAATCTTCCACATTTTTTTTTGAATAACCTATAATATCAAAAACTTTCTCCTGCAAAGCTCTTTCATGTATTCTTATTGAACCGGATCCCAATTCAACTCCATTACAGACTAAATCAAATAAATTTGCCCTTACTTTACCTGGATCATCATTAAGAAAAACTATGTCTTCCTCATGAGGAGCCGAAAAAACATGATGAGCCGGCTGCCATGAACCATTATCATCTTTCTCAAATAGTGGAAAATCAACAATCCAAGCAAATTTCATTTCTTTATCATTATAAAGTTTTTGTTCTTTTGCGATATGATTTCTTAGAAAAGACATTGAAGCATTAGTAATTTTTTTTTCTCCAATAATCATAAATATTACGTCTCCAGGAGAAGCTTTTGATAATTTAATCATGTCTTTAATATTATCTAATGTAAAAAATTTGTTTAAGGGACCATTAGTATCTTCTAATTTAAGTGTGTTAATATCTGCATCTCTGTTGATAGAAATATAAATTAATCCTCCTGCTCCTTGGGATTTTACCAACTCTGTTAGTCTATCAAAATCTTTTCTACCCAAATTAGACCAATCTTTAACTAGCAAGCCTTTTAATATCCCTTCTTTTTTTAAAGAATTTTGGATTACATTTGATTCAATATTTTGTGCTATTTTAGATAAATCAAATAAAGGCATCTCAAATCTTAAATCAGGTTTATCTGTACCGTATTTATCCATACTTTCATCGTAAGATAATATTTCAAAAGGTATATTTATTTTTACTTCAGATTTAATTTCCTTAATAACATCCAAATATAATTGTTCTACTGTTGCCATAACATCTTGTTGGTGAACAAAACTCATTTCTAAATCCAACTGTGTGTGTTCCGGTTGTCTATCCGCTCTTAAATCCTCATCTCTGAAACATCGAGCTATTTGAAAATATTTATCACAACCAGAAACCATAAGTATTTGCTTCATTTGTTGAGGCGATTGAGGCAATGCATAAAATGCCCCATTCTTAATTCTTGAAGGAACAACATAGTCTCTAGCACCTTCAGGTGTACTTTTAATTAAAATCGGTGTCTCTATATGAACAAAACCTTTTTCAGTTAGATGATTCCAAATTTTATTTGTAACATCATGCCTAATCTTTAAATTAGATTGCATATGATTTCTTCTTAAATCTAAAAATCTATATTTCAATCTTATTTCTTCTGAAATGGAATTGGTGTCATCAATTTCAAACGGAGGGGTCAAAGATTTAGATAATATTTCTATTTTTTCTACAACCAATTCTATTGAACCTGTACCTAAAGCTTCGTTTTCAGCACCTTCTATTCTACGAAGGACATCACCTTCTACGGAAATTACCCATTCTGATCTAAGGCTTTTTGCTTTTTCGTAAGTTTCTTTAGAAATTGTTGGATTAAAGACAATTTGTGTTATACCAGATTTATCTCTTAAATCAATAAAGATCAATTGTCCGTGATCTCTTCTCTTACTAACCCATCCAGCCAATTTAACCTTATCACCTAAATTGGTTAAAGACGGTTCTCCACACATTAAATCTCTATACATATTTATTTCACTACTAATACTTTAAAATAAACCATATTCACGTTTAGAAACAGATAAATTGACAAAAGTTTCAGTTCTAATGATTCCTTGGATTGATCCTATTCCTACTCTAATAAATTCACCAAGTTGTTCCGGGTTTTCAACTGCAACTAAACAAAATACATCATATGATCCAGTTGTAGATATTACCCATTTTGTTTGTTTTAATGAGGCAATTTTTTTTGAAACCTCTCCAAATTCATTTGGTTCGCATTGAATTCCAATTAGTGCCTCAGAAGAGTACCCAAGTTTTTTAGGATCCGAAACAGCAACTATATTAATAGTTTTAGTATCAATAAGATTTCTTATTCTTCTTCTAATTGTTCCTTCACTCAATTCCAATTCTCTAGCAATATGAGCATTAGAAATTCGGCCATCTTCTGTAAGGATATTAATAATTTTTAAATCTGTAGAATCCATAAATAATAAAAAATATATAAGAATATTATACCTGCAAAAACCTTCATAAACTTTACAAAATCTTGATATTTTTCTACTTATAAAAGTTGATTAATTTCATAATTGTAGAGTAAAATTACAATAGATATATTAATCGGGAACAGGAGTCTAAATTGCTAAACTCAAAAGAACAGATTGTAAGTTATACTGATTCTGCAGCTACTAAGCTGAGAGAAATAATGAAAGAACAGAACAATGAAGACAATTTTCTTAGAGTATCTATTAACGAAAATGAGCATGGAGGCTTTGAATACGTTTTCGGACTTGTAGAAACTACAGATAAAGATGATACGATTATTGATGGTGAAATAAAGACAGTAGTCGATTCAGAAAGTGTAAAATTTGTTGAAGGATCAAATATAGATTATGTAGAAGGATTCCAAAGGTCAGGGTTTGTAATTTCAAATCCTAATTTACAATCGGGTGGTTGTGGAGGTGGAGCTTGCGGTTGCGGAGGTGGAGAACAAGAACCATCAGGTGAGACCCAATGCTGTGGTGGCAGTAATGCTGGTCAGGGATGCTGTCAAGGATAATATAAATACCTTGTTTAATCGTGTTGATTTTTTTTTATTGTAATATAATTTGTTTGTAATTTTGATTTTTTAATGTAAGGATAATTCGTTATGACTTATATAATTGGTAAGGGTTGTGTCGATATATTGGATGGATCTTGTGTTGATGTATGCCCAGTAGATTGTATCTATTCAAAGCCTGGAGATAAACAGTTGTTTATTAACCCTGATGAATGTATTGACTGCGCTGCATGTGAACCTGTTTGTCCAGAAAATGCAATTTTTGTGGAAGAAGATGTTCCAGAAGATCAAAGTGAATTCATTAAGTTAAACTACGATTATGACTATGATGAATCTGAACCTGGAAAAAACGTATAGTAATTTTCTAGTCATCGAAAGAAGAATAATTCAATTTATATAATTTACTGTATAATCCTTTATTATTTATAAGAAGATCGTGATTTCCTGACTCAATTATCTCTCCATCATTAAGAACTATTATTCGATCACAATTTCGAACCGTTGCTAATCTATGAGCGATTGTTATTGATGTTCTATTATCCAAAAGAACATCTAATGCAGTTTGAATCTTTTTTTCTGTATACGAATCAATAGATGAAGTTGCTTCATCTAAAATCAAATACTTAGTATCAGCTAAAAGGGCTCTTAATATACTTAATAATTGCCTTTGACCCATTGATAAATCAGATCCACGTTGCCCTATTATGGTTTCATATTTATTCGGAAGGTTTTGAATAAATTCATCAATTCCTAATTTAATGCTTTCTTCCTTAATCAAGTCTAAAGAAATTTTTTCTTCTCCGTACCTTACATTATCCAAAATAGATCCAGAAAATAAAAAAGGATCCTGTAGAACCATTCCCACATTTTTTCCAATATGGGTTTGGGACATTTTTTTTATGTCAACGCCACCAAGAATAATCTTTCCTTTATTAGCATCGTAAAACCTATGTATCAAATTAGAAATAGTAGATTTACCCGCCCCAGTTGGTCCGACAATTCCTATTCTCTCTCCGTTTTTTATTTCTAGATTGAAGTTTTTTATAATGTAGTTATCATCTATATACGCAAAAGATACATTATCAAACTTTATACTACCATCTAAATCACAATTCAAAGGTTTAACTGGATCCTTAATTGATACTGGAATATCCATTATTTCAAAAATTCTATATCCAGAAGCCATGGCTCTTTGCATGACATTATATTGCATGGAAATGGTTTTGATTGGTTCAAAAAATCTCTGAACTAATAGAATATATGCCACCATAACCCCTGCGGTTATTTTGTCCTGAATCACGAGATTTGCTCCAAAGATAATTATTATTGCAAATGCTAATCCAGTTAAGGTCTCTACAGTTGGCATCATGAGAGCAGAAAGTTTAGTTGCTCTTACTTGTGCCTTAAACAAATCAGTTGCTTTTTGTTCATAAATCTTTCCATTATAATTTTGGCGATTGAACGTCTGTACAGTCCTAACTCCGTTAATATTTTCAGCTAAATAAGATGTGGCTAACGAACTTTTAATCCTTGCATCCAAAAAAGCTTTTTTGGCCCTGGGAAGCCAAATTAACCTTATTAAAATTAGTATTGGAATAATAAGTATTGTTAGAATTCCCAATTGAAAATTCATAAATAGTAAGACAGAAATAATTCCAACTAATAAAACCATATCTCCGATGGCAAAAACGGACATTTGAAGAGCTTCCTGCATCGCAGCAACATCTCCTTGTAATCTTGACATTAACCGTCCTATATCTGTTTTGTCCATAAATGAAATTGAAACGTCTTGCAAGTGAAGAAACATATTGGTTCTCATATCTAATAAAATTTTTTCTCCCATTCTTTCAATAATGAATTCAGACATAAAAATTGAAAAACCAATAATTGCTGATAAACCTACAAATTTTATCAATCCGTACAAAAGAGCTTTTTGAACATCGACAGCACTTTGACAATTTGAAGAAACAAGACAGCCGGCCTCATCAATTATATCTTTTATTACTAAAGGTATAAAAAGTGAAGCGATTGTTAGGGTGAGAACAAAGAATAATCCCTGAAAAGCATCTTTTTTATAAGGTTTAACAAAAGGAATAAATCTGTTAACGACATTATAGTCCCAAGAACGAGCCCTTATATCTTCATCAGAAAGTTGTACCATTTAAATAACCTTCAACTCTGGATTGATTTGCATTTTATAGAGGTTCGCATATCTCCCATCTAATTTAATTAATTCATTATGATTTCCTCTTTCCAAAATAGTTCCATTATCCAAATATAAGATTTCATCTAAATTCATGACTGATGAAATTCTATGAGCTATTACTATTAGAGTTATATTTTCTCCTAATTCACTCATTTCTTCTCTTATTTCTTTTTCAGTTTGTGTATCTATTGCCGAAGTGGAGTCATCAAAAATCACTACTTTTGAGTGAAATAAAAATGTTCTGGAAACTGAAAGTCTTTGCCTTTGTCCTCCCGAAAGCTGAACACCTCTTTCCCCTATCAGAGTTTCAAATCGTTCAGGTAAATTATCTATATGGTTATATATATGAGCTTTCAAAGTTGATGATTTTATTTCATCTTGATCTGCTGATGGTTTCCCAAATCTTACATTTTCTCTGAATGTATCTGAAAATAAAAATAAATCTTGATCAACTAAATTTACCGAATGCCTTAAATGTTCCAGATTAATATCTTCTATGTTTGTTCCATTCAATAAAATACGGCCAGAGTTAAGATTATAAAATCTCGGTAACAATCGCGACAAAGTAGTCTTACCAGCCCCAGGGGGACCAACAATTCCAACAGAATGTTTAGGATTAGCAAAAAAGGATATATTTTTTAGAATTTCATTTTTACCATATGAAAAACCTAGGTTTTCAATTTTTAATTCTTCAACTGGGTCATTAAATTGTATCGACTTTTGATTATTCTTTACTTCTATACTATGATCAAGCACATCATATAATCTCGAAGATGCTGCTGATGCCCTTGCAATTGAATTTACTAACTGACCAATATGTCTAACTGGACCTTGTAAAATACTCATAAAAGCTACTAATGCTGCAAGTTCTCCTATTGTAATGGTTTGTTCTGTCACAGCTAGAGCACCAAAATAAACCACTAAGCTCATAGAAATCAAAAACACAAAACTATTTATCGATATTGAAGTACTTTTTATAAAAATTTGCCTAAACGTTGTTTTTCTAACTACCGATGAAGCTATAGAGAATTTTTGAAGTTCATATTTTTGTCTCATGAAAGATCTAACTAACCTTACTCCTGATAAATTTTCGTCCATTACTCTAGTTAATATCCCCAATTGTGCTTGAAGCCTTATCCAATTTTGTCTCAAGCTCAATCGGGATACACTGGAAACTATACCTATAAATGGAATAAATGATAATGCCAACAGACCCAGTATCAAATCTATTCTCAAAACCAACACAGCTCCTGTCAATATAAAGATTCCTAACAAAAAAAATCTTAATATACCTGTGTTAACAAATAATCGTACTCCTTCAATATCAATAATTCCCTTAGTTATTAAGTCTCCGGTATGAACTGTATCATGAAATGAAAAAGATAGATTTTGTAGTTTATCAAAATAAGATTTCCTAAGTTTATAAGCAATAGATTGTCCTATTTTTTCTCCTGTAAACATATGAACATAATGAAAAGCACCTCTTGCAAAAGAAAGAAGAAAAACTAATATCCCTATTTGGATAAAAGGGATAATACTTAAATTTTGGTCAATATTATTATTAAAAGCTTTATCTATAGAAAGTCCTAGCAAATAAGGAATAGACATTTGCAAGGCGGCTGTAAAAATAATAGCAATGATAGATATAGCCAAGTCTTTCTTGTTAGCGCGTAGAGGAATTTTAATTATGCGAACTAAATTTCTACTGATACTCATAAATTATCATTTAATTATTCAATTTTTATTTTTTGTAAAATACAAAATAACTAAACTTATTATACTCTTAATAAAATAAAATAAAACAACATATTTCTTTACCGGAAAAAACTAATTTATGAAACTAGTACCAAAATATAGAGATGTAGTTACTGATGATGCAAAAGAATTATCGAAAATAGAATCTCATATTTTTACAATGGATAATCTTAAAACTAACTTTAAAAAGGAAATTAGAAAAGATAGTAAAAAAATATTTGTTTGTACAATTGAAAAGAGAAAAAAAAATCAAAGAAATTTTTATACCTTTATAAAAAGTTTTTACAATTTATTTTCAAAGACAAAAAATGAATTAGGAATAAACATTTTTGATGATTTCATAATTGGATATGCAAAAATTTGGATAATTTTAGATGAAATTCATATAGAACAAATAGGAGTAATAGATACATATAGAAAACAAGGAATAGGAGAGCAGTTATTTTTATTATGCGTTAAATATAGTATCGAAAGTGGTTCAAAAAAAATATTATTGGAATGTAGGAACTCTAACAAAGCTGCAATAAATTTATATAAAAAATATTTATTTAAAATAACAAGTATAAGAAAAAATTATTATCCTTATAAAAATTTCAGGGAGGATGCCATTTGTTTTGAAAGTCCTGAAATTCAAAAGTCTTTTTATAAAAAATTGATTTATAAAAAAAAGAACTAAATATAATCCTTTAAAATTTGTTCCAATTCACTTATGTCTTCTAAATCAATAGATGGAGTTGGATATCTGACATTGGAATATTTAATAATTTTTCTTTGTCTCAGTATTTCTTTTCTTATTGCTAAAGAAATTCCTACAGAATTTTCGTAACGGATTAGTGGCAACCATTTATAAAATAATAATTTTGCTTCTTTATATTTATTTTCTACAAAGTAATTATAAATCTGCACTAATATTTCAGTGAAAGAAAATCCTGTCATAGTCCCGGATGCCCCTCGCAAGAGTTCTTCAAAAAAGAATAAACCTCCTAAACCACCAAAAATTTTAAGTTTATCAGATTTCAAATTCATTATTTTTGTTATTTTTTTTGGAGTTGGAGGATCTTCTAATTTGATTGAATTTATTTTTTCAAGATTGTTATCAAGATGTATCAAGAACTCTGGAGACATATAAACTCCTGATTGATCAGGTAAATCTTGTACAACCAAAGATGTATTTTCTGAAATAGAATCATTCACATCTTTGTAGTATCTGTACAGGATTTGTTCATTTGGTTTCTTCATTGTAGGAGGAGCTAGCATTACTTGATTAGCACCTAATTCAGAAGCTTTATCCGCAAACGAAGAGGCTAAATATCCACTCTCTGCACTTACCCCTACGGTCAATAAAAGATTTGCTTCTCTGGAAACATTAGATATTTCTTCTAATAAAAAAATCTTCTCACTTTCATCTAGCCTATGTGCTTCACCCATTACTCCTAACAAAACCAATCCAACACATCCAGATTTTTTTGCATAATTTACTATATTAATCATGGAGTCAATATCAATAGAATCAGAATCATTGAATACTGTGGGCATCATGTAGTGTATTCCATCTATTTTCATAAAATTGTCATTTATATATTGTTTAATAAATTAAATTAATTCATCTTGGTGATTCATTGGCGGGTTTTTACCAATTTGTTCGTATGCGATATTTGTTAATTTTCTTCCTTGAGCAGTTCTAAGCAAAAAACCTATTTTTAATAAAAAGGGTTCTACAACATCTATAAGTGTCAATTGGTCTTCATTTAACGATGCGGTAATTGCTTCAATCCCCACTGGACCTCCACTAAAATTTTCAGATAAAATTTTTATGTAAGATCTATCCAATCTGTCTAATCCTAAACTATCGACCCCTTCTATTTCTAAAGATTCATTAATGGATCTTAAATCAATCTTCTTTTTATTTTTTACTTGTATATAATCTCTAATTCTTCTTAATAATCTATTTGCAATTCTTGGAGTACCTCTTGATCTTTTTGCTATTTCTAACGCTGATTGTTCATCAATTTGTAAATTTAATATTTTAGAAGAATTTTGGACAATTTCAGTAAGTTCATTATATTCATAAAAATCTAAGTGATAAGAAAGTCCAAACCTGTCTCTCAGAGGAGAACTCAAAAGTCCAGGTCTTGTTGTAGCACCTATTAATGTAAAAGGTTCAAGTTTCATATTCATAGTCTGAGCAAATGATCCACTACCAGTTGGAAAATCTATTCTATAATCTTCCATTGCTGTATATAAATATTCTTCAACTTTTTTAGGTATACGATGTATTTCATCTATGAACAGTATTTCGTTCTCTTTTAAATGGGTTAGAATTCCTACTAGATCTGCAGCTCTTTCTATCGTAGGTCCTGCCAAATGGGTATAATCAGCGTAACTTTGTTTTGCAATAATTTGTGATAACGTTGTTTTCCCTAATCCAGGAGGACCGTAAAAAAGTACATGATCCAATGATTCATTTCTTTCTTTAGCAGCTGAAACGGCAATTGAAATTGATTGTTTGACTTTACTTTGGCCAATGAAATCATCAAATGTTTGAGGTCTAAGAAAATTATAATTTATTGAATCGTTTTCATCTTGTTTCGTATTTAATAAATCATTACTTTGTGAAAAAATTATTTCCTTAGATTCTTCTTTATTGTCATTTAGGTCTTGGGTCATATTTATTGTTTTCTGTTTTTTCTAAATACTTCTCTTAGCAAAATTTCAACGGTTAATTTATCTAAATCGTGTATATTTGCAACAGCGGTATTTATTTCATTGATTGCTTCGTTAGATCTATATCCAAGTCCAACTAAGGCTGATTTTGAATCTTCAAAAATTGAATCTGATATTTTAGTTTTATTATTATTAAATTCATAATTTAATGTTTTATCTAAAACTTTTCCTTTCAAAGTTGCGACTATTTTTTGTGCTGCTCTACTACCGATTCCAGGCATCTGTTCTAAGAGTGTAAAATCTTCTGATTCTATGGCATGAGCAATATTATTTATTGGAAAAACCAGAGAATTCGCAGCTTTCAGAGGTCCAATCCCTTCAACTTGTATCAATTGTTCAAAAAAATCTTTATCTTGTGAATTAAGGAATCCAACCAGTAATGGTTTTGGCTGTCGTTCCGTTACATGATAATATATTTCCAAACCAACATATGAATCTTCTTCTATTCCATTTTCAAAGAGAACATCACTCAGATACTCAGGGATATATATTTCATAACCAACATCATTAACTAGCAATATGATCCTTTTGGGATCATATAAAAATTTTTTAACATTCCCTCGAAGAAAAGAAATCATTTTACACCTACAAAATTTTTGAATCCGCAATTATAGAATGACAGATTGCAATTGAAAAGGCATCAGCGACATGCTCATTTTTTAATAAATTTTTGTTATTCAATATCTTAGATACAGAATTCATAACCTGTGTTTTATCAGCTCTCCCTGATCCTGTTACTACGTTTTTTGCTCGTGTAGGTTGATAATCATAAACTGGTATTTTGTTCAGACCTGCGCACATAATGATAACCCCTCTTGCATGTCCCATAAGTATAGATGTTTTTGCAAATCTAGGCCTTGAGTGTAGGTCTTCAACTGCCAAACAATCAGGGGAGAATTTCAATAACAAATCATTGAAATTCTCAAATATTATAGAAAGTCTTATTTCTAAGGGGTCTATGTTTTTAGTTTTAATAACACCACCTTCTATAGGAAATAATTTTTTCCCATTTACGTCTAACAAGCCGTAACCTGTATTTGTTAAGCTAGGATCAACCCCTAAAATTTTCATGATGATATTACAATTTTTATATAAATTATATATTTATAAATATTTGATTCAACTTTGTTGACTTTTATAACAAAATCAATTTCAAATTATTTATAATTTAATTTTATTTAGATAAATATGATTTACAACGTATCAGGATTATTAAAAAGCAATATTGGATACACTATCGAGGATTCTTTCAATCAGTTAGAACTTAGACGAGGGGATGTATATTTTAATTCGGTTATTGGAAAAATAAAACTGATCAAAACAGATTGCTCAATTTGGATAAGTGGTTCTGTGATAGGTGATTTTGTTACCATTTGTCATATTTGCTTGGAAGAAATAAATTTAAATTTCTATTCAAAATTTGATGATGAATATTTCCCTTATAATAAGGATTTGATCTCATCAAAGAAATCTTTATCAAAAATGACTGAAAATAAAGATGAAAATCTTAACTTTATTGACAAAAAAAACAATATAAATGTTTCATCCTGTGTCTTTGAATCTCTTTACACCCAAATCCCTATTACAGTAAGATGCGAGATATGTACAAAATGATAAAAAACCCCTATTTTTATCATTTTTTGTATCTGATTTTATTGAAAAAGTACAAAAAAAAAGAAACAATAGGACAATGAGCAATTTTAGATAGTAAGAAAGTTTACAAATATGATAGATAGTAAAATAGCTTTTTTGTTCCCAGGACAAGCTTCTCAAAGTCCTGGTATGGGACTTGATCTATATAAAAATAGTCGAGCAGCCAGAGACGTTTTTGACGAAGCAGATGAAATATTAGGTAAAAAATTATCCAGTATTATATTTAATGGCGATAAAGAAGAATTAACTAGAACTGAAAATGCTCAACCAGCCATAGCCACAGTTTCATTAGCAGCTTGGAAATCAATTGAATCAGAATTAGGAAGAATGCAACTACCTAATTATACTGCCGGTCATAGTTTAGGAGAATACAGTTCTTTGGCTACAGCTGGAGCTCTAAGTCTAAAAGAAACGATCAATTTAGTATCTAAAAGAGGAGAATTGATGGAAAAAGCGTGCCAAGAGGCTCCAGGAGGAATGGCTGCAATAGTGGGTATAGATAAAAGCACTGTTAAAGAAGTGTGTTTAGAATCAGGAACTTATCTTTCTAATGTTAACACTACAAATCAGATTATAATTGCTGGAGAAAAAAATAATCTTATCAATGCTATGGACTTAGCTTCAAGATTTGGAGCCAAAAAAGCAATCCCTTTACAAGTAAGTGGAGCATTTCATTCAGCATTAATGTCTTCTGCACAAAAAAACTTGGATGAAGTTATTGATGAAACACAATTTGAAGATCCAGATATCCCAATAATTGGAAATACTAATGCCTTACCTATTACTGATAAAATGACTCTCAAATCAGAGCTAAAGACGCAATTACAAAACTGTGTAATGTGGAGCGATTCTATTGAATATATGATCAAAGAGGGAGTTGAAACATTTTACGAATTAGGTCCAGGAAATGTTCTTTCTTCTATGTTAAAAAGAATCAACTCTGATATACGTGTAAAGAACGTTGGAAATTACGATGCGGTATTGGATTACTTAGAATCAAGCATATAAATTTTCAATGAAAAATTCTGAAGATAACCTGAACAAACTGATTGAAGGTAGTTTCATTTCAGAACAAAATTCAAAAAAAATACATGGTCAAAGAATGCTTAGAGCTGCAGTCGTTCAATCAATTTATGAATCAGAAATATCAAAAACTAAAAATAGAGAACTCATAGTAACATCTGAATATTATGAAAATTGTTCTGAAGAAAGAAAAACAATGGCAAAATTAATTTTTCAATATGCCATAGACAATGAAAATATTATCGATGAAAAAATTTTGGAACACATTGACGATAAAAATATTGGTAGAATTTCGATTGTTGATCTATCTATTTTAAGAATGGCAATTTCAGAATTGAAAGTCAATAATAAAGCTCCTGTAGGTGTAGTCGTCAATGAAGCAGTTGAATTGGCTAACATTTTTGGTTCAGATTCGTCAAAAAACTTTATAAACGGAGTTTTACACTCTATGGTACGATAGACTTTTGTAGGATTATTAAATAACATTTGTGAATGAACACATATCATAAGATAATTTGGAGGAAATAATGGCGTCTGTTTTAGAAAAAATTCAAGAAATTACAGCAGAAAAACTTAGTGTTGAAATTGAAGATATAAAACCTGAATCTTCTTTTACAGAAGATTTGGAAGCAGATTCTCTAGATGTAGTTGAGTTAATTATGGCTCTTGAAGAAGAATTTAGCACTGATGATAACACTATAGAAATATCAGATGAAGACGCCGAAAATATCAGAACAGTTCAAAATGCTGTGGATTTTATAACATCAAAAGGAATTGAATAGATTCATTTCCTACTTACTACTTTTGTTTAATAACTTTAATCCTCCTTCCAGGCTTATTTCACTATAGAAAATATAAATGAACGATAAAATTACTCTAACTCCTATAGGAGGTTTTGGAGAAGTAGGAAAAAACACACTACTATTCGAAATTAATAAAGAAATATTCATAATAGATGCAGGTATTAAATTTTCTGCAGATGATGAAGATATAGACATAATTCTCCCAGATTTAGAATACATCTACTCCAAACGAGAAAAAATCAAAGGGATATTTATAACACATGGACATGAAGATCATATTGGAGCGTTACCAAAATTAGAATTTCTTAAAGTCCCTATTTTTTGTTCTCCACTTACAAAAGAAATCTTAAAGAAAAAACTAAATAAAAATCAATTAAATCAAATTAAAGAAATAGAAATAAATAAAAAATATGATTTTAATTCTTTTTCGATCAGCTGGTTCCCGGTAGTTCATTCAATACCAGATTCGTGTGGACTTATTATAAAAACCAAAAGTACTAATATAGTTCATACCGGAGATTTCAGAATAGATAATACTCCTGTTTTTGGGAAAAATACTAACTTTGATAAAGTTAGCAAGATCATTAATAATAAGTGTGATGTTTTATTGACAGATTCAACAAATTCTACAATAAAATCAAAGAAAATATCTGAAAAAGAGATTGAAAAAGGATTCGAAAAATATTTTAGTCATTCATCGAGAATAATTGTATGCACTTTTGCTTCACAAATATCACGATTACAAATAGCTATTAATGTAGCAAGAAAACTTAACAAAAAAATCGTTGTGCTTGGTAGCACATTTAACAGAAATCTATCAATATCCAGAAAACTCAAGATATTAAATAATGAGGAATCAGTACTAATCAATTTAAAACAATCAAAAAAAATTTCAAATAAAGAAGTAATTTATTTTGTTACTGGATCACAGGGAGAAGAATTTTCAGTTCTGAACAGACTATCACAAAAAAAATATAAAGATTTACAATTAAATAATAATGACATTGTGTTAATGTCTTCTTCTATAATACCTGGAAACGAAAAAGTAGTGGCGAATGTGATTCATAATCTACAATTTTTAGGAGCAAATGTTAACTTTAGTAATCCAAATTGCGTACTACATGTTTCAGGTCATTCTTATAGTAAAGATTTATCAGACACAATTGATAAATTAAATCCTAAATATCTTATACCTATGCATGGTAATAACAAAATGTTAAATGCTCATAAAAGAATCGCTGAAAAATCCGGTGTAAAAGAAAAAAATATTTATGTTCTTAATAATGGTGATCAATTAGAAATAAATAAAAATAAAGTTAAAAAAGTTGAACCCATCAATTTGACTGATGAAATTGTACTTAGGGATGAAAATTTCTATAAAACAGAAGAGAATCTAAATATAAAAATAAAAAATAAAAATATTATATCTATATTGTATTTTATTGATAAAGACGATTATTCAAATAAATATGAAACTCAAATATCTATTTCTAATCCAAGTCGAAAGAACCAAATTGCTAAGTTTATTTCAAATTCTTTAGAGTCAAACAAAGAACTATTATCAATAATAAAATCAACAATATCTTGGGAAGAAAAAACTATGATCCTAAACGAAAAATTATATAAATTAGTATTATTAGAATTTAATAAAGCTTATAGTATAAAATTGATCTTAATTGAAAAATAAATAAAATTGTTGGTAAAATAAATGAAAATCACTGAATCAAACAACAGTTCAATACTGACAAAAATAGAAGAACAAATTTCTAACAAGAACTTCCTTTTAATTTTATTAGGTATTTCTATAATTTTATTTATACCTTTGTTATTCATGGAAGTAAGAATAAAATTAGGAATACTTCCACTAAATATCGCAGCAAGCATATTGCTATTAGGAACTCTTTACAAATTTTCCTTAAACAAATCAAAAAAAATTATTACAAAAAAACTTTTAATATCGTTCCTCTTACTAAATTTTTCAATATTCATCCTATTGGGGACAATATCATATAATTCAAGCTCAAATTTCTCATTTGATTATTCTTTATCTGGGGTAATAGGTGAAAAATTAGCTAAGAGTCCTTCAAATTGGAGTTTATATAATGCTAGTTGGATAAATTATGTAGATGTAACAATTAGAATTATTTCCCCTTTGTTATTTATTCTAATTATTTACAAACCAAAAAAAATTTTAGAACTATTTATTAATTCACTGAAAGTTTTTATATTAGGAAACAAATTCATTCTAAATCGATTACGGGATTTAATGAAGAAAAAAGAAATAAAAAAAAATGAAAATATAGTCTCTTTAGATAATGGACTAGATTTAGATAAACCAATTGATCATATTGAAATTAAGGAAACAAAAGATTTAACTCCAATTACTTATAAAGAAGATTCAAAGCAAAATATAAAAAAAGAAATTATTGATATAAACAATATTGATCATGAAATACCCATAAAAAAAGAAATTATTGAAGAAAATAATTTAGTTGAATTTGAGCTATTGAGATATTTAACAAAAAATAATAAATGGCCAAAAATAAANACTAATCATCTTTCAATTAGTCNAAAAAANGATNTAAATAAGTCAGAAATTAACNNCACTATACAGATAATAAAAAATACATTNTCAGCTCATGGAGTAGATACGTCTATAGAAAATTATANATCTGGNCCTTCAGTTACTATGTATCAATTAAAACCTGGGTGGGTTGATGGAGAAGAAACTAAAAGGGTAAAAGTTGATCAAATTCTCAGAAGAGAAAAAGATTTAGCATTAGCTCTAGGCTCTCCAAANATAAGATTTGAACCNGTTGTAGATGGAATTCAGGATATAATGGGCATAGAAATTCCTAATATTNCACCCAATATAGTTGATTTCAGAGAAGTTATAGANGANAAAAAAACTGATCATTTATTTGATCTTTTTTCATTNCCAGCNCCAATGGGTAAAGNNATGAANGGNGAGACNATTGTNGTNGACATAGCNAAAATGCCNCATTTACTNGTAGCAGGAGCNACNGGGTCAGGAAAATCAGTNTTTATAAATTCAATAATATCTGGTTTNATAAGCCATAAATCTCCANATGAAGTTCGTATGATACTAATTGATCCTAAAAGNGTAGAATTGACCCCNTATTCATCAATACCACACTTATANACCGATGAAGTAATAGTAGATACAGAGAAAGCTGNCAAAGTATTGTCANGCACAGTTAATGAAATGATGAATAGATTTAAAATCATGGAAAAAGCCGGGGTAAAAAATATNACTGAATTTAATAATAAAATGAATANTTCACATAAAATGTGGAANATTTTAGTNGTNATTGATGAATTAGCTGATTTAATGCTTCAAGCTGGNAATGAAATTGAGAGATTGATNGTTCGNTTGGCACAATTAGGTAGAGCTACAGGGATACATNTAGTAGTTGCNACACAAAGACCTTCAGTAGATGTAGTNACAGGNTTAATTAAAGCTAATTTTCCAAGTAGAGTATCNTTTGCTGTAATGTCACAAATTGACTCTAGAACCGTTCTAGATAGTATTGGTGCTGAAAAACTTATTGGTAAAGGAGACATGTTATTTAGTCCNNTAGATAGTCCNCAGATNAAAAGNATTCAAGGNGTATTTCTTAATGAANAGGACATATCTATGATTATTAATCAATGGTCNGGCNTTAATGAATACGNATTAGAAACATTNTCTTTAGAAGAAGAAAANCATATTAATAATGGNGTTTCAGAAGATTCTNTATATTCTNAAGCTTTAGAATTNACAACTCANAGTAATACCCTTTCAACNTCTTTATTGCAAAGAAGGCTNAGAATAGGATATCCNAGAGCTGCAAGACTAATGGATGAGCTTGAAGAAAACGGTATAGTNNGTNATGGAGAACCAGGGAAACCTAGAAAAGTACTTAAATATTGAAATGAATGACNTNGATAATAATTTTATAGAACTTGGTGAAGACCTNTCAAATTGTCTNAACTGCAATGAAAAAATTTCTAANACTGATTTTTATAAAAGTTATAAAACNTGTCCATTCTGCAATTTTCATTATTCTATCAATTTCNAAAAAAGAATAGAAATAGTATGTGANAAAGGATCATTTAAAGANATAAATAAAAATATNTCTATTATCAAACCAGNTGATNTANAATTGNATAAATCCTATAAANAAAAGGTNAGGACNACACGNAATAGAACTGGTTTAGAAGAAGCNGCTATTAGNGGNGTATGCACTATCGGAGGAATAAATTCTCTAATAATCATACTAGACTTTGGCTTCTTAGGAGGTTCTATGGGTCTTATTGTNGGAGATAAAATCTCTAAAGCATTTGCNTATGCTTCTAAANATANATTACCGGTAGTTTCGATNATTTCNAGCGGNGGGANAAGAATACAAGAAGGATTNCATTCTCTTTCACAAATGGTNAAAACAGTTATTGCTAGNAATNGTTTATTNAAAAATAATATACCTCATATTTCTTTGTATACAAATCCTTCTGGTGGTCAAGTTTACAGTTCATTTGCTTCAAGATCNAATATAAAATTAGCTGAACCAGGAAGTATCATTGGAATGTCTCCTCTTCAAGAAATAATTGATGTAACAAAAAATAAAAATTCTATAAATGTTACAGCNGAAAATTTTTATAATAAAGGTTTNATNGATAGGATTGTNCCNAGAGATAAATTAAAAATAGAATTGTACACAATTCTTGAAATNCTGACTTCNAAAAATAAAATCCCCAAANAAACNGATCTTNTTTTNCCAAGACATGTAGAAAATANCTTAAAGAATTTATACAAAGAAAAGAGCAGGCCAACNTCTTCATATTACATAAAAAATGTTTTNGATGANTTTTTGTCTTTAANTAATTCAAATNNAGAAAAAGGAATCATTGANTTNGGNTTAGCAAAAATTACCTCACAGCCNACCATTGTCATTGGACAAAATTATAATAGGAATAACAAAAAACAAGATGGTAAATTATCTAACAAAGATATNTTAGNNTCAATTAAAGCAATTNANCTNGCAAATAGNTTTAATCTTCCAATAATTTCTTTTATNGATAATACAGGAATAAATAAATCATTTGAAAATGAAATTGGAGGAATTGGNNCNAATATATCAAAGTTAATTGATAAATTTATAAATCTTAATAATTTCCATATNTCNNTTATNATTGGAGAAGCTGGAGGAGAAGCAGCATTNCCATACACAATNGCAGATANTTTATTTATGTTAGAACATTCNATTTTTTGGGCAGGAGATATTGTAGAAAAAAAATCTNACAAAGAAAAAATATCTGCTAAGAANGCTTTAGNANCTAAAATTGTTGATGCAGTAATTCCNGAACCTCCTTTNGGCGCAAGTAAAAGNCCCGAGGANATGTCTAGNATTTTGAAAATATATATTATAAATACATTTTCTCTCTTGAATTACACCAATAAGAAAAAAATNATNTCAAATAGGCTAAATAAATTCNCACCNACNTATTATGATAAAAAATTAATATCAACAGTTACAAATGAAGTNAAAATTTGGAGGAAGGTACTTGAAGCAAGTTATAAGGCTCTAAGAAAATAGTNTTTATTTTATTCCTCTAATGATCCAGTCAAGTNCAATAATTGTTCCTTCTTCATTAAATGTTTTTGTAAAATAATTNCAAACTTTAAANACTTCNTCATATGAATTGCCCATTGCTACAGAAATNNCAACTGATTTNANCATTTCAATATCATTCAAACCATCTCCAATAGCNAATATTTCAGANCTATTTAAATTCANTATCTTTNTATATTCTTCTATGGCAATTGCTTTATTAATTCCTCTAGGAGTAAAACTTATATAATTTTGATCTTGACTTCCTCTAGAATAGACAATGGTAATTTTATCACTTTCAANAAAGGGTTTAATATTNTTTAATTTTGCAATATCTAATTCTAAACAGGTAATAATATTAANTTCATTTGTTTTATCTCTNGAATTATGAGTAATATGTTTCCCGTTNGAACTAGAAAAGTATTGNACATTNTTATTATCTAGAACATTAAATATTNAATCNGTTATATCCTGATCCATAAATCTTTTNTATATAATCTTNTTCNNTTTCAAAGGATCAAANATAATAGCCCCATTCTCAGAAATTTGTGGGGATNTTAATTTTAGTAAAGTTGAATATTTCGAAACTTCAGAAAAGATTCTTCCTGAAACTATNGATACAGGAATATAATTAGAAATNAATTNNATNCTGTCACTTATANCTAANGGAATATTTTCTTCAACATCNAATATAGTTCCATCTAAATNAAACAANGCTGCCTTGATTACNGGAGAANGTAAATGTTTATCTATTTTTATAATCAAAATTTTTATCCTATAATATTATAAAACNANTTAATAATTAGAAATTTAATAGTGTATTAAATTATACTTTCTTTAATAANATGGATGNCTTAGAAATTGCTGGAAAAAAGTTTAAATCAAGATTAATTACAGGAACAGGAAAACANCGNTCTTCNNAAGATCTTAAGGAATCAATANTTTCTTCCGGAACTGAAATGATAACTGTAGCAATTCGAAGAATAAATTTTGATAATCCTAAAGAAAAAAATCTACTTGATGATATAAATTGGGATAATTATAATATTCTACCTAACACAGCAGGAAGTAAAACCGCTGAAGAAGCAATTTTCACNGCTAAATTNGCTAGAGAGGTTACATCNTCNAATTGGATAAANGTTGAAGTTATACCNGATGCAAAATATTTGTTACCTGATCCAATAGGCACCTTGGATGCTTGTGAAACTCTCGTCAATGAAGGTTTTATAGTTTTACCTTATATTTCTCCTGATCCTGTTTTGGCTAAAAGATTAGAAGATATTGGTTGTGCAACAGTTATGCCATTAGGGTCTCCCATAGGTTCAGGAAGAGGGGTATTAGCTTTAGAAGAAATAAACATTATAATAGAACAATCAAATATTCCTGTAGTTGTAGATGCAGGTTTAGGAGTCCCCTCAGAGGCTTCATTAGTTATGGAGAATGGAGCAGATGCTGTTTTAGTAAATACAGCTATAGCAGGAGCAAAGAATCCAAAATTAATGGGAGAAGCTTTTAAGCTTGGTGTAGAAGCTGGAAGAAAAGCCTATTTATCTGGGAGGATACCAATAAGTAATAATGCAGTAGCAAGTAGTCCAGTAGAAAATATCCCCAAAAATTGATTTATGATTATTTACGTAACTGATTTATCAAAATTTTCTACTGAGGAAATTTTCTTTGATCATATCTGTCAAATAACCAGAACAAATTTGGAATACTTACAATTACGATTCAAAGGATTTAATAAATCCACAAAAAAGAATCTTATTCTAAAAACATCAAATTTAATAAAATCTAAAAATTTAAAAATAATTGTGAATGAAGATTATGAAACTTGTAATAGAATCAATGCCTTCGGTTATCATATTCCATCATTTTCTGAATTAAATGGTAAAAATGCAAAGAAATTTAGTGGTGCTTCTTGGATTTCTAAATCAATCCATACAAAAAAAGAATTACTAAAATATAATAATGATAAATACATAGATTCATTTGTTTTAGGAACTATATTCAAATCTAATTCCCATCCTGATGGTAATATTTTAGGTATAAATAACTTAAGAAAAATGATAGATTTATCTAGTAAACCAATCATTGCTATTGGTGGTATTAATTCAACTAATTTGAACTTAATAGTAAAGGCTGGAGCAAAGGGTGCAGCAATTATTACAGATATTGCAAATGCAAAAAATATAAATTCAAAAATAAAAAAATTAAATTCATTTTATGATTAATATTATTTTAAATGGAAAAGAAATAAAAATTAATAAGCTTATATCAGTACAAAAACTTCTGATTGAAGAAAATCTAGATAAAAAAATGCTTGCCGTTGCAATAAATGGATCAATAATAGAAAGGCAAGATTATGAACAAACTATCATTGAGGAAGAGGATAGAATAGAGATAGTCAGACCTGTGGGTGGAGGATAATTAGATTACTCTACAACACAAACAACACCAAAATTTCCTGTATCAGCGTCCCCACTAAATAAAGATTTATATTTGAAACACCCTGGAATCGTAAATTCTCTGGAATAAGTCCATTGTTCAGGTTTTTTATCAAATGGACCTTTGTTAAATGCACCAGAATCCCACATGTCATCTTGTCCTTCATCAGCAGATGATGAACTAGCGGCCCCTTTGGGGTTTAGCCAATTAACTGTGGTTCCAACATTGATCTTTATAGTTTGAGGTTCCATTACACCTCCTTGACCTATTTCAACATCAACAGGCCCTTCTAATATAGGTCCTTCAGGCATATCGATGTCAATTATTACTTCTTCTTTTTCACAAGTAGATCCAAAACATTCTGCTTCACCACCGGCTTCTGCAGTAGCAGTTAAAGAAAGCGCCACGGTTTGAGCTGAAATTGCCGCATCTTTTCCAACTGCCTGAGCTGCTGCTGTAAAAGAACTTTCACATTCAGTAACCCATTTTTCTTTTTCTGCATCACTTAAACTTTGAAAAACTATCCCTTGTTGAGCAGTACATTCGGTAACATCCGCAGTAGCTGTTGCAGTTGCATTTGAAAGCATGTTTTGAGCAGTTGTTGTTTGTACTATGTTTGTGTATGAAACATATTCTTCTCCACCACAAGCAAAAAGCAAAATGGCAATAAACAATATAAATAGCTTTTTAATATACATATTCTTTTTTAATCTACCTGTCTTAATCTTGGATCTAATCTATCCCTCAACCAGTCTCCTATAAAGTTAAGAGCTAAAACGACAAGAAATATAGCTCCTCCCGGGACCATTACTTGGTGAGGAGCAATAGCCAAATAATCTCTACCTTCATTCGTCATAACACCCCACGCTGGTGTTGGTGGTTGAATCCCAGCTCCAACGAAACTCAATACTGACTCTGATAAAATAAGTGCACTCGTATTTAATGTAGCAACAACAACCGCAGTATTTAAAACTCCTGGAAGAATGTGTTTATATAATATTCTAGTTGGAGTAGCTCCATTTACTTTAGCACTAGCAACGAAATCCATTTCTCTTATAATAAGAGTTTGGGCTCTAATAACCCTTACAAATCCACTCCAAGCTATCAATGCCAATACTCCCATCAAAACGGTTAATCCTCTTCCAAAAATAAGCGTAACAACCAAAGCAACCATCAAGAATGGCAATGCGTACCATATATCAACGAATCTAGTAATAAATTCATCTATAAGCCATGGACTTAATAATACAATCCTTTTTCTTTTCCCCCTATACGTGATCCAGAACCCTATATTGGGTTCTCCTTTACCCATCGCATAGCCAGCTATAAGTCCCAAAGTTACACCTATTGTCATTCCTAAAACCAAAGATACCCCAACAACCATCATTGAAATTTGGGCTCCATGAAGAAGGCGACTAAAAACATCTCGCCCCACATGATCATTACCCATAAAATGATAACCTGTCGGCCAATAGTCTCTTAGTTTTGTATCAATTCTAACTACTTGAATATCAAGAGTAACTATATCGTTATCACCATCAACTATTGCTTCATTTGTTTTTATTTCAAAGGTAACAATCTCTTTATCACCTGTTACTTGATTGAAAAGTATGTCTGGAGTATTAGCTGACTCTTCATTCCACGAGACATTGTTATTAAAGGAGCCATCATCATCATAATCAAAAATTCTATTATCAGTTGTCAACTCAACTACTAATGGAAAAACTGTTCCAGCAGGTATAGTAGCACCATATGCTTCATTTAAATCTATATTTCTAGCGGGAAATTTTACATCACCATAACCTGGAGGAGAATGCCTGAGTCTTACATCACCTATGTCTCTTTCATAAGGAGCAACTGTGGGACCTATTATTGCGGCTATTACCAACACAACTAATACAACTGCTGGAAAAATTGGATATCTTCTAAAATACCACCATAAAAAAGGGAATATAGAAAGTATATTTTTAGAGCTTTGTAAAGCTGTACTCATTTAATATAAACCTTTCATTAATTTAATCTGACCCGTGGATCTATTATTGTATAAGCGATGTCAGCTAGAGTTGCGAAAATCAAATAAATAAGAATAAATACAAAAACAGTACCTAACAAAAGAGGGAAATCATTATCATTTACTGCTTTATATAAAGCATCAAAACCAATTCCAGGCCAAGAGAATATAATTTCGACTACCAACGCACCGTTTAACCATCCTGAAAAAATCAATAGAGCGCTTGTTACTGGAGCTATCAACGCATTTCTTAAGGCATGCTTGAATATAACAGTTGACCAGCTTACTCCTTTTGCTCTAGCCAATCTTATGTATTCTGAATCCAGAATTTCTAACATGGAAGATCTTGTAAGTCTCATAAGTGCTGCTGCTGCACCCCAGCCTAAAGCTACACACGGAAGAATATAATCTTTAACATCAAATTCTGGAGATCTACCTCCTGCAGGTAATAGAGGTTGTCCTCCTGGTGTTATCCATTGATTAAATATATATATCAAAATAAGACCGGTAACGAAAGGTGGCGCAGCTTGTCCTACCAAAGCCATAAATCTAGCTATGTAATCCCATATCGAACCCCTATANACNGCCGCTANAACTCCNGTAGGNATACCCAGNANAATAGCAAAAGCCCATCCTCCCAGAGCCAGTTCAAGAGTNGCTGGTATTTTNGCAACAAGAATATCGGTTACTGCCATACTTCTAGCCAAGGACATTCCTAGATCTCCTCTTAAAGTCCGNCCTATCCATTGAAGATAACGNNNNTGNAAAGGTTTATTCATTCCAAGTCTTTCGCCCAATCTGTCCCATTGNTCNTGAGTTATTCCGTTACCACTATCTGGNACAAAAAGTAATCTAGGATCGTTATGAAAATTTGTTAACGTAAANATAGCTAGAGTNGCTCCTATTATTGATAAAAATGAGGAAAAAAATCTTCCNATTAAAAAACGAANCACAACCTCTCCTTGGGTANTAATATAATTTATCTAAAGATGCTACAAAAAAAGTGGGAAGAAATAAAGCATTCTTCCCACTTTTTTACTCAATTAGCATTAAAACTAATCCGTTTGAATCAATTAATTACTTAAGAACAATCAATTCTGGATTGTTAGAAACGTTAGCATAGTGCTGTTGAGGAGCATTCCAAGACTTAATTTTATCGTTTACAACGATACCTTTAGGAACTTGGTAAACACCTGCGTATTGTAACCAGTACATTGAGTAATCTACTGAATCAATATGCATTCTTTTTCTCTCGGCAGCATCTTTTTCCATTAATACGTCACTAACCATNTTTGCTCCAAATTTTGACTCAAATCCACAACCCCATGAAGGNCGTGTTCTTGAAGTGTCAACTGGAGGTATTGGCCANTCTTGNGGCCAAACGTTTGAATGAACATCACAGTTTTTCAATACAGGTAAGTATTGTTCTCTTCTCTTCATTCTAGGAGAGATAACTCCACCATAGTCTTCGACTAATCCTGAGATTTCTATTCCTAATCTAGCCCAGTCACTCATAACAGTGTCAGCTACTTCAAGTCCTACTGGACCTGCTTCAGCTGCATAAGCTTGTAGTACTAANCCNTCAATNGGTCTATTACCANNAGCATCTGCTGGNTAACCAGCCTGATCTAGTAATGCACCAGCAGCCACGATGTCTCCATCAGGCAATTTGTGTATTACTCCACCGGTCTCAGATGTCTTGTTTCCAGTAGCATCCCATANACCAGTGTCTCTTGCTGGATCCCAACCTGGATATTCTGGTCCCATATATTCTGAATATATAGGTGTTCCAATTCCATTAAGAAGTACATCATTAATGGCAGCTCTATCCAAAGCTGTGGAAAGAGCTAGTCTTACTAGTCTAGCTTGTTCCATGTCNCTCATACCTGCTGGGTTGTCTGTATCAGTGTATCTAACAACTGATGAGTCAGTACTTCCTTCGTGGTATGAATCAACTTGCCATGGGTCACCGATCCAAGGAACATCCTTGTCATATGCGGGNGAATCCCAAGCATTCAATGCTTCACCACTTCTGGCATGAGTTTCTTCCCAAAGGTTTCCTGGGAATATGATTGATTGTCCAACATATCCACCTGGCATAGTCTCTAGGAATCGTAATTTGTCAGATCCGGNTACAACATCAGCNAGTAGTTTATANTCAACTACAGNCATGTCNACNTCACCAGATTTNAACATAGCAACCTGAGTTTGAGCTTCAGGNACTTGAATTACTTCAATTTCNGCTACAGCTGGTGTAGCTCTCCAATGGTCTTCAANAGCGTACACTGAACATCTGTCTCCAGCGTTACAATCACCGTGTACATATGGTCCTGTCATAACAGCGTTCTTTGAAGCCCAGTCAGCACCCATAATGTCAACGTGTTCTGTTGANCCAATTACAGGNGCAGCACCCAAACATCCNAANTCAGAAAGTGGTAAACAGAAAAATACTGGACTTACCAATCCAACTGTGAATGTGTAATCACCGGTNTTTNCAGCCTTAGTGAAAATAGCTCCTAAGTCACCAGAATCTGGGTAAGAACTATCAGGGTTAACTGTACCGTTAACGGTGTTAAACCATCTTACTAGACTATCAGCATCAGCTTCACCAAAGTCNGTATCTTCATNTCCTTTNGGAGATTGCCACTTCATTCCTTTGTTAAGTTCAATAGTGACTTTAGTTCCAGCAGGGTCAACAGACCATGATTTTGCCATCTGAGGNGTCATAGCATTACCTTTATCAAAATAGAAAAGGTGTTCCCCAATACCAATCAAATCAGCAGCAGACCATTTATATGGACCTGACCATGGTGTTCCAAAGACAGGGTTAACCTCNTGGTGAGCTCTTATAAGCTTACCAGTAGGACCACTAGGTGCGGCGGCTTTGGCTGGCGCAGCTNNTTTTGCAGCAGCCTTAGTTGCAGGGCTCGCAGCTTTTTTAGCTGGAGCAGCAGCTTTAGGTGCAGCAGCTTTAGCTGGTGCAGCTGGGGCAGCGGCTTTGGCAGCAGGTGCNGGTGCTNCNGGTGCTNNNGGTGCNGGNGCTGCACTTGATCCNGTAGTNGGTGATGACCGTTCNNGCGCATCANNNCCACCACANGCAATTCCCATAACCATAAGCATNGAAGCAACAAGTAAACCTACCAATAAGCCGGATTTACGTAGTATATTCATACTCATAAAAATTTCCTCCAAACCTTCTCCGCTGGNATACCAACGGATNTTAGTTTATTGTTTTAGCAGTTNTATANACNTATTTNNCTTNGACTTATTTAATTAACAAATCTAAGCANAACTGTTACAAACTGCCAGTATCATTTGAGCATATCTANATAAATATTATGTGTCAACANTGNAAAGAGCTTTAATGTCCAATTTTTNGTTATANTTTTGACCNTATTNATACGTAATTTANTCGTAAAATGNTATTAAATTNNATTANGAAANTNAATTNTCNTAGAAANGTTATNTAGCAGATGGAATTTTTNCACATTATACTGTTCNNAANGNGAACAATAAATANATTGANTTTTNTNACTTGATGGAAAAACGAAGGAATTTATAAAATGCATAAAATTACTGATTTAGAGTTTAGAAGGTTTTCTGCTAAACATCATAATGCTTCNAGAAACTGGTTAATTCCNATTATTAAGACCAATGATCCTGAAATATTTGGGTTAGGGGATGCNAGTTCNTTAGGGGAAGATGAGNTCATTATAGAAGAAACAANATATCTTTTTGAAAAATTTCTTAAAGAANAGGATCCTCTANATACCGAATCACTTTGGTTAAATATGTATAATAACTCANTGCANAGAGGAGGAAGGATCTCNTCNACTNCNATTTCNGGATTAGACATAGCNCTNTGGGATATTAANGGNAAAATTTTAAATTTACCNATATATACNNTNTTAGGAGGTTCTCAAAGAGANAAATTATTAGTTTATGCAAATGGTTGGTACACCAANCCAGGNACACCNGANCAAAATGCCAATGAATCAAGAAAAGTTATACAAATGGGCTATAAAGCATTAAAATTTGANCCTTTTGGACAAGATAATTTTTACAAAATTTCAAAAGAANAATTATATTTAGCNGAAAATCGAATNAAATCAGTNAGAGAAACAGTGNGGNNAAATGTAGAAATTNTAATAGAAGCTCATGCAAAATTTAATGTTATGAACGCTATNAAAATAGGANATATGATAAAAAAATATGATCCTCTTTTTTACGAAGAACCCGTTTCNGAAGAAAAAATAGATGAATTGAAACAAGTTAGNGANAAAGTTNAGGTTCCTATAGCNACNGGNGANAGATTATATACAAANTTTCCTTTCTCTGAAATTCTNGAAAAGAATGCAGCCGATGTNTTACAACCTGATATAGCAAATGCTGGAGGNATAACAGAATTGAAAAAAATAGCNATNCTTGCTGAATCTAAGCANGTTACNATTGCACCTCATAATACATGCTCTCCNGTNGGAGCNATAGCTGAAATGCACTTAAGTAAATCGATTTTGAATTTTGAAATAATGGAATATCACGCNGAATTTTACTCACCTCANTANTTTAAAGTNTTTACTGGATTCCCTCGTCAAAAAAATGGTTATGTTACTATAAATAACAAGCCAGGATTGGGATTNACAATGAATGAAAATGAAATAAAAAAACATCCTCCTTTAANTAANCCTTTATCAAAAGGTNGNGCTATTAAAAAGATTTAAAATTTNATTATTAAGGANAAACAATGATAGAAAATACNATCATAAACAAATTTAATAATAATAANAAAGCCAACGTATTTGGNCTTACTTTCCCNTCTTTGCATTTNGTAGAAATGGCNCACCANGTAGGATTTGATGCNATAAANTGTGATGGNGAACATGGATATTTTACNCCNGAATCNATAGATGANATATGTAGAGTTGCAAATGGTTACGGNATGTCCGTAACAGCCAGAGTNCCAGACTGTACTCCTTATTGGATTAATTTATTTCTTGATCGNGGNATACANGGTATAACTGGACCTCATATAGAAAGTAAAGAACAAGCTCAAAGTTTCGCTGATGCTTGCTTATTCCCTCCTCACGGTAAAAGATCTTGGGGAGGAGGTAGAGGAACAGAGTTTAATGATGACAAAAAACTCAAAACTTATGGAGGAAAACTAGAATTTGCTAAATGGACCAACAAAAATATGCTTGTAATTGGTCAAATAGAGTCAGTCAGAGGATGGGAAAATCTTGATGGGATATTGTCAGTAAAAGGTTTATCAGGAATAACTGGAGGGCCAAATGATCTTGCAGCNTCAATGGGTTTGCCAGGAGAACCTGATCATAAAGAAAGAGTTNAGTTGACAAAAAAAATCGATGANAAAGCNAGAAAACAAAAGAAAATTGTAGCTAGTGATATTACGAANACTATCGATATTCATACNCTGATGCTAGANAATGCCCGNNCATTTGTNGAAAAGAANANCTAGATGAAAACATTAAAATATTTATCTTTTGGTGGNAAAAAANTTATCATNAATGGAAATTATTTAAGATANAAAGATTTTGATGAATCTTATAAAGCTATTCATTTAAGTAAAATTACCTCCTTTAACATTGATAAAAATAATGTAGCAAATAGAAAATTAATATGGGCTTTTCTAAGCTTTTTTCTATCCTTAATAATTTGGTTTTTCTTATTCGAAAGTATTTTCAATACCCTTTTATCTACATTGTCTTTTTTGTGTGCAATATTTTTCCTTTTAGATTATTTTGTGAAAAGTAATTACATGAAACTGGCAATAAAAACAAATCTAGATCTGATTTCTATAGAATTCCCTAAAAATAAGATCATGTCAGTTAGGAAATTTATTGGGAATATAAAAGAGATGACCAAAGAAATGTAATTTTTTTTTACTATTAGAGTAAAAAAAAATCATAATATATTCAATTGAGGGGTAACTTCCAAATTTTCATCTAATTTTTTATTTTTTAGATAGTCTATCAAACCTCTTGAAGCTATCATTATACCGTTATCAGTACAGAATTGTTTTTCGGGGAAAATAACTTTAAAAGAACTCTTAGATAAAAAATTTTCTCTCAAAAAACCATTTGCTGCTACTCCTCCTGATATCAAAATGTTTTTACAACTAAATTCTGTAGCTGCATTTGTTGTTTTAGAAAATAAAACATCAAATACTGATTCTTGAAAGGCATAGGATATATCTGAAATAGTCTTTTGTGTTTCAACTTTGTTTAAATTATTTGAAAAAAGCTCTTTGTTAGTCAAATTCATTGTCGCAGTTTTCAGACCACTAAAACTAAATTCATAACTATCATTAAGCCAAGCTCTTGGTAAAACATATCTATTTTTATTTGAAAAATTTTTTGCCATTTTTTCAATTATTGGCCCTCCTGGATATCCAAGACCCAACAACCTAGATACTTTATCATATGCTTCTCCAACTGCATCATCTCTAGTTTGACCAATTAGTGAAAATTTATCATATGATTTCATTAAAATAAGTTCGGTGTGTCCACCAGAAATTAATAAACATAGACTTGGGAAAAATGAATTATCAAGATCTAAAATAAGCTTGTTATCTCTAATTAAAGCAGCCATAATATGTCCCTCAAGATGGTTTACTCCTATCAAGGGTACATCTAAAGACATGGATAATCCTTTTGCAAAATTTATACCTACCAATAGAGATCCTGCCAATCCTGGCCCATAAGTTACTGCAATTGCCTTTATTTCTTTGGATGAGATTTTCGATTCTTGGAGCGTTTGTTTATATACTTTATAAATATTTATTAAATGTGCTCTTGAAGCTAATTCAGGTATAATACCCCCATATGGAGCATGGGTATTTATTTGAGAAGCCACAACATTACCAAGAACTTTTCCATCTAAATTGATAATGCCACATGCCGTTTCATCACAAGAAGTTTCTATACCTAATATTGCCATAATGATTTTCCTGTTATTAACCTAAAAAAATTAAATTAAGTAAATTTAATATATCTTAAATTTCTAATATCTAGTGTAATTAAAATATGTCGAATATAAACAAAGAAAAAAGAAAAGTTTTCTTAATTTTTGCGGCCATGGGTTGCTTCTTTTCTTTTTTTCAACCTACCTGTGGTGCTTTCACCAGAGTTACGGGATCAGGGGATGGGTGTCCTGATTGGCCAACTTGTTTTGGATCATGGATTCCTCCTCTAAATGATATCAATGCTATTATAGAATGGAGTCATAGAACTTCTGGAACATTATTTGGGCTAGTCTCTATTTCTGTTTTAATTTTCTCCTTTTTGATCTATAAAAAATTTAACAACATAACAATTATTTATACCATTTCTCTAATATTAATAATTGTTGTAGGAGGCATAGGTGGGATAGTTGTTTTATCAGATTTAGACCCTACTATAAGAACTCTTCATTTGGCTGGAGCTTTAATAATTGCTGCTCTCATGACAACTGGTATAAGCCTAGAAACCATAAAGCCCGAGTCTAATTTTGGACGTAAAATAAAATTATTAGCCATCACATCTTCTATCTTCACATTAGTTACTATTTTGTCAGGAGCTTATATGGTATGGCAGCAAGCGGGGGCAGTATGTTATAAATGGCCTCTATGCTCTGATTCTTTCCTACCTAAGCATTCTTCACAATGGATACATATGATACACAGAATCATTTCTATTGGATTAATTTATTATTTAATCATTATTAACTATAATTTAATGAAGTATTATCCATCTACTTTAGCAAGTAAAATTGGAAAATTATTTCTAATTATAGGATTATCTCAATTTTTCAGTGGAGCCTTAATACCGTTAACAGAATTTACGGTTTGGGCTAGAACACTTCATTTGTCTTTAGCAACACTTACATGGATGCTATCAGTGGTTATAATAATCGCTATTAGAGACTATAAAATAAACAATCAAGATAAACAAACATGAGATTAACAAATAAATATTTTTCAGTGATCAATAATTATTTTTTGCTCACAAAACCAAGAGTACAAACACTGCTTGTTTTTTCTAGTTTCAGTGGAGCGTTTTTAGCAGCGAGAGGAGTTCCAAATGTGATAAGTTTAGTTGGTTTATTACTTGGAGGATATTTTGCAGCTGGAGGCTCATCTGCGCTAAATATGTACTTCGAAAAAGATATAGATAAGAATATGGGTAGAACAAAAAACAGACCTATAGTTGAAGGGAAAATAGAACCTAAAAATGCTTTGCTGTTTGGAATTATTCTTATATTGGCTTCATTCATCATTTTATTCACAATAAATAATTTACTTGCCGCTTTGTTGGCGCTTCTAGGTTCTTTTTTGTATGTAGGTTTTTACACTTTATATATTAAACAAAGAACCGTTCAAAATATTGTTGTTGGAGGAGCAGCTGGTGCAATTCCTCCATTGGTCGGTTATGCTTCAATAAGTAATTCTATAACTTTAGAAGCTTTATATTTATTTTTGATAATTTTTTTCTGGACTCCTCCGCATTTTTGGGCACTAGCAATTATGATAAAAGATGATTATGAAAAGGCAAAAATTCCAATGCTTCCAGTGGTTAAAGGTATAAAAAACACTACTTTACAAATTTTTTTGTACAGTATAATTTTGCTGCTAATTACTATTTTAACTGGCGTGGTGGCTAATTCTTTAGGATGGCTTTTTATGATATCTTCCTTGTTATTTGGAGGAATATTTATTTACAAATCTTTTAATTTATTTAAGATAGCAAATAAAAAAGAGGCTAAAACTACTTATATTTTTTCTCTTTTATATCTTTTTGTAATAATGAGTTTCGTGATTATAGATAGTTCTATACAATTTATGGAGTTCTAAATAACTATTTTTTTATTGATTCAACCAAAGTCTTAAAACCTTCGGGTTCTCTAATAGCTAACTCAGCTATTGACTTTCGATCTAATTCTATATTGTTAATACTTAACAGATTTATAAATTTTGAATAAGATAAACCATGAATCCTAGTTGCAGCATTAATTCTGGTAATAGAAAGACTCCTCATGTTACGTTTCTTTAAATGTCTATGTTTTGTTGCATAATTCAAAGCATGGGTTAATGATTCTTTAGCTGCTTTTATCCTAGTTCTTCGAGCTCCTCTGTGACCTTTAACTTGGCTCAATATAGACTTATGGCGTCTTCTTGTAGTTTTTCCACCTTTTACTCTAGACATTTTGCTCCCAAAATTATTTTATTAGATTCTTTATTTTATCGGATATTACTGAAGAAGATAATTCCACCTTACCTCCAAAAAGTCTTTTCACTCTTTTGGACTTTTTTCTTCTAAGATGACTTTTGGGGCCTTTAGTTCTCATGACTTTACCAGATCCAGTAATATGAAACCGTTTTTTTGCTGCTTTATTTGTTTTAATTTTTGGCATTATTTATTTGTCGCTTTTTCATTTTTTTTCAAAGTCCCAGGTGGTAATCCAGGTGAAACCACTAGACTTATATTTCTACCTTCATTAGCTGGAGCCTTATCTAATTTGGCGATATCTTTTACACCTTCGGCTACATTTCTCAATACTTTCATTGCAACCTCTGGATGGGCAAGTTCTCTACCTCTTAACATAACTGCTATTCTAACCTTTGATCCACTATCCAAAAGATCTCTTATTTTTTTTACCTTCAATTGAATATCATGATTAGATGTTCCAGGTCTTAATCTAACTTCTCTCTGACTTTGTACTGTTTTGCTCTTATTTTTCTTTTCACGTTTAGAAATATCGTATTTGAATTTTCCATAATCAAGCAATCTACATACAGGGGGATCTTGGTTAGGGGATACTTCTACTAGATCAAGTCCATTTTCAGAAGCCATTTCTAATGCTTCTGAAATTTTCAATATTCTAGAGTTCGACTGATCATCACCAGAAACCAATCTTACAGAAGGTGTTCTGATTCTTTCATTAACTCTATAATCTTTCGCTATTTTCTACTCCTAAATCTTTTTGAAATAATCAACTTTTAATCAACTTTTTTTTTTCTTTTTTTCAGATTCTATATTATCATAACTCTTAATAACTTTTAATGAAGGCAAAATTTTAGTTTTAATAACTATTTTTATGTTTGATATGATAGGATTTTTAATATATAAAGTAAAATTATTTAGGACCATTTTTTTAATATGAATAAAAAGTTATTTTCAAACAGTGTTACATACGTAATTGTGGGTTTGATTTTAATTGCTGTGTTTTATCTGTTCCTCAATCGATCCTTTGAAGGATCTACAGAAAAAGATCTTGGACATTTGGTAAGAATATCAAAGAGTTCTGAAGGTACAGCCAGTCCTGTAAAAATTCAGGTTAATGGTGACAAGCTTGTATATACTAAAAACAGCGAGACGTTCAAAGCAACTAAAGAACCTGGTACAAGTGTTTATGATATTATGGAGGCCTCAGATGTAGATTCTTCAGCGTATTCTGTGGAGGTTAAATCTGGAAGTGGGCTTGGTACAGTATTTTCAATCATTCTAAGTCTCTTACCATTTATTTTAATGTTTGGATTTTTATTTTTTATTATGAGACAAGCCCAAGGTTCAGGTTCTCAAGCTATGAACTTTGGTAAAAGTAGAGCTAAAATGTTTGTTGGAAGTAAGGCCAACGTGACTTTCTTTGATGTTGCGGGTGTTCCGGAAGCAAAAGAAGAATTACAGGAAGTAGTTGAATTTCTGAAGTTCCCAGATAGGTTCACATCAATTGGAGCAAAAATTCCATCAGGAGTTTTATTAGTTGGGCCTCCAGGCACAGGGAAAACATTGTTAGCTAGAGCCGTTGCTGGAGAAGCAGGCGTACCTTTCTTTTCTATTTCTGGATCAGAATTTGTTGAAATGTTTGTGGGAGTGGGAGCATCAAGAGTAAGAGATCTATTCAGTCAAGCAAAAAGGCATTCTCCATGTATCATTTTTGTTGATGAAATAGATGCAGTCGGACGACACAGAGGCGCTGGTCTCGGTGGAGGTCATGATGAAAGAGAGCAAACATTAAATCAAATTTTAGTGGAAATGGATGGGTTTGATACTAACACTAATGTTATTGTTATAGCTGCAACTAACAGACCAGATATTCTAGACCCTGCTCTTCTACGTCCAGGTAGATTTGATAGAAGAGTAACTATCGACAACCCCGATCTTCAAGGAAGAACAGAAATATTAGCAGTCCATTCTAAGGGGAAACCTATAGAAAAACAGGTTGAGATGGGAACGATTGCTAGACAAACTCCAGGATTTTCAGGGGCTGACCTAGCAAATTTAATTAATGAATCAGCCTTACTTGCTGCAAGAAGAAATGGAAAAACTATAGTTCTTTCAGACCTTACTGAAGCCATTGATAGAGTATCAATGGGCCCGGCCAGAAAATCTAAAGTGATTACTGATAAAGAGAAGAAACTTGTTGCTTATCATGAAGCAGGACATGCTGTAGTATCTCATTTTATACCTGATGGAAAAAGTATAGGAAAAGTTACAATAGTATCTAGAGGACACGCAGGTGGATTTACTCGATACGAGCAAGAAGATCAATCTTTGGTAACTAAGACCGAATTGGAAGCCATGATAGCTTCTTCTATGGGTGGAAGAGAAGCAGAATTACTTACAGAAGGTGTATTGACAACTGGTGCTGCAAATGATTTTGAACAAGCAACCAAAATAGCTAGAGAAGTTGTTATGCGATACGGAATGGCTACAGGGTTCGCTTATAGAACCTATGGGAAAAGACAGCAAGCTATATTTTTAGGTAAAGAGCAAAACGAAGAGCGAGATTATTCAAATGAAACCGCGGTAAAAATAGATAATGAAATTGACAAGTTGTTAAAAACTGGTCAGGAAAATGCAAAAAAAATTCTAACAATAAATAAAGAGAAACTTGAGTTAGTAGCCAAATATCTTTTGAAATATGAAACTTTGGATGCAGATCAATTTAAAGATGTTATGGCAGGTAACGAAGTTAGAATAGTAATTGAAAAGCCTAAACCAACCCAAATAAATCCAGAGAAGAAGAAGACCCCCAAAACTAAGCGAGGGAAAGGATTCCCAGAACCTCAATCTTCATGAACTTATTTGAAAATGAAAATTATAAAATCGAATACTTTGTTTCAGGCTTTCTATCAAATAATTCTTATTTAATATCTTCAAAAAAATCAGAACATGCAACGATAATTGATGTACCTGAAAATCCCAGAGACTTATTATCAAAAATTCAGAGAAACAAAATGGATAAATCATTAAATCAAGAAAAAATCAAAGTAATAATTACACACGGACATTATGATCATATAGAAGGGCTTGATTTATTTCTTGATAGAATAGGAAAAATTAATATCACTATAGGCCTAAAAGATTCAAGGTATATAGCTAATAATGAAAATCTTTTTCCAATACGAAAAGATGACTCAATAATAAACGGTGACATCACAGTTAAATCCCTAATAACACCAGGGCATACTGAAGGCTCAATATGCCTTCTTTTTGAACCAGATGATGATAGTAAATTTTTATTTACTGGGGATACATTATTCCCTGGAGGTCCAGGTAAAACAAGTAGCTCGATTGATTTTGAAAATATATATAATTCAATCAATAATAAAATTTATACATTACCCGGAGAAACAAAAATATTACCCGGACATGGGAAATTCACTGATATACGTCAATCTAAGAGAGAATTCAAAAATTTTAACCTTAAAAGTCACATTTTTGGGGATGTTACTTGGGAATAATAAAATATTTCAAAATTAATGACTCTTTCATTTTGGATTTTTTATTAATTCTATTATTTATACTACAAACTTTTTTATTGAATGCTTTGGGAGTCAAATTATCAACCATAATAAGCTTAAATGAATCAAATTTCTCAGAATTAATAAAATTTTTATTACTCTTTTTATTATCGGCTTTCATTATTAAATATTTTTTATCATTTGCTCATAAAAATCATTTGAATACAAAAAGAATTCGTTTTCTTATTATTCTGACATTTCTGATTTCTTTAATAAAAAATATTTTTTCAAATGAAGGTATGCAAATTTTATTTGAATTTATGATGTTTAACGTTGGAGTAGTTATTTTTATATCAATCATCATTTCTAAATATGATAATAATGTTGCAAATTGGTTAGAAATAAAAAAAATTTTTAAAAGCAAAATTGCCATGATAATAGGAATTTCTTTATCATATTATTTTTTGGCATGGCCAATAATTTTTTTATGGGCAAAAATTATTGAATTTTTAAAACTCGATAATTTCAATGATTCAAATTATTCTAGGATGGTTGTAGAAGCCTTAAACAATAATTATATTTTGATATTTCTTTTAGCAGTAATATTGGGTCCTATATGTGAAGAAATAATATTTAGAGGGTATTTATTTAAAATTTTAAAAATTAGATTGAATAATTTCTACGCAATTATATTAAATTCAATTTTTTTTGGGATAATACATATAGAATTGTCAGCAATAATTCCGGCAGTGATATTGGGAATTTCTCTATCACTTATAAGACTTAAAACAAATAACTTGATCCCTTCAACAATAATTCATTCTTTGCATAATCTTTTAGCCCTGATAGTGACAATGCAAACGTTATAATATTATCAAAATAAAATTAAGATTGAATAATGTTTATAAGAGAAACTATAACAAACAACAAAAAAACCAGTATTATTCCCTTTATCACTTGTGGTTTCCCAAAAAGAAAAAATTTTATTGATTTATTATTTGCTTTAGAGCAATCTGGCTCTACCCTAATCGAAATAGGAATCCCAAACAGTGATCCTTTAGCTGAAGGCTTAACTATTCAATATTCTAGTAATATAGCAATAAAAAATGGTATAAATACTCAGGAATGTATTAAAACTGTTCGTCTAGCTAGAAAAAAAGGATTAAAAATTCCTATAGTTCTAATGGGTTATTATAATAATATTCTTGCGTATGATATGCACAACTTCTGCAAAGAAGCAAAGGAATCTGGAGTTAATGGTTTAATTGTTGCAGACTTGCCTGTAAATGAATCAAAACCTCTAGTTAATATACTTAATCAATATTCAATTGATTTTATCCCACTTCTTTCAATAAATTCTTCTAAAGAAATCATTAGAAAAGCGACCAAATTAGCTACAGGTTTTATATATTGTGTATCTGTACTAGGGGTAACAGGAGAAAGAAATATTGTTTTTGATAGAGTAAAGGATCTTGTAAAACAAGTAAAAAAGCATACCAATGTACCTGTGGCAGTTGGCTTTGGAATATCTACTAAAAGTGATATAACTAATATAATTAAATTTGCTGATGCTGCAGTAGTAGGATCCGCGTTAATAAATAAATTAAAAGATACAAAAAATGATAAGATAATTGAAGTGGCAAGTAATTTTATATCTGAATTATTTTAGTTTGTTATGTAAGCAAGAGGGAAAATGTCGGTAAGAGGAATCAGAGGAGCAACAACAGTATCAAATAATACTAAAGAAAATATTATAGATTCTACATTCAGTTTATTAAGGGAAATGACAACTTTGAATAATGTCGAAATTCAAGACATTGCCTCTATATTTTTTACTACAACCAAAGATTTAAATGCAGAATTTCCTGCAGTAGCCGCTAGAGAAAAATTATCCATGAATGAAGTCCCATTATTAAACATGCATGAAATAGATAACCCTGACGGATTAAAAAAATGTATTAGAATTTTAATTCATTGGAATACTATAAAAAATCAAAATCAAATAAAACATGTATATCTTAACGGAGCTACTTCATTAAGACCCGATCTATAAATCGTAGGAAATTTCTGAAAAATTAAGTTACACTAGAACTGAATAAGCAAAAAAACGATGAAAACTAAATTTTATACATATTATTATTTTTTTGAAAGATTGGAGTCTTTGTAGTATTCATTCGTAGATTTAAATAACTCTAAAGACTCTGATACGAGTCTTTTTTTTATTTAATTGAGATTAAGAATTTTTAAGGAGAAAAAATTGAACAAAATACAAAATCTAAATATAAAAGAACTAACAACTCTTCCATCACCAGAATCATATTTTGAAAAAATTCCTCTAAAAGTGAATCAAGCAAAACTGGTGGAAAATTCAAGGATAAGTATCCAAAAAATTATTTCTGGTAAAGACGAAAGACTATTACTTTTAGTTGGCCCTTGTTCAATTCATGATACAAAAGCTGGAATAGAATATGCAAAAAAATTAAAAAAACTTTCCGAAAAAGTAAAAGAAAATATTTTCATAGTAATGAGAGTTTATTTCGAAAAACCTAGAACAACAATAGGTTGGAAAGGTCTAATTAATGATCCGGACTTAAATGGTACATTTAATATTCCTAAAGGAATTAATATGGCTAGAAAAATTTTATCAGAAATCACTGATATTGGACTACCAACAGCAACTGAATTTCTAGATCCTTTTACTCCTCAATATATTGGAGATTTAGTTTCTTGGGGAGCCATAGGAGCCAGAACTGCAGAAAGTCAAACACACAGGCAAATGGCAAGTGGATTATCAATGCCAATAGGTTTTAAAAATGGCACAGGTGGTTCTGTTCAATTAGCCATAGATGGTATGATTGCGTGTGAAGGGGAACATGCTTTTTTAGGTATTGATCATGATGGAAAAACTTCAGTAGTTGTAACTAATGGAAATAAGGCAAATCATTTAATTTTACGAGGAGGAGCTTCGGGACCAAATTATGATGAAGAATCTGTAAAAAATGCTCAACAATTATTAAATAAAAACAATCTTAAGCCTAATATCGTAGTTGATTGTTCACATGGGAATTCTAATAAGGATCATAATCGACAGCCTATTGTTTTTGATAATGTTATAAATCAAATAACATCTGGTAATAAAAACATTATAGGCATAATGTTAGAAAGTAATATAAATCCAGGAAGCCAAAGTTTAAATTCAGATACAACTGCTTTAGAATATGGTGTATCCATAACTGATAAATGTGTTGGATGGGAAAAAACAGAAGAAATTATTTTGCAAGCAAATGAACAACTAGGCACCTAAATTATAGTAATAGCATGATAAAAAAAACTGTTGATCAGTTAAATAATCTTTCAAAAATTATAAATCATAATAAAACTGCTTTATGTATAGGAACATTTGATGGTGTTCATAAAGGGCATAAACTATTATTGGAAAAAACAAATTTCATAGCTAAAAAAAATAATTTAAAATCCATAACTATAGTTTTCAAAAAAAGACCAAGAGAATTCATTAATAAAAATGAAAAGCGTTTGTATCTTTCAGACTTGAATTTCAGAATAAACAAAATATCTCAAGAAGGAATAGATTACATTTATCCCTTGGATTTTAACAATGAAATAAAAAATTTATCTGCTAAAGAATTTCTTTGTTTGTTAATAAAGTTAGCTAATATAAAGCATTTAATTGTTAGTGAAAAAACTAAACTTGGCTACGATCAACTTTCTGGTGATGTTTTGTCTACACTTTGTGAAAATTTAAAACTTGGATTAACTTTTGTAAAAATGAACAAATTAAATGAACAAATTATATCTACTTCTTCAATTAATTCATTGATTAAAAGTGGCAACATTGAGAAGGCTAACTCATACTTAGGAGACCTTTACAAAGTTAAAGGCAAAGTAATTAAAGGTGATCGAATTGGTAGTGAATTAGGATTCCCTACAGCGAATTTGAAAATTTCCCCAGAAATTTTAGCTCCTGGAGATGGAATCTATGCTTGCTACGTTAACATTGATAATAAAACCTGTTTTGGTGCATTATCTATAGGTAACAGACCCACACTCAAAAATAAACATGAACATAAAATTGAAGTACATATTATAGATTTCAATGAAAATATCTATGATAAATCAATTGAAATATCAATAGTAAAAAAAATTAGAGATCAAGTAAGATATGAATCATTAGATAAATTAAAAAAACAAATTAAAATAGATATTAATAACATATTTCAAATCTTGAAACCAAAAAAATATGGATAACAAATTCAGAAATATTATAGAAGAGTTGGAATGGAGAGGATCTATAAAAGATTACACTCCTGGTGCCAAAGAAATTTTAATTAAGGACAAAATTACTTGTTACAATGGTTTTGATCCTACTGCAAAAAGTCTACATATAGGAAACTTAATACCAATTTTAGGTTTACAAAGATTGCAAAATTTTGGTCATACTCCAATAATCATAATTGGTGGTGGCACTGGAATGATTGGTGATCCTTCAGGCAGATCTGACGAAAGAAACTTACTTTCAAAAGAAAAACTTCAGGAAAATTTATTAGGAATTAGGAAACAATTAGAATTATTTTTAGATTTTGAAAACAAAAAAAACCCTGCTCAAATCATAGACAATTCTGAATGGTTATCAAAAATAAATTTAATAGAATTTCTGAGAGAAATAGGAAAGTTTTTCAATATTAATTCCATGTTAAATAAAGATTCTGTTCAAAATAGAATCTCTAGAGAAGACGGAATTTCATTTACAGAATTTAGCTATCAATTACTCCAAGCGTATGATTATTTGTACCTTTATGAACATTATAATTGTAATTTTCAAATGGGAGGTTCTGATCAGTGGGGGAACATATTATCTGGTATAGAACTAATAAGAAAAAAAAATCCATCCCAAAAGCATAAAGCTCATGGTATAACGTACCCGCTATTAACAACAGCTAACGGAGAAAAATTCGGCAAAAGTATCGAAGGAGCTATCACTATTGATTCCAATGAAACGATCCCATATAAGCTTTATCAATATTTTTTCAACACATCTGATAAAGATGTTCTAAATTATATTAGAATTTTTACCAATATAAGTGTTGGAGAATTTACAGAATTAGAAATAGAAGCAAGTAAAAATGCTTCTTCTAGAAATGCTCAAAAATATCTTGCGGAAGAAATAACCAAACTGGTTCACGGTGAAAAAGGACTAGAAGATGCCAAACGACAAACACAGGGATTAAATTTTGGGGATTGGGAAATATTGGTAGATTCTGATTATGAAGATTTATATAGAAATTCAAATACCACAGCTAATATAAACAAAAAATTATTGCAAAAAGGAATTGATATAAATAAATTAACGGTTGATTATTATATTTGTAAATCAATTGGAGAATCCAAAAGGCTTATACAGCAAGGAGGAATTTCTATTAATGGTATCAAGATTAACGACGAAGAAAAAATTATTACTACAAATGACTTAAAAGCAGGTAAAGTGATTATTGTTTCTAAAGGTAAAAAAAATCACAAAATAATTAAGGTTCAATAAGACTAAAAAATAGTTTAGTATCTTAAATAAGATGTCTAAATCTGAAGAAAATAAATTATTAGTTGTTGATGGCCATGCAATGGTCTTTAGAGCTTGGTTTTCGATTCCCGAAAGACTCAACAGTAATCAAACAGACACCAGAGGCGCATATGGTTTTATCAATACATTACTAAAAACTATAAGAGAAAACAATATTTCTCATGTATCGGTGTGTTTTGATACTAAAGCTCCAACTTTTAGAGACAAAATTTTTCCAGAATACAAAGCTCAAAGGCCTCCTGTAGATCCAAATCTTCATAAACAAATACCAATAGCAAAGAATCTTCTTTCATCTATGAATATACCTGTATTTGAACAAGATGGATTTGAAGCAGATGATCTCGTTGGTACTATAAGTTCAATAGCTGATAAAAATAAAGTACAATGTTTGATTTTAACTGGAGATGCAGACCAATTACAATTAGTAAATTCAAATACAAATGTTCTTATGTATTCTGGATTCGGAGAAATCAAAACTTATGATAACAAAGCTGTTAAAGAAAGGTATGATGGGTTAGGACCAGAATTCGTTGCAGAAATAAAAGCTCTTGAAGGAGATCCTTCTGATAACATCCCTGGTGTTCCAGGAATTGGGAAAAAAGCTGCTAGAACTTTATTATTAAATTTTGGACACTTTAAAAATTTATTTGAAAATACAGCGAACATAGAAAAGATAACTAATTTGAGGGGAGCCAAAAGAGTTCAAAACCTTTTGGTAGAAAATAAAGAAATTGCAATTCAAGGTTTAAGTTTAACTAACATAGTTAGAGACGTTGTAATTGATTGGAATTTAAATAAGTGTGAATTTAGAAATTTTGACATTGAAAAAATTACTAAAACTTTTGAACATTATGAATTAAAAACAAGTCTAAATAACTTTAAAAATACAATAAAATATATTGAAACTTCAAACGATCAGAAGAAATACAATAACCCAAACATAGAGAAACATTATGATAAGTTTGTACTAGTAAATGACAATGAATCATTTATTAAGATGCATGAAGAATTAATGAACTCAGATCATTTTTCTTTTGACACAGAAACTACAGGATTAAACACATTAGAGGATGAAATAATAGGTATTTCATTTTGCAATTCTATAAAAAGATCTTGGTATGTTGTCTTAAAACATGAAAATGAAAAAATATTATTTAATGATTCTCAGTATAAAAAAATAAAAGAACTTTTTGAAAATGAAAAAATATCTAAATCTGCTCATAACGCAAATTTTGACATTATGGTATTGAAAAATTATGGTATTGATGTTGTGAATCTAAATTTTGACACGATGATTGCAGCGGCTTTATGTGCTAAATCTAGTTTGAGTCTAAAAAATCTATCCGAAGAAATTTTGAATATTTCAATGACTAAAATCACTGATCTAATCGGAACTGGAAAGAATCAAAAAACATTAAATGAAGCTCCTCTTATTGATGTATATAAATATGCAGCTGCTGATTCATATATTACTTACAAATTAAGAGATTTTTTCTTAACTGATTTAAAAAAATACAATCAAGAAAAACTATTTTATGAATTAGAAATTCCTTTAATAAAAGAAATAATTGAAATGCAAATCAATGGATTTTTACTAGATGTATCTAAATTAGAATCCATGTCTAAGAAGTTAAATGATGAACTACTGGAATTAAATCAAGCAATTCATCACCAATTTCCTGACAAAGAATTTAATATTAACTCTGGAAAACAAATATCAGAAATTTTGGTTAATGATTTAAAAGCTCCTCTTCTAAAAAAAACCAAAACCGGTATCTCAGTTGATTCTGATGTTCTAGAACGATACTCAAAAAATAAAAATTTGGATGAAAGAGTTATACAGATTTCTTCGGGATTATTGAGATATAGAGAATTATCAAAAATCAAATCTACGTATGTAGATGCCTTACCAAATTTGGTAAATTCGAAAACTAAAAGAATACATACAACATTTAATCAAGTTGGGACTTCAACTGGTCGATTATCGAGCCAAAATCCTAATGTACAAAACATTCCAATCAGAAGCAAAATTGGTAGAGAAGTAAGATCTGCATTTATTGTTGAAGAAAAGAAAAATGTCCAAATGTTGTCAGTAGATTATTCTCAAATTGAATTAAGGGTTCTAGCACACTTTTCTAAAGATACTAATCTAGTAAAAGCTTTTATAAATGGAGAGGATATTCATAATTCCACTGCTAGATTGATGTATTCATCTAATGAAGTAAGTGATGAACAAAGAAGGATAGCAAAAATATTGAATTTTGGTGTTTTATATGGTTTGGGACCACATGGAGTTTCACAACAAACAGATCTTTCAAGACAACAAGGAAAAGAATTTATTGACTTATATTTTGGTAAATATCCAGGCATCAAAACTTATCAGCAACATTTAATAGAATTTGCAAAATCAAAAGGATATTCTGAAACAATACTTGGACGTAGAAGATATCTTGAAAATATCAATTCTTCCTATGCAAGAGAAAAGGCATTTGCTGAAAGAATAGCAATCAACATGCCGATACAAGGCACTGCAGCAGAAATAATCAAAGTGGCAATGATTGATTTAGGCAAAGAAATGAGAAAAAATAATATGAAATCAAAAATTCTTATACAAGTTCATGATGAATTGATTTTTGAAGTAGCCTCAGGTGAATTAATGGAGTTAAACATGATAATAAATTCCATCATGCCAAATGCAATTAAATTAGATGTCCCAGTTCTAGTAGATATTAAGACTGGGATTACATGGGGAAATTTGGGGTGAAAAATTTATTCATAATTTTATTTTTAATAATAATTTTAAGCTGTAAGAATGACTCAATTAATAATCCAGAAAAAAAAAATATAAATGTATCTGATTCAAACAAATCAGTAATACAACAAAAAAGTAACAGACCTCAAGATAGATATTCTTGTGTTATTAATGCATCAGGATACTGTATCTTTACAGGGAATCCACATCAAACTGGCTTAAAGCCTAAATCAAATGAAATTATTGATAGAGAAGGTATTTATTTGTTTTCATTAAGGGAAGCTGTAGCAATAAACAGTGCAGGGAAAATATTAGAAGCTAGAGGCACACCTTCTTTTGATGGAGATGAATTGATAAAATATTCTAAAGAAAACATGAGTAACGATGAAAAAGCTTTTCATCAGGTTATGGCAACAATGTTCCCAATACGTAATGCTTTAATGTACAACATAGAGGAACTGAAGAAAGAAGAATGGAATGATCTTGTTTTCGAATTGTCCAAAAGAAAAATAAAAAATAAAACTTTTACGCAAGGGCGAACTCCCAAAGATAATTATTATGGAACATTAGGAATCTTTGATTTAGCAAAAAACCCAAATGGGAAAGATATTCACCATGAAGTAATGAAATTTCTAGAAGAGTCTAGTATTTATCTACTATGTCATGTAACAAGTGAAGAATTCAATCAAATGTTAAAGGACTCTCACCCTGAACAACATGATCCCTGTAAAGATGCCATCATAGATAAAAAAATACCTTTTGAATATTAAATAGAGAGCCTAGTATTATATAATCGAATTGTCGTTTTTAATTTTTAGTAGAATTTGTTATTAAAGTCTGATTTAATTCATTTATCAAACGGAGGGGTGGCTGAGTGGTTGAAAGCGTCTGTCTTGAAAACAGGAGTATCCGCAAGGGTACCGCAGGTTCGAATCCTGTCCCCTCCGCCATTTTAGCTATATAATTTTTTTATGGATACAAATGATTACATATTAATGTGTATGGAAAGATCTAAAGATTTACTTCATGAGTATTTAAAAGATCTAAGTTTAGAGGAGGTTTGCTATCAACCATCAAAGGTATCTAATTCTATATCTTGGATAGTTTGGCATACCTCAAGGGGTTTTGATAGAAGAATTTCTTTGCTGGATGGTATAGAACAACTATGGATGTCAGAGAAATGGTATGAAAAATACAATTTACCTGCATCTAATAAAGACCTTGGAATAGGACATACTACCGATGATATTTCAAAAATAAAGCCATCAAAAGTAAAAGATTTAATTAATTATTATGAATCAATCAACAAAAAAATGATAGATTTTTTCAATTCAAAGAAATCGAAGGATTTAAATAAAAAGATTACAGAAACTGGAAATTCGCAAGCACATGAACTTATGAGAATGGTTACAGGAACTTTCCAACATTGGGGACAAGTAAATTATATTCGTGGGATAATTGAAAATAGAATATGGTATACAGGTAATACTAAAGAAAAAAGATGAATATTTAATCAGGGCTTATATATCATCAATAATGTCAACAAAACAACAATCAATGTCATTATTGAATATTCTACCGAAAAGTTTATTTCTTTTGTCTTACCCCTTTTTGCGATATTAAATTTCCTTCGAATAAAAACTTCATTAATAATTATTAATAATACCCATAATGCATAAGATATAGATATCCATAGAGAAGAATGGCTAAATCCAGCGATTTGAATCATCCAAGCAGAAGTTAATAAAGAAAGAACGCTAGAAATAGATAACAAGATTAGATTAATTCTTAAATGACTAGAGGTTGTAATAAAAACTCTATTTATAACGCCATAAAGTGCTACATACCCTATTATAAAAGCGGAGATTATATGCAAAAACAAAGCAAAGTTATACATTAGAGTTTATTTTTCTTTTTTTGCTAAATAATTATTTATTAACTGTAAAATTATTAACCAAACAGCCGTGGATCCAAAAACTATTATTAAAGCCCAAAATGCTTCCATATTCTTCTCCTTATAATTATAGTACGATTAAATATATATAATTTCATTTTCATTTTGTTAGAAATAACAATAAATTCTCATTAAAAGTATTATGAAAAACATAATTTTGCTATTTAATTATGTAGTGACTAAATTAAAAGTTGTGGTTATCCATTGAATATACATGAATATCAAGCTAGAAATATGCTTGAAAAACATAATATTAAATTCCCAAAAGGTAAAGTAGGTTCTACTCCTAAAGAAATTTATAATATTGCAAAATCTTTTGGAGGTAAAGTTGTCGTAAAAGCCCAAATACATTCAGGAGGGAGAGGAAAGGCTGGAGGTGTAAAGATTTGTAATTCCGCTATAGAAGCTAAAGAATTTTCAAAAAAAATTATCAATACTAGACTCATTACAAATCAAACGGGTCCTGAAGGATATTTAGTAGAAAAAATGTTTGTTACAGAAATTACTGATATAAAAAAAGAATTATATCTTTCTTTATTGATTGATCCTGATAGTGAATGCCCCGTTTTTATCGCCTCTTTACATGGAGGTATGGATATTGAAAAAACAGCTGAATCAAATCAAGCCCATATATTTAAAATGAATTGTGACCCTTTTTTGGGTATAAAACCATATAAGTTAAAGCAATTTGTCGCCAAATTAAATTTACCAGGAGACGATAATTCTCAAATAGTTTCTTTAATAAACAATATTTATAAAGCTTTTATAAGTAATGATTGTAGTTTAATAGAAATAAATCCTTTAGTTATAGATGATAAAGCAAATCTTGTACCCTTAGATTGTAAAATTACTATCGATGATGATGCATTATTCAGAAACAAAGAAATTCTAAAATTAAGAGATATTAATCAGGAAAATACAATGGAAACAAGGGCCAAAGATTATGATTTAGCTTACGTCAAATTAACTGGAGGAAACGTTGGATGTATGGTTAATGGAGCAGGTTTGGCAATGGCTACAATGGACATTACTACAAAATCAGGTTGCTATCCTGCAAATTTTCTTGATGTAGGAGGTTCTACAGATAAGGAGAAAATAAAAGAAGCTTTTAGAATTTTGGTTTCAGATAAAGAGATAAAATATATATTGATAAATTTGTTTGCAGGAATTGCCAAGGCAGACCTTATCGCCGAAGGCATAGTTGAGGCAAACAATGAATTGAATAATAAGCTTCCAATTATAGTATCCATGAGAGGGACTAATTCTGAATCTGGATTTGAAATTTTAAAAAATTCTAATCTGAATTTACATGTTGCGAATAACTTGGGAGACGTATCAAAATTATTACTAGAACTAGAAAAAACAAAATGACAATTTTATTAGACAAAAATACAAAAGTCTTAATCCAGGGAGTAGGTCGAGATGGAAGTTTTCAAGCTATCAAATCAATAGAATATGGTACAAATGTAGTTTCTTGCGTCCATCCAAATAGAAAAGATCAATTTTTTCAGGAAAAAATCCCATTTTTTGGATCTGTAAAAGAAGCAGTAGAAAAAACAGGTGCAAATGCGGGTGTTATCTACGTTCCTGCTCCTTTTGCTATGGATGCAATAATTGAACAAATAGATGCAGATTTGGATGTTTGCGTTTGTATCACAGAGGGCATCCCAATTCATGATATGATGATGATAAAAAATTATATTAAAAATAAAAAAACTAAGCTTATAGGGCCTAATTGTCCAGGAATAATTTCACCGAAATTAAATTTAAAAATTGGAATCATTCCTGGGAACATCTGTAATCCAGGTAATATTGGTATCGTTTCTAGATCTGGGACTCTCACTTATGAAGCAATAGCTCAAATAAGTGAAATTGGGATGGGGCAATCTACTTGTGTAGGTATAGGTGGAGATCCTATTCATGGTTTAAGCTATGTAGATGTTTTAAAAATGTTCGAAGAAGACCCAGAAACTAAAGCAATTGTCTTAATAGGTGAGATTGGAGGGACAAAAGAACAAAGTGCTGCAGAATATATAAATAACAATGTATCCAAACCAGTAATTTTTACAATTGCTGGTTCAACCGCTCCACCAGGAAAAAGAATGGGACATGCAGGGGCCGTTATAAACGGCAAAATGGGATTAGCAAGTGAAAAAATATTAGCATTAAAAAAAGTTGGAGCATATCATACTGAAGATCTATCAAAAATTGGAGAAACAATAAAACAAATATTATAATATTTTTGAATTGTGTATATAAATCTTCAACCCAGTAAAACTACCAGATAAATAAAAAATCTAATTTATGGTATTTTAACAATATAAGTTCTGGAAAAACCATGGAAGATTATAGGAAAATATTAGGTGTTTCGTTAGGAATCATTATAATAGTAATTTTTTTGCTAAATTTTGATGTTTTATCTTTATTTAAAACACAGCCGAAAACTATCACTTGTGAATTTGGCGCAAAAATATTTGTAGAAGAAGAAATAATAGTAAGAGCTAATTATACAAAAGCTATTGTTAGCAAAATCACAGATATAGAAGAATTAGAGAGAAGCAATTCGAATTTAAAATGTAAAGGTCAAGCATGGTTAGAGAGTTTGGATAACAAAGGTTGGGGAAATTACACTCCTGTTTCTTGGGGTATAAAAAAAGAATCTGATAAATGGAAATTATCTTCTTTTGACTTCGATTTTAAACAATAAAGAAAATCTATACCAATCAATAATCATTATCAAAATTATTTAATGAAAATTTACGAAGAAAATTATATACATACTCAAGATATTGCACTAAATGTTGCATCTTATGAAAAAAAATCTAATACTATCAATATCCTTTTTGTACATGGTTTCCTTGAAAGATGGCAATCATGGGAACAAACAATGAATTTTCTTCCAAAACATTATAATTTATTTGCAGTGGATTTGAGAGGTTTTGGAAGATCAGGTAAAACTTTAACTAATCATAAAAGATCCACCTGGGCAAAAGATATATCGAATTTAGTGAACATACTAAATAAAAAAGAAATGATGTTGGTTGGACATTCATTAGGAGGACCAATAGTATCTTCGGTTGCAAAAACAAATAAAATTTCATGCGTAATATTAGAGGATCCCTTTTTAGGTTCTCAACCAGTTGACAAAACAGGAAGAGCTCAAAGGGGGAAATTAGTAGCAGAAATCATTGATAATTCCAAATCGTTAGATGAAGCAATAAAAGAATTAAAAATATTAAGGCCTGACTGGAGGGATGATATCCCTGTAGAAATTGCAACTGCTAGGAAATTTACAGATAAATTTTTACTTGAGGTTCCTAGAAAATTTGATGACGATTTTTCTATAGAAGAAATTTACAAAAACATTCCTTGCAGGACAATATTAAATAATTCAAATCCTTCCTTAGGAGGTATCAACTCTGCTGATGAAATAAAAGAAATAAAAAAATTAAATAAATTGATAGAAATAAATGACTGGGAAGGCTCTGGTCACAATATTCATAGAGATTTCCCAAAAAAATTTGCCTGTGAAATAGTTAAATTTATTGAAAATTGTAATGGATAATTATTTTTACATAAACAACAAAAAATTTTATTACCAAAAATTCGGTAAAGGCAAGCCTTTAATTATGCTTCACGGAATCACCAGTTCTTCCAACACTTGGAAACACATTGTTAAAACTATGGAAAAATATAGAACTATTATTGCATTGGATTTAAGAGGACACGGTAAATCAGACCACTTCTCTACTTATAAATGGTTAGATTTTAGCGAAGATATTGTAAGTATAATTAATCGATATATTCAAGAACCAGTGGAAATATTAGGACACTCATTAGGTGCATGTGTAGCTTCTCAGATAGCTGCAATTGAACCCAATTATATTAGATCTTTAATATTGGAAGACCCTCCACTATATCACCTTAAAAGAGTAGGTAGGGAAAAAATATTAGAAAGATTCAAAACACAACTAGAATTGTCAAAAAATATAAATAAAAATGAAATTTTTCAAGCATTAATTAAGGATAACAAGGAGGATGACAAAGAAAGATATAAAGATATATCAGAAAATTTATTTAACTTAGATCCCAGAGTATTGGAAGAAACCATAAATGGATCTGCATTGATAGGTTTCAATCCAGATCTAATTTTAAAAAAAATTAACAAAATAAAAATTTTACTTATTGTTGCTGATGAGCAAAAATCAGGTGGTGTTTTAATAAAAAAAGAGGTAGAAAAAATCAAAAAAATATTAAATAATTTAACAGTATTGTTTTTCTCAAATACTGGTCATAATATTCATGTAGAAAAAGAAGATTTATTCATTCAGGAAATGAGAAGTTTTTTGAATATTAAATAAGAGGCAATAAAATAATAATAATAAGCATACAAAATAAAGTGAAAATTCCTGCAATTATATCATCACCTAAAACTCCATATGCATGAGGCAGTTTTTCAAACTTATTAATAGGCCAAGGTTTGAAAATATCAAATAATCTAAAGATAAAAAAACTTATCAAAATTAAAACAAAATTCAAGTAATTGTAATTAATAAACATAAGAGGAATCCACATGCCAACCCATTCATCAATTACTATATGATGGGGATCTGGATCTTCAATTGTAGTAGTTTTCTTTATGGAAAAAAAACCTATAAAAGTAAAAATAAATAATAAGATAACATTCAGACCAAAAAACAATTCTTTACTTAAGTTGAATAAATCAATCATCAATAGTTTAAACAAGATAAAAAATAAAACACAAACTAATGCAGCCCAACTCCCTCCACCTCTTAATGGGAAAAAACCAATCCCCATTACGGTAGATATCATTGTATAAATATTCCATTCGGATGAAAATAAATTATATTTTCTGTAGTTTTTCCCTGAATTATTCTTCATTATAATTATTTAAGTATTCTTGAATCCAGCCCAATGAATCTATAGTGGTTGTAGAAGGCTTATATTCACATCCAACCCACCCTTTATAACCTATTTCATCCAATAAATTAAAAATATAAGGGTAGTTTATTTCTCCAGTTCCAGGTTCATATCTTCCTGGATTATCCGCAATTTGAATATGTCCAATTTTATCTATTAATTTTTTAATATTGCGTGATAAGTTGCCTTCCATAATTTGCATATGATACACATCATACAACAAAAAAGCGTTAGGATGATCAATTTGATTAATTAAATCTACAGCCTGAGCAGATGTATTAATGTAAAAATCAGGTTGATCGACAGTATTAATTGGTTCTATTAAAGCTTTAATCCCACATTTAGACAATGTTTCTGATGCAATTTTCTGGTTTTCGATTAAAGTCTGATAAACTTCATCATTTTCAAATCCAGATGGGTAAACTCCTATCCCAGTATTAATTCCTATACATCCTAGAGCTTTAGCATATTTTGTTCCTAAATCTAGTCTTTCCAAAAATAGATCCTTTTTATCTGGACGCAAAGCAAGATTCCCAATGCCGGTATCAGGATCTATAACAGGCAAATTAATTATGATGTGCTTTAGATTAAATTTATCTAATTTATCAAGTATATTATCTATTGTTATTGAATAAGGTGATTGTAATTCAACTCCTGAAAAACCTGATAAAGACGCTTGTTCATATCGATCAATTAAATCAAATTCGTTGAACATATACATTAAATTTGATTCAAATTTAGGCATTCATTACACCATATTCTCTAATCCATTTAAGACTTTCTAACGTATTATTTTTCGGTGCATATTCACATCCAATCCAACCAGCATAATCACTATTATTTAGATATTCAAAAATCTTTTTATAATTTAATTCTCCAGTCCCTGGTTCATTTCTCCCGGGATTATCCGCAATTTGAATATGCCCAATTTTGTCAAAGTTATTTTCAAAAGTTCTAATAATATCTCCTTCCATAATTTGCATATGATAGATGTCATATTGAATTTTAACAGATTGTAAATTTACAGCTTTGATGATTTCCTTACAATGAGAAGTCGAAGATACAAAATAATTTGGAGCATCTATTGTATTAAGAGCTTCCACTAATATCGTTATATTAGTATTTTTTACTTGATCTGCTGCATATAATAAATTTTCAATGAGTGTTTCATTGTATTGCTCTGTAGTATATTTTCCATCTGCAATTCCTACTAAAACAGTTAATCTTTCACAATTTAAAAATGTAGCATACTCAATGGCTTTATGTACTCCTTCTCGAAATTCATTTTTTCTTTCGGGAAATATAGCAATACCTCTTTCTCCTTCAGCAAAATTTCCAGCAGGAAAATCAAATAAGATTTGACTTAAATTATTATCGCTAAGCTGGTCTTTGATATCTGATTTAGAATAATCATAAGGAAACAAATATTCTATTCCTTTGAATCCATTTTCAGATGCTAATTTAAATTTATCGATGAATTTAACTTCATTAAATAACATGGACAAATTAGCACAAAAATTTAACATACAGACTCCTTTTTATAAAATTATATTTGGTTTTTGTTTATAAAAATTTGTATTATTTTCAAATAATTTAGCAAATTGTAAAACTCCTAGCTCATTTTTTTCTTTTCCTACAATTTGCATACCTACAGGTAAACCTTTATCACTAAAACCACAAGGTATATTTATACTAGGATAGCCAGTTACTGTAATTGCATAACATAAGCCCATCCAATCTATATATGTATTTAACTTTATTCCATCTATTTCATCAACATATTCAATTTTGTTATCAAAAGGCAACACACTTGTTGTAGGTAATAAAAGATAATCATATTTTTTAAAAAAATCTGACATATAAGATATTATTACAGATCTTTGTGATTCAGCTTCAGCCATATCAAGAATAGACAAATTCATTCCTTTTTCTACATTCCAAACCAATGTGTCTTTCATTGAATCTCTATGATTTTTTATATGATTTTTATGAGAGTGAGCAAAAGAATAAGCTCTATAAATTTGGAACACATTATCAACATTTGGTAAATTAGGTGCTGCATTTTCCATTTCTATTCCTAGTTTAGATAAAACAGAAATAGAATGATTAAATACTTTTTTTATGTGTTTATCTACGGGATATATATTTAAATCTTCAGTATAAGCTACTCTTAAATTTTTTTTATCTGATGGTTTTATAATTGTTTCAAATATTTTTGGATCTTCGTTGATACTTGTAGCAAATCTTGAATCATAACCAGCCATTATTGAAAGAAATAAACTCGTGTCATCCACAGTCCTAGCCATGGGACCATTTACACTAAGACTATTGTAAGGTAGATCATATGGCCAATTTGGTACCCTTCCTTGAGAAGTCCTAAAACCTACTACGTTATTCCAAGCAGCAGGATTTCTAAGAGAACCACCCATATCACTCCCTTGAGCTATTGGTGCCATTCTACAGGCTAATGCAACAGCAGCACCACCACTGGAACCTCCACACGTTTTAGAAGTATCATACGGATTATTTGTTGTACCAAAAACATCATTAAAAGTTTGTGAGCCTGCACCAAATTCAGGAGTATTTGATTTCCCCATTATTATTGCCCCAGAATTCTTTATTCTTTCAACTATCAAATCATCCTTTATTGGTACATTCTCAGAATATATTCTTGAACCATAAGTTGTTCTTATCCCTTTTGTAGCAGTTAAATCTTTTATGAATGTAGGAATTCCAGAAAGCGGAAGTTCGAAATCATTCTTAAGATCCATTTCTTTTGCTTTAGAAATTGCCTGATCTGGTATAAATGTACATATAGCATTTGTTATTTTATTAAACTTTTCAACTTGATCTATATGTAAAGAAATCAACTCTTCTGCCTTTATCTCATTTTTTATCAACAAGTTTTTCATTTCTGAAACTTTCATCTCAAGAATAGTTAGTTTGTCACTTTTAGAAAAATTCATTAATTACCACCATGTTTTTCCATTGATTTGATCAGATATTTCTGAAAAATTTTTTTCATATATACCACTTGAAAGATATTTCCATCCACCATCAGCAAAGATTGTAACAATTTTTGCATTATTTAATTTTTTAGCTATTTTGATACATGTTGCAAATGTTGCACCTGAAGAAACTCCTATAAATAATCCTTGATCTTCCAAAAGTTTTTTTGTCCAATAAAACGATTCTTCAGCTTCAATAATTATTCTTCCATCTAATTTATCTAGGTTAAGTATAGGAGGAATATAACCATGTTCTATCGATCTTAACCCTTGAACTACATCATCTGGATGCGGAGCTGTTGCAATAATTTGAATATCTTTATTAAACTCTTTCATTCTTTTTCCTACACCCATAAGAGTTCCTCCAGTCCCTAAACCTGCAACAAAATGAGAAATATCTGGAACATCTTTTATTATTTCTGGTCCCGTAGTGTAATAATGAGCCATAATATTAGCTTTGTTTCCATACTGAAATGGCATGTAATATTCAGGATGCTTCTTTATGATTTCTTGAGCTAGTTTTATAGAACCATTTGTACCATCATCCCCTTTTGAAAATATAATTTCAGATCCAAATGATTTTAAAAGTGAAATCCTTTCTTCACTTACTGAATCTGGCATAACCGAAATCATGTTATATCCTTTAATACCTGCAATCATCGCTAAAGCAATACCAGTATTTCCTGATGTAGGTTCGATTATAGTTTGTCCTTTAGAAATTGCACCTGAAATTTGTGCATCATAAAGAAGACATCTTGCTACTCTATCTTTAATTGATCCTGTAGGGTTTTCAGACTCTAGTTTTGCAAATATTTGTACTGTTGGATTAGGACTCAATGAAGATAAATCAACAATGCTTGTATTGCCAATTGCTTTTAATATGCCTGTATTAAATTTACTTATTTCATTTTCAGTTTGCATAATTATTTAGTGACCAACAGAAATTCCACAAAAAACTTCATAATCAATCAATTCAGTAACTTCAGGATTATTACCACATAACTTACAGTTTGGATTTTGTCTTATTTTTATTTCTCTAAATTCCATATTTAATGCCTCAATTAAAAGCATGCGCCCAGATAAAGTTTCTCCGATTTCTAAGATTATCTTTATGGTTTCTAGTGCTTGTATAGATCCAACTAAACCTGGTAATGCACCAATAACACCTGCTTCAGCACAACTAGGAACTTCTCCAGGAGGAGGAGGTTCTGGGAAAATACATCTATAACATCCCTTCCCAGGAATATAAGTTGTAGCTTGTCCATCAAAAATTAAAATTGCACCATCAACTAGAGGTTTATTTAATAAATATGCAGCATCATTTGCTAAATATCTTGTAGCAAAATTATCAGCTCCATTTATTATCACATCATAATTTTCCATTATTTCAAATGCATTGCTTGAATTGATTGGTTCTTCATGAAGTGTTACTTTAACTTCAGGATTATGAGCTTCCAATGTTTCTTTAGCTGATTCTACTTTTCTTTTTCCTACATCTTGATCAGAATGAAGAATTTGTCTTTGCAAATTAGAAAGGTCAACAGTGTCAAAATCAACAATCCCTATATTCCCAACACCTGCTAATGCTAAATATAGAGCTACAGGTGATCCTAATCCACCTGCACCTATAATTAATACTTTAGAATTTATTAGAGCTCTTTGCCCATTACTTCCCACACTCGGCATAATTAAATGCCTACTATATCTCTCAACCTGAGATGGTGAAAGCTGAGTAAATGCCATTATTTTCTCCTATCAAAAATTATCTAAAAAAAAACCCCTCTTTTGGGGGTCTCGAACAATAATCACAAAGCAAATACAGTTCGAAAACTAAGTTCGACAACAAATAAATGATTTTTTATTATTATTCATAATTTATAAATACTACCAAATTAATTGTTTACTATTTACTTATTATATTTGAAAAATCGATTAATTGGATACATTTATGTTTGTCACTGTTATATAAATTTATTATATTTATTTGTAAATCTCTAAAATTAGGAGAAAATTATGGCTTTGGGAAACAGATTAGAAGATAAAGTAGCAATTGTGACTGGAGCCGGAACTCGTGGAGAAATAGCAGGAACAGGACAAGCCGCTTCGATATTAATGGCTAGAGAAGGTGCCAAGATTTTACTTTGTGATATAGACATAGATAGAGCAGAAGAAACATTAAATGTGATAGAAAAAGAAGGTGGAATAGGAAAGATTTTTGTTGGAGACGTAACTTCTGAAAAAGATTGTGAAGCAATGATTAATGAATCTATTAAACAATTCAATAAATTAGATATTCTCTTTAATAATGTGGGTGGACCAGGCGGAGGAATGGTTACAGAAATAGACGAAGAAGATTGGCATAGATCAATAGATTTAAATATAAAAAGTGCTGTAATGGGTTCAAAATATGCGATTCCTGCAATGGAAAAATCAGGTGGAGGATGCATAATAAATGTTTCTTCAATTGATGGGACGCAAGCAGGATCAACAAGAAATGTTCCTTATTCTATTTCTAAAGCTGCAATATCTCATCTTTCAAGGATCATGGCTGTCCATCATGGAAGACAAAACATAAGGGTTAATTGTGTCGCTCCAGGACATGTTTACGGAGCATTTCCTAATCGATTTAAAAAAATGGAAGAAGATTGGAGAGATCTAAGAAAAAAAGCTGGCCCATTGGGAACTGAAGGAACAGCATGGGATGTAGGTTGGGCTGTTGTTTATTTAGCCAGTGACGAAGCAAAATGGGTAACGGGAGTAGTTCTTCCTGTAGATGCTGGAGTTCAGGCAGCTTCACCACTGTCAATGTGGGACGATTTAAACGATAGTGAAAGACCGCAAGGAAGATCTTTTGACAAAAAATTATAAATTTTAAATATCATAAATATTTTCAGAATTTTTACAAAAAAAAGCTTCCTGTTCAGTTAACGATAGAAATTTTGTGATCTCTCTATAAGCATTTATCACTTTTGAATAATCACTATATAATCCATCTACTGGCCAATTTGTTGCAAATATAGTTCTCGAAATTCCAAATAGTTCGAAACATGTTTCTACATAAGGAGTTATTGATTCCAGAGTCCAATTATGGTCACCCATTCCAAGTCCTGAAATTTTACATATTATATTGTCCATTTTAGAAATTTTTGTCATTCCAGATTTCCAATTATTAAAATATTCTTCAGTACGAAATTCAGGATTTCCAGCATGATCTAAAATAATAATTATATTTGGATAAGAATTTGCCAAATCTACTAATTTCTCCATTTCTTCCCATCTAACAGCAATACTTGAAATCAAATTATATTCTTCATGTAAAGCAAATCCTTTTCTAAAATCTTTGTTTACAAGATAGTCGCCATAAGAAAAATCTCGTATCCCTTTAAAGTGTTGATATTTTAAGTGTTTTTCTATAACTTCTCTGGCATTTGGGGCTCTTAAATCCACATGCCCAACAATTGCGTGAGGAATCCCTGTTTGAATAAAAACATCTTCAAGCCATTTCGTTTCTTCGACAGGATCTTTTGATCCAATTGCCGCTTGTACATGAATAACTTTTCTCATGCCAAGCGGTTCTGCTTCCTTAAGAAAATCAGTTGCTAAATAGTTTCTATTCCCAAGTTCTCTCAAAGGCAAATCCTCATGTGGTTGCCAATGTCCATAATGCAGTGTTGGATGTTTCATATCATAAAAATGAACATGAGAATCAATAAAAGAAAATTCGTTTAGTTTCATAATATGACCATTTTCAATATATATTTTTCCTTTTCAATCTAAATGAAAGACCTCTTCAAGTTCTATCATTGATTTGTCAGGAGCAGATCCATCAGGTATTTCAAAATAGGGAGACATTAAATCATGCCATTCTTTGTTAATTTCTTCATTTGACATCCCTTTGAGAGAAGCAGAAAAAGATTTTGTAGATTCAAAATATCCAAACATTAATCCATCAGATCTCATGAATAAAGAATAATTTTTCCATCCATGTTTAGTTAATGCGGATTTCATTTTAGGCCAAACATCTAAATGATGCTCCTTATATTCATTAATAAATTTTTCTTTAACTTTTAGTAAAAATCCTACACGTTCCATTAATTTCTCCTTGCTATTGACCAAATAAAAGCAGGTGGTACATTCAATAAAGTAAAACCAATCAATCTTTTCATTAAATTTTTTTTATTTATAATTTCTACAGGGAAAGAGCATTTGATAAAATAAGTTATTTGAAAAAAAACACCATTTTTAGATAAATTGTCAAAACTTAATTCGCAAATTTCCATTTTTTGTGCTTTGGACATAGCTACAAATGGTAACCCTGAGACAATATAATTTATTTTTTTTCCATTAAAAATTCTTTTGGTAAAAAATGTTTTTGCATCCTCGCAGTAAATTTGTGCTTTTGGGAATCTTTGTTTTAATATTTTACAAAAATCTTCATTTATCTCTACCAAAATTAAATTTTCCGGCAAAATTCCTCTATTTATGATTGATTTGGTTATATCTCCAGTACCAGCTCCCAATTCAACAACTATGGTTTTTTCATTAGAAATAATTTCCTTAGTCATTAAATTTGCTGCAAATTTATAAGTAGGTAAAATTGCTCCTAATTCTAATGGGTTTTTAACGTAATTTTTTATCCATGATAAAAAAAAACTCATTACACAAAAGTAACTTTGCTTGTATCTAAGACTAATTGTCTCTTTGAAAGATCATGAACTGAAATACTACTAAGATGTAGAATTAAAACATTTTCTACATCTTTCCACAACTCTCTCTGACTGCATGAAGCAGAATGCATACACTTATCTTCATCATCCAAACATTCAACAGGAGATAAGGTATAATCCAATAGTTTTATAATTTCGGATACTAATATTTCTTTTGAATTCTTTATCAAAGTATGGCCACCTAAAGGTCCTCTGGTTGATTTTATATATCCAGCTTTTTGAAGATCGTTAGAGATTCTTAGTAAAAACTTATGAGGGATTTTTTGAATATCTGAAATTTCAGTGGTCTTAATCAAGCCTTTATCTTTATTCATGGTTAAATAAACAAGGAATCTAAGGGCATAATCTATCTTCATTGGAACTAACATAAATATTTAATAAAACCTAGTTTTCTAATAAAATTCTTATAATATGAAGTATACAATAGTATATTGGTATTTGAAAATTTTATCTTTACTTAGGTTAGTCTACATAAAAGATAATAAATTAATTGACTTATTAAGAAATGAGAAAATGGCTGAAATAATTTTAAAAACAGAAACAAGAAAAACGTTTGGAAAACAAAACAAATCTTTGAGAAAAAATGGAATTATCCCCATCAATATGTATGGTCTTGGAGATTCAATCAGTTTACAAGTTAATGAAGATATCCTATATAAAACACTTAAGGAGGTAGGATATACTACCCCATTAAAAATCTCTATCGGTGGAAAAGAAGAAACTTATACGTTAGTAAGAAACATATCAATTCATCCTGTGACTGATAAAGTAATACATGTTGATTTTCTTAGGGTTGATTTAGATAAACCTATTGAGGCACAAGTTCCAATTCTCTTAATGAATCAAGAAGAAGCACCAGGAACTAGAGGAGGAGCTGGAGTGGTCACTCAAGGTGTTTATGAAGTAACTGTTTTAGCTAAACCTTTAGAAATTCCTTCTGAACTTACTGTTGATTGTTCTGTTTTAGAAGATTTGGATATGTACATATACTCTAAAGATTTAGATTTACCTGAAGGGGCAGAGTTGATTTCTGATGAAGATGCACAAATAGCGTGGATTCAGCCTCCTAGAGTACAGGTAACAGAAGAAGAAATGGCTGCAACTGCTGCAATTACTGAAGGATCAGAAGAGGATGAAGAAGGTGATGAAGAGACCCAAGATGATGCTTCCAGTGAAGAAAGTGAAGTAACAGAGGAAGATACCTCTACTTAGAGTTTTTATTACTCACATGGAGTGAAAATGGAAGATAGTAATTTAAGAATCCCAGGACCTGTTCCTTTACCGAAAGATACTCTGGAAATCATGTCAAGACAAATGATAAACCATAGAGGTCTTGAGTATGCAATGATGTTAGAAGAAATGTCTTCAAACTTAAAATCAGTCTTGATGACAAAATCAGATGTTTATTTTATTACTGCATCTGGGACTGGTGCAATGGAATCAGCCATAGTGAATACAACTTCCCCTGGAGACGATATCTTATCTATTTCAATAGGTTGGTTTGGGCAAAGATTTGGAGATATTTCAGATGCCTATGGATGCAAAACAACAAGGTTAGAATTTCAATCTGGAGAACCTGCAGATCCTGAAAAGGTAAAAAAAGAGTTATTAAAAAACAAAAATTATAAAGCTGTATTAATCACACATAATGAAAGTTCAAGTGGTGTAAGAAATCCTTTAAGAGAAATATGTGAAGTAATTAAAAATAATTCAAATGCTTTAATATTAGTTGATGCAGTTTCCTCTGCTGCGGGTACAAGAATTTCTACTGATGGATGGGGAATTGATATAGTAGCTACAGCTTCTCAAAAATCTTGGATTGCACCCCCCGGTATTGCAATGATTTCTTTTTCTGAAAAAGCATGGAAGGCATATGAATCTTCAAGTTCCCCCAAATATTATTATGATGTTAAACAATATAAAGATTATCTAGAGATTGGACAACCTCCTTTTACTCCTGCCCTATCAACCATGTTCGCCCTTCAATATTCTCTAAATAGAATGATTGAAGAAGGTATTGAAAATATCTTTGAAAAACATTCTGAAATAGCGAAATTTACTAGAACAAAAGCAAATGATATAGGGTTGCAAATATTACCCAAAGAAGAATTTGCCTCAGATACAGTTACTGCAATTAAACTGCCTGAAAACATAGATGGAAAAAAATTAGTCAATGAAATTAAGGAAAATTATAATATTGTGCTTGGAGGAGGGCAGCAAAAATTAGCAGGTAAAATTGTTCGTATAGGACATATGGGCTGGGTAGAAAAAAAAGACATTGAAGATTCTATAAACGCGCTAAAAGAAACCTTGGACAAAATAAATTAGATATCTCCTTCTAAGGTCTGAAAAACCAACCCAGCTGGAGGTTTAGGGAGAAAATTAGTAACCTTTGGTGGCAATCTGTATCCTGAATCTACTGCAGATAAAAAGTTGTCCATAGGAATCGGTCTCATCAATAAAATTATCAAATTCTCTTCTCTGTTTAAGAGATTGATGATCTCATTTAAATCAGTTTCAAATAAAATATTTTCCTCTTTTATTAGTCCTAAATTTTCCTGAAAATATTTTTCATGTAAAAATGTATAATCATTATTATTTTTAGAAATATCAGAATGTGAATAAATTAAAGTTTTTAATTTATTTCCTTGTTTGAGGATTATTCCAAAAGAAATAGAATCGAAATCTTTATCATCACATATAAATCTATAATATTTTTCAACATTTTCATAATTTAAGATATTTAAACTATCTTCATAATTAAAAGTATTTTTATCAGATAATATTTTTTTGGAATAATTTTCTATTTCATTTTTATTCAACTTGATATATCTGTGATACGATCTAGTTATCAATCCAGGTTCACTCATTGAAATGAGTTGAATCATTCTATAATTAATGGATTCATTAAATCTTATCTCTCGAGTTGACCTAGCATTAGAAATATATCTCAATCCAGCTTCATATCTATGGTGGCCATCTGCTATATAAATTTTCGAATCTTTAAATTTTTCGCATATCAAAGAAATGGTACCAAAGTCTGTAACTCTCCAAACTTTTATTTTTTGTAAATCATCAGGTTCTATATCTATATATGGATTTTTTCCTGAAATTGATTTTACTAAATTTGCTATAGTTTCTCTTGAATCATCTTTGTAAAGACACAAAAGTGGACTATAATTCGATTTTGCAACCTCCATTAATTTGTATCTATCTTCAACCCAAAGATCTCTAGTTTTTTCATGTGGAATAACTATTCTTGATGTATAATCTTCAACTTTAAGAGCACATATAAATCCTCTTCGTTTAATGGTTTTATTATTGTATGAAAATTCTTCTTCAGTAACATAAATTGAAGGAGAATCATCTTGGGTTAGAATTCCTTCTCTCATCCATGTTTTTTGTGTTTCTGCAGCAGAAAAATAAGGGTCAGAATCGAGACCCCTCAATCCCAATTCAAGCCTCACTGTATTATAATTCGAAATTTCATACAAATTTTTTTGTAGGCTCGGTGAAATACTATCAAAAGGTGGGCATATATTTTTAGAAAGATCACCTGATATTTCTTGATTATATCTAATTCCTTTAAAAGGACGTAATTCTGCCATTTTGTATTATGTTATTTGTTTTATTATCTGCTTATTTTATATAAAAGGATAAAAAAATAACTACATTTTGTTTGGTTAATCTGATCTTTCTGAGTTTGAAAAAATATTTTTTTGTATTTTTCTAAGAAGTTTGCAGTTCATAGTTATCTTGAAATCAAATCATGATACTCATTATTAGGAAAATTATATAATGTAAGTAACAGGCGGGTTAAAGATCAAATTTAAATGGGTCTGCAACTGTTAGAAAATATAAAGTTATTATTTTATTTTTTATAAAAGAATGATTCCAATTGAAATACAGAAAAAAATAAAAGATCTTAGAGAAGAATTAAACCAAGCAAATCATGAATATTATATAAAGGAAAATTCTTCTTTAACTGATTTTGAATACGATGAAAAATTCAAGGAACTTTTAACTCTAGAGAACGAGTATCCAGATTCTATAGTAGAAGAATCTCCAACTCAGAGAATTGGAAGTAATCTTTCTATTCAATTCAATACGGTTGAACATAATATACCAATGTTGAGTCTTTCCAATGTTTTCGATTTAAATGAGTTAAAAGATTGGATTAAAAAAACATCTAAAACTGTAGATCAAGATATTTTCCCCTTAGTTTGTGAATTAAAAATAGATGGGCTAGCTGTCTCTGTTAAATTCCAAAACAAACTACTAAATCAAGCATCAACTAGAGGAAATGGAACAATAGGCGAAGACATTACTAACAATGTCAAAACAATTAGATCAATACCTTTAAAAATAAATGACTCAAAAAATATCGAAGCTAGGGGTGAAATATATTTCCCTATTTCTAAATTCAACCAATATAATGAAAGCAGAGAATTAGCAGGATTAAATTCATATTCAAATCCAAGAAATGCATCATCAGGATCTGTAAGACAATTAGATCCTAACGAAACTTCTAAGAGGCCTATTAATATTTTCTTTTACAATTTATTTGATGAACAAGGAAAAGAAATAGTGGACTCTCATTATAAATCTTTAGAAATATTAGAAAAATTAGGGCTTAGAATTGAAAAAAATTCTAAACAAATACATAATTTTGAAGAATTGGAAAATTATATTTTATTTTGGAGTAAAAATAGAGCAAAACTAGACTATGGGACTGATGGAATTGTAATTAAAATAGATGATATAAACATACAAAAAAATTTAGGAACTACAGGAAGAAACCCTAGATGGGCCACTTCATATAAATTTCCTCCAGAAATAGTAGAAACAAAGTTAAATAAAATTAATTTTAATGTTGGTAGAACAGGAGTTCTGACCCCCTGGGCGGAATTAGAACCAATCATGATAGATGGAGTAAAAATTAGCAGAGCAACTCTTCATAATAGAGATGAAATTGAAAGAAAAGATATTAGAGAAAACGATTTAGTAGAACTTCAAAGAGCTGGTGAAGTTATTCCTCAAATAATAAAAGTTTCAAACAAAAATTTAAGAAATAATAAATCAAAAAAATTTGAATTCCCAGATTATTGTCCTGAACCTTGCAATAGCAAATTGTTATCAGATCAAAATGAAGTTTCAGTGAGATGTGTCAGTTCATCTTGCCCAAATAAATTTGAAAGATTACTACAATATTTTTCTTCAAAAAAATGTATGGATATAGAAGGGTTAGGATCAAAAATTTGCTCAATATTATATAAGGAAGGATTTATTAATACTTTAGATGAGATATACATTTTAGAACAAAAAAGAAAACAATTAATGCAATTAGAAGGGTTTGGAGAAAGAAGTGTAAATAAGCTATTGGCGAACATAGAAGAGTCGAAAAATAAATCATTTAATAATTTATTAACAGCCTTTGGAATTGAAGGGGTTGGTGAAGAAATATCAGATTTGATTGCTGAAAGAATCAAAAGTTTAGACATATTATATGAAAAAAAGAATAATCTTCATAATTTAGAGGATTTATTAATAGATATTGAAGGCATAGGCCCAATAGTAGCAAACAAAATTATTGAATGGATGAAACAAGAAGGAAATATTTTTCTAATTGAAAATTTTATCAATCTAGGGATTGGAACTAAAAATAGAAATGTAACAAATCAATCAAATTCACTAAACTATAAAACTTTTGTCATCACAGGAAGATTTGAAAATTACAATAGAAGTACATTAGAGAATATGATCAAAAACAATGGCGGAAAAGTAATTAATAGAGTATCTTCTAATACAGATTATTTATTACAAGGTGAAAATCCAGGAACAAAATTGTCAGAAGCAAAAAATAATAGTATTGCAATAATTAATCTTTCAGAATTTCTTCAAATGATCTCTACAAAAGAAAGAAACTTTTCATGATAAATTGGATAATATTAGGCCTTGGTAATCCCGGTGAAAAATTTGAAAATACCAGACATAATATATCATGGTGGGTTTTAGATATTCTTTCAAACAAACTCTCAGGATATAAAAAGTATGAAAAAAAAGAAAAAAATCATATTGAATATAGATTTGATCACCAAAATTGGAATGTATATTTAATTTATCCTACAACATATGTTAACAATTCAGGATTAGCCCTTAAATATTTATTAAATAATAATAAATTCAGTTTGGATAATGCAATAATTATTTCTGATGACATTAATCTTGGTGAAGGAAGACTCAGAATTAGAAGAAAAGGAAGTAGTGGCGGCCACAATGGTTTAAATTCTATTATCAACCATATTGGATCAGAAAATTTCATAAGACTTAAAATTGGAATTGGTAAACCAAGATCAAATGAAGATCAAATCAAATATGTTTTATCAAAAGTAAAAAACAAAAAAACAATGTATAAAAGTTGTGAAAAAGCTGCAGAGGCTTGTCTTAGTATTATAGACGAAGGTCTTAAAATTTCAATGGAAAAATATAATGGAGTAAAAGATGAATAAACTTTTTAAATCTATTCAAATAAGAGGAGAAAAAATAAAAAATAGGTCATGGGTTTCTCCCATGTGTCAATATTCTTCTAAAGATGGCTACGCAAATAATTGGCATATGGTACATTTAGGTTCAAGGGCGGTTGGAGGTTCGGGATTAGTAATGACTGAGGCTGCTGCTGTAGAGCCTGAAGGAAGGATTAGTCCTTGGGATCTAGGGATTTGGAAAGATGAACACATAGGTCCACTTAAAAATATTACAGATTTTATAAAAGAACAAAATTCTACTCCTGCAATTCAACTTGCCCATGCAGGGCGAAAAGCTTCAACTAAACGACCATGGGATGGTAGAGGAAGAATTGAGAAAAAAGATGGAGGATGGATTCCCAAAGCTCCAAGCGCCATTTCTTTTGATCAAGAATCACAAATACCTTCAGAATTAACAATAAAAGAAATCGAGGAAGTAATTGGTAATTTTGTTAAAGCTGCAGAAAGATCTATTGAGGCTGGGTTTAGATGTATAGAATTACATTTAGCTCATGGATATTTGGCAAGTGAATTTTTTTCACCTATTTCAAATACCCGAGAAGATGATTTTGGTGGAAGCTTTGAAAATAGAACTATTTTTGGAGTAGAAGTCTCTAAACGAATAAGAGAAAAAGTTGGTGAAGAGATCCCTATTCTAGCAAGAATTTCTTCTACAGAATATCATAATAATGGATGGGATATAGAATCTTCGATAAATTTGGCCAAAATGTTAAAAAAAGTTGGGATTGATCTTATAGATTGTTCTTCAGGAGGGAATTATTCAAAACAAGTTATGAAATTAACTCCTGGCTATCAAGTTCCTTTTGCCAAAAGAATTAAGTCAGAGGCAGGTATATTAACTGGTGCGGTTGGTCTAATTACAGAAACTAAACAGGCTGAAGAAATTCTTGAAAAAGAAGAAGCAGATGTGATTTTTCTAGGTAGAGAGCTTCTAAGAAATCCTTATTGGAATTTATATTCTCAAGAAAATGTTGAAGCTTGGCCCGTCCAATATCAAAGATCTTTTGAAAGCTTTGACAAAATTAAATACATCAGAGAGTAACTATATTTATATTGTTTTAAACCCAGTATATGGAACCAAAACTTCAGGAATTTTTATTGTTCCATCTTCTTGTTGACCATTTTCTAAAATTGCTACCCAAATCCTTGGTAAAGCCAATCCTGAACCATTTAAAGTATGCGGAAAAATGGTACTCGAAGCTTGCTTTTCCTTATACCTAGTATTATTTCTTCTAGTTTGAAAATCCATGCAATTAGAAATTGAAGATACTTCAAGCCACTCTTTCGATCCAGGAGCCCATACTTCAATATCATATGTTATAGCTGATTGAAAACCAATATCCCCAGTGGATAGCTGAATTAATTTGGAACTCAGTTCTAATCTGTCACATAAAACTCTTGCATTTTTTATCATTTTTTCTAGATAATCCATTGAAGTTTCTGGAGTCACAAATCTAAACATTTCAACCTTATAAAATTGATGGACTCTTTTTATACCCCTTATATCTCTCCCTGCAGATGCATGTTCTTTTCGAAAGCTAGGGGTCATAGCAACATATGAAAGAGGAAGTGAATTTGGAGGTATAATTTTCCCTTGATGCAATCCATTTAAAGATACTTCTGCCGTAGGAATTAACCACAAATCTGTTTCATCATCTCTATACAAATTATCTCTAAATTTGGGTAAATTTCCAGATCCTATCATAGTTTCTTTTTTAACTAAATAAGGAGGATCAATTTCGGTATAACCAAATTCATTTGTATGAACATCCATCATCCAATTCATTAATGCACGATGCAATTTTGCACCTTTCCCTTTCAAAACAAAAAATCTTGCTCCTGAAATATTTGCACCTGCTTCTAAATCTAAAATATCTTTTTCTGGTCCAATGTCCCAATGAGGTCTTATAAATTCTTCATCTCTTTGAATCCCTTTAGTATTTTTTTCTATGTTGGATGATTCATCTTTTCCTATTGGTACTTGATCAGCAGGAAGATTTGGAATTTCAAGCATAATTTCTATAATTTTTTTATTAATATTTGAAAGATTTTTATCAAGAGATTTAAGATCTTCTGAGAGTTTTTTTATATATGTAGTTTCATTTTCTGTTGGTTTCCTTTTTTCCAATCCAATTTTTTTAGATATTTCATTTCTTTCAAATCTTTTTTGATCACCTTTTTTTATGTATTCTCTTCTTTTTGAATCAAAATTTATGATCGAATCTAAATTGGAAATATCATAACCTCTATTTGATAATCCTGTGGAAAAAATTTCTTTATTTTCAATTATTTTTTTTATNTCTAACATTATTTCTTTGTTCTTAATTGTGGAAACAATAATACTTCTCTTATTTGATCTTGACCAGTTATAAGCATTACCAATCTATCAATACCAATNCCTAATCCNCCTGTAGGAGGCATNCCATGNTCTATAGANATTAAAAAATCTTCATCTAATCTATCTGCTTCTTCNTCTCCTAGATTTTTTCTCTGATTNTCTTGTTCAATGAATCTTTNCCTTTGATCNATTGGATCATTTANTTCNGTAAATGCATTAGCCAATTCNTGTCCNAACACAAATGCNTCAAATCTTTCTACTATATTTTTAGAGCCAGGTTTTAGCTTTGCCAANGGNGACATTTCAATNGGATAATCTANCAAAAATGTNGGAGTTATTANTTTNTTTTCTACNCCCTGAGAAATNAATCTATCAAGTAATATNCCCCAAGCCTCTTTAGAATCTGCAATATAACCTTTTTTGATCATTTCNANTGATAATAATTCACTNGTNTTAAANTTAAGGAAATCTATTCCTGTATTTTNTATTATTGCATCTCTTAAATCTAATCGTTTCCANGGAGGTGANANGTCNATATATTTNNNATCNTTAGTTTTAATTTTTGTTGATCCATTTACATCTTTNGCTACNGTCGAAACCANATCNTCGACCATTTTCATTACNGTATTATAATCTTCGTATGATTCATANGANTCCATNGTAGTAAATTCTGGGTTGTGGTCATGATCAATTCCNTCGTTTCTAAANANTCTTCCAATTTCATAAACTTTTTCAATTCCNCCTACAATTAATTTTTTTANATGAAGCTCTGTGGCTATTCTTAGNAATAATTTTTTATCTAAAGATTGATGATATGTTTCAAATGGAATTGCTCTTCCTCCAGCTGGAATATCNACAAGAACNGGAGTTTCAACTTCTAAAAAATCTCTGTTATTCATAAAATTTCTTANAGNAGTTATAATTTTNGATCTTTTAATGGCTATNTNTAAAGATTCTTCATTAGAAATAAGATCAAGATATCTTTGTCTGTATCTTATTTCATTATCTTTTAATCCTGCCCATTTATCAGGTAANGGACGAATGGATTTAGTNAACAAAACAATGTTTTTTATNNGTAATGTGATTTCTCCTCTTCTTGTTCGAAAAANTATACCTTCAACTCCAATAATATCTCCAATATCAAGTAAATCNANAAAATCTTTTGATATTTCGCTTTCNTCTTCTTTAAAATGTAATTGTATTTTGCCAGACTGATCCTTAAGATCAAAAAATATAACTTTTCCCATTCCTCTAATAGCTAAAATNCTNCCTGAAACANANAAGATTNNTTCAGANTCNGANATTNTTTTNGNTTCATTATCAATAAAAGAAGANATTANATCACTAATTTTTTCTCTNTTANNAATCCATCTATTAGGATATGGATCAATATTAAGTTCATTNAATNTATTAAGTTTATCTAANCGATCTTTTATTATTCTATCTTCTGAAAAATTTTCCATCGAATNATCTTTTCTTTATATCTGTTAAATTATAATTTTATAACTTTTTGNTATATAACCACATTGGAATAATNAGNTCAAATTCTANCATTTTTTACAAATATACANATTATCAATTNATNTATTAATGCAAAATAAGTTTGNNNTACCNTTNNANAAANTATTTNTTATTTTCAAAAAGTAAATTCAACAAATATATNATTATGTANTTTTTTGAGATATCATTTGATCANCAAATCATTTTGAATTTCTATATATTATGGAAAATAAAAAATTCTTAGACCTNAATATAAATACNAAGCAATCCAAAACTGAGCGNCCTTGGGGNAGTTATGAAATNTTATGCAAAGGNNNNGGTTACCAATCNAAAAGATTGANNATNAATTCTGGACAACGNCTTTCACTGCAGACACACAAACATAGGGATGAACANTGGGTNATTGCAAAAGGAACAGCAAAAGTTACNATAGGAGATAAAGTNATAACACTTGGTAAGGGNCAATCTGCAGAAGTNCCTAGAACTATACANCATAGAATNGAAAATATTTCAGATATAGACTCANTAGAAATTATAGAAGTTCAAATNGGTGACTACATAGATGAAGAGGACATTATTAGATTGGAAGATGACTACGGAAGATAATCGTTATTTGTTTTCTTCTACACTAATATTTTCTGACTCTTCATCCAGTAGATCTAAACCACTTCTTACTTGGCCCAATATAGTTGAAATTCTCTCTTCTAAAGCAAATAAAATNTCTCNAGCATANTTATCNGCACCATCNCTTCGGTCTTTGGCAAGATTTNCAGANTCCTCTAATAATTTNCTNGATTTNTGTTGGGCTTCAANAACNATTCTCTCTGACTNNNCNTGANCTTCAGAAATCANTTCTTCAGATCGAAGCTTTGCTCCTTCTANAATTGAGGTNTNTTCAANCATGNNCNAAGCTTTTTCTTCAGCCTCTTTTATGNTTCCTGCAGCATCTCTTTGTGCTATTTCACGCATTGTTGAAGCTTCTTCGTCTGCATAATTTCTTATTCTTGCAGCNTCTTTGTCAGCTTGATCAAGAATTGCTTCTTTNTGTCTAGAAACCATTCCAGCTTCATCNAGTTCATTTGGAAGATTATCTACAACTTCCTTNATNATNGNNATAGCTTTTTCTTTATCTANCATTACTTTTGACGTNCCAGGNAAAGATTTTGATTCATTNATAATATTNTCTATATTNTTTAAAGCNTCCATAATATTCATATTTTCCTCCTNNGACANATAAATGTTAAACTATTGTTNGTACATAATNCTNTACTTTTTTAAACGGATTTATTTATTCTTTCCATAAAAGGTTCANATACATGTTCAGGAATAAGAGATTTAACATCGCCACCTAATGAAGCTATTTCTTTTATTCTACTGGAACTAACATATTGNAATTTNAGAGAAGAAATAAGACAAATCGTATCTATNTCNGAATTCATTTCTCTATTAGTTAAAGCCATTTCTCTTTCATATTCAAAATCAGCACCTATTCGTAATCCTCTAATNATTACANCAGCATTAAGTTTTTTTGCNATATCNACAGTTAAATTATCAAATTGAATTACATTTACATTTTTCAAATTTGAAACNGTATTTTCAATCATTTCAACTCGTTCTTCAGCACTAAAAATAGATCTCTTNATAGATCCNGAATAAACACAAACTGAGAGTTCTTCAAATAAATAAGANGCTCTTTGAATAATATCAAAATGTCCATTTGTAACTGGATCAAATGTTCCAGGATATATACTTTTTACCATTGTATTNCCTNTANTTATNAGCTCTTTGAAACACTGATATTACAGTATCTCCATAGTTNTTAGTTTGTATTCTCATTTTATCTTCATAATACTCTTTTAATCTAATTTTATTTGAATGTTCNAAAAATATCTTAGATTTTTTNTGGACNAGTTGATTCTTTNCCANCTGNTACATTATTTTNTCAAAAGGNTCNTCATTATACGGAGGATCNGCAAAAACATAATCAAATTTATCNGATAATTTATGTAATTGTGTTTCACAATTTGCAATTAGAAATTTNCTNTTNTCAAGTAANTTNTTNTCTTTAGATNTATTTTTAATTTTANTGATAAAACTTGGATTNCTNTCTACAAAACAGGATAATTTAACTCCATAATTTATTGCCATCATTCCCANATTTCCTGTACCNGCATATAAATCNAGAAATTTTTTNTCAATCAAATTATCATGCCCAATCATAGAAAAAATTGCTAACTGTACNTTTGAAGTTGTTGGNCTAAGTTTGTTTTTTGAATTATATTTTCTTATCATATTTGAACNATTANTTTAGAATTTAAATTTTTNTCCCATTCAATAAAGAAANANGANATTAANTCATTAATTTNNTNTTTGGAGTTAAATAAATTNTTTCTNAATTCTCTNGCATTCTTAAATCCTTTNGCATAGAAAGATAATTGTTTTTTCANCTGCATATNTAATTGATTCTCATNAAAAAAANNTCTNATTAANTCTATGTGTTTNNTAATAATATTTTTTTTGTAAGTTTCTCTNTGAATGTCATTTAAATTTANATATTNTTGATTAAATATCCAAGGATTNCCNATAGANCCNCGACCNATCATTACNGAATTACATAAAGTNTNTTTCATCATNNATTTTGCNGATAAGAGNGATNTNACATCTCCGNTNCCTGTGACTGGAATNNTTACNGAACTGACAATTTCACTAATNATTTCCCATTTAGACATNCCAGTAAATTGCTGNANTCTACTTCTTGGATGGATCGTAATAGCGTCTACTCCTTCTTGTTCCAACATCTTAGAAAATTCCAAAGCATTTAAGTTGTTTTGATCCCATCCACTTCTTATCTTCACTGTAAGAGGTAAAGTTGTGTTTTTTCTAACATGATTTATCAATTTTGCAGTTTTGTTTATATCTTTCATTAGTGCAACACCTTTACCTTTTTTNGTAATTTTTGGAACAGGACANCCCATATTAATATCAATAATATCTGCTCCTATATCTTNAAGGATTTTAGATGCTTCAGCTAAATATTTNNCATCNTTACCTAATAATTGCATTGCTATAGGCTTTTCTTCAGGATAATATTCAATAATTTTTTTTGTTTTTTCNGATTTATTATTAACCAATGACACTGCATCAATTTCNTCAGTNGTNACATATCCTGAACCACATTCNATGCAAATTTGTCTAAAAGGAGCGTTAGTAATANTAGCCATTGGCGCCAAACGAATTTTATTTTTTGNTAATAAGTTTTTCATAATAATATTTCATTAAAAGTTAGTTTAAATCNGACAACATATCAGATAAAATATCTTTATTCGCACTATAGCCAACTGATCTATAAACTTCCNTTCCATTTTTATCAAGAATAATATATGTAGGTGTCGCAATGATATTGTAAAACTTTACAGTTTGNGTTACATCTTCTAAGTACCTGTTTGCAACATCTATAGTTACAAAGTTTACTTTTTCTTTGTATTCAGTTTTCAAATCATTCAAAACAACTTCACTCATTTTGCAATAGATNCANGTCTCACTCCAACCTTCAAGAATAGTTGGTTTCCCTGAATTTACTATTTTTTGAANTTCATTAAAATCTGTNATTATGCCTCTAGTNCTATATTGCGTAGTACGCAATTCTCCNAAAGTTTTAAAGTCTCCTTCNAGGTTATAACGTAAATCTTTATATATTTTTTGACCATTTGGTAATTCCCATTCNCTAAAATCATTTTCAAATTTTCTTATTAGTTTTTTTTCNTCTNNAGGAATTNCTTTTTGTGATTCAGANNTAGATNTTAAAATCTCTTCNGCTGATTTANTGTTTCTGTTAACAGNAATTTCTTCATTTTGATTCAGATTTTGATTATCACAANANACAAATAAAAAAATCAATAGAATTAATAAAATAAATTTCTTATAAAACATAGTTAAAATTATAATGTTTTTTTACTTTTTAGAAAAATATTTGGAATAAGAGCAATTAAGAGAAATACAATTGATGAGAGATAAATAAATTGCCAAGCTCTAAAATAAACTCCATAAGTTTCTTGATCTAATGAGCCTAAGCCACTTATATCTCCAAAATACCCTGCACTTAATAAAAATATAGCTAATATTGTTGATGCATATGTTTGTCCCAATGTATTACCAATATTTCTTAAAAAAGCAATTAGAGAAGAGACAAAACCGTATTCATTTTTTTGTAATGTGCTGTAAGTTTGTGCCATGTTAGGTGAACCCCATAGTCCCATTCCTAGTCCAGTAATCAATAGAAGTATTACAATATAAGAATTTGTAGAATTAAGATTTAATTGGCTGATGAAAAAGTAAGAGGTAATCATGCTTGATAATCCTAAAATTACAAATATTTTTCTTCCAAATTTATCAGAAAGTCTACCGCCTATACTAGCTGCTAATGCCATTCCTAAAGATTGAAACAATAACATCAAACCAACACTAGATTCTTTAATATTCATAATCCCTGTTAGAAAAATTGGCATCATTATCATGTTCCCGGATATGGCCAAAAAAGCAAAAAACCTCGTACTAACAGCGATACTAAAAGTAAGATTATTTAACAAATTAAAGTTTATCAAAGGGTTTGAAATTATTTTTTCGTTGATTATAAATAAAATGCCAAAAATTAATCCTAAAAACAAACAATACATAGAAAATGAATTTATGAAATTAGAAATATCAATATTTTTAATTCCAAAAATAATTAAAACTACAAACAAAATTCCTGTAATAGTACCTATGAAATCAAAATTCTCAAATTTAATGTTTTTACTTGGAGAATCATTCTTAAGTAAAAAATAACCTGCAAATAACGCTATAAACATAGGGATAAATAAAGCTAGATATACACTTTGCCACCCAAAATTTTGAACTAAAAAGCCTCCAAAAACAGGACCTGCTGTTGCACCCAATCCAACTGTTGTGCTCATAGCTCCTAAACTTTTGCCTCTTTCATTTTCTGAAAATAAACTTGCTACAATGGCCCCTCCAACTGCCTGCCCCATACCATTCCCTATTGCCATAATAACTCTGAATATTAGTAATAAAGTAAAACTAGTTGAAAAGTATCCACCCAATGTTCCTAACATAAAAATTATGATACCGACTATATGAAATTTTTTTTTACCTACTCTATCGGATATTTTCCCAGCGGGGATAAGTACTGCAGTAACAGTTAACAATTGACCTATAACTAACCATGAAACTAATGAAATTGAAACGTTAAAATATTGTGCAATATCTTTTAGTGAGATAATAATTGCACCAGCACTCATTACATTGACAAAAAGGGCTAATGCAATTGCAGAAAAAGCTATCCATTTATAATTCATACACTTGTATCTTAGCATAAGAAATTTTCAAAAAGAAAAACAAAATTCAAAATCATTTTTATTTAAAAATAAAAAAATACAACCCAGATTACTACAATTATAACTATGATAGAAAAATAAAATTTTATTATTCGTGATACTCCTGCTAAAGGGTCCAAAAATTGTTTTTTTTTGCTGCAATTAGGACATAATTTTGATTTCTTATAACTAAGAGAATTCAAAGGATATATATGAAAAATATTACCTATTGATGAATAATCAGTTAGTTTAAATTCTTTTCCACAATAACTACATAACATATTAATAAAATAACATATATGAGTGTATCTTAAATGATGATATATATAATTTGAATATGAAGTTTGTAGAAGAATCAGAAATATGTGAAATTTGTAATGTAATCACTTTGAAACTTCATTGTAAAATTATTTATAATAATTGTGGATTTAAGAAGGATTGAACTGATCCATAAATCTTTAATCTTAAACAGAAAGGAAAAGTATGCCAGTTTATTCTATAAGTAGTATTGATGTGAAAGATTGGGAAGCATATCAAAAATATATGAAATTAGTTCCATCTGTAATTAAAAAATTTGGAGGAAAATATCTAGTTCGTGGAGGAGAGATTCTATCTGATTCAACTTCCTGGAAACCGAAAAGAGTTGTAATATTAGAATTTCCAACAATTAAGGATATGAATAATTTTAGGGATTCTGAAGATTATAAGCCTGTTGCAGAAATAAGATTGAAAGCTTCAGAAAGTGAAAGTTTCGTTGTTCAAGGAATTAATTAAAACTATATGATTACTAAAATTAGCTGGTTAATAGGTTTCATTTTTATTAGTATGACCATTACTATTAGCATTTTAAATATCCTTAAATAATGGCATAATGTATCTGTTATTATTATTTCATAAAAAGATTAATCAAGGTGGTGATAGTTGAAAATAACCAATGTTAAAGTAGAAATGTTTGATTGGCAAAGTGAGTCCTGGAAAACAAACAATTGGACACAATTTGGCAATACCGTTCAACTAGGAGTCGTAACTGTTGAAACTGATGAAGGAGTAAGTGGTAATTCCTTTTTAGGATCTTCAAGGGTAGGTGCAGATCACCATGCTCCAGGACTTATTGAATTTATAAAACCTATTATTATGGGAAGAAATCCTCAGGATATTGGATCTATTTGGAAAGATTTATGGAAAATGAATAGATCCGTTTCTACCTATGTAATTGGAGCAATTGATATCTGTTTATGGGATATCAATGGAAAAATCACCAATCAACCAATCCATCGTTTATTAGGAACTTGTAAAGAAACTGTTCCAGTATATTCATCTACTGCATTTCATGAAACAAAAGAAGAGTACGCAGAAGAAGCTTTAATTTTTAAAAACAAAGGATGGACTGCTCATAAAATACATCCGCATGGGAATCCTAAATATGATATTGAAATCTCTAAGGCAGTAAGAGAAGCTGTAGGGGGAGATATGAAATTAATGTTAGATTCTATGTGGTCATATCAATATGAAGATGCAATAAGGGTAGGTAGAGCGATTGAAGATTTAAACTTTTATTGGTATGAGGATCCATTAGTTGAAGAAGACATTTATAGTTATAAAAAATTACATCAAAAACTAGATATTCCAATCATGTCTACAGAGTATGCTCCTGGAAGGTTCTATGGAATGGCGGAATGGATAACAGAATATGCTACAGATTTCTTAAGAGGTGACGTTGCAGTTACAGGAGGGATTACTCCAATGATTAAATTAGCTAATTTAGCAGAAGCATTTAATATGAAATGTGAAATACATCACGGTGGTAATTCATTAAATAACGTAGCAAATTTACATATAACAATGGCTGTTCCTAATTGTGAATTTTTTGAATTTTTCCCCTGCACAGGTGCGAATATGTTTGGTTTAATTGAGGATATAAAATTTGATAATGGTTATGTTCAGGCACCAACAAAACCTGGATTAGGATATGAAATAGATTGGGAACTCTTAAAAAAAGTTCATACAGTTACTCTAGAATAAGATTAAATATCAATCTGAATTTCTAAAAGATGAAAATAACCAACGTAAAAGTAGAAATGTTTGAATGGAAAAGCAAACCTTGGAAAACTAATTATAGAAATATATTTGGGCAAACTGTGCAACTTGGGGTCGTCACTATCGAAACTGATGAAGATATAAGTGGTCATTCCTTTTTAGGATCATCAAAAGTGGGTGCAGATCATCATGTATCTGGACTTATTGAATTTATAAAGCCTATTATTATGGGAAGAAATCCTCAAGATATTGGATCTATTTGGAAAGATTTATGGAAAATGAATAGATCCGTTTCGATCAATGTAATTGCATCGATTGATATTTGTTTATGGGACATTAATGGAAAAATCGCAAACCAACCAATCCATCGTTTATTAGGAACTTGTAAGGAAATTGTTCCAGTATATTCTAGTACTGCATATCATGAGACAAAAGAAGAATATGCTGAAGAGGCATTAAAATTTAAAGAAATGGGTTGGACTGCTCATAAGATCCATCCTCATGGAAATCCTCAATATGATATTGAAATATCCAAAGCTATAAGAAGAGCTGTTGGTGATGAAATGAAGTTAATGTTAGATTCTATGTGGGCATATCAATACGAAGATGCGCTAAGAGTAGGTAGAGCGATAGAGAATCTAAATTTTTATTGGTATGAAGATCCATTGGTTGAAGAAGACATTTATAGTTATAAAAAATTAAATCAAAAACTAGATATTCCAATTATTGCTACAGAATATATCCCTGGAAGATTTTACGGAACTGCAGAATGGATAACAGAAACAGCTACAGATATTTTAAGAGGTGACGTTGTTGCATGTGGAGGGATTACCCCTTTGATTAAATTAGCTAATTTAGCAGAAGCATTTAATATGAAATGTGAAATACACTCAGGATCAGGTAATTCTTTAGATAACGTTGCTAATNTACATGCAATAATGGCTGTTNCTAATTGTGANTTTTTTGAATTTTTCCCNTGCACNGGNGAAAATAAATTTNGNTTGNTNGAGGATATAAAATTTGANAANGGTTATGTTNNGGCNCCAACAAAACCTGGATTAGGATATGAAATAGATTGGGAACAATTAAGAAAAAAAACNTTNGNGACTTTCGAGTAAAATAAAANNTTTAATANTATAATNTANTTATATTGTTANNACTAGGAGTAATAAAGTTGANANATAGTTCNGGTTTTTTTGGGAGTATNTCTAATACGATNGATTTAATGAAATCNTGTATNAGAGTATTAAAAAAAGATAAAGAATTAATTNTNTTNCCAATNCTNGCAGCNATTTTTGTNNTANTCTTTGTTTGGATAATTTTNACTNTTGTNGGGTTAGATNTNTCTNCNTTNNCAGCTGATGATAANNANTCAGAAGANATNCCTGTNATACCNTTACTTATNCTTNTNTTCGGAGCNAATTTTATTGTNGTATTTTTTAACTCTGCNCTNGTNTCTGCNGCNCTNGATCGNTTGAGAGGTGGAGATCCTAANNTTCGNTCAGGATTNTCNCATGCNAGNAAACATATACANCACATTTTTATATGGTCAATTATTGTCACTATTATGGCTCTNATTTTTGCNGCAATAAGAGCNAGTGNTAGAAATAGAGGAGCAGTTGGACAGATTATGACNTCAATATTTGCNAGNTTACTNCAAGCNGGATGGGCAATGATGACATTCTTTGTTNTNCCCATTATTGTTTCAGAAAATNTAAGTCCTTTTGCAGCTATAAAAAGATCATCTGNATTGTTTAAACAAACCTGGGGNAANCAGGTNNCTGCNAATTTTGGATTTGGAATTTTTCAAATTTTAGCATTATTAGNTAGTNNTGCATTAGGATGGTTTTTTGGANTAATGAGTGCNAANCTNGGNATGATTGTTGGTGTACTTTGTGCTACNACTTCANTNTCTATTATTTATACACTTGAAGGTATATATAAAGCTGCATTATATGAATTTGCGATGGGAGAAAAACCATTAGAATTTGANCAACANGANCTTAGAACTGCNTATAGAGTTTCTACNGCAACTGCATGATTTAAAACTTCAGGAGCAAATCCTATTCTGCAATAATTTCTTCACCTGTTTTATTAGAATTGATCCAATCCCAGTCTAGCTCAACTCCAATACCAGGGCCTTCAGGAGCAAATACATCTCCATTTTTGTCAATCGCGTCAAGATCATCATTGTAATCTAAATATACTTTAGATTTTGTAGTTTTNACATTAGGATGAACCAAACCTAATTCATAAAAATTAGTGTTCCTAATTGCAGACATTACATGTCTATGAACGGGTCCTGGTCCATGNAGCTCCATATCAAGCCCAAATCCTTCNGAAGCATTAGCAATTTTAATCGCNCCTGTAATACCTCCGTCCTCATGTGCTCCACATCGAACATAATCNGTNGCATCAGCTACAATGAAATCCACGTGTTGTTCTAAGAGTCGAATNTGTTCCGTTTGTAGAAGAGGTGTTTTTACCATTTGTCTCAATTTTCTATGTGCAAATTGAGACACTCCATTATCCTGAAAAGGATCTTCCCACCAAAAAAAATTTGCTTCATCACAAGCTTTACCAAGTTTTAATGCGTCTCCAAAATTCTTTATTTCGCATGCGGGATCAATTAATAAATCCAACTTACCTNCAAATTTTTCACCTAGATTTAGTACATTTTCTACTTCACGTTCTATATTATTTCTAGCCAANCCCCAACCGTGCACTTTAAAAGCCTTATATCCCATTTCGAGACATCTTTGAGCAAAATTTTCAAAATCTTTTGGNGTTGTTAAACCTCCATTTTCATCTCCGTGAAGAGTAGAAGCATAAGCTTTTAATGGTCGTCTTTCTCCTCCAAGAAGCCGATACAATGGTTCATCATAAAATTTGCCAGCTATATCCCAAAGACATATGTCNATAATACCCATTCCAAGCATNGCCCAATGACGGGATCCTCTTTTTAAATCGTTATATATAGGTTCTCTTGCAAGTGCATTTTTTCCTATTAAATATGGTGCTACAATTTTGATTTCTGCTAAAGAAGGNCCTCCATCAAAAGCATGTTCCCCTACTATACCTTTATTAGTATGTATCCTCAGGATTGTACCTGAAGNGTTCTGTTTAGCTCCTGGTTCATATACAGTATTAAAGGTATTGTAGTCTTTACCTAAATCTTCAAGTGTATAAGAAAAGTGAATTGCATCTACTTTTGTGATAATTGGTGATTCTTTCATGTCTAATCCTTCATTNTAAATCTTATTTTGTGATACTTTATTTTGTTTGANATAATTCTACTATTATTTGTAGAAGTTGTGAATTNAGTACTTTTCTAATTAACTAAATCTAAGATGCGAAAAATCTTTTATATCTATTTCTGATGTTTCAGATNTTATTAGNTCAGATAATATTTTACCCATCCCTGGACCTAANAAAATTCCTTGTCTTCCTGCTCCAGATCCAATAAAAAGATTGTTATAGATATTCGATTGAGAAATAANAGGTAATTTATCAATAGTNAGAGGTCTAAGACANGCAGTTTGGTGTATCAATTGAGAATCTTCCAAAAAAGGNAAAATTTCAACAACNGAAGATAATATTTCATTTCTAGCTTCNAAAGTGGGAATTTCATCAAATCCAACATCTTCTTCNGTTGTTCCAGCCCAAATCAATCCATCTTGTTTNGAAGTTACATAATTNGAACCCCAATGAAACCCTAAATTTATCTTCTGATCACTTTTAAGTCTTATAATTTGTCCTTTTAATGGTCTAATGGGAATATTGTTNCCAAACCANTTTGANAATTCATTNGACCANGGACCNGNAGCTATTATGAAATNTTTTGCAAATATTTCTGTTCCATTTGNCAAAACAACGTTTTTAACTTTATTNTTTTTTACAATCAATTCANNTATTTTNGAATTGANAAATTTTGCTCCTTTTTTTTCAGCAGCAGTTAATANNGAAAGAGAAAATTTATAAGGATCTAATCCACTAGATGATTTCGNTATTAGGCCNGAAATAACGTTGGGGCCCAGNCNAGAATCTATTTTCTCCAAATNTTTTCTATCACACCATTCGTATTCATTAGAAAANTTNTTATATATNTCATACAGCCTATCTTTCTCCATNTCNTTTATAGCTAAATCAATATTTGGATATATTCTAAAGCCATAATCAATACCGGAAACATGTGGAAGAACATCAGCCANCAAAGTATGAAGTTTATATGAATATCTACTTATTTTGTGATAAGAAGAATTTGGATCAAGTCCGATTGTGGGAGTTATTCCACCATAAGCAAATCCTGAAGCATGACTAGCTATAGAATCTTTTTCTATTATAGCTACAGATGCTCCTGNNTTTGATAAATAAAAGGCTGAAGCTGAACCAACCACTCCTCCACCAATAATTATCACATCNTAATTTGTTTTCATGATAAATTCGTTAGTGTGATAAAAAATTATACATCATAACAAGTAAGAATAAGATTTTTTATCTAGAAATTAAATGATTTTTTATTGAGATTTATAAAATANACNAATGACAACATAACNGGGACTTCNACCAAAACACCTACTACTGTTGCCAAAGCTGCTCCAGAATTGATNCCAAATATTCCAATAGCTACTGCGACNGCTAATTCAAAAAAATTAGAGGTCCCTATTAAACATACAGGAGCAGCTATCTTATTTGGTAATTTTAAAATATAAGAAGCAAAATAAGTGATAAAAAATATTCCATATGTTTGTATTAGTANTGGGATAGATATTAGAACAATTATCAAAGGTTTNGNAATAATTATTTCTCCTTGAAACCCAAATAGAATAATCACAGTAAATAGTAACCCTATAATGGTCAAAGGTTTCATACGAGTATTAAATATATTTATNTTTTCCAATTTATTTTTGAAAATTAATTGTCTTGTTATATAACCCATTAGCAAAGGAATAATTACATACAAAAAAATAGANAATATTAATGTTCCCCAAGGAACATATATCTTAGTTATTCCCAATAATAAAGCTGCCAAAGGGGCAAATGCGAAAATCATAATTAAATCATTAATAGACACTTGTAATAAGGTATAATTAGGATCNCCATCTGTTAGATTGCTCCATACAAAAACCATAGCTGTACATGGGGCAACACCAAGTAGTATCATACCTGCAATATATTGAGATGCTTCAATATCTGTNACAAAATTTGAAAATATAATTTCAAAAAAAATGATTCCTAATCCAGCCATTGAAAAAGGTTTTATTAACCAATTGACAATAAGTGTCAACACTAGCCCTTTTGGTTGTCTGGTTATTTGTTTTAGTGAAGAAAAATCTACATTGACCATCATTGGAAAAATCATAACCCAAATAAAAAAAGCTATTAAGAAATTAACGCTNGAGTATTCNAATTTAGAAATTTCTATAAAAATATTTGGGAATATGTTTCCACCTATTGTTCCTATAATGATTGACAACAATACCCAAATTGATAAATATTTTTCAAATCTTCCCAAACTAACCTTCTTTAGTATATTTTATTGATNAAAATTTTACAGAAATAAAAGTACAATTCGATAAATGAAAGTTAAAACTCCATAATAATTATATGCTAAGTATTATAAGTTCTTTTATACCTCANAATGATAAGAATTACGTGAGTTTTTGNGCTTCAAGTTTTTTTATATATNCAATCAGATTCTTGGACTTTGCAATAATTGCTTGGTTATTAACGAATGTTATTGAAAATCCTGCAAGTGTGGGATTATTAATTTTTTTCAAATTTATTCCTATGCTTTTTGTTGGACTGTTTACAGGATGGTTAGCAGACAAATATTTAAGATCAAGAATAATAAAAATCTCAATTATTCTAACATCAATTTATCTCTTAGTTTGGTATTTATATTTGTCATATTTTTCACCTACAGAAAATATAATTTTACTTTTGGTATTTGTATCTGGGGTTATAATTTCTATAGATAGGGCTTCTAGGACATCTTATTTGTCTAATTTAGTCAATAAAAAATATCTGAGAAACGTTCTAGCCTTAGATGTTGTTGCAACACATTTAGCTTGGTTTCTAGGACCAAATATTGCCTCAATTTTATTTGAATATTTTTCATACGCTAACATTTATATGTTATTAGCAATTATAAATTTATTTAATTTAGCTCTATTATTAAAAATTCCTAAATTAGACTTGAAAAAATCCGTACATTTATCAGGAATTACTCAAGGAATTAAATTCGCTTCCAAAAATAAGATTATTTTAGGTACATTATTAATTTTAGGAATTGGAAATTTTACGGCATTTACTTTCGAATCCATGACACCTTATTTTGCAAAATTTATTTTTAATACATCTCCTAAACAATTTAATTTTATGTTATCTTTACAAGGATTAGGTGCATTGGTTGGATCTTTGATATTTCTACCTTTAGTAGGCAGAATGAATTACCAAGGAATAGTTTTTGTTTTGGCAACTATAACACTATTATTAGGATCTATAATCTTCTCAACAGTAGATATATTTATATTGGCATGTTTTATTCTGTTTTCTTTAGGAATAATAATGCCATTATTTATGAATATGCATACAATGATTCTTATGTCACAAACTCCAAATCAACTAAGAGGGAGAATTCAGGGATTTCAACAATTAGCAATAAGTATGTTCCCATTGGGTAGTTTAACTCTAGGATTTATTGGAAACAAAATAGGGATAATAGATTCAATAAAATTATTTTCAATAATTGGTTTAATATTGGTTTTATTTGTTTGGATAATATTTAGATCATTGAATAATAGGATCAAACCATAGTATTCTTAAATGAAACTCATATTAAGTAAAGATCCATTGATAAAAAAATATTTGATCATTCCTATAATAGCTATATTATTGTTTTCTTGTACTAGCGAAACAAATGACAATAAAGCAGACTCTGATACAACAAACCAACTAACATACGAAGTCTTATCAGAAAGGAACTTATCGAGTAGTAATATTTCCAAGTCAAATATTTTTACGATTAGTGGAACAGGATCTGTGAAACAAAGTGCAGATTTTGCTATAGTACATTTAGGAGTTGAAAGTAGAGAAAACAATATCAAATCTGCTTTAGAAAACGTAAATTTAAACGTAATAAAAATAATTGAAATAGCAGATAGTTTAGGTGTTGAACAAAATAATATTATCACTGATAAATTTTCTATAAGACCTGTAGAAAGATGGATAGAAAAGAAAGATGAATATGGTGGAACTTACAATAGTCCTGAAATCATAGCCTACGAAGTTTCAAACCAAATTAGGATTACTATAGAGGGAGAAAGCAAAGAAACTATTATCCCTGATTTAATAGATAAATCTGCTATAGAAACTGAAGATTTTTTCAGATTATTCAGTGTTGAATTTAAGGTAAAAAATTTAGAAGATTCTTTAAATCTCGCGAGAAATAAAGCTGTAAAAGATGCACTAGNCAAAAGCGAACTTTTTGAAAAAAGTTTAGGAATCGAACTAGGGAAATTAGTTTTTTTTGAAGAGGTATATANTTCAAACTATTTAGAAGATAACAATAAGGGGGGGGTGATGAGGATGGCAGCTGCACCATTTCCTTCTTCNAGTGTGTTTGCAGGTGAAAAAGAAATCATTAGTGAAATAAATTTAGGATTCGAAATAAAATAAACGTTTATTTAAAGTCCAANATCATCCTGTAAAATTCTTTTTCANAATTNTTGTCAATTTTATGAGTAACTTTTGAATCTTGAAAAAAATTTAATTCAGAAAAAGTTTCGTATTTATATTTATCATCNATTAACACGTCAACATAAATTTTCAAAGGATCTTTTTCTAATATAGATTNAATGGTTTTATCAAGTAAATTATGAAAGTCATTTTTATAAANATGATTATTAAAGCCATCTATTCTATATATTTTTNGTTTTTCCTCTTGATAAGTACTGATGCCATAAATTTGATTATTGAGATTATGCATACAATACCAGTTACCATTTCTCTTTAATAATGAATCAAACTTGTCATAAAGACTTAGACAATATGAACTTTCTAATTCACCCAAAATTCCAACATTTATGTCACTNTATATAAANTTTTTGTTTGATAAAACAAAGGGAATAAGAGGTAATCTAAAATAAGGACTTCCNTCNGAAATATTTAGTTTTTCTGATGATATATAATTTTGTTCCACAAAATTNTCAAAACTTATATTATTGACAGAATTAAACATAACTAAAGAATTAGTGATTTTTTTCCATCCTAATTTTTCATAAATTTTAGCAGCTACAGGATTAACGGTCCCCAAAAAATTACCTTCNGCATTTGATTTAGAAAAAAAATCATCTCTAGCTAATTTACATANACTTGATGCATAGTTTCTTCCTCGAGAATCTATTCTTGTACANACTTCNCCNAATCCTGAAATTGTGGNATTATCTTTTGGAAAAATNAAAATAACTGATGACAAAAATTCAGAATCTNTTTCAATAGAATAAAGATTGATTTGATTTATGTTTTTTTCAGATCCGCTNAGTAGTNTTTTATCTACATCTACATTATCTTCATTATCAAATCCGTTATTAAACCATAGGTTATACAAACCATTAATTTTTTCTTNAGCAATTGGTATNATGTAATTTTTTTCCATTTATTGATAAAATTATAAATAAAATAATATATATTTTTCTATTAAAATAAATCTTCNATAATGAACAAAAAAGATAATTTGGTCTGGATGGATTTAGAGTTTACAGGTCTATCAGATGATCAAGTAATAATTGAAACTGCATGTATAATTACTGATAAAAATCTTGAGATTTTGGAAGAAGGTCCTAATTTAATAATTCATAGATCTCAAGAAGAATTAGATAGAATAGAAGCTTGGCCATTAAAANTTCACACTGAATCCGGNTTATTAGAAAAGGTCAAAAAATCTAAAATAAAAATTTCTGANGCCGAAAAAATAAATATAGACTTTATTTCAAAGTGGGTAGAAAAAAAGGAAGGATTATTGTGTGGGAATTCTATTCATATTGANAGGAAATACATAAGGAAAGAAATGCCTNTTCTAGATGATTATCTCCATTATAGAATGATAGATGTATCGTCTTTCAAAGAGGTTATTAAAAGATGGTTTAAACCCATAAAAAATGANCCTCAAAAACAAAATACNCATTTAGCTTTGGATGATATNAAGGAAAGCATTGAAGAGCTAAGGTGGTATAAAGAAAACTATTTTAAATNATGAACAAAATAGATCAAAAGGAATATAAATTANGAAGGCAAAAGCTATTTAAACATATGGATGAAAATTCCTTGCTTATTNTAAGTGGAGCAACTGAAAAAGTACGAAATAATGATGTACATTATGAATTTCGACAAGATTCTAATTTTTGGTATTTAACTGGNTTAGAAGAGCCGGATGCCATAATGATTATGCTAAAAAAAGACTCTACAAAATATATATTATTTTTACAACAGAAAAAAATTGAAGAAGAAGTTTGGAATGGTTACAAAATAGGTACTGAAAAAGCAAAAAAATATTTTTTAGCAGATGAATCTTTTGAAAACAATCANCTTGATAAACTTTCTGAATTAATTTTATCTTGCGAAAAAATTTACTACAATCTNGGTTCTTCAAAGAAAATTGATGAAATGATTTTTGAAGGAATAGAAAATTTAAGAAAAACTAAATCAAGGACTGGAATACCTAATCCATTAATTATGGATCCTACTATNTTAATAGATTCCATGAGGTTANTAAAAAGTAAAAATGAAATCAGTATGATTAAAACAGCTATAGATATAACCTCAAANGGATTTACTGAAGCCATAAAGTGTACANCTTATGGAAAATATGAGTTTGAAATTCAAGAAATGTTAGAAAAAGANTTTAGATTATCTGGGNCAAAACGAAATGGTTATCCTTCAATAGTAGCATCTGGAAAAAACTCATGTATTCTTCACTACATTAGTAACAATGAAAAATTAAAAAAAGATTCATTATTATTAATTGATGCTGGATCAGAGTGGGATTATTATTCTGCAGATGTAACAAGAACTTGGCCAGTAAATGGAAANTTCTCAAGTGAAGAAAAGGATATTTATCAAATAGTTCTTGAAGCAAATATAAATGCCATTGAAGAATGTAANATTGGTAATTCAATAAATGATCCTCACAAGAAGGCATTAAATACTATGATTGAAGGACTTANACATCTAAATATTCTTTCAGAATCTGTNGAAGAAATAATCGANAAAAAATTATATATCCCTTTTTATATGCATTCTACTTCCCATTGGTTAGGATTAGATGTACATGATGCTGGAAAATATAAGGATAGAGATGATAATTTCACTCAATTTGAAGANGGTATGGTACTAACAATTGAACCAGGTTTGTACTTTGGNGATATGGCTCAAAATATAACTGAAAAGTATAAAAATATTGGGATCCGAATTGAAGACGATATATTAGTAACTGAATCAGGACCAAAAAANATGACTAAAAAGATACCTAAGGAAATTAAAGANTTAGAAACAATGATTGGGNCTTAANAAAATTCNTTTTGAAAAAATTAAATCATCTATCCTGAACTGAACCATCAAATCCAATTGGAGTATCCAATACTTTTGGGGTCTCTCCTTGAGTTAAAGTTTTTTCATTAAGTGTAATTCCCAAACCAGGGCCTTCGGGAACAATCAAGTATCCATTATCAAGTGTTATTGGATTTNNNATAAGATCACTTTTTGGAGGTTTATCCTCTCCNGTNTATTCCTGCAANGCAAAATTTGGAATAGANGCATCAAGCTGTACACAAGCAGCTGTAGACACAGGAGAAAGAGGATTATGAGGAATTACTTTAACATGATNAGATTCTGCCATAGCAGAAATTTTCTTNCATCCACTAATTCCNNCAGCCAAGCANAANTCNGGNCTAATATAACTTGTAGCNTTTGNTTCTAATAATTGTTGAAATTCATATATGCTNGTAAATCTCTCNCCTGTNGCAATTGGTATATTACAATTTTTTTGAATATCAGCCATCAAATTTGGAGAATCTGGAAGCATTGGGTCTTCGTAAAAAAAAGGAGAAAANTGNTCTAATNNTTTNCCTAAACTAATACCTTCAGCNGGNCTCATTTGTCNATGAATTTCTACNCAAACATCNACNGAATCNCCNACAGCTTCTCTGACTGCTCCGACATTTTTAACTGATTCTGAAGCCCATTCNGTAAAGGATTTATGCATAAAAAATTCATCACTATAAGGAGAAAATCTAACNGCAGTAAATCCNTTTTTTNCNGCTGATAAAGCATCTTCAACTAAAGCGTCAGTTGTTCCNTGTTTTGATTTTGAATTGGGGTTATACATNCCAACATGCATATAGCACCTNACTTTATCTCTGGTTTTACCNGATAGAAGTTCATATATAGGAACTTCAAATCTNTTNCCTTTNATNTCCCANAGNGCGATATCAATNGCAGAAAGNGCACCTTGNACNACNGAACCCATAAAATGACTAGATCTATATAACCATTGATAATGATGTTCAATAAGNGAAGGATCNTTACCAATNANATATGGTTCCATTGTTTCAATCATTGTTTTTGTTGGTCTTTGCCAACCATGCACNCCNCCTTCNCCAATACCAATTGTTCCATCTTCACAATNAATTTTNATNANTANCCANCTATTCCATAAAATTNTTTCNATNTTTTCAATTTTNGTTTTTTTCATTTAAAACTCCTCATTTTAATCTTTTATATGATAAATAAATTGCTATNCCNANNCCNACNATTGGTACAGGNCCNNAAAAAAATNNNTCCCACCANATATAAATANNNAGGANAAATAACTTNNAAAANNATNNATATNNAGACATCCACAAAAANAGTGTNGATANNGCNGANATAACTGGAAAAAANTTNTTTATTTTTTTATAACTTACTCTTNTTACTACTTCTCCNANAGAAGCNCCNGANGCNACTAAAAAAATNAATGTNAANATTTTAAAAAATGTTNNACTTATNTCCTGATATTTACCTAAAAATTCATTATTNANGGCCATAATNAAANCNANAGTATANAAAAANGCNAGNAATAANGAAAAAGGTANGCTAACACANAATATTTTAANATAATCAAAGANATTTACTANTAATATATGTGGNGTNCCTATNANACCACATTCTTTACATTTTATNCCTACNAGNGAATCTATTGTNCATTTNTTNCAAACNGGNTTNTNACANCTNGAACAAGAGAGNCCTGTAGGAATTTCTTTATGATAAAAACAATTCTTTTNCATTAGCTATTTTCTCTATCAAATAATATTCTGTTGATTATTATTTTGTAATTAANTTTATTATAGTTTGTTATTCCTAAACTACGTCTTATAAGTATTAAAAAACATAATAATAATAGTATTAAACCNTAAGNNTTGTAATCATCNCCTAAGAAATTCATATTTANNATAAAGGTCAAACTAAAGAAACTTATAATCCATGGGAAGGNACTATCTCTAAATCTATTAATAANCCANANNAAAATAAATAATGATAAAAGATATACAAATAACATATAAGANANACCTAAAATAATTCCAATAGCTACTGTTATTCCTTTNCCACCTCTTAAATTTATAAAAANAGACCAATTGTGNCCAATNAACAAAAATATTACAATAAACAATAATTTTGAATCANAAAGTTGAATGAATAAAGTCGGCAGAAANCCTTTNATAATAACNTCAATAAAAAGAATTAAAANTATATATTTTTTTGNTANTAAATTATAAATATTNGATAGNCCAGAATGACGTGAATCTTTATNTAAAATATCNATTTTAAANAGNTTTTTACCAAGCAAATATGANGTNGGNATACAACCTAATANNTAAAAAAANAATGAGNATATAATAGCNATNAATATTTCATTTAGCATTTTATTTTTTTATATTTAGATATTTTTTTATATCAATNAATTCTTTATGTTTAATTCCATAATCACTACTTATATCAATTCCCTNATGAAAACCATGGAAATCACTACCTCCTGATAATAATAAATTATATTNGGAACATACNTTNATTATTATTTCTTGTCTGTTCAATCCNTATCTTGGTGAAGNAACTTCAATCCCNGCTAATCCCATNACNATAAATTCTTNNAGATTTTTTTCAAAATTTATATCTTTAATATTAGGGTGAGCCCAAATAGGTATTCCACCACNTTTTTTTATAGTTATTATAGCCTNTGAAACATTCATNCGAGGCTCTCTTATATTAANTAATATTTTATTNGANAAATATTTATCAAAAGCTTCNTTTACATTNTTAGCATANNNTTTATTTANTAAATCTAANGCNACATGAGGCCTTCCAACNGNACCTTTAGCTAAANNTAAAATATCTTNAAATGAAATNTTTATNTTTTNTTGATTTAGAAATNNTACAATTTTTTTTATNGNNTCAATTCTTTTTTTTTGCATCANATCAATCGTTTCATTTAAATAANGAGAATCATAATCAATAAATAANCCAATTATATGAAAATCTT
>PBER01000002.1:57670-95284 GCA_002718455.1 Chloroflexota bacterium | reverse complement strand
TTTTCCAAACAAGAAAATTCTATCCCTGGAATTATTTCTAAATNATAGNCATTTCTTCGNNNNATTTTNTGTGCTTCTATNGATCCNTNAATATTGTCATGATCNGTTATAGCTATACTNTNTAGNGANGTACTTATGACTTCATCCAAAATTTCTTTAGGNGATAAAATTCCATCTGAAAANCATGANTGAATATGTAAATCNGCATNCATCAGATATGTATTTCTTGATCAATTCTATATATTTTTGANGCATTTGTAGCAGTTTTATCATATTCAATTGCAACNGAATTAAATATCATTTTTCCNTCTTCCACTGGNTTCATNCTTCTTTTATCACCATTNAAAAATCTTGCAATTGAAGCATCTTTATCCATGCCTAAAATACTATCCTTNGCTCCAACCATGCCTAGATCTGAAACAAATGCTGTNCCATTAGGTAAAATCTTATTATCTAAAGTAGCNACATGAGTATGTGTTCCTACCAAAGCTGTTATTCGACCATCTAAATGCCAAGCCAANGCAGCTTTTTCTGAGGTAGCTTCTGCATGAAAATCNAAAAAAATAGGNATTGANGGAATTTGTGAAAGAATTGANTCAATTTGATTAAATGGAGAATNAATNTTACCCATCCAAACTGATCCAATTAAATTAATNACTGCAATATTTTCATCAACATAAAGACCNGTTCCNGGTTTTTCTTTCGGATAATTCATNGGTCTTAATATNTTNGAATTAAATTTTTCTAGATCCTCAAAAATATCAGATTTATCCCAAATATGATTACCTGATGTTATGACATTAACNCCAGAGTTAAATATTTNTCTTGATGTTTTTTTTGTNATCCCAAATCCACCAGCTGAATTCTCNCCTTGNGCTATAACATAATCTATTTCGTGTTCTGAAATTATTTTNGGNAATAAGATNTTTAGAGTATTCCTTCCACCTTTACCAACTATATCTCCTATCATCANAACTTTCAAATTNNCACCTAATTAAAATCTCCTGTNNTTTGGATNGATCTAGTTTCACGTATNACAATAACTTTTATTTGACCNGGNAAGTTNAGTTCTTGTTTAATTTCATTAGATATATCTCTNGCTAAAGTGGATGCTTTGNCATCATCTATTTCTTCAGGATTTACCATTACTCTAACTTCNCGACCTGCTTGGATNGCAAAACATNTTTCTACTCCTTCAAACCNTAAAGCAATCTCTTCCAATGAAGTTAATCTTTCTATATATCTNTCCAATGAATCATTTCTTGCTCCTGGCCTAGCTGCACTAATCGCATCTGCTGCNGCTACNACATAACTTTCNGGNGAAGTCATATCTCTATCNTGGTGTTCCTTAATAGCTGTAACNATTTTNTNATNCAAACTATTTCTTCTAGCTATATCAGCACCTATTTCTGCNTGTGAACCTTCTATCTCATGTGATAATGCCTTACCCAANTCATGTAAAAAGCCTGCAGTCTTACAAATTTCTACATCCAATCCTATTTGTCCTCCTAGTATTCCNGCAAATCTNCCNACCTCNATTGAATGCTGTAAAACATTTTCTCCGTAAGAGTATCTGAATTTCAATCGTCCCATCAAGTCNACTATTTCTTTGCTTAATCCTTTAANATTNATNTCAAATATAGCNTTTTGTCCTGCTTTATTAATTTCAANCATCACTTCATTTTTTGCNTTTTCAACAAGTTCTTCNATTCTTGCNGGNTGAATCCTTCCATCCTTAATAAGAGAATTNATTGCTACAATNGCTGTTTGTTTNCGTATTGGATCAAAACANGATACAGAAANTGATTCTGGTTCTTCATCAACAATNAGNTCTACTCCTGTAGAATTCTCAATTGCTCTAATATTTCTTCCTTCCCTTCCTATAATTCTTCCTTTCATTTCTTCATTNGGTAAGTTTATNGAAGATACAGAAGAATCTCTNACNACTTCTGANGCATATCNTTGCATNGAAGAAGCTAAAATCTCTTTNGCTTTATCATCTGCTTCAGAATACATTTGACTTTCAGCGTNTTTATATACTTTNGCNAGTTCAAATTCAATGTTCTTATTGGTCTTATCTATCAGTAATTCTTTAGCCTCAGCNNCAGAAAATTTAGANAACTCTTCTAAAATAGAAACTTGGTNTGACTCTAGAGCTTGAACNGTTTTTCTTTCTGATTCAAGNTCTTGGTCTTTTTTATTTACTTCATTTNNTTTTTTNTGAAGTTCATTATTTTGTTTCTTTAAATTTTCCTCNCGAGCCTCTAAGCTGCTNTCTAGTTTTTGAATTNCTCTCCGATCGTTATTTATTTCGGATTGAGCTTGACTTTTAATCTTTAANGCGTTTTCTTTAGCTTCTACCAAAATTTCTCTATTTCGAGCNTCNGCTCTTCTTAATTGGCCTTCAGCTGCATCTTNTGCTCTTCTAANTTCTCCTCCAACAATAAACATNCNGGCTAGAAATCCAAGAATTCCAAAAATGAATCCTGAAATTACTATACTGATGATAACCATTAAGATCATACTCATAATGACCTCCGGTTACTTTATTTAATTTTCTATTCTGTTTTATAAAATTTTAATTTAATATTCTGTTTAAACATTATAACTTAAGAAAGTTAAGAAAGATAAATAATTTGCAGACTTACCATACACTATAACCACCATCAACAGGAATCGAAACTCCAGTCACGAAATCAGATAGATTACTTGATAAAAATATTGCTGTCCCAGCAAGATCTTTTGGTAAACCCCACCTATCTGCAGGTGTCCTGTCAACTATCATTGCATATCTTTCTGGAAATTTGTCTTTAAAATCGTTTGTCATTTCGGTAACAATCCATCCTGGTAAAATAGTATTAACCTGTACGTTATACTTAGCCCAAGCTACTGCACAACTTTTGGTGTATTGTACAACACCTCCTTTGCTGGCTGCGTAAGCAGCAGCATATGCAGTTCCAAAAATTGACATCATCGAACCAATATTTATAATTTTTCCAGATTTATTTTTTTTCATTATAGGAAAAATTTTTGAAGTGATATCATGTATGGAGTTTAAATTAGTATCCATAACTTCTTTCCAATCCATTTTAGACAGTAGATGTGGTTCTTCACTTCGTCTGTTAATTCCTGCATTATTAACTAAAATATCTATTCTTCCAAATTTTTTTGATACATAATTTACACATTCAGTAATAGAACTTTGATTATTAACATCTAGAGTGATAGAATCATTTTTTTTATTGAGTTTTCTTAATTCTTTCAAAGCTATATCATTTTTACTTTGATTTCTTCCTGCGATTATAACAGTTGCTCCATTTTTTGATAATCCTTCTGCAATCCCAAAACCTATACCTCCATTGCCTCCAGTTATTAATGCAATTTTTTTATCTAAAAGAAATTCCTTCAAAATTGTGCTCCTTATTCAATTTGTTATTTATATAATAAAAAAAATCAAATTTAAAAAACACTAAAAAATATGTCAAAAAAACATAAAGGTATATTAGAAGGTTTAAAAGTTATAGATTGTAGTCAAATCTTAGCTGGGCCTTTTTGTTCAATGAATCTTGCTGATATGGGAGCTAAAGTTATTAAGGTTGAAAAACCTAATGGTGGAGATGATACTAGAAGTTGGGGACCTCCATTTAAAAATAATCAATCTATAGGTTTTATGAATTTAAATAGAAACAAAGAATCTATCGTGATTAACTTTAAGGACCCCGAAGGTATTCAAATAATGAAAAAATTAGTAAATAAAGCTGACGTGTTAATTGAAAATTATAGAACGGGTACAATGGAAAGATTAGGCTTAGGATATGAAGATTTAAAAAAAGTTAATAAAAACCTAATATATTGTTCTATTTCTGGATTTGGAAGAACTGGGCCATATGCAAAAAGAGCTGGTTTTGACTTGGTAGCTCAAGGTATGAGTGGATTAATGAGTATAACAGGACACCCAGATACTGCCCCTGCTAAGGTTGGAGTGCCAATAGCTGATTTAAACACTGGTATGTATGCACTGTCATCTATTCTTGCTGCGTATGTAAATCGTTTAAAAAATAATGAAGGACAACATATAGAAGTATCGCTATTGGAATCCGCAATAGCATATACTGTTTGGGAATCAACGGGTTTCTTTGAAACTGGAGAAACTCCTATTCCATTAGGATCTTCCCATAGAATATCTGCTCCCTACCAAGCATTAAAAACCTCGGATGGATTCCTTAATGTTGCTGCTCCAAATCAAAGTAATTGGGAAAGACTTTGTAATGCTATAGATCGGCAAGATTTACTAGATAATAAAAAATATATTGATAATCCTTCCCGATTATTACATAAACATGAACTTGAAAGAGAACTGGAAAAAACTTTATCAAAAAAAACAAGATCCGAATGGATTGATATTTTAGATAAAAATGGAGTTCCAAGTGGTCCTATATACGATATGAAAGAAGTATGGAATGACCCTCAAGTTAAATACAGAAATATGAGAGTTAAATTGAAGCATGAAAAAGTTGGAGAAACAGATAATATTGGAGTGATTGCTAAGTTTTCTGAAAAACCTAGTTCATTGCGTACACCATCACCTCTTTTAGGGGAACACTCAGAAAAAATTTTATTGGAACATGGATACTCAAAAGAAGAAATAAATAAATTTAAAAAAAATGAAGTTATAAGTTAATTATTTTTTTTCTTTCGAATATTTCTTCCTCTCAACCAAGATAAAAAAAATAGGATTATAATAGTTAAGGTAAATACAACTAAAATAATTATTTCATCCCATTTTCCTGCTGCTCCATGTAAAAAAAACATTTAATTCTCTATTCTTTCTATTTCATTAATAAATATATTTACTTCCAAATTTAGTAATCTTCTAAAATCATCACTTAAAATTGAGAGCCTGTTTCTATTAACAATTACATCTAAAAAAAGTTTATTTATTTTGAATATTGATGGATCTCCATTATTTATCCATAAAGTTCCTTTTAATTCTCTTGGATATCTATTGTCTTTAGCTCTACCCATAAGAAACATAATGAACTTATCATCTCTATTTAATATAAATTCTGAATTGGTTTCAAAGTTAATTAAACTCACATAATTATTTTTTTTCATAGTTATAAAAATTTCATCACCTTCGTCTGATGTTCCCTTAAAACTTCTCAAAACCACAAATTTGAAACTCATAAAATCTTCTTCATCGATTTTATAATTTATATTATCTCCTATATATTTTATTTCTATAATCCTGTCTGAAGAATTACTTAAATCAACCATTGTTTGATAAATCAAATTTTGCGATTCTCTGGATGGAGGAATACTACACTGTAATATAAGAATTAACGTAAAGAAAACTATTATTTTTTTAAACATATTGATAAAAAAAAAAATTATAATAATATTTTACACATATACAAAAAAAACAAAGGGGTTTCTTTTGGCAAATCGTATTAATAGAGCAATAGAATTACTTGATCAAGATCAAGCTATCTATTACACAGGCGTGCATAGTTTCTCTAGATCCTTTCTTACTTACGAACAAGGGAAAAAAGATGCCAAAATCTGGGCTGATTATATAAATATTGGAATGGAGCATGGATCATTCGATATGGCTGGGTTAGAATCTTATATGGATGGATTAGTTGATGGAGGTCCTACTAATTCAGGTCATACTACTCCTGCAGTAATTGTAGAATTACCAGTTCAAGGAGAAACTGAGGAAATAATAAGATATAACTCTTGGCAAATTAGACAAATTTTAGCTAGGGGAGTTCATGGAATATTATTATGTGAAGCTACAACTCCCGAAGCAGTAAAAGCTTTTGTAGAATCATGTAGGTACAAAATCAATGATATAGGAGTCGGTTACGGTCTGAAGGATGGAACTAGGGGGGTAGGATCTGAATTCCAAGCTAGATTAAAATGGGGTCTAGATAACGATGATGAGTATAGAGTAAAGGCGGATCCTTGGCCACTCAATCCAGACGGAGAATTGTTATTGGGATTAAAAATTGAGACTATGGAGGGTTTAAATAACTGCGAACAAATTCTAAGTACACCAGGAATTGGTTTTGCCGAAATGGGACCTGGGGATATGTCTATGTCTATGAAGATCAAAAGAACTCCCGGAGAACCTATAGATCCACGATTAATTGAGGCTTCAAAAAGAGTTAAAGCAGCTTGTGATAAAAACGGAGTGAAATTTTTAGAAAATGGATCAGAACAAAATATAAAAGAAGTGATTGATTCAGGAGCAAGAGTTATAGCTGGTCAAAATCCTAAAGTTGCGGAAATAGGAAGAGCCTACTCAAAAAGAACAATGAAAATATAATCGCTTATCTTAAATCGCAATCAATTCCCATTTCATTACAGTGACTTTCAAACCATTCAATTACTTCATTGTGATAAGGTATTCCTTCTTCTGATCTTTTGATATATTCTTCGTTCTCCAAATAGCCAGCATATACTACTCTTTCAAATCCAGTTGCAGGTTTTGATTCTACAATCCTTGATAAAAGATCGTCCATATCTTGTTTAAATTTTTTTACATCAGTAAAAGCATCAATCGAATATGCTAGAAAAAAATCTGAACCCTGATGATTGGATATTATTCCAGGACCTGCACCAGAAATAATATTTGACATAATTTCTGCAACCATACCTAATCCAAAACCCTTGTGGGAACCATTTTCTCTTGTCCCTCCAAATGGTAAAAGGAAATATTCTCCTTGTTTAGGAGTATCTACTTCTTCCAAAATTGGAGTTCCATCATTTGTTGCAATCCAACCTGGTAATAATTTGGCTCCTGTTCTTCGAGTCAACTCTATTTTATTTCCTGCAACTTGAGTTGTAGCAATGTCAAATAAGAAAGGTGGCATTTTGTCTGCAGGAGCAGCCCATGCAACTGGATTGGTTCCTAAAATTGGTTCGGATCCCCAAGTTGGAAGAGTTTGTTGGCCTGGACTACCTGTAAAGGAGTGTCCAATCATGTCTTTTTCCACTGCTTGAAGAGGATAATAACCACATCCAGCCAAATGACCTGTGTTCCTTACAGAAACCGCACCCATACCATATTTTTCAGCTTTTTCTATTGCTAATTCCATAGCGATAGGTCCAATTTCTGCACCTAATCCTCCATCACCATCTAAAGAAGCTGTAGTTGGAGATTCTCTTAATGTTTTGATTATTGGTTTTGAGTTATAATCTCCTGATGCGTATTGTTCTACATAACGTCTTAATCCATTTGACACTCCGTGACTTTCTACACCTCTCATATCATTACCAATTAAAACTGCAGTAGAATTTGCTGCACCTTTTTTTGAAACACCAGAAGCTTCGAGAACTTTTTGAGTTACTTCAGTTATATTTTTCTCAGAAACATAAATTTTATCTTTATCAGGGACTTTAAATCTATCTAACATTATCGTAACTCACAATCTATTCCTATTTCACTACAGTGATTTTCAAACCATTCAATAACTTCTTTATGATATGGGATTCCTTCTTTCGATCGTTTTAAATATTCCTCATTTTCTAAATAACCCGCATATACGACTCTTTCATATCCTGAGGCAGGTTTAGATTCTACAATTCTTTTTAATAGATTATCCATATCTTGTTTAAATTTTTTTACATCAGTAAATGCGTCAATCGAATATGCAGCAAAGAAATCTGATCCTTCGTGCATTAATATTGGTGCGGGTCCCATTCCAGAAAGTTCATTTGTCATAATTTCCACAACCATTCCTAATCCAAAACCTTTATGTGAACCATTTTCTCTTGTTCCTCCAAATGGTAATAAATGATAATTTGATTCGCCGTGTCTACCTGTTCTTTCAGGAGCATCTACTTCTTCAAGTATAGGGTCTCCATTTTTATCAGTAATCCAACCCGGTAATAATTTAGCTCCTGTTCTACGAGCAAGACTTATTTTATTTGATGCGATTTGTGTTGTAGCTACATCAAACAAAAAGGGAGGCATATCTTTAGTTGGTACAGCCCAAGCAATTGGATTGGTTCCTAAAATTGGTTCTGATCCCCAAGTTGGTACAGTTAGTCCAGCCCCTCCAGAAGTCATTGCTTGACCTATCATGTCTTTTTCAACTGCTTGTAAGGGATAATAACCACACCCCGCTAAGTGTCCTGTATTACTAACTACCACAGAACCCATACCATATTTTTCAGCTTTTTCTATTGCTAATTCCATAGCCATAGGTCCAATTTCTGCACCTAATCCTCCATCACCATCAATATTTGCAGTTGTAGCAGATTCTTTTATTATTTTAATATTTGGTTTGGCATTATATTTTCCTGAAGCATAGCTTTCTACGTATAACCTCAAGCCGTTTGAGACACCATGAGTTTCTACACCTCTCAAATCATTTCCTATAAGTACAGCTGTAGAATTTTTTGCTCCTTGTTCTGTTACTCCGGATGTTTTTAAAATATTCTCAGTAACTTTTGTAATTTTATCAACAGGCACATAAATTTTATCCTGTTCTGGAACTTTAAATCTATCTAACATTTTCTCTCCTTATTTTCTATATATTGTCCTAAATCCCAAATTACCGGTAGAGGAATCAGGGGTGTTTTGTGATCTTGCAGCAACTCTATACCGATTACAGTAAGACTCATGACATAAATAAGATCCACCTTTCATAACTTTTGTACTTCCATTATCAGGACCTTTAGGATTTATTCTTGTTGAAATTCTTTCTAATTGATGAAATGAGGGAGAAAACCAATCAGAACACCATTCCCAAACATTTCCTAAAGTATCATAAACACCAAAAGCATTAGATTCAAACAAGTTTACTGGAGATGTAGCTAACCATCCATCTTCCATGGTGTTTTTTTTGGGGAATTGTCCTTGCCAAATATTACACTTTTCATGTAAGTTTTTACCATTATCACCCCAAGAAAATAATTTGTTATCTAATCCTCCCCTAGCAGCCATTTCCCATTCAGCTTCTGTGGGTAATGCTTTCCCCGCCCAAATTGAATAAGCAACTGCATCATTCCATGATATGTGCACAACAGGGTGATTTTCAAGTTCTTTAATATTAGAGTCTGGACCAAATGGGGCTCTCCAGTAAGCTTTTTCAACTTTCCACCACCAAGGAGCATTAGAAACTGATTCAGATACATTTTTTTTTGTTTTTTCCGATACCAATAGATGAAATACAAATGACCATTGAAATTTTTCAGCTTCAGTTATATATCCGGTATTTTGACAAAATTCGTCGAATTTTAGATTCGTGACAGGGAATTTATCAAAATAGAATTGATCTATTTCTATCATTCTAGTTGGGCCTTCACCGTCAGACATAAAAGAACTAGGATTATCTGTACCCATAGAAAAAATACCACCGTTTATTAGTACCATTGAATTATTTTCCTGATTATGAGTTTTATTGAATTCTATATTATGTGTAAATTTTACTTGATCTCCAACTTCATTCCTTTGAGGAGAGCAACATTTCTTTTGATTCATAGTGATTATTCTCTATTTACTTAAAAATAATTTATGTCTATATTACATATATTAGCTACTTGGAGTAAAGATATGAAAATAGAATCTATTGAAACTTATGTTGTAGATGCTGGATGGAGACCTTGGCAATTTACTGAAATAAAGACTGATTCAGGAATAACAGGATTTGGAGAAATGTCCGATGGAAGAAACCCTTGGGGTATAGTAGGAGCAGTGGAAGATTTTAAGCCTTTACTTATAGGAAAAGATCCATTAAATATTCAGTCAATTTATTGGGAGTTACAAAGAATGGCAATACAATCAAAGGGTGGGATAGCCTCAAAAGCAATCGCTGGTATTGAACTGGCATTATGGGACATTAAAGGTAAACATCATGGAATACCCGTCTACGAGCTATTCGGAGGTAAGTTAAGGGATACACAAAAGATTTATTGGTCTCATTGTGGAACTTCTAGGGCAAGAAGTTATGAGTTGTTAGGAGTAAGCCCTTTAAACTCACGGCAAGATATTGTTAACCTTGGGAAAGAAGTTGCAGATAAAGGATATACTTCACTAAAAACTAATATTATAGTTAGACCTGATTCTCCACTAAGTCATCCTCCAAAAAATACATACGTATTTTTTGGAGGGTTTGGTGGGGGAAATGGATCTACAGACCAGGGTTTGGAATATACGACAGAAAACCAAACTTTTGTTAACTATGAACTTTTAGATGTTATAGAAGATCATATAAGTGCTTTGCAAGAAGGTTCCAAAGGGAAAGTAACTATTGGTTTAGACTTAAATTTCAATTTTAAACCTCAAGCTGCAAAGAAAATCTGTTCAGCACTTGAAAAATATAATATGATGTGGGTAGAAATTGACATGTATGAACCAGAGGGACTAAAAGAAATCAAAGATTCAACTTCTATTCCTATTACATCAGGAGAAAATTTACTCGGAATAACCGATTACAGACCTTATTTTAATCTCAGATCAATGGATGTTGCAATGATAGATATCCCTTGGCAAGGATTCGGAAATTCTAGAGATGTGGCGGCATTAGCAGCGAGTCATCAAATTAATATTGCTCCACATAATTACTATTCTCATTTATCTACCATGATCTCATTAAATTTGTGTGCCAATGTACCTAATGTAAGAATTATGGAGATTGATATCGATGATGTCCCATGGAAAGATCAAATGATAGGTGGACCTTTAAATATAAAAAAAGGTGTAGTTGATATTCCTACTGCTCCAGGTTGGGGAGTAGATATAGACACTAAAGTTTTAACCGAGCATGCTTGGCAAAAAGGAAAAGGCCCTGGATATACTAATAAAATAAAATAAAATAAAATAAATACTAAAAGGAGAAATAGAAATGCGTAACAATAAAGTAAAAGAAAAACTAAAAAATGGTGAAAGAGCTTATATCGCTTCAGGAAATGCGCATGCAAGTGACATTGATGCTTTTGGAAATGCAGCAGTTGAAGCCGGAATCGACGGAATTTGGTTAGAAGGAGAGCATGGCCTAGTAGGTCCAAACAATATCGGAGATCTGACAAGAGCATGTGACCTTTGGGACCTGACTTCAGTAGTCAGAATAAACGAAAATTCACAAGGCCAAATATATAGGACTTTAGATCTTGGAGCACAAGGAATTGTAGTCCCTCACGTCAACACAAAAGAAGAAGCAGAAAATGTAGTTGCAGGAGGAAAATTCGCTCCAATAGGACAAAGAGGAATGACTACTTCTAGACAAGGATACGGAGTTCCAAATTTCCTAGAAATTGCTAACGATAAAAGTTTACTTGTGATACTTATTGAAGATATTGTTGCTTATAAAAACCTTGATTCTATTTTGGAAGTAGATGATATCGATGTGTTCTTTGTGGCACCAGGTGATTTTGCACAATCAATGGGTTATATCAATGACATGCAAAATAAAGAAGTCACCAAAACAATTGATAATTCTCTAAATAAAATTATGGAAGCTGGAAGAGTGGCAGGAACTATGGTTAATTTGAACAATACTCCAAAATTCTCAAAAATGGGAGTTCAATTTTTATTCGCGAGTACAGGAGAATGGATGGCTAATGGAGCAAAACAATTTGTTGATGCTGGAGAAGGATAGGATTGTATTATTTAAAAATACCATTTTTTTTTGCACTTATATTAATTTTTGGCTGTAGAGGTGGTGGAGCTGATCCTTCAAAAAATATCCAAATTCCAGTAATAGAACCAACTCCTTCAGAAATGTATTGTCAAAATATGTATTATTCAAATGCATCTCCTCAACTTGAAGCATTAGAAAGCGAACCAAGAGAAATAGACTTAGATGGATTGGAATATTTTATTCTTGAAGATGGTGAAGCAGAAAAACCAGATTTGAATAGTCTAGTTATAACAAATTACACTGGATGGTTAGAAAATGGATGTATTTTTGATTCCTCTTATATTAGATCAGAACCAGGAGTTTTCCCATTGGGAGGTGTTATACAAGGATGGCAAAAAGGAATATCCAAGATAGGGAAAAATGGAAAAATTTTCATAAAAATACCCTATAATTTAGGCTACGGTTCTCAAGGAGCTCCACCAAGAATTCCCGGAAATAGTAATTTATACTTCTATGTAGAATTATTGGAAATAACAACAGTAGAAGAATATTTAAAAGATAAAAATGATACAAAATAATTCCAAATCATAAGTTTGGAGAAATAATATATTCTAAGGAGATAATAATGAAAACACCAAAAATTAAGGACATAAAAGTAATATTTACAGAACCAGATAATATAAGACTGGTAATAGTAAAAGTTCTAACAGATCAAGATGGTTTATATGGAGTGGGGTGTGCCACTTTCACTCAAAGACCAATTCCTGTAAAGTCCGCCATCGAAGACTACTTAAAACCATTTTTAATCGGGAGAGATGTTTCCAATATAGAAGATATCTGGCAATCATCGTATGTGTCTTCTTATTGGAGGAATGGCCCCGTTCTTAACAATGCTCTATCAGGTATAGATCAGGCTCTCTGGGATATAAAAGGGAAAATGGCTAATATGCCTGTCTATGAACTTTTAGGAGGTAAATCAAGAGAAGCTGCAGCAGTTTACGTTCATACATCTGGAGATTCAAATGAAGAGGTTGGTGATAAAATGCAAGCTTATATGGAACAAGGATTTCATCATATAAGAGTACAAGTTTCAACCCCAGGTTACTCAACCTATGGTAACAAATCTGCTCAAACTGGTAAAAACACTGCAAAAAATAAAGATGTAAGTAAAGGTCCTATACCAATAACTTCATGGATTAAAGAGTATGACACAAAAAAAAATTATGCCCATCCTGGTGGAATATTTGAACCTAAACCATATATCCGATCAGCTATCTCTCTTTTCGATTACATTAGAAACAGATTTGGGTATGGAGTAGAAATATTACATGACGTTCACGAGAGGATCCCTCCAATTTTAGGAGTTTGGTTTGCAAAAGAAGTTGAAAAATATCAACTGTTTTTTTTGGAAGATTTATTTAGTCCTGAAGATAATGAATATTTTAAAATGGTCAGAGCTCAAACATCTACCCCCATTGCAATGGGAGAACTTTATAGCTCTCCCCATGAAATAATCCCTATGATAAAAAATAGACTTATAGATTTTATAAGAATACATATTTCTGACATAGGTGGGATAACTCCTGCAAAAAAATTAGCTGCAATGGGAGAATTGTTTTCTATAAGAACTGCTTGGCATGGACCGGGAGATACATCTCCAATTGGACATGCTGCAAATTTAGCATTAGATATTAATTGTTACAACTTTGGAATTCAAGAATATTCTATTTTTGGTGAAAAAACTAAAGAAGTTTTCCCAGGCTACCCAAAAATAAAAGATGGAATGATGTGGCCTAATTCAAAACCAGGTTTAGGAATTGATATTGATGAAAATTTAGCTAAAAAATTTCCATTTAAGGAAAGAGAATATGGTGGAGCTTGGGATACTGTTAGAAGATCTGATGGATCTATGGTAAAGCCATAGAACTAAACAAATCTACCATTTAACTCCAAATTATCTTTCCCACTTTCGAATGAAATTTTCCCATTCACTAAAACTTGACTTATTCCTACTGAAAGAATTTCAGGATCTTCAAAGGTTGCTAAATCATTTACAATATTTGGATCAAAAATAACTAAATCAGCGAAATAACCTTCTTTTAATATCCCTCTGTTTTTCAGGCCAAAGGTTTCAGCAGGTAATTTTGTCATTCGATTAATCATCAGTTCAATAGGAACATTAAATCTTCTTCTCAATCTGCCCAAAAATCTTGTAAAACATCCATATGATCTAGGATGAATCATTTGCCCAGTAGGAACGGCATCAGACCCTACCATATAGTCAGGCCTTTTCATAAGTTCAATGATATCTTCTTCAACTTGTCTCCAAATAGATACGCTGGAAGGGGGTACCCCTCTAAATCCACAATTTAAATTGGTTCTATACATCATATCTAAAATATGTTGAATAGGAGACAATCCATCTTTTTTTGCAGCATCTTTTACTGTTAAACCAACATAATCTTTCCATTCTTTCAAACCTATTGAAGTCCACATAATTTCTTCAATTCCAGCTCTTTGAGGATCTTCTAGTAGTTCTTTCTCCCAAAAATCTCTTGTTTGTTGGTTAGATAAATTTGAGATTATTTTTTTTGTTCCGCCAATATGAAAAGAACCTGGAAAAAAAATAATAGGAACTGTACAACCTACTGGATATGAATAGGTTTCCATTGTTATGTTTAATCCTTCATTTTTTGCTTTATCTATAGGTTCTAGTATCTTATCTATCTCTCCTGCAGTCTCTTCAGCTGTTCTGTAATGCTCTACATGCAAAGAGACTCCAGATTTCCTAGAAATTTCTATAGCTTCCAATATGCCCCCATTAGCAAATGCTCTATCTTTCTCGTGGCTTCGAAGATGAACAGAATATATAGAATTTTTTTTAGCTACAACTTTACATAATTCAATCAATTCATCTGTATCAGAAAAGGATTGGGGATAATAATCCAAACCGGTGGCTAGGCCTGAAGCCCCTTGTTCTAATGCTAATTCTAAATTATATTTTGCTTGAGTTAGTAAATCGCCTCTTAAAGGGATATCCTCCATTCCACATATATCAAGCCTTAAAGGTCCATGTCCTGCAAACATCGCAACGTTTATTTTACATTTTTTATCATAAGAAACTTTTGCAGTTTCAAATGTAGTTCCATCAAAATCATCAGTTGGATATCCTAAAATTCCAGACAAATAATCCATGTAATCTTTAGATTTACTCTTACTCAACGGTACTAAACCGATCCCATCTGGAGACATAATTTCTGTAGTAACACCTTGAGAAATTCCATATTCATGTTGGGGATTTCTCAATATTTCAAAATCAGCATGAGAATGAGTATCTATAAAACCAGGTGAGACTATTTGCCCTTTCGCATCTATTATTTTTTTAGATTCAGCATTAGATAAATTTCCAATAGATGATATCTTATCTTTACTAATTCCAATATCTTTATTTATAGGTGATGAACCTGTTCCATCAACCATAAGAGCATTCTTTATTATTAAATCAAACATTTTAAAATCCTAATTATAACTACGAGTAATTTTGAGATAATTATAATTTATTACAAATAATAAACATCAATAAAAGCATCATAATTAGAGTTTTTGAGTATAAATCTTAATATAAAATATAATAAAAGTTCGAATTTTAATGGTTATAGATAAAGATAAAGAGTATTCACCTAAAAATATAGAAAAAAAATGGCAAAATGTTTGGAAAGAAACAAAGCTATATAAAACTGAAGATTATGTTGCAACCAAAAAAAATTGGTACGCATTATCAATGTTTCCATACCCATCAGGAGATCTTCATATAGGGCACTGGTTTGCCTTTACTCCAGCAGATGCACATGCACGATTCATGAGATTAAAAGGATATAATGTCTTGCACCCACAAGGTTTTGATGCCTTCGGTTTACCTGCAGAAAATGCAGCTATAGAGAGAAATATCAATCCTAAAAAATGGACTTTTAATAACGTTAGAAACATGCAAAGCCAATTCGACCTAATGGGAAATTCTTATGATTGGGATAGAAAACTAGTAACTTGTACCCCTGAATATTATCAATGGAATCAAAAGTTTTTTCTAGATATGTATAAGAAAGGAATAGCTTATAGGAAAAATGGTCCAGTCTGGTGGGATCCAATTGATCAAACTACTTTAGCAAATGAGCAAGTCAGAGATGGAAAATCAGAAAGATCTGGCGGTGAGGTTATAAGAAAAATGATGCCTCAATGGTATTTTAAAATAACCGACTATGCAGAAGAGTTGTTAGACATGGATAGTTTGGAATGGCCATCAAAAATTAAACAAATGCAAACAAATTGGGTTGGAAAGTCTGAAGGAGTGACTATAAATTTTCAAATTGAAAATACGAACAAAAAAATAAATACATTCACAACACGAATAGATACACTTTTTGGAGTGACTTTTTTAGTTATATCTCCAGAACATCCTATTATAAATCAACTAGATTTAACCAAAAAAAACAATAATCTTCGAAAATACATAGAAAATGCAAATAAATTATCTGAAATTGATAGAACTTCAACAACTAGAGATAAAACGGGAGTTCTTTTAGGCGTCAATTGTATTAATCCTATAAATAGTGAAAAGGTTCCTGTATTTGTAGGAGATTATGTTTTGTCAACGTACGGTACTGGAGCAGTGATGGGTGTCCCAGCTCATGATGAAAGAGATTTTTCTTTTGCAAAAAAATACAATTTACCTATAAGAGTAGTAATTTCTGAAGACGGATCAGAAGTTAACAATTTAGATAAAGCATATACTGCCAACGGAATACAAATAAATTCTGGAGAATTTAATGGGATTAATAATATAGAGGGACAAAAAAGAATAACAAACTTAATTGAAAGTAAAAAAGTTGGAGAAAAAACTATTACTTACCACCTTAGAGATTGGCTTATATCAAGACAAAGATATTGGGGTACACCTATTCCAATTTGTTACGACAAAAACGAAAATATTATCCCTTTAGAAGAAAGTGATTTACCTGTAATACTACCTGAAGCTAAAGAATTTATGCCTACTGGGCAATCACCTCTGACTCTTGATGAAAAGTTCCTTTATTTTGATCATCCCGAATATGGGAAATTAAGGAGAGAGACAGATACTATGGATACTTTTATGGATTCCTCTTGGTATCATTTGAAATTTGCAAGTCCTGATATTCAATCTCCATTTGAAAAAGAAAAGATTGACAAATGGTCCCCAGTAGATCAATATATGGGAGGTGCTGAACACGCGGTGATGCATCTTTTATATGCTAGATTTTTCAATAAAGTTTTAAGAGACTTAGGATATTTGAATTTTGACGAACCATATAAGCGACTTTTTAATCAAGGAGTTATGCTTGCAAGACATATGAAAATTTCTAAAAGAAATAATCCTTTAAATCCTCAACCTCTTATAGAAAAATATGGAACTGATTCAGTAAGAGCATATTTAATGTTTTTAGGACCTTGGGATAAGGGTGGAGATTGGTCAGATTCTGGAATTAATGGTATCCATAGATGGTTAAAGAGATTATGGAATTTAATTATTGAAAAATACGAATTTAAACATATAGAAGAGTCTGAAATAAAAAATTTGGAACAAATTTCAAATTTAACAACCAAGAATGTTATAAATGATATGTCTAATTTCAAATTTAACACTTCTATTTCATATTTAATGGAATATACAAATACCTTACAAAAAATAAAACAGAAAAGAACAATCTCATATTCTACTTGGATAGAAGCATGTAAAAGGTTATTAATACATCTTTCACCTATTTGTCCTCATATAACAGAAGAATTATGGAATAGATTAGGAGAAAAAGGATCAATACATCTACAAAACAATCCTACATTCAATGAAAAATTGATTGAAAGAAATGATTATACTTTAATAGTACAAATTAACGGCAAATTAAGAGACCAAATAAAATTACAAGTAAACACTTCTATTGAAGAAATAATGGAAAATATTAGTTCCTCAAAAAAAATATCTAAATATTTATCTGATAAAGAAATAATAAAGAAAATTTACATCGAAAATAAATTGCTAAACTTGGTTGTTAGATAATTTTTTCCAAAACCTTATTGGTTCATAGATTTTGTTTCTTATATTCTTACTTATATTTATTTAACTTAAATTAATTTTATTTGAAAGAGATTTATTTATTAATTTATTTATTAATGCATTATCTTTAGAAATCAAATCAGGATCTTTTTTTATAATGATTTCTGATTCTTTATTTACCGATTCAATTAAATTTATATCACTTGGATCTGCTATACTGAATTCAGGCCAGCCACTTTGCTTTGTACGCTCGATTTCTCCCGGTCCTCGTATTTTCAAATCTTTTTCAGATAATTGAAATCCATCATTAGAGTTAACGATTGCATTAAGTCTCATTTCCGAAAATTCATTTAATTCTTCATCAGTATAAAGAATACATTTCCCTTGTTTTTCACCTCTACCAATTCTACCTCTTAGTTGATGTAATTGAGAAATTCCAAATCTATTGGCTGAGTAAATAATCATAAGTGTAGCATTATGTATATCCACTCCTACTTCTATTATTGGTGTGGTCACTAAAATGTCTATGTCCCCATTTCTAAGTTTTTCCATTATTCTTTGCTTTTCTTCCATCTTCATTTTTCCATGTAATAATCCAATCTTATATTTAGACAAAAAGCTTTTTGATATTTTTTCAAATTCTTCTACAACAGAAGCTACATTTAAAACATCTGAATTTTCAATGAAAGGACAAACATAGAATACCTGTGATTTTTTTTCTATTTCTTTTTCTATAAGTTCAAAAATTATGTTTCCTTCACTCCCTTTCAACCATATAGTATCGACAGAAGCTCTAGATTGAATTGGTAGAGTTTTTATAGTAGATAAAGACAAATCTCCATAGACAGTTAATGCTAATGTACGAGGTATTGGAGTAGCAGACATTGCTAACATGTTTGGTATTGGATCATAATCCAACAAAGCAGTTCTTTGCTGTACTCCAAATCTTTGTTGTTCATCGATCACTACTAGACCTGAGTTATTTATTGATAAATCTTCATTTAATAAAGCATGAGTCCCTATAATAATGTCAATTTCATGGTCCTCAATCAATTTTCTCGTTTGATATTTTAACTTTTCATTTAAAGAGCCTGTTAACAGTCCTATTTTTAATTGTTTTTCAGATTTAATGTTGGCTATTTTAATATTTTCTTGAGTTCCAAAATTGTTTTTAGCCCCCAGTAAGTTACAAATATTCATGAAGTGTTGTTCGGACAAAACTTCAGTTGGCGCAAGTAAAATACCTTGATGATTTTCCATAGAAGTACAAATAAGGGCTAATAAGGCAATTATTGTTTTCCCAGAACCCACTTCTCCTTGTAATAATCTTGCCATTGGAACATTTGATGATAAATCTTCTCCTATTTCCTTTAAGGATTTTTTTTGATCCATCGTTAATTCATAAGGGAAAAAATTAATTATCTTCTTTAAATTGGATTCAAAATTTAAAATTGGCTTAGAATTTAAAGTTTCCTCTCTTATTTTTTTTCGTAATTTGACTGATAAGTGAAACAAAAAAAACTCATGAAATGCAAAGCTCTTTAAAGCTTTTTCTTTTTGTTCATTATTTTTAGGGAAATGAGCGTTTAAAACAGATTTTTTTAATGTAAATAAATTATTTCTTTTAAGTATGTCATTGGGCAAAAAATCATCTAATTGTGCCAAACCTGTTTTTAATGCCATTGAAATAGCCTTTCTTATTGATAATTGAGGCAATCTTTGAGTGGAATGGTAATATGGTAGTAAATATTTTGCATATTTTGTATTTCCATTGTTATCTAAATCATTGATATTTTCAAAATATGGATTGTCAAATTGTAAATAGTTCTTCCATTTGGTTACTTTCCCTGCTAATGCTACCTTGGAGCCTATCTTAAAGTTTTTTATTAGATATGGCTGCCTAAACCAAGTAGCAGATATATAACCGCTTCCATCTGAAATACTAATTCTAGTAGCCCTTGGACCTTTTTTATTAGGTAATAAAATAGACTTTTTTACTTCACCTATTATGGATGCAGAATCATTTTCTTTTAGCTGTATAATTTTTCTTATATTCGTATAATCTTCATATCTATAAGGAAAATGATATATAAGATCCAGTAAATTAAATATGTTAATATTTGGAAACTTATTTATAAATCTTTTGGGGATAAAAGGTATTTTATCAACAGGTGTTTCAAGAGAAATATTTTCTAGTCTTTCTTTTTCTTCTTCTTCAAATAATAATTTACCTGTTTCATATTGTATTTTTGCTAAACTATTTTTTATCCAAATATGTCGCTCGCCTATCCCTAAATTTTTATAATTTTTATTAGAAAGAGGATAAATAGATTTTACCCAATAAAAATTAGCATCTAAATTATTAAGATAAGCATCAAGTCCTTGCTCAACAGATTCATCATTCAATCCATTTTCATATTCATTCATAAGAATTGAATGAATTTTTTTTAACTCAACTATTGTATCAGGCATCTCAAATAATTATTCGATAGTAAATCCTATCCCAAAAGCTCCTGGGCCAACGTGTGTCCCTACAACAGGTCCAAATTCAGCAATTTCTATTTTTGCAGGATCAATAGATTCTTTTGCTTTATCAAAAAGTATTTTTGCTCTATCTTCAGAATTTGCATGAACAATAAAAAGTGAATCTATTTTGTGATCATTCATTTTATCAATTAGAAATTCCATGCCTTTATCTAATGTTCTCACTTTACCAACAGAATCGATTAAACCATCAACACACGACAGCATAGGCTTTACTTTTAATAAAGAGCCCATAAATGCACGAGCTTTCCCAATTCTACCTCCTTTAGCCAGATATTCTAAAGTTGGAACAAATCCAAAAAATTCATTTTTATTAAATAAACTATTAGATTCTTGAATTAAATTTTCCATAGATACATTTTCTTTATTCATTTTAGCTATTTTTGTAACGATAGCTCCTAGTGCTACTGTACCAGTTAAACTGTCCAAAACTGTAATATTTTTAGTACTCGAAGACAATTCATTACTTGCTTGTAAGGCAGAATTATAAGTTGCACTAAGTTTACTTGAAATATGAATAGAAAGAATATTATCATAATTCTTCAACAGAGTTTCATAAGTTTTTATAAAAGTTCCAACTGATGGCTGAGAAGTTTGGGGATGATATTCCGATTCAACTAATTTATGAAAAAACTGTTTAGAATTGATATCAATTCCGTCTAAAAGTGTTTCATCTCCAAAATGTACATTTAAAGGAACAATCGTTATATTATATTGTTTTGCTATTTCTTTAGGTAAATCTGAGGTACTATCAGTAACTATTGCTATTTTTGGCATTTTTCACTCCTGTTATTCTGCTAATAAAAGATAATTATAATATTTTTGATTCCCATCTAAAATCACAATTTCTTTACTTTCAAAATCATTATTTAGTTTCTCTTCAATATCATTATAGTTGTCTTTAATAGATTGATCACCAACAAACAAAGTTATAAGATCTTTTCTTGAATATAGATCTACTATAATTTCATAAAGTGCTTGATCCAAATTTTTATAAGATCCATTTATTTTTGAATTCTTAAAAACAATATACTCATTTTTATTTATTTTAATATCTTTTATAGTTACATCTCTTGTTGACTTGGTTATAGAGGCGTATTCAGAAGATTTAACTGCTTCTTCCATATTTTTTATGTTTTCTTCATAATTAAGTTCTGAGTCATAATTAAAAGTTGCAACAATTCCTTCTTGAATTGATGCAGTCTCTAACATAAAAAGATTTTTATCTAAGTTCATATTAATTACCTCTTTTACTACTGGAATTACATTAGAATCATTAGGTAAAACTATTATGTTAGGTGATTTGATTTTAGATACAACATCTATAATTTCCTTAACACTAGGATTGTTCGTTCCTCCTCCTATAACAATCTTTACTCCACCCATTCCAGCTTCTAAAAATGAATTAACTATTCCATTCCCTTCACATACAGTTATTACTGCTGTTTCGACTTTCAAATTATTGGATTCATCAATATCTAATTGATTGTTTTGTAGATTCCTAGTTTGTTCATCCATGTTTTGAATAAATAAATTTTCAACTTCCCCAATAGATTTTGCATAATTTAGAATGCTTTCAGTTTCTTCAACATGAACATGTATTTTGAGTAAATTTTTATCACCTGTTATGATGGCAGATTCTCCAAAATTAGATATTTTTTTTCTTTCCTTATCTATATCTAAGTCAGACCCTTTTATAGTGAAAACTGTACAATTTCCCCATTCTAATTCCTCTTCATTTGACATAAAAGATTCAGAAACTTTGCGAGACATTCCTGCTATCATTTTTTCATAAGCTTTTTCTAATTGGATTTCTATAGAAATATCTTTATCAATTGAAAAATACCAAGAATTAAGCATTATAGCTAATCCTAACGCTCCAGAATCTACCACTCCAGCATCTTTTAAAATTTTCAGTTTATTAGGTGTTTCTCTTACTGATTTGATAGAAGTATCGGCAATAATTTTTAGTAAGTCAGAAAAATTGTCAACTTTTCCTTTTTTTTCTTGTATCGCATTACCTATGTCATCATAAATTGTTAACATTGTTCCTTCTACAGGATTAGGCAATGATTCTCTGGTTATCTGAGCTGCTATTAAAAATGTTTCGGAAAAAGAATTTATAGTCAGTGAACCATTTTTTTCATAAGAATTTAATAAAGCCTTAAAAAACTGAGATAAAATTACACCAGAGTTTCCTCTGGCTCCCATAAGTGTAGTATGAGCAATTTCTTTTAAAAAAAGTTGAAGTTTTGTTGGAGTTTCTATAATAGTATCTAGATCTTTCAAAGTTAAATACATATTCGTTCCAGTATCGCCATCTGGTACCGGGAATACATTAAGATCATTAATTCTTTCTTTGTATAAATTTAAATAGAAAATAAAATTTTTTATAGCACTCGCTAGATCATTTAGATGTATTTCTTTATTTTTTTTCATAATTTTTATATTTTAGATTATAATTTTGGTGATAAACTAAATATATACAAAAAAGATATTTTAATAGATTATATAAAATTTTAAAAGAGAACAAATAATGGCTATAAATCCTAGAAAACATTTGGGGCTCGGTCCGCTAAAAAAACCCTTGTTCGGTCATAATCGATCACATGCATTGAACGCAACTCAAAAAATTTCAAAACCTAATATACAAAAAAGAAAAATTACAATAAATGATAAGGTTTATGTCGTTAAATTAACTGTTAGAGAAATTAGAACACTAGATAAAAAAGGTGTTAGTTTAAAGTAGCTCTTCTCAGTTGATCTATTGCTCCATAATATCCCAATTTATTATCAAGAATCCCTGTTCCAGAGATAAATAATCTGGCTCCTGCGTTGTAGGCTCCTCTGATTGTTTCAGATTTTATGCCACCATCGACGCCCAAGAGTATATTTTTATTTTTATTTAAAGATAAAAATTCTATCATTTTATCTTCAGTTGACCGAATGTATTTTTGTCCTCCTTTGCCGGGATAAACTGACATAAAAATTATTCGGTCTATATGATCAATATATTTTTGAAGTAGTGAAATTGAAGAATCAGGATTGATAGCAATTCCAACTTTAAGGTTTTGTTTTTTTATTAATTCAATCGTTTTCATGGTTGGTGATTTTGATTCGATATGAAAAGTAAATATGTCGATACCTGCATCTGCAAAAGATTTGACATATTTTATTGGATAATTGACCATCATATGACCTTCTAAAGGCAATTTCGTACTTGATCTTATAGTGTTTATTATTGGCAGTCCAAAAGATAAATTTTCAACAAATTCTCCATCCATAACATCTATGTGAATTTCATCAGTTCCGCAATTCTCAATATCTTTTATTTCATTATGTAAATTCTTGAAATTGGACGAAAGTATTGAAGTGCTTATAATACATTGGTTTTTCATTATATTAGTTGCAAATCTATTTTGTTGATTTTTTTGTCAGCTATTATCTTTTTCTCCTTAGATTTTATTTCATTAATTATAATTTCATCATATTCTTTATCCAAATAAATCCATTTAGCATATTGATCATTTAAAATTTTTGTATGTTCATTTGGTATATAATCTACTGCCATTTCTAAGCTTGCAGAGGTATCAACTACTCTTCTCCTTACATCCCAAAATTTAGAAACAAGTCCTAATAAAATAGCATTCTGGTAAAGATTATATTTTCTTAAATTTTCAGAAATAACTTCAAAAATTCCTGGATTTAACTCATTAATTGAAATTAATAATTTTTTTTCAACATTATCAAATAACTTAACCAATTTTTCAAAAAAAACTTCTATAGAACCTAAAACAATTTTAGAATTATTTGTAGGAGTGAAAACAAATTGTTCATCTGTTTTTTGTAAATTTACATAAATACTATAACCTTGGCATAAAATATCGTAAAATTGATCTAAATTTTTTATTTCTAAATTATTAAATTTATTAGAAATTACTAAGTTATTTGATTTCATTACTTAATTTATTCAAAAGATTTTTTGAATCTTTTATCTGATTTTTTATTGACTGGCTAGAAGTCCCACCAAATGAATTTCTTTTTTCTACAGAGCTTTTTATTGTTATTTTCATCACATCATTAGTGAATACAGGAGAAATATTTTGAAAATCTTCAAGGCTTAGATCAGTAATATTCTTATTGGTTCTTTTCAAAGTATTGGAAATCTCTTTCATTAAGTTGTAGGCTTCACGAAATGGAATATTTTTTGCAGTTAAATAATCAGCAAAATCGGTTGCTAAAATATTTGAATTTTCGGCTGATTGAAACATTTTCTCAGAGTTGAATTTCATTTCGCTTAAAATTTCTTTGATAATTTTTATAGATTCAATTACTGTTTGTGTTGCTTGAATTGCTCCCTGTCTATCTTCTTGTAAGTCTCTGTTATAAGTAAAAGGAAGGCCTTTTATAGTAGTAAAAAGCGATAGAAGTGAGCCTAAATTCGTTCCTGCTTTAGCTCTTATTAATTCCAAAAAGTCAGGGTTCTTTTTTTGAGGCATAATGCTCGAACCAGTAGTAAATTTTTCAGGTAAAGATATAAAATTGAATTCATCAGTATTCCAAATTATAAACTCTTCACAAATTCTTGAAAAATTTATCATTAAGGAAGAACAAGAATAAAGTAAGTCTAAAATAAAATCTCTCGAAGAAACAGCATCAATAGAATTAGATATTTTTTGGCTAAAACCTAGTTCATTTTGAAGAAAATCTTGATCAATAGGGATATTTACACCTGCAAAAGCTCCGGAACCTAGAGGCATAAAATCAATATTTATGAGAGCTTTTCTAAATCTTTCATAATCACGATAAAGAATAGAAAAATACGCTAAAATGGAATGGGATAACAAAACTGGTTGGCCTTTTTGCAAATGAGTATAACCTGGCATAATTATTTCTTTATTCTTATCTGCTATATCAACTAATACTTTCAGTAAGTCAAATAATTCCTCAATTATGGTTTTTGTTTTTTTCTTAAAATATAATCTTGAGTCTGTGACAATTTGGTCATTCCTAGATCTTCCAGTATGTAATTTCCCGGCTACATTACCGATCTTAGTATAGAGTGAGCTTTCGATATTCATGTGAATATCTTCCAAAGAAAAATCCCATTTAAATGTTCCTTTTAAAATCTCGGACTTTATTTCATTTAAACCAGCTATAATCTTCAGATTTTCAGATTGATTTATAATTCCAATTTTTTTTAGCATTTTGGAATAGGCTATTGAAACTTCAATATCTTCTTCATACAAATGGATATCTGTTTCAAATGAACTGGTAAACTTACCAAATATCTCTTCTCCTTGGACTGAAGAAGTAAAATTATTTTTCTTTTTATTATGAGTCAAATTCTTATAAATCGTTAAATTTTTGTTTTTTTGCTTGTATTCTTGATGGTAAAGAATAGATATCTATAAATCCTACAGCGGAACTATGATTAAAACTATCCGTTGAAGAATAGGTAGACATGTCATAATCATAAAGAGAAAATTTAGATTTTCTTCCGATAACATTACATGATCCTTTATAAAGTTTTAATTTAATATCTCCGGTTGAAAATTGTTGAACACTATTCATAAATGTTTGAATATTTTCTCTCAACATAGTAAACCATCTCCCATCATATACCAAGTCAGAATAATTTTGTGATAAAAAAGATTTTATTCTTTGTTGTTCTCTAGATAGAGTAGCTGTTTCCAATGCAATAATTGAATTATACAAAACTACCGCGGCTGGAGTTTCATAGACTTCCCTACTTTTTATCCCCACTAGCCTATTTTCTAAATGATCAACTCTACCTATACCATGTTTACCTGCTAAATTATTTAAAAATTCGATTAGTTTAACTCCTGACATATTTTTTCCATTAATAGATATAGGCATTCCTTCTCTAAATTGAATATCTATTATTTCGGGTTTATCAGGTGTTTTGTCTAAACTATTTGTCCATGAGAAAGCATCTTCAGGTGGCTCAGCCCAGGTATCCTCTAAATCTTCTCCTTCAATTGCTAATCCCCATAAATTTCTATCAATAGAATACACTCTTTGGTTTTTACCAATTTCTCTTAGTTCTAAACCTGCTTTTTTTGCATATTCTTTTTCTTCATCTCTTGTCATACCCCATTCTCTTGCTGGAGCAATGATTTCTATAGACTCTCCATTGCCTGATAAAGTTTTTATCGATGAGTCAAACCTAACTTGATCATTTCCTTTCCCCGTACATCCATGTGATACATATCCTGCTCCAAATTTTCTGGCTGTTTCTACTAATTTTTTTGCCATCAAAGGTCTGGCTAATGCTGTGGATAAAGCATATACATTTTCATACATAGCACCTGCTTTTAGAGCAGGGAAAATATATTCTGTTACAAATTCTTCTTTTACATCTAAAACAATTGCTTCAACAGCGCCAGCTTGTTTTGCTTTTTCTTTTACTCCTTCTATTTCAGGACCTGCGCCCAGATCTACAGTCAAGGTAATTACATCTAAATCGTACTTTTCCTTTATCCAAACCACAGAAATGGTTGAATCCATCCCTCCGCTATAAGCTAATATACATTTCCCTTTTGACATAATTTTTTTATAAAGTTTTATATATTGATTCTAATATAGAAACTGCTTGGTCAATTTCATCTTTTGAAACATTTAATGGAGGCATAAATCTAATCATATTCGGTCTTACAGCATTAATTAATAATCCTTTATTTACTGCTTCACCAACTATTGTTGCTGAAATTTCCTGTTGCATTTCTACTCCTATCAATAATCCCATTCCTCTTATTTCTGTAATCTGATCAATAGTTTCCTTTAAATTTGTTAGTTTTTCTCTCATATAAATTCCAGAATTTAGAGCCATTGTAGGAATATTGTTTTTTACCATATAATCAGCAGCGGCTGCTCCTGCTGAGGTTGTTAATGCATTTCCTCCAAATGTAGAACCATGGTCTCCTGGTTCTAGAACTGAACAGAAGTCTTTTGTACAAAAAGCTCCTAATGGAGCACCTGATCCCAAAGCCTTTGCTAATGTCATAACATCTGGTTCTACTCCTTCAAAGCTCTGATAACCAAATAAAGTCCCCAATCTACCCATTCCTGTCTGAACTTCATCCAACATAAATAATATATTCTTTGATCTGCAAAACTCCTGAACTGATTTTAAATATCCTTCATCCGGAATATTCACTCCCCCTTCTCCTTGAACGGGTTCGATTAATACTGCACAAGTATTTTTGTTAAATGCATTCTTAATTTCATCTAGATTATTATATTCAACATTTACAAATCCTGGCATTAAGGGTTTCCAATTATTTTGATAATGGGGCTGACCTGTGGCAGCCATCATTGCTTGGGTTCTACCATGAAAGGAATTTAAAGTAGTAATAATTTCATAAGCTCCATTTAATTTCAATTTCCCCCATTTTCTTGCTAATTTAGAAGCTCCCTCATTTGCTTCAGCACCCGAATTACAAAAGAANACTTTATCTANGTCTGAATTATCTACAATTGTTTTNGCTAANGATAATTGNGGAGTNGTATAGAANAGGTTACTCATTTGCATNATNTTCCCAGCNTGNTCACTCACTGCTTTAGTTACNGNTTCATGAGAATGTCCTAAATTTAAAACNGCCCATCCNGCAGTAAAATCNAGATAATCATTTCCATCNGTATCTGTAACNATAGTNCCCTTCCCTTTNATCAAAACNGGNGGCATNCTATTNACAACTTGCATGTAGTATTTTTTTTCTAAATCTTTATATTCTTGNGAAGAAAGCATTTAACACTCCAAATTNATTTCANCTTTATACTATTCTAGTACCAATATTATCATTAGTGAATGCACTTAATANGTTNCCNCGTATAGTTCCATCAATAATTTTCCCTGTTGAAACNGTCNCNAAAGCATCAACACAAGCTNTNATTTTAGGTATCATTCCTCCTTGNACTATTCCNGAATTAATTAANTCTAANGCTTGNNATCTTGTCATTTGTGGAATTNTTCTTCTATNTGAATCTAGTACTCCCGATACATCNGTCTGAAATATAATATTATTTGCNTTTAAATTNTTAGCCAAAACTCCAGCTGCTGTATCAGCATTAATATTATAAATTTGTTTCTTCTTATCACAAGCTAATGCTAAAGGAGAAACTACTGGTAAAAAACCATTTTCAAATAAAGAAAATAAAANNTCAGNATTNCAAGAAACAATTTCACCAACNNAACCAAGTTTTTTNNTGAGNTGTTTAGCNGAAATAAGACCAGAAGAACCTGAAATNCCAACNGCTTTTANGTTTAAATTTTGNAATTCNATNANTATTTCNGAGTTNATTTTNCCTGAAAGAACNGAAATAACNACNTCNAGAGTTCTTTTATCTGTTCTCCTNAATCCATCTACAAATTCNGGCTCNACACCCTGNTTATTNAACCANTTTGAAATCTCTCTACCNCCACCATGAACAAGTACAATNTTCCAACCTTTTTTGTAAAGTTTTNCTATATCTTCAAAGGTGCTNTCATTTTCACCNAGTGTTGAACCACCTATTTTNATNACTGAAATATTATTTTTTGAAGTTTTCATTNTTTAATTTANGTCGTATAAGCAGAATTAAATATTACATATTCTTCTGTAAGTTCACTACCCCATGCTTTAGCAGATTNATNNCCNATATTNAGGTTAATTTTAAATCTAATTACTTCCTCTCCCATAGCAATNACAATACTTTGATGATTATATGATATAGCAACNCCCTCAGCTACTATTTGAATGTCATTGACAAAAATNTCTATTTTNGATTCANNNAGNTCAATTTGAGANGCTCCTANAGCCATAATAATTCTACCCCAATTAGGATCTCTTCCATATACGGCNGTTTTAACTAAATTAGATGATACTACATANCTTGAGGCTAAAAGTGCATCATTTGTTGTTTTTGCACCGACAATTTCGGTTTCTATTAATCTATTATTACCTTCTCCATCTCTAGCTATTTCTTTTGCTAAAAAAGTACATACTTTTTGAACTGCATCTGAAAACAATTTAGTTTCTTCACTACTTAAATCTTTTAATTTATTATTATTCGCTAGTCCATTAGCAATAATTAATACAGTATCATTTGTTGACTGGTCTCCATCAACACTAATTTGATTGAAAGATTTTTTAACTNCAGATTTTATAATTTTTTGAAGAGCTATTTTATCTATATCAGCATCTGTTGTAATGAAAGATAACATAGTTGCCATATTAGGATGAATCATCCCNGAACCTTTTGCAACTCCACCTACTTTCACTTCTTTATTATGAATTTTGATAGAAAAAGCTATTTCTTTTGTCCTTTTATCAGTTGTTAAAATAGAATTTGCAAAACCNTTCCCTCCATTAGAAGNTAATTCTATTTTTGGAATATATTTTCTCATCAANGCCATTGGTAATTCTACTCCAATTATTCCNGTCGATGCTACTGCAACCGAATTTATATTAATATTTAGTTTTTTAGACGTAATGTTGGCCATCTCTTCTGCGTCTTTTAACCCTTGAATTCCTACTGCGGTATTAGCACAGCCAGAATTTGCAACAATAGCTTGAACATTACCAGAATTTATAATATTTCTTGTCCAACTAACTGATGGAGAAACAATTGAATTTTGAGTAAAAGTACCAGCTGAGANACATGGTTTTTCTGAAAAAATAATTCCTATATCTTTTTTATCTTGACCTGGTGATTTGATACCAGAGAAAATTGATCCCGAAGNAAATCCCTTAGGAGAACAAACATTTCCATTCTCTATAACTTTTATTTTATTATTCATCATATTTACTCCAATATAAAAAATTAATTAGAAAACCGTTANTAAATCTTAATAAAAAGATTTAGTGTTCCATAACTGATCCCCCATTTTGATTNATTGATTGTCCATGAATCCATGAAGCTGCTTCGGTACACAGATATGCACAGAACTCTCCAACTTCATCATCNGTTCCGTTTCTACCGATGGGAGTCACTTGAGCCATATTTGTCCATGTTTCACCTCTNCCGAGAATATCCATTCTGTGGGTATCAACAGCACCTGGGCAAACAGCATTTACATTTATATTGTAAGGCCCTAACTCTCTAGCCATTGATTGAGTCATTCCTANTATCGCAAAATTAGCACCATTGTATGCCAAAGTATTTGCTGATCCTTTTTTCCCAGCTGTAGAAGAAATGTTAACTATTTTGCCTCCTTCTCCTTGATCTATCATGTGTCTAATAACAGCTTTTGTGCAAAAGAATGTGCCTGTAACCTTAATGTCCATTACTTTAGCAAAAGATNCTTCACTTAATTCTAAGATTGGAACTCTATCCTCTGCTCTCGCGTAAGCNGCATTATTTATTAAAATATCAATTCTTCCAAATTCTTTTATAGTATCATCTACCATCCTTAATACATCGCTTTGTTTTGTTACATCAGACACCAATGGAAGGGCCCTGACNCCTAAATCCCTTACCTGTTCAGCAACACTCTCGATGTCTTTCCAGCCTATAGNCTTTTCATCATCTGGAAATGTTTCAGGATTTCTACCTGTTCCTGTAACCACTATGTCNGCACCTAGTTTAGCTAATGCTACAGCCGCAGCTCTTCCGATACCTCTCAATCTGCCNGCTCCAGTAACTATAGCAACTTTACCATTCAAGTTCNCCCATGTTAAATCTGCTCCTCTACTACAATTTATAGTAATTATAATATAATTAGTATTCTAAACTTACAAAATACATATTCAAAAATTCTCTTTTATTATCTAAAATAAGAAAAGTTCTATGAAAAATTCAAATAATAAATCAATAGACTTGTTAATNGCTGGTCAAGGTGCTGCAGGATACGCTGCAGGNCTTTATGCTGCAAGATATCAAATNAAAACNNTACTTGTAGGTCAAGAATTTGGGGGCGAAACTGCAATAGGNGGNATTATAGAAAATTANCCTGGAAATGCNGAAATTGATGGATTTGATCTAATGCTTGAGTTTAAAAATCAGGTAATAAATTTAGATGTNCCAATTATAGANTCAAATGTAAGTTCTATTGAAAAAAATGAAGGGTCATTTACTTGTTATCTTGAAAATGACGAAANAATATATGCCAAATCAGTNATTTTAGCTATAGGAAGAGAACGAAGAAAATTAGGTCTAAAAAATGAAGAAGAATGGATAGGAAAAGGAATTTCTTATTGTTCAACTTGTGATGCACCTTTATATAAAAACAAAGATATGGCAATAGTTATNGGTGGAGGAAATGCTGCAGTAGAAGGTTCAATTTTACTTTCGAAATATGCTAAAACTGTTTTCTTAGTATATAGNGGAGAAAAACTATGGAGACCAGAACCAATNTTAATNGATACTCTGAATAATACTCANAATATTAAATTAATCCTAAATAATACTGTTGTTGAATTGATTGGAGATGAAATAAAAGGATTAGNGAAAGTAAAACTAGANAATGAATTTAAGGGTNAAAAAATTTTTGCTACAGATGGGTTNATGATTGAAGCAGGGGCTGATCCTAGAATTGAAATACCGAAAAAATTAAATATAAAATTNGATTCACAAACTAATGAAATCATAGTTGATAAAGANCAAAGAACAAATATTGAAGGCATCTNTGCNGCAGGAGACATCACAAACAGTTCTAATTTAAAACAAACTATTACTGCTGCATCTCAAGGGGCGATAGCNGCATTAAGTTCGTATAATTTCTTAATGGAAACTTCATAATAAAATTGAACTATTGATCTCATTATGGTTTTATGATTTTATAGTTTTTTAGTAGTTTTCCCCACTGAGTATCAAAAGCATCTCGTATTCTTCGTTTTCCTATAAATTTTAACCAGTAAACATTATGATATAAATTTGAAGCCATAAATGAAAAGTTAACCAAAAATGTTCGTAATAAAATTTTTTCCAAGGGCCTCAATGGTCCCCAATAAATTAATTTTTGAATTCGACTTGCGAATGTGTTCTTCGTATCAGTAAATCCCCAATTTATTTTTTCTATAGAATTTCCTATAATTTTTATATCCCTCGGGTTCCCAATTCCTAATTCATTTTCATGTGCAATTCTGATTTTGGGAATATTCATTGGATCAAAGCCCATTAATTTGGCAGCAATTGCGTCAATAGCTACTTGGTCATAAGAGGCCAAAAGTATGTTTTTCTCCTTAAAATTCATCGCTCTAGGACCTGGCCCATCTCCAGCAAATGTGCCATCCATTACAGCAAATATATTCTCATGAATTTCATACTGAATTTTTAAAAGATCAACCAAAGTATTGTGTATATCTCTATGTGCCCAGTGTCTATTTTGATGTAATAGTCCTCCAAATGCATTCTTCATAGCACCTGTTATGGTCGTAAAAACATGTGTCTTTACTGTTGGAAGGTGAATTATATTGGTTCCGATTAGTTTCTTAGGTATTAATATTCCATCTTTATATATTTTATCCAACACAATCATTTTCTCTTTTGGTCTATACTGTACCCATTCTTGATTAGGTTGATCTAGAATTGTACTNGGAATAGACAAATCATTTTCAATTGCATAAAAACCATTGTTTATTTTACCTTCTGTTGCATCTACAACTACTGTTCCATTATGTGCAACTTCTAGTTTCTTGAAATTAAGAGCCCTAAGTCCTCGTATCACTCCATCTAATTGCCAAGGAGCGGTTGAACAAGCAGGAAAATAATGTTGCCAAGAAATATTAGCTTTAAGTAAAGTATGGGTATTAAGGTTAAATTTCTTATGTATTTTAGTTTTAGAGAGCAATTCATGATAATCATTAATAACATTTTCAGATGAAGTTTTTGTGATAAAAACTTCACCGAATTTACTACTATCAATTTTATTTTTTGTCATAATTATTAAATTATAAATAAAAAAAAGAATAATAAAATGATAATTGATTCACTTACTCACATACTCCCTGAAGAAATTTCAAAAAATTTAAATCAATTTAAAANATTAGATTCTATTTTTAATGATTTTTTTGATAAAAANACCAAAATTGTTCAAGCAGAACAATTAATTAANCAAATGAAAAAAAANGGTATAAATAAATCAGTAACNGCTGGTTTTGGTTGGACTAATCANGAATTAGCAATCNTGGTTAATGATTATATCTTACTTTCAAAAAAACAATTCCCAGAGGAAATAATACCTTTTTGTAGTNTAGATATAAATTCAAAAAAATCTGAAGAAGAACTNTTAAGATGTATATCCAAAGGTGTAAAAGGGATAGGAGAATTACACATTAATAATTTAGAAAATATTTTGGATAACAAAATTTTTAATAATATTTTNAAAATAGCTTTACATTATAATTTGCCAATAATTATTCATGGTTCCGAACCTNTAGGTCACAAATATANAGGAAANGGAAGNTCATATCCTAAATTTTTGTTTAAATTNGTAGAAAAAAATCAAGATAATATTTTCATATTTTCTCATTTTGGTGGTGGTTTAGTTTTTTATGAACAAATGCCAGAAATAAAAAAAATATCCACCAATGTATATTATGATAGTGCTGCTCAACCTTTTCTTTATGATAAAAGTATATATAGAACATCAATCCTAAGTTCATCTATTAACAAAATCTTATTTGCTTCTGATTTTCCATTAATCGATTTGAATAAATGTTTGANACAAACAGATTATTTAACTGACATAGAAAAAAAACATATTTTTTCTTACAATCCAATATCAGTATTNAATTTATAGTATTTTCATACCATTCAATTGTAAAATTATAAAATANATATGAAATCTTTAGANAACAAAAAATATTATCCAGAAATTGAATCTTCCGTTTCTTTCCCTGAAATTGAGGAAGAAATTCTTATTAAATGGAATAAAGAAAAAACTTTTATGGAATCCTTATCAAATAGAAAGGATTCTAAAGAGTATGTATTTTATGATGGCCCTCCTTTTGCAAATGGACTTCCTCATTATGGTCATTTACTGACGGGATTTGTAAAAGATATAATCCCGAGATTTCAAACTATGATGGGTAGTAAAGTTGATAGAAGATTTGGTTGGGATTGTCATGGATTACCCGCTGAGATGGAATCAGAGAAAGAATTAGGTATTTCTGGTCGAAAACAGATACAAGAATTTGGAGTGGAAAATTTCAATAATCATTGTAAAGAATCTGTTATGAAATATACAAAAGAATGGGAAATAACGGTAGGAAGACAGGCTAGATGGGTAGATTTTGACGATGATTATAAAACTATGGATTTGAATTATATGGAATCCGTACTATGGGCATTTAAACAACTGTGGGATAAAGGATTGATTTATGAAAAAGATAGAGTTATGCCATATTCGTGGAAAGCAGAAACTCCACTGTCAAATTTTGAAACAAGACTAGATGATTCATACAGAGANAGAACCGATCCTGCAGTAACTGTTAAATTTGAAATCACAGAAACAAATTTAGATTTTAACAATAATCATAAATCCTACTTATTAGCTTGGACTACCACACCCTGGACTTTGCCTTCGAATCTAGCATGTGCCGTTGGGAAAAATATAGATTATTCACTAATCACCAAAAACAATCAAAATTTTGTCATTGCTTCAAATGTTTTAGAAAATTTCTCTGAAGAACTTAAAGATATAAAAATTATTAAAAAAATCAAAGGAGAAAAGATCTTAGGAACAAAATATGAACCTATTTTCCCTTATTTTAAAACCAATAAAAATTCATTTCGCGTGTTATCTGCNGATTTTGTTAATACTGAAGAAGGGACAGGAATTGTCCACATGGCACCAGGCTTTGGTGAAGATGATCAAATAGTTTGTGAAGAAAATAACATACAATTAGTGTGTCCTGTTGATGATCAGGGTAGATTTACCAATGAAGTAACTGATTATAACGGAATCAATGTTTTTGATGCAAATGAAAAAATAATTTTGTATCTAAAAGAAAGAAATATACTTTTTAAAAAAGAAAAATACACACATAATTATCCTCATAGTTGGAGAACTGACGAACCTTTAATATATAAATCTGTAAATTCTTGGTATGTAAATGTTTCTTCATTTAAAGACAGGATGGTTGAATTGAACCAAGGGATTAATTGGGTCCCAAATCATATAAAAGATGGTACTTTTGGAAAATGGCTTGAAGGTGCAAAAGATTGGTCGATAAGCAGAAACAGGTTTTGGGGTTCACCTATCCCAGTTTGGAAATCAGATGATCCCAAATATCCTCGAGTTGATGTATATGGAAGTTTAGATGATCTTGAAAAAGATTTTGGAATAAGGCCAACAAATCTTCATAGACCTTTTATAGATAAATTAACTAGGCCAAATCCAGATGATCCAACTGGAAAAAGTACAATGAGGAGAGTCTCTGAAGTATTTGATTGCTGGTTTGAATCTGGTTCTATGCCTTTTGCACAAGTACATTATCCTTTCGAAAATAAGAGTTGGTTCGAATCACATTTTCCTGCAGATTTTATAGTCGAATACATAGGTCAAACACGAGGATGGTTTTATACTATGATGGTATTAAGTACAGCAATTTTTGATAAACCCCCATTCAAAAATTGTATATGTCATGGAATAGTTTTAGATACAAATGGAGTAAAGTTATCAAAAAAACTTAGAAATTATCCTGAACCTGAATNAATTTGGAAAAAATTTGGATCAGATTCCNTAAGNTGGTTTTTTGCNGCATCTCCAATTCTTAAGGGTCAAAATCTACAAATAGATATGGAAGGTAAGGGNATNTCTGATACACAAAGATTAATAATAACNCCTTTATGGAATGCTTTNTATTTCTTCTGTTTNTATGCAAATGCNGAAGGGNTAAAGGCTAAGGAAAATTATACATCTGAAAATCCTTTAGATNTATATGCTTTGCTNAAAACTAAGGAATTAATAAATTCTATTGAAAATAATCTTTCAAATTATGATATCNCAGGTGCATGCCAANNNGTCCCAAATTTCATAGATGCGATAAACAATTGGTATATACGTAGAAGTAGNCCAAGATTTTGGAAACATGCAGATAATAAAGANTCAANAAATGCNTANGANACTTTATTCACCGTATTNTTAAATATAACCAAAGTGTTATCTCCATTAATGCCATTGATTTCTGAAGAAATNTATACCAAATTAACAGGNGGAAAAAGTGTNCANCTGTTNAATTGGCCAACTACTAATTTTTTCCCTANGGATGATGATTTTTTAAATAAAATGGACACNATTAGGGAAATATGTTCNGCAGGTCTATCTATAAGAAAATCTAATAATATTCGAGTCAGGCAACCATTAGAAGAAATTATTCTTGTAGGAGAANATTTAGAATGGATTTTGGGATTTAAAGATTANATTTTAGAAGAAATAAATATAAAAAACATNATTATCCAGAAAGATTCTGATTCTTTATATAANGAAAAATTAATTATNGATCTTAGAAAATTAGGACCTAAATTAGGNAAGAANATTAAAGATTGTTTAGAAGGTGCTAANAATTATGAATGGAAAATCAACNAAGATNGAACAGCCAAAATAAGAAAATATATTTTATTAGAGGATGAATATTCNATAGAAAAAGAATCAATNCCAGGTACACAGTCTGAAGAAATAAATAANGGAGAAATTGTAGCNTCCNTAAAGCTNGAATTAAATCAAGAATTAAAAAAAGAAGGAATAGCAAGAGATGTACTTAGAACNATNCAAAATAAAAGAAAAGATNTAAATTTTGATATTTCTGATGAAATAAATGTANTTATTTGGGGAGANANAGAAGTTCAAAATTCNATCAAACAGTTTAANNATTACATATCAACCAATNCNCTTGCTAAATCNATAAAAATTCAAGAANCCAAAGAAACTGAAGAAATTAATATTTCNGAAGAAAANAAAATNANGCTATTCATCGAAAAAANTTAATTTAACCTATNTAAACTTAANTTNANTATTTTATTTTGTTTATTTANTTTTCTTACAGAAAGATAAACAGTAAATCTTGCNGAAANTTGCGCTNCNATTAACAAAATAATNGCTGATATATAAATAAAAGCCATCAAAACTATAATTGCACTNACTCCACCGTAAATCGAACCAGAAATTCCACTAAAGTTTCTCAAATATAATATGAAAACCATTTTGNTTATTTCTTCANNAATTGCANCAAGNAAAGCNGCAGGAAATANNTCNATAAATCTTAACTTTACATTTGGTAGCCACCANAAACAAATAAAAAANACNAAAAAAGTCAATAAAGGTGGAATCANTAACGNNAATCTNCTCCAAATAGTTGGNTCTCTGAGTGGNGAATCAGGAAAGGTTATTGTTATTAATTCANTNAGAAAACTTAANCCAGTAGTNAGAATAAATGAAATCAANAGTAA
>PBER01000002.1:0-57665 GCA_002718455.1 Chloroflexota bacterium | reverse complement strand
ANGCNAAAAAAATTAAAGTGAAATCAATAGCTCTTTCTTGAATAAATGTTCGTTTNTTTTCTATACCCCATATAANATTTATNCTTTTTCTAACACTACTNAATACNGCNGTAGAAGCAATNAAGAGNCCAANTGCTGCAATTGCACTNGTTATAAACCTTTTTGAAGTCAAACTANCAAAAAAAGTTTTAATAAANNCATCATCTTGTTCNTCAAGAATTGGNATAAAGTCTTTTACCGNGTCAATTAATANNTGNTCAAAACCTNTTANNCCAANAAATAAAGANAAAATAATGATCAATGCTAATAATAAAGGNAACAATGAAAAAAAAGCATAAAAAGAAATNGNNGCAGACATGAAAGGGATATTNTTATCAAGGAATTCATTCGTTATATCNCCGATGAAACNCAATAACCATATTATATATCTNATAAAAAACATTTATTTAAAGTTTATTTTNTCTATAAGCTGNNAGATATTCNGTACAAAATTCGTCATTNCCTTCTAACATATTTTTTGTTATTTTANACTGATTTNCATTTTGGTNCATATTGATTATTCTATCNAATTTTGATTCTATTGGNTTNATAATTCCAGAATTAGCTCCATTTTNAATAGCTAAGTGNATNAAGACATCATTTATCAATCTTCTTTTCGGTAACCCAAAAGANATATTACTCATACCTCCTGTAACATTAACTTTAGGCCAAATATTTCTAATTTTTTTTATTGCTTCCAGAGCATCTTTTCCATAGTTTGAAGCCACTGAAATAGGAAAAATTAAGGGATCTATAAATATATCTTCTTCTTTTATCCCTTTTAATAAAGAAATATTCATAATTTTTGACAAATTAGTAATTCTTTCGTCTGAAGATTCTGGCATGCTACTTTCACTTGCAGCACTCACTACAACTTTACAATTCTGCTCTACAATGAAATCTAATAAATCAACTCTTTCCAAAGACAATGAATTAACCAAAGGTCTTTTTATATTGTTATATTCTATAAGTCCTTCCTTAATAATATCTATATTTGAAGAATCGATTGAAAGAGGGACATCAGAAAATTCTTTCACAATACCTACAACCCATTTCATTGCGGTAATTTGCTGATCAAGTTTATAGCTATACTCATCAACATTAATATCTAAATAAGTTGCTCCATTATTTATTTGTCTTTTAATTTCAGATTTTATATAACTTATACCTTGGTTTTTTCTTTCTTGATCTCCATTAATTCCCTGCCATATAGCAATCATGAAATGCTTAAGTTGACCTTGTTGATAAGGTTGTGTTTTTTTAAACACATCAGGTATGTCCATATAATCAAAATTATCATTTTTTTTGTTAAATATAAGTACTTCTTTATCATCAACTACTGCTGTACGAATACCTCCTCTTTTAACTGATCTTGTTGTATGAATATTTTCACCTATTATTATAAAATCTGACATTATGATTTCACCTTTTCATTTATCCAATCACATATTTCTCTAATCCCTCCAAAAGGAAAAAAATGTAAATTATCATAATTTCTCAATTCTTCAATTGTTTTTGTAGGATTATGTCTAATCAAATTTCTTAATCCTAATTGTTTGTTTTTTAGTATTAGAGAAGTGGCATTAACTCCACAAATCTTTGCATAATTTATCAAAGTTGTTAACTTTGCAGGTCCTGCTATCCCAATAGTAATGTTCAATTTATTGTCAAATTTACTTTTAATCATTTTTTTTGTGTCAAGAATCCATTTATTAGTTGATTCTAAATTAGTTGTCCACTGGGTTACAATTGAAGAATTAAAATTACGTTTATACAACCATTGACATTTTAATAGAAGATTCTTATCAGATTCTGGATCCATTGGGTTCCCCTCTGGATGCCCGACTATATTGATTTGTTCAAATTGATATTTTTCAAACAATCCTGTTTCTAACATTTCTAATGTATTCGAAAAAATATTATTCCGGTTTTCTGTGATTTCAAAATGATTATTACCACTTCCAGCAAGAGTTAAAATTTTTTTCACTCCAATAGATGACAATTGAAAAAGATAAGAATCAAGTTCTTTCTTAGATGGTATTGTTCGTGCTGGACAATGAGGTATGACATTAAATCCATCTTTTATTAAACTTTTAGATGCTTCCACAATACTTTCATATTTTTCTCCAGGTATGTATGCAACATAAACCTCAGTAAAAACATCTTTGGGTAAATATTTCAAACGTTCAATTTGTTTTGGAACTATTTCTATGGAATATTTTTGCATTCACAAATTAACTAATAAGCTTAATATAACCTAAATAAGTATAATCTATGTATTAGATAAAAAAAATATAAAATGGCAATCGAAGATGATAATCTTTATTCGGGAGAAAAAATACATCGAGTAAAAAGATCACAAGAATTATCTCCCGAAATATTAAGAATTCAAGTAAGAAAAAATTCTACAAGAGGAATATATTCTCCTCTTTTAATTTTCTATAGTCTTATTTTCTTAATTGTTTTGGGAACAATTTGTTTGTCTTTACCTTTTTCGAAATCAGGTTTAGTAGAATATTCTTTTGTAGATTATATTTTTGTTTCAACTTCAGCTGTTACGGTTACAGGATTGGTTCCTTTTGATACTGAATTAGGTTGGAGTTTAATAGGTAAATCAATTATTATCTTTTTAAGTTTTATAGGTGGAATTGGGTTTATGGTAGGTGCTGGTTTTTTGTTACTAATCATAACGGGAAGAAAAATAAACTTACAACAAAGATTGCTAATAAGGGAAGGACTTTCCGATAGTGGTCCAACCAAACTGGAAACAGGAAATACACCAAACTTTTTATTTAATGTCGTTTATTTAGCAATTTTTTTTCAAATAATTGGAATAATTATTCTATATTTTGTTTTTGGCGATAAAATACAATTTAATGATCATGGAAGAATATATAATTCTCTTTTTCATTCTGTTGCATCTTTCAATGGTTCTGGCTTTGATATGATCAAGGATGGAAATGGAGGAAGTATAGGTTCATTAACAAATGATAATAATTTTTTACTTATAACCATGTTTCTTATTTTTTTTGGAAGTATTGGCTATCCAATAGTTTTTGAATTGTTGAGAAATATAAAAATGATATCTCTAACGAAATTTAAAGAAATACATTTATCTCTAAATTCTAAAATTGTAATTTTTTCTACTTTTTTTATTCTATTTCTTGGATGTCTGCAATTTTTGTTTGGAGAATGGAATAATATATATACAATTTATGGGAATTCTATTAATGACAAAATAACTCAATCTTTTTTTCATGTTATTACCAGAACAGCAGGATTCTCACTAATAGACTACGATCTTGTACATAATAGTACAACATTTACTACAATTGTATTAATGCTTATTGGTGGAAGCAGTCTTTCAGTTGCAGGAGGTATAAAGGTTGGGACCCTGGCAGTTATTATAATAGCCCTCATATCGAATATAAGAGGAGAAGAAGAAGTCACCATCTTCAAAAGAACAATCTCGGCACAAGTAGTTAGAAGATCTTTTGTAATTTTTGTTTTTAGTATAATTTTAGTAAGTGTAGGTTTTATAATAATGGCTTCTTTTGAACCAGATAATTTATTTAAAGAATTACTTTTTGAAAGTGTAAGTGCTTTTGGAAACGTTGGTTTATCTACAGGAATAACAAAAGATTTAAATCATCTTTCAAAAATTATACTTTCAATTTTAATGATAATTGGAAGATTTGGACCATTGCTTCTAGCAACTTTATTATTAGGTGATAGAGAACATGGAAAAATAAAACACCCCTACGAATCAGTAAGAATAGGATAATTATGAAAATTAAACCTCAAGTTGTTGTTGTAGGTCTCGGAAGATTCGGAAAAAGCTTTGCTTCAAAAATGTATAATCTAGGGCATGATGTAATGGCCATTGATATAGATCCTGACAAGGTCCAATCAATGGTAGGGCAAGTAACCTACCCAGTAACTACCGATGCATCCTCTGAATTGTCATTACGTGAATTAGGAGTGCAAGATTTCGATGTGGGTGTTGTAGCTTTAGCAGACGTAGAAGTATCCATTATGGTGTCTGTACTTTTCAAAACTCTGAACATAAACAACATAATTGCTAGAGCATCTTCAGATCTACATAAAGATACTTTAATTAGATTGGGTTGCGATCGAGTTGTGTTTGCTGAAGATGAAATGGGAGAGCAACTTGCTAATACAATTTTTTCTCCAAACGTAACAGAATATTTAGAATTAACCCCAAATATGGGAATAAGTAAATTATCTATTCCTAAAAGGATTGTTGGTATGTCTTTATTAGAAGCAGGATTTATAAATCAACCTGGTAATCAAAAATTGACTATCATATCAATCAAAAGAGGAGATAATATTATCTTATATCCATCAAATCAAGAGATACTAAATGAAGGCGATGAAATATCTATAATTGGGAATAATTCTAATATTAATAAACTACTTATATAATGAAATCTAAAAAATATTTAGTTTTACTTAATCATGAAATTAATGAATTGCTAATTGATTTTATTTGTTCTTTTATAAAACAAAATAAATCTATTGTTTATTTTGTTTATGTAATAGAAATTCCTCCAAAATATCCAATTGAACATGAAGAGCAAAATTTAATTCTTATCGGTCAATCTGTTCTTAAAAAAGTCCATGATATTTTGTTAGATTTTAATATAGATTATGATATAAATGGAGAGAATTTTATATTAATACAATCAAGAAGTATAGGTGTAGGAATAGTAAAAGAAGCAAGGAGATTGGATATAGATATCATTGCATATTCAAAAAAAGTCAATTTTGAATTGAACGAACATAACTACATAAAAAAGTACGCAAAGACTACTATTTTAGAATTAAATAATTTATGAAAATCACGATAATAGGGATTAATGAAATTACAGAACATATATTACGTTATATTGAAGATATTTATGAAGATATTTCAATTTATGATATACAGATCTCTGCGGACTTAAAAAACAAATATAAAAGTAAAAATAATATTACAATTATCGAAGATAACGAGATTGAAAAGAATTTATTTTCCATTAGTGAAAAAGCAGAAAAATTATTAATCTTAACCAAAGATGATGTAAAAAATATTTATTTTTACTACAAGATCAGAAATTATAATAATGATTTGAAATTACTTGTTCTTATCAATGATTTTAGTTTATACGAAATATATTGTGAAAAACAAATTAACGTTATAAATCAAATCAATTTAGAAAAAGAAAATTTGCTAACAAAATTGAATGTGTAGAAAGGAAAATAATTGTATATAATAATTTCTGGAATAAATGAAATCTCAAAAAATTTGGCTATAAATTTATTAGAACATGGCGATGAATTTATATTTATTGATAACAACGAAAAGAAAATAAAAAATAATGAGGGAATTTTTGGATTTGTTAATCAGCATGGGAACTCTTATTCAAAAGAGACTCTGATAGATGCAGGAGTAGAAAGAGCAAATTTTTTTATAGCAGCGAATGAGGATGATAAAATCAACTTTGTCTCTTCACAAATAGCAAAAAATATTAATTCCAAAATTTTCAATATAGTTTTAATCAATGATCAAAATAACATTGATATTTTTAAAGGTGATGATTTTGATTTTATAATAAAATCTAATCAAATCACTGCAGACACAGTTTCCTCAGTTATTGAAAATAACACTGTATTACATTTGTTTACTAATTCTGACAGTCATACAGAAATTATAATGATAAACATTTCAAAAAATTCAAATTATATAGGAAAAAAGCTTAATGAAATATCTTTACCTAACAATTCAAAAGTAATTGCTGTGATAAATTCATCAGGAAATATAAATTATGATTATTCTACTGATCTGAGAGTTCTTGATAAAATATTAATACAAATTCCATTAAAACATGAAAAAACTGAGTTGAAATTTTTAAATGAAAAAAGAAATTGACAAGCGAACAAGTTATTTAGGTCCCAAAGGAACATATTCTGAAGAGGCTGCATTAATACACAAAAATCAGAAAGAAAATTTGATTGATCCTAAAAAAAATATTTTCGAGGTTTTAGAAAGTGTTGAAAAAAAGATAAATTTTGAAGGAATAATCCCAATTGAAAATTCTAGAGTTGGAACAATCATTGAAGTTATAGATTATCTCATAAAATCAAAAAATCTATTCTTAAATAAAGAAATCTTAGTTCCTATAGAAGCTTGCTTAATCACAAAAAATAAAATAGATAGTTTAGATTATATTACTGAAATTATTAGTAAACCCGAAGCAATTAATCAATGTAATGAATGGATTAGGAAAAATCTCAATGAAGATGTTATTTTAACTGAATCTCCCTCAACAGGTGATGCTGTTAGTTCTTTAAACAATCATGATTCTAGTGTCGCAGCGATAGGTCCTGAAAGAGCTGCAATAATTAATGAATATTATATTTTTGAAAGAGGAATTCAGGATTTCAAAAATAACATTACTAGATTTGTTGTTATATCTAATAATCCAACAAAAAAAAGTGGTAAAGATAAAACTTCTATTGCATTTGATTTTAAAACCAAAGACAAATCAGGGTTACTGTTAGCTGCTTTAGAAAGTTTCTCAAAAAGAAATATAAACTTACAAAAGATAGAAAGTAGACCCAAAGGGACTCAGATGGGTGAATATACATTCATTATAGATTTCAATGGACACATAGAAGATAAATTAGTAATAGATGCATTAAATGAACTTTCAAATATAACAACTCTACTTAAAGTTCTGGGATCTTACCCTAGAAGTTATTAATCGTCATATAAATCATATTTTGATCTTTTAGAAGCTTCAACCCCTTCTTCGACTGCATCAATCAATCTATCTTTAGCAGAGTCGACGAGATCATTAGCCTTTTCTTTCCAATCATTAATGTTATGAGAAAGAATATCTCTTGTTTCATCTCCAGGTTTGGGAGCAAAAATAATCCCTGCTAAAAAACCTAATGTTGAACCNTAAAAAAAACCTTTATAAAAAGCATCTTCTTTAGACATATATACCTACCTATTTTTTCTTTTTACNNTTTTTCTCTTTATTAGAAGTACNGAATATTGATTTAACAATAGAAATTGTTTTATTTATAGCATTTAATGANTCACGAAAGTCTTCTACTTTTTCATTTGCCTTATCTAATTGNNTTNTTACATTNGCCANACGTNTATAAACAACAANAAAAATNAANGTCCAAATCAAACNAANAATGATAAATATNACAAAAAAACTTATCATNANAACATCTNTNAAATTATCTAATGTNATTANCAAAATANACCTATTTTTTTNTATNTATATATATAAATATAGCTAATAAATAGAATTTAATCAAAATTAGNTATCATTTAGTTANTAACTANATGATTTATAAGGANAGGTAGTCTTTGAGNCTAAANGANCTNGTTGGNTGTCGTAATTTTCTCAANGCTTTNGCTTCAATTTGNCTTATTCTTTCTCGGGTNACTCCAAATGTAGATCCTACTTCTTCTAGTGTNCTGGGNCTNCTNTCNTTAATNCCAAANCTNAATTCNATNACCTGTCTTTCTCTTGGAGAAAGNGTATCNAGAACTTCAANAATTTGAGATTTTAGTAGACTCTTAGATGCAGAATTTTGNGGAGATTCTGCATTTTGATCTTCNATCAAATCGGATAAATTCAAATCTTGCTCTTCTCCTATAGGAGCTTCTAAAGATATTGGATCTTGAGATGCTTTTAATATTTCATTNACTTTATCANCATCCATNTCCAATTCTTTTCCTATATCNTCAGATGTAGGTTCAACTCCATTTTCCTGTACCAANCTTCTAGAAACTCTCAAGATTTTNTTGATTTGTTCTACCATATGNACAGGTATTCNTATNGTTCTTGATTGATCAGCAACTGCTCTTGTAATTGACTGTCTAATCCACCAAGTTGCNTAAGTAGAAAATTTAAATCCTTTTCNATAGTCGAATTTCTCTACTGCTCTAATTAAGCCTATATTTCCTTCNTGTACCAAATCTANCAANGATAATCCTCTACCAATATATTTTTTTGCTATGGATACAACCAATCGCAAATTCGCTTCAGCCAAGTGATTTTGTGCTAATTCTGCTCTTGATAATATCTGATCATAATTACTATCAATTATCATTCTATAAATTTTCAATTGATCNTAGAAATCTTTGTCAGANACAAATTTCTTTAATTCTAAAGATAAAAATTTCTCATCAACAAAATCTGNAATNTCCACAGGAATNAATCCCAANAAATCAGATATNTGTTTNATTTGAGTTACTACTTCTTCTTTTGAAATATTNTTTTTATCCGAAAGATAGGCAATCAAAGCATCTTCATATACTCCATGAATTTTATTAACATGNGAGTCAGNNNGAATNAAATCATTCANTGTNATTTGNTTTGGNCCTCCNTAATATTCACTTATGTTTTTCATAACAGAATNGAAGGTATTTATTCTATTCATAACTTCNATTACNAAATCTACAGACGTCACAATTCCAGTNTTNGTCTCTTCTAATTCTGTAATCAAATNCTGGTATTTGTATTTAAGATCTATTGTTCTAGCCAATATTTCTTCATCTTTTCTAGATAGAAGTTTTACATCCCCNATNTCTTTTAAATACATTCTTATAGGATCTTCATAATTATCTTTATGNATTTTTTTTTCTCNAGAAACNATTNTCAATAAATCATCAGAATCNANTGANGTNTTTATTGAAGGAAGNTCTTCTTCATCTTCCAAGGTGTTAGATTTTGGAACATATACTTCTTTAAGATTTGANGGAGCATCAAGATTATCAANATTAACAAANAAATTTTCATTTTCATTTTGAGATGGATTAGTTTTCATTAATATTGTGCCCTTTCAAGTAATTTTAATTTNTCTGTTATNTCNGTNAATTCTTTCATCAAAGAAGATATAACNTGCTCATCNTTAGAATCTAAAGTTTCTTCTTCATTTAATCTACTTTCTGTNTCTTGAATTTTTCTCTTATGGTAATCAATAGCTATCCNATTTTTCACCTTTTCTAANTCTATATCGTTACTTAAATCNGGATTNTCGATTAAATTTTTNCTTATGTATTTATTTATATCATCATAAATAAATTTCAAATCTACTTTTATTTGGTCTTTTTCAATAACTTTATTTTTTTCTTTCCACAAATTAAAAATAGATCTATAATGAAGGTCNGAAAAATAGAATTCTTCAACATCCTTAACGTTTTCAAATAAATAAGGNAATTCCAATAATAAAGCTAAGAAATGCTTTTCACTTGTCATTTCATCGTTATAAATAACNTCTTTTATTCTTTTATTGTCTGANAATATTTTNCCTGATTTTCTAAATTTAGATTTCAAATTATTTGTAACTTCTATTTTAAGTAAATCNGTATCAATTGNNGTTANTTTTGAAATATGTTTTAAATAATTCCCTTGTTGNAGTTCATNTGAGCATTCAACTATAAAAGGCATTATTATCTCTAAAAATTTAAANGTGTCTTTATTTTTTTCACCTAATAATTCNTCTGTATAATGATNNATCATAAAATCAATGAAATTTTGAGAATTNAATATCATTTCTTCCCATTCAAGTGGATTAGTCCTNATGATCTCATCAGGATCTTTGCCNGATTTAGGAAAGCATATTTTTACTTTNATTTTTTTATTNGCTTTTCTAACATTTATTGCNATGTGTNCTCTCAATTTNTTAATTGAATCNACNGCTGCCTTATGTCCNGCTTCGTCATTATCAAAACAAAAAATCATTTCTCCNNTATCTGAACTATATGTGANAAGNTNTTTTAANTTTTCNAAATTTTCTATNGANAGCTGNGTNCCCATAGCNGCAANNACGTTCTCATANCCTTTTTCATAAGCCGATATGCAGTCAAAATATCCTTCTACAATGACTACTTGAGANTTTAATTTTATTTTTTCAGAAGCTCGATCTATNCCATACAATANTTTAGATTTATTAAAAATTTCACTATCNTTGGAATTTATATATTTACTTTTTTGNANTTCATTAGTTGANCTTCCTCCAAAACCNACNATATTAGAATTTTGATCTAAAATTGCTATAGTTGTACGATTTNTAAAAAAATCTATCCATTCTTCTGNATNTTCTTTTTTAATTAGTAAATTTGAATTTTTTACACCTCTTTTNTTTNTTTTATTTGAACGAAAATACTCAAAGAGNCTNCCTAAATTACCATCTGGACAATANCCAATATGATGTTTTTTAATTGCTTCTAANGTAANTCCTCTATTNNTCAAATACNACAATATTTCCTTNGAATTCTCAGAANTATTNTTGGTCAATTGNTTTTGAAAATAACTGTTTGCAATCNTATTNACTTCNTAAACTTCTTTTTTTATCAAGTCATTTTTTTTNTTTTTTTCTTTNNTATTTATAAAAGAGNTTTCGTCATAGTCGATAGAAAGATAANANGAAAGNTGNTTTATCGAATCTGTAAAAGTTAATTTCTCNTAGGACATTAAAAAATCAAAAACATCTCCACTTTGATTNCANCCAAAGCACTTAAANCNNTTTTTATCNCTACTNAGNGTNAAGGAAGGNGTTTTTTCNTCATGNAACATACAAAGAGTTTTNGATATCGATCCACTTTTTGACCAATTGAANCCTTTATGNTGTAAAAAATCTTCTAAATCGAGTCTTTCTTTTATAATNTCTTTCAAATCTTGAGGCATAGTATATTTTAGAATTTAAAGTAAAAATAATTGTATAGTTATCTTATAAAAAATAAATAAATTTTTGTTTATTTTTTGTTACTCTTTTCGATTTTTTTAAATTAAATATCCATATAATTTTTTTGTTATTTCTGGAGAAATTTTTCTTGCCTCTTCAATAGCAAAATTATCAGTCATCCCACAAATATAATCTGCCACCGATCTTTCAATATTCTGTCCTGCTTTGTAGTAAGTTTTTGGAATGAATTGTTGATTATCCAAGTAAAAATCAAACAAAAGTCTAACAATTCTATAAGCTGTTTTCCCCTGTTCAGAATTACTTACAGGCAAATAAAAGTTTTCAAACATATAATTTCTAAGTTCAGTAACTAGGTTAGAAATATCATTAGACATTTTAATCATAGGGATCTGTTTAGTATTCTCAAATCCAGTACAAGCCCAAGAGCTTTTGATCAGATCGCTTACCAGAATATTAATTCTTTTCGAAAGTGGTAAATTTATAAATTCAGCTATACCATTAGGTATGTTTTTTATTGACAAGAAATCTGATCGAAAAGCATCTTCTATATCATGGCTTAGATAAGCTAAAGCATCTGATATTCGAACTATTTGTGCTTCCAAAGACATTCCCATAACTGCTTCTCTTGTCAAAAAGTTTCCTTGAGGCTTAGAATGCGTCCTGATTGCATCAATAACATCTAAAGTAAGATTAAGTCCGACTCCATCTTTTTCAAGGACTTCTATAATTCTTACGGAATGTTTCGAATGGTGAAAACCACTTTGTAGTAAATCGTTTAAAGCAGACTCACCTATATGCCCAAATGGGGTATGTCCTAAGTCATGACCCAAAGATGCTGCCTCAACCATATCTTCATTTAAATTTAGTGCTCGAGCGATTGTTCTTCCTATTTGTGATACTTCTATCACATGAGTTAATCTTGTAGTATAGTGGTCACCTTTGGGTGCAACAAAAACTTGACTTTTATGTTTGAGCCTTCGAAATGAATTAGTGTGTATTATTCTATCTCTATCAATTTGATAGGCACTTCTATAGGATTCATTTTCTTCGTATTCTTTATTTTTTCGCTTAGAATTAAGCTGTTTTACAGCATACTTAGATAAAAAAGATTCATTATTATCAATTTTTTTTTGAAATATATTTGAAATTTCATTAAGTTCCATTTTTTAAATCTTTTTAGTATAAATAAAATTTTTTTCCTTGTATATTTCTTTATTAAATTTATATTTTTCAGGCAATATATTCGCTATTCTCATCATCATTTCACTTGTTGCACTGTTTATAAAACTTTTATTTCTATCTTTGGGGATGTTATGTAAAGTAAAAGGATTACCAATCGTTACTCTAACTTTCATTTTTGGATACAAAAATTGTAAAAAGTTTTTACATGTTTCTGTACCAGTTACAGAAACAGGTAAGAGTATCGATTTAGTAGCGAGTGCTAATATTATTGCCCCATTATATCCCTGTTTTAGTTTTCCATCATTACTTCGAGTACCTTCGGGAAAAACTAATAGAGATTTATTACCTTTAAGTTGCTGCTTTGACCATTGAAATGCTCTAATATCTGTAAATCCTCTGTTAATTGAAAATGCTCCATAATATTTTAGTAAAATATTATTAGGAAACTTAAATAATTCCTTTTTGGCCAAAAATCTTGGCTCTTTACCTACGGCACTAGCGCACAATGGTGGATCGATAATAGAAAGATGATTGGAAACAAGTATAATTGGTACGTCTTTTGGAACATTTTCTTTGCCTAAAACTTTAAAATCTCCGAATGCTTTAAAAGTACTCATTAAAGCTGCATTACATATTTCATATAATTTAGTCATTTATTTTTTCATATAATTTTTTTATTTCTGAAACAACTCCAACTAAATCTAATTCATCAGTATCTATGACAAATGATTCTTTTGCAATTTTCAAGGGCGAAAGTTTTCTTGTAGAATCTATTTGGTCTCTTATAAGAATACTTTTTTTGATTATGTTTATATCTATTGAACTTATTTCTTTAGCTCTTCTTATAGCTCTTATGTCCAAACCAGCACGCAAAAAAATTTTTAAATTAGAATTAGGAAGTACTACTGTACTTATGTCTCTACCAACCATGACTATATTTCCTTCAATTGCTAAATTTCTTTGAAAATCTACTAAATTATTTCGAACAATTGATTTTTTGGATACCTCTGAAACTTTAGAATCTATATTCTTCGAATAAAGCAAAGTTGTAATGTCTTTGTTTTCATAAAATAAAGAGTTTTTAGAATTTTCTGTTGTCAATTTCATCTTTCTTTTTTCAAAAAATGTTGAAGCTAGTTCAGGAGTTATTTTTTTTAATAAAGATATGTACGTTACTGCTCTATACATTATTCCTGTATCTAAAAAATTATATTTGAGTTCCAATGAAAGAATTTTACCTACCGCAGATTTCCCAGATGCAGCAGGACCATCGATTGAAATAGATTTAAATTTAGTATTACCGGACACTATTTTGTTTCTCTGGAATATCCAAACTCATAACATCAAAAACAAGTCTAGAGTTTGCATTATTCTGTAAATTATTAATCGATCTTAATAATATTATTATTATTTTATTTATTTCCATTATGCTATATGTTTTTTTCAGATCAAAATCAAATATAAAATTTAGTTCTTTCTCAAAATTTTTTTTTATTATCAAATCACAAAAATTCATCCAATTGTTTAGTTCTTGATATATACCATTTCTATCAGTTCTAAATCTAGTAGATAATTTTTGAGAGATATTTAGTCGATTGGACATTGCTGAGTTACAAAACTCATAAAATCTATTATATGATTCTTTATATTCTTCCAGTAAAGAAATGTTTTCTGAAACTAAAAAAGCTTTACCCAATAAACCTTGTGAAAATTGAACTATTTTTTCTATTGTTTCATGATCATAATCATACTTTTGTTTTATCCAATCTTCAATTTGCACATTTCTTAATTCTGATAATACAATTTTTTGGGCTCTGGATAATATCGTTGGATATAATTTTGAGAGATCTGAAACCAAAAAAATAAAAATTGACCCTTTTGGAGGTTCTTCTAATAGTTTCAAAAATGCATTTGATGCCTCGTTATTCAAGTTGTGAGCATTTTCAATTAAAAATATCTTATATTTTCCAATAAACGGTCCTAGATTTGCAGAATGATTTATTTGGTGAATGTGTCCTATTCTTATTTGATCAGAAGAATTAGTAGAAGTTCCTTCTATAGGTGTTTTACTATTAACACATATTAAATCATAATAATTATTAAGGTTTATTTTTTTACAATTTTCACAAGACTCACAACCAAATTCATTTTCTTTTGAAGTACAATTCAAAAGTTTAACAAAATCGTATGCTAAGGTAGTTTTCCCAACATGTTCTGGACCATAAAATATATAAAAATGCGCGAAAGAATTTTGACGATATGCATTTTTTAAATAATTAATCGCATTATCATTACCGATAGTTCTCATAAAAGTGAAGTTGATAATAAATCTTTATATGTTTCTCGTCTCTTTATGATTTTAGTTTCTCCTTTTGTAATCATTATTACAGCTGGCCTTACTTGCATATTGTAATTGCTTGACATAGCAAGATTATATGCCCCTGATGAAGGCAATACTAATAAATCATTTATTTCAGGATTTGGAATGTAAACATCTTTAGCAAGTATATCTCCTGATTCGCAAAATTTCCCTGCGATAGTAGCCTTAATCATTTTTTCTTTACTGTTGATTTTAGATACTGAAAAAACTGAGTATTCTGATCCATACAATGCATGTCTAATATTATCTCCCATTCCACCATCAATAGAAATATAATTTCTGACATTAGGTATAGATTTAATAGAACCTATTTTATAAATGCTTACACCAGATCGTCCAATAAGTGCACGACCTGGTTCGAGTATAACTATTGGTATAGGGAATTTATATTTTTTTGCCGACTTTTTTATAGAATCACACATTGCTTTTGCATATTCGCGTATCAATAGAGGTTTTTTTTCAGTGGTATATCCAATAGCAAATCCACCTCCAGGGCTAAATTTTTTCATTTGAAAATTATATTTACTTTTCATATCTGACGCAAAACTATAAACATATTCGATTGCTTCTGTATATGGCTCTACTTCAAAAATAGGAGAGCCTAAATGAAAATGTAATCCAACTAAATTAAGATTCTTTATTTTAGTTAATTCATATATTGCTCTTTCTGCATCTCCTGTTTCTATGGAGAAACCAAACTTAGAATCCAAAATGCCTGTTGTTGTTAACAAATGAGTTTTTGGGTCAACTGATGGAGAGACTCTTATCAACACATCCTGAATCATATTCAATTCATGTGTTATTTTTTTCAAATTTTGAATTTCATTAAATGAATCAATCGTTATATGCTTNACACCATAATCTAATGCCTCTTTTAATTCATCAATTGATTTATTGTTTCCATGAAAATTGATTCTTTCTGAAGGAAACTCAACGAATTTAGCGATCGCCAATTCTCCTCCTGTTACCACATCAATATTCATATCGTTTTCATTTAAGACTTTTAGTAGATAAGGGTTTGAAAAGGCTTTTGTTGAATAAGATATTATTGAGGTTTCTAATTCTGATTTGAAAGAATTTTGAAAATCTTTAATTGTTGAAATAATTGTATCTTCATCATAAACATATAATGGAGTTTGATATTTCTCAGCCAATTTTGTTAAATCAAAACCATTTATCGATAAATTATTATCAGAATTTACATCAGTTTTATTTGGGAATAGTTCTCTTCCTATGAATTGATTACTAAAATTCATATATACCTACTTATATTGATAAATTTATATAATTTTATATAACTATTTACTTTATTATTCTATTCTAAATTCTATACTTTAATTTAAAATTTAAAAGTATTTAACTTTATGAACAAAGAATTCAGGTTGACCAGCCTTTCGAAAAGCGGAGGTTGAGCTGGGAAAGCCTCATTAGAGGAACTGGACAGGGTTCTGGGCCAGCTCAATATAAATATAATTTCTGAAAATTTATTNGTAGATCACACTACGAAAGATGATGCAGCTATCTATAAAGTTTCAGAAAGCAATGCTATTGTTTTTACTACTGATTTTTTTTCTCCAGTGGTGGACGATCCTTATGTTTTTGGTCAAATAGCCGCTGCAAATGCAATTTCTGATGTATATGCTATGGGAGGGAATCCTTTTCTCGCATTGAATATATCATGCTTTGGAGATAATTTACCTAACAAATATATTGAAAGAATTCTCGCTGGAGGGAATAACATTGCTCAAAAAGCAAATGTTATTATTGCTGGGGGTCATACAATTAATGACTCAGAGCCCAAATATGGTCTTGCAGTTATAGGTAACATTAATCCAAAAAATGTAATGAAGGTAACAAATGCAAAGCCAAATCAAGATTTGATTATAACGAAGCCAATTGGAAATGGAATTATAACTACTGCAGCAAAATCTTTCTTATTAGAAAAACAAATAATGGATAAAGCAATTTATTACATGAAGCAACTTAATAATGTTTCTTCTGAAAAAGCTATTTCTTTGAAAGTAAAAGCGGGCACAGATGTAAGTGGCTTTGGACTTATAGGACATCTAAAAAATATTTTAGAAGGAAGTAAGATTTCTGCTAAACTAAATTTCAACGAAATTCCTATTCTTGAAGGAACTTTGGAATTATCAAAAAAAGAATTTTGGTCAACTGGAACGAAAAACAATAAAAGGATTCTTGACAAAAATATTATTTGGGACGAAACAATTTCAAATAATGAAAAAATGATTTTATTCGATTCACAAACATCAGGGGGATTATTATTATCTGTTGAGAAAAGTAATTCAAAAAAGCTTATTGATGAAATTAACTCTATCGAAACGTTTTTTGCAAAAAAAATAGGAGAAACTATTAATAAATCTAAGTCACAGATTTTGGTAGATAGATAACTTTGAAAGTCACAGAGAAAAAAGTCAGAAAAGATATCACAGTATTCATTTTATAAAAACATTAAAATTTGGTTTTGTATTCTGGCTTTCCTTGAATATCTAATTTTACTCTATAAAGATCTCCTCCTCTATAAGCTTCAGAATCATAACCTTGTGGTTCAAATCCTATTGGAGGATCTCCCGTACCTGCACTCGCTGTAGTAACATATAATTCATTTAAATCTTTCCCTCCAAACATTGGACAAGAAGTTTGAGTAGCAGGAAAATGTATTTCCCTTTCTAGTTTTCCATCAGGATCAAATCGCTTAACTTTGGAACCAAACCAAATCGCCGACCAAATAAATCCTTCTGAATCGACAGTCATTCCATCTGATATGCCTTCAAAATCGTCTTCAATTTTAACTAAAATTTTTTTGTTTGATAAAGACCTTTTGTCAGCATTATAATCCCATTGATAAATGGTTTTTGCCAAAGTATCTGTATTATAGAATTTTGTTTCGTCGGGAGAAAATCCCATACCATTACATAAAGTTATTCCTTCATCAATAATATCGATTGTTCTATCAATATTTAATCTAAAGAGAATATCATTTTCCCATTTTGAGGTATCGGTTCCACAATAAAAACTACCATCTGGTCCAGAAGTAACGTCATTAATTCTAATAGCAGTATCTTTTCCTTCAAAATTTCCAACTTTAATCCAACTAAAATCATCATCCGAATTCCAAAGCATTATTCCTTCCCAAGTTCCTAAAATTAATCCTCCTCCATCATTAAATCTGAAACCTCCAACTTCTATTCCATCATGTATTATTTCATTTGAGTTATCTATCGGGTTATATTTAAATAATTTACCTCCCTGAATATCAGTCCAATATAATTTCGCTTCTTCTGGGCTCCATACCGGACCTTCTCCAACTATGGCTTCAGGTGAAGCAACTTTTTCAATGTGATATTTCATTCGTCTCCTCGTTTACAATTTGATTTTTATAATATCAGTAAATATTCACATCATGTATACTTTTTGAAGAATATTATTAGAAAGAGGATATATGGGGGATCACGATAACAAAATAGCTTTAGTAACAGGCGGAGCTCAAGGTATTGGAAAGGGGATTGTTGATGTTCTTTCTTCAGAGGGGGCTCAAGTATGTATAGCGGACATTTCTGAAGAACATGGAATTAAAGCAGTCAGTGAAATAGAGAAGTTGGGTAGAAAAGCAATTTATGTTCAAGCAAATTTTGAAAATTCTGCAGAACCTAAAAAGGTAATCGAAGAGTGTGTAAACAGGTTAGGAAACATAAATATATTGGTAAATAACGTGGGAATACAGCCATCTACATCTTATAAAAATGTAGAAGAAACTTCTGAAGAAGTATGGGATGCTATTATAAATATAAACTTGAAAAGCTATTTTTTGATGTCTAAATACTCAATCCCTTTTATGAGGAGAAATGGAGAGGGTGCAATTGTTAATATAGCGAGTGTGCAGGGTTTGCAATCACAAAAGCTTGTTCCACCCTACGCAGCAAGTAAAGGTGCTGTTTTATCTTTAACAAGGCAAATGTCACTGGACTATATCAAAGAAAACATAAGAATAAATGCAATATGTCCTGGCACAATTAACACCCCTATGGTAACAAACTCAATTTCAGGAAACATTAATGAATCTTTAAAATTATTTGGAAAAGATATTCCTATTGGAAGGGTCGGAGAACCCAAAGAAATAGGACAAGTGGCTTCATTTTTATGTAGTGATAAAGCATCATTTATATCTGGAGAATATATTATTGTAGACGGAGGAATTATGGCTAAAGGAGGTTGGGATACAGAACTTCAGGGAGAATAATATTCTTAGAAGTAATTGAATACTTTAACGATCAAAAGGACCTTTTTTTTCATCAATCGAGTATTCTGATATAATTCCAGCTTTCATATTTGCTGAAATTGTTTGTCCAGCTTTTACAGGAAATGCAGAACCATTATTTTTTGCTTGATCTACTCCGCCATTACCCCAACTTGTGCAAGGCTCAAGTCCTGCATTGTAACATCTTCCATACCATGGGTAACCATAACCACCACCATAATTTCTCCAATACCAAATATATTTGAATAATTCTTTTGGGAACTCTACCCCCCAAGATAAATTTATTTTATTATTTGTTACAACATACCAACCATCAGATAAATCGGTAAAATACGCCATGTCTAAAGATCTATCTGATTTACCAGGTATTAATCTAAAATCGGACAAGCTTCCATCTTTCATTTCTACAAAGGGCCAAGGTCCGGAAAAACTAGGTTTTAATTTTGAGGATTTATCGACATCTTCTGGGTGAGAAAGTATAGTACAATCTGGAATCGTTAAAGTACATTCTTCAGATAAAAAAGTCCCTCCGACAGCAATGTGTTCTAACCAAACTATATTTAAATCTTCTTCACCAAAATTTGTTACTTCTTGATGGATTTCTATAAAACTTTCATCAGATTTCAATGATATTAATCTTTTAATCTCAAATGGACTTCGAATACTTCTACCTGTAAATTCTACCTTACAAAGTTCTGGAGTATCTTCAATAATTTTAGTATCCCATGGAATATTGTTTACATCACCGTGAATCCCAAAATCTGCCCCATAATATGTACTTGGATATCCACCATGAGGAATCACTGTTTGCCATCCACCTTCATAGTAATCTAACCAAACGGAAGCACCATCTCCGCTAGAAGGGACATTATTTGATGGATTCCTTATTCCCCAGGGGGTTTTGAACATGATTTCTGTATCAGTAGGCTTATAAATAAAACTTGAAATATCAGCGCCTTTATCTGCAATAATTTGAATTCGGATAAATTTATTTTCCAGAATAACAGTTTTCAATCCTCTATATTGCCAAGAGTCAGAAATTCTAACTCCAAAAGCTCTTTCGTCTTGATAGTTTGTGCTCATTAATTATTTTTCCTTACTAAAATTTACTATAATAAAACAGAATATTATAAGTATTCTGCATAACTAGTCTGGTTTCACTATTATTCTAAAGATTTCTTTATCACCATCCAACATTTTTTTAAATCCATCTTCAATTACATTGGACAATTTTATGGTTTCTGTTATCAGTGGCTTAAGTTTAATTGTTCCTTTAGAAACCAAATTAACTGCGTGTTTCATATCATTATTTTCAGCTGCAACAGAACCAATAACTTTTTTTTCTAGACTGACTATTTGATTAAAATCAAACATCGGTTTTTGAGAATATATTCCCACTAAAATTATAGTTCCTCCTCTTCGAGCTATATTAACGGATAATTCAGGAGATTCCTCAGCTCCAGCTGTTTCGAACACATAATCAGGGCCTATATTATTAGTAATGGATAGGATTTGTTTATATAAGGAAGAAATATTTTTTTCAACCTTAAAAATATTTGTAGCTCCAAATTTTTTTGCTAAATTCAATTTTTTTTGTTTAATATCCACAGCTATCACTATAGCTCCAGCTGCCATTAAAGTTTGGAGTGTTAAAAGCCCCACTGTACCACACCCAACCACAACAGCAATATCTCCTGGTTTAATTCCTGATTTTCGAACGGCATGTACTGCTATTGTTGCCGGTTCAAGTAGAGAAATTTCTTCATCAGATATGCTATCGGGAACCGGAATAATATTTTTTATTGGCCAAACCATATACTCTTGAAGACCTCCATCAGCAGATAGTCCCGCTACCGCCATAGAAGGACATACTGCATGATGACCTGATTGGCACCAGTAACATTTACCACAAGTAAGTACGTTATTTATTACAACTCTTGTCCCAATTAAATTTTGGTAATTTATATCTCCCACTGAGTCTACAACTCCTGATATTTCGTGTCCCATAACTAAAGGAGCTTTCTTACCACTGAGTGGATTTGAGGTAGTAGTTTGAATCCATAGAGGTCCATACTGCCATTCTTCAATATCTGTTGCGCATAATGAAGTATATTTTACTTTTACCAAGACTTCATTGGATTTTGGTTTGGGCTTTTCTATTTCCTCTAATCTTATGTCTTTATTTCCATAATATAAGAGTGCTTTCATTATTTCCGTCCTCCATAATTCTGATCCTTATCAACAAATAATAAATTATAAATTATTTCATCTTCTAAATCTTTAAATTTTTTATTGCTATTATTTTCTAAGTTGATGATTTTTTGTTTAATAGAATTTATTTTCTTTCTCAATTCAATTTCAGGGTCGATATTGTTTTGAATTAGATAGAAATATAGTTTGAATAATTTATTTGGAATATCTTCAAAATCTAAAATCTTGTTTGGTACTTCTTTTTTATTTATTTGAATATTTAAAGATAATAATTTCTTAATTAACCTCTTCAACAATACACTTGAATGAGAAAAAAAATTAAACTCATCTAAAAAACTGATTTTTGGATTTGTATTTTCGCCTTTGAGTTTTAACCAGTTTTTTTCAACTTCTTCTGGAGTTTTTAAATTACCAAAATTCTCTTTATCAAAAACATGCGGATGTCTTTTTATCAATTTTTTTCTTGCGTGATCTAATATGTCGTCAAAGTTAAAAAGATTTGAAGAATTAGCAATTTCAGAATAGAACAAAATATGAACTAATAAATCTGACAATTCATCTAAAACTAGATTTTTATCATTTTTTTCTAACGCATCTATGAGTTCATAAGCTTCTTCTAATGTCAAAGTTTTTAGAGATTCAAAATCTAATTCTCTATCCCAAGGACAACCTGTATCGCTTCTTAATTTTTTTATTATATTTTCTAATTCTGATAATTTATTTTTTTTGCTCATAAAAGAAGATATATTTAATATTATGATTATTAAATTTAGTAAACTAACAGCATCGTTTTTATGGATTCCCTTTCTATTATCTACTAGTTTCGAAATAATTACATTCTCAGATTGGATATATAAATATAATTGGGANAGGAATAATATTTCTGAAATTACAAATTTAACAATTCAAGAACTTGATCAGTCAGCGGAGAAAATAAAAGTTTATTTCAAAGATAATGAAGAATATCTAAATGTAACAATTTTAAGAGATAATCAAAATCTTTCTATATTTAAACAGAAGGAAATTGATCATATGACCGATGTTAAACATTTGATTAAACTTGTAATGAGTTTTCAGAGAATAAGCGCCTTATTATTAATACTAATCTTAGCTGTAATTTTATTTGGTAAATTGAAAGAAAGTAGAACAAATATTTTAAGAAATATCTTATTAAAATCTTCAATTATTTGGGGAGCACTATTGTTGATTATTTTGATTTCTATAGGCGTGAATTTCAATAAAACTTTTTTATTGTTTCATCAATTAGTTTTTACAAATGACTTATGGATTTTAGATCCTATGAATGATTATTTGATAATTATGTTCCCCGAAAGATTCTTTATGGAAATAACTTTATTTATAGTTTTGGGATTTTTAAGTATTCATTTTTTATGTTATGCATTCATAAGTTCAATAAAATTTTTTCCTAATTATTCAAAATAAATCAAGCCATTTTCTCAAAACTTCAACTGATTTATTTATATTATCTATGGTCATAAAATTTTTTGAGTCAATTGGATTTTTTGAATTATTTTTTGAAATTAAAACACTTGACATTCCTATGGCATTGGCTCCCATTATGTCAGCAACAGGATTGTCTCCAAAATGTATAGAATTTCTGGGAGGAATTCCTAGTTTATTTAAAATATAATAAAAAATTTTTTTATCAGGTTTTGCAATTCCTAATTCATTTGAAAGTACAATTTCATCATAAAATATTTTTTCATTTATGAGCCAATTTCTATACACCTTTGGAGAATTAAAGCCAGTATTAGAAATAATTCCTATTTTTAATTGATTTTTTTTACAAAATTCTATTAATTTTAAACTCCCATCAAAAATTATTGGAGGAAATTCCAAAAAAGCTCTATCAATCAATTCTCCAATATAGACTATTTGAGCTTTGGTTAATTTTTTATTTAAATTATTATCTAGTCTACGAACAAAAATGAGTAACCAATCAAAAAAAAGTTTATCACTAAAAAACCTAGAATAAAGAGATATTTTATTTACAGTAAAATCAAGTGCCTCAATAACATCATTTAAGGTTATCGTATCTGAAAACACTTTAATATAATCAAAAATTAATTCACATTTTTTAATACTTCTTTTAGGTGATACAGACGAATAATCTTTCTCTCCTATTATTGTCCCCCATAAATCTAGGGTGATTAAATAACTCATTTTAGTAAGAAATAAGAAATTTTATTTTTTTTGTAATTAATTTATTTTTTTTAGGAATATTAGTCAAATTAATTAAAAAACTGAGATTTACTATGTTAGCACGTAATTTTTCTAACAATTTAATTGATGCAACGGCCGTACCACCAGTAGCCACAACATCATCGATTATAATTACTTTTTTATTTATGAGATTTACAGATTTTGAAATCTCTAAAAAAGAATCTCCATATTCTAAATCATAGCCTTCTTCAATAGTAGGAGGAGGTAATTTCCCTTTTTTTCTAATCAACAATAAAGGAATTTTAGAATAGATTGCTAAGGGGGAGGCGATAAGAAAACCTCTAGAATCAATTCCACACAAATAGTCAGCATCATAATCTTTGATCAAATTATACATTTCTTTTACTACGTGATTCAACACATCTATATTTTGAAAAATTGGAGAAATATCTCTAAAAGTAATTCCTTTTTGAGGAAAGTCCTCAAAAGAATTTACATAGTCTTTTAAATTGATTTTCAAAAAAACCTCAAAATTAATGTTACTTAGTCTTTATAAAAATTTATCATATAAGAAAAAGATGAATAGAGAGTTTAGAAATAAAATTAAAAAGTTTAGCATTAGATAATTATAGAAATTACAAAAAATCCTCACTGGATCTTGATGAAGGCTTTAATGTTTTCTATGGAGATAATGGGCATGGAAAAAGTAACCTTCTTGAAAGTATTTATATGCTTTCTATAGCCAAGTCTTCGAGAGTTTCTCACGATAAATATTTAATAAACCATAATTTATTAAATAGTTCTGGGCATGCACAAATTTTAGGAATAGCTGAAGAAAAAACTAACAATATTAAGGCCCAAATAGATTATGAGGTTTTTCAAAATTTGGATATTGCTAAAGCTTTCAGAATTAACGGAGTGATTGTCTCTACACAAGAATTTGTTGGGAATGTAAATTCCGTCTTTTTTGACACAGATGACATTCGAATCATTACAGGACCTCCAAGTGGGAGACGTAAATATTTAAATATTTTACTAAGTCAAATCAATAATGATCATGTGAAAAACCTTCAAAGATTTCAAAAAGTTCTAATGCAACGAAATAAACTAATAAAAAATATCAAAGATGGGAAAAGTAAGAAAATTGAATTAGAATTTTGGAACTCAAGGTTATCAGAAGAAGGAGCTAGTATTTTTTTTGAAAGGAATTCAATTTTAAAAAAATTGATGAAAAATTCTAAACAATTTGCTAGTGAATTAAACAATAGTATAGAAATGGAAATTTATTATACTCCACGAATAGGTTCTAATGAATCATCAGAAATATTTAATGAAAATCCAAATGTACAAGATATAAAAGATTTATATACTAAAGCGATAGAAAAAAATTATCAAAGAGATATAGACCAACGAACTACTTTACTGGGTCCTCACAGAGATGATTTTATTATAAATTTTAATGAAACTATTGCATCAAGTAGTGCCTCAAGAGGACAAGCTAGAATAATGTCGCTCGCTCTTAAGTTATCTGAGGCTGAAGAAATTATAAACTTAACAAATAAAAAACCTATACTAATTTTGGATGATATTTTCTCAGAACTCGACCAGAAAATTAGAAGTAATATTATAAAAAAAATAAAAAAATTTGAACAAGTTCTTATATCTACAGCAGATATGAATTTAATTGACAAAAAATCTATAAAAGAATCAAATATATACTCAATTAATAATGGAAAAGTTTCAAAAGAATAATCTAAAAAAAATTATTGAATTATTGAATTCGAGTGACAATAATATTATAGTTCTTGGAGCCGGGATGTCAGTAGAAAGTGGAATTCCTACTTTCAGAGGGGAAAATGGGCTGTGGAAAAAATATGGTACACCAAAAATGGATTCTTATAAAAAATTCCTAAATAATCCAGANGAATGGTGGAATAATGAAATTAATATGAAAATGGATAAATATATCTATGAATTAAGACATAAAATAAATGTTGCGAAGCCTCATGACGGACATTTTATAATTTCAAAATTAGAAAAATTAGGAATAATCAAGGGAGTAATCACACAAAACATAGATAATCTTGATCATAAAGCAGGAATAAAAAATTTAATTGAAATACATGGTAATAGAACTAAATTTAGATGTATTGAGTGTGAAAAAACATTTGATAGGAATGAAATAATAATAAAAAAACCTCCAAAAAATTGTCTCAATTGTAATGGTATTGTAAAGTTTGATACAGTTATGTTCGGAGAACCAATCCCCAAAACAAAATTAGATAAAGCAAAACAATTATTCAATCAATCAAAAGTAATTCTTGCAATTGGCACTTCTGCTACCGTTAGGCCCATTTCAGGATTGTTTTGGATAGCTGAAAAGGAAGGAAAAAAAATTATAGATATTAATCCAAACGAAACAAATCTTAAAGAAATCTCCACACACAATTTGAAAATTAACGCTAAAAGATTTCTAGAAATTCTGGAAAAAGAAATAACAAAATAAATTTATTTATCTAATTCAAATACTGAATGCAATGCATTAGCCGCTTTAGTAGTATCTATCTGATTTATAAGACAAGTTATACGAATTTCAGAAGTAGTTATCATATCTATTGAAACATGTTGATCTCCGAGGACTTTAAACATTGTAGATGCATAACCTGATTCGTTTTGCATACCACTTCCTACAAGGCTGATTTTTGACAAACCATTTGCTTTTACTATTGAATCATATTTTAATTTTTTTTCATTTATTAAAATTTCATGAGCATATTCTAAATCATCTTCTGATAAAGAAAAAGAAAAATCTATATATCCCTTATCTGGAGTATTTTGAACAATAACATCTATACTTATTGATTTAGCAGACAAAGGTTCCAAGATTCTTGCAATTATACCAGGTTGATCTTTAATTTTTTTTATGGAAATTTTCGCCACATTCTTATCTATTGCAATGCCAGTAATTTTTTTATTATTTTCCATATTATTTTCTCCAGTAATTAAGGTCCCCGATTTCGAAGAAAATGTTCCACAAACATATATGGGGACTTTATATTGAGAGGCCAATTCTATGGATCTAGGATGCATCTTTGCACCTAAAACTGACATCTCTAACATATCTTCATAGTTAATTTTATCTAATTTTCGAGCATTATATACAACTTTTGGATCAGTTGTATAAATACCTTCAACATCTGTATAAATCTCACAAAGATCTGCCTTAATTGCTGCTGCTATTGCTACTGCAGTAGTGTCAGATCCCCCTCTCCCTAAAGTGGTAATATCTCCATTTGGATTTATTCCTTGAAATCCTGCAATTATTATAATATTGTTTTTAGCAATTTCATCTTTAAGTCTATTAATTTTTATATCCGATATTCTTGCTGATCCATGTATATCATTAGTAAGTATCCCAGCTTGAGAACCAGACAAACTTATAACATTCTTGCCCAATGATTTTATAGAAATTGCTAATAAGGTAGATGAAACTAATTCTCCTGTCGATAACAAAATATCTCTTTCTCTTAAATCAGGATTTTTATCAGAAAAAGTAACTTTTTTAGACATTTTTATTAATTCATCAGTAGTGCTACCCATAGCAGAAACTACTATAATAGGTTTATATCCCTCATCAAATTTTTTACAAATATTTTTTGCAATATGTTTTATTTTTTCTTCATCTCCAACTGAAGTTCCACCATATTTTTGTACTATTACATTATTCAATTATGTATGCTCCTTTATAAGAAATATTGTGTATAAATCCTTTACCCTCAATATTTAACCTAGCTGCAGCTTCTAGCATTTCATAATTTATTGTTACTTCTTTATTATTAGTTATGGCTGAAATTGTAGGACCCGACCCTGATAAATAAGTAGCTAATGCTCCTGCATTCATAGCAGCGTCTGAAATTAATTTATATCCTTTAATTGAATCAATTCTATATTGTTCATGAATTGCATCCTGTACTGAATATTTCAAATCTTTATAATGTGAATTGTTGAGAGAGTTTACTAAAGTCGCCACTCTGGATATATTATATACAGCATCTTTTCGAGAAATATTGTCGGGTAATTGTTTTCTTGAGTATTCAGTTAATATCTTTTGATTAGAAACAAAAGATACTATTATTAAATCTTTTGGAAATGGTATTTGATTTATGTGCCAATCATTTTTATCTTTAAATCCAATGGTTATACCTCCAAAAATAGCAGGACCTACATTGTCTGGATGTCCTTCGATTTGTGAAGCAATTTGATATATTTTATTTTTATCTATTTCGATTTGATTAATTGAAAAAGCAATCAGTATACCTGCTATCACAGCAGATGAACTACTACCTAGACCTCCAGAAATAGGAATAGAATTAATACAATTAATTGATAAATCAATTTTTTGTGTGTTTAAAATTTCACTAGTTTTTAAATAACTCTGATAAATTAAATTGTTTTTATCTTTACTTATAGTTTCTGAGCCTACACCAGTAATATTGATGTTAAATTTTGATTGATGAAATTCAATCTCATTCCATAAATCTAAACACAAACCTATTGAATCAAATCCTGATCCTAAATTTGCAGACGAAGCTGGAACCATTATTTTTTTTACTTTTTTCATATTTTTTTAACTTCTTAATTGTCCACTACCAAATACTTGCCATTTATAGGTCATAATTTCTTTTATCCCCATTGGTCCCCTTGCATGCATTTTATCTGTAGAAACAGCAACTTCGGCTCCTAAGCCAAATTCAAATCCATCATTAAATCGTGTAGAAGTATTATGGAAAACTGCACCTGCATCTACTTTTTGTAAGAAATATTTTGCCTGATTTTCACTATCAGTTATTATCGCTTCTGAATGACCTGATCCATATTCAGCAATGTGTGCAATAGCATCATCTATGTTTTTTACTGTCTTTACACTTAGTATCAAGTCTAAAAATTCTTCACCAAAATCACTATTTTTTGCTAATTTAAGTAAATTTCGAGGTGATTTTGAGTAGCTCTCAAAAGATTTTTGATCAGCTCTAATCTCAACATTTTGATCAGCGAGGAGGTCAAACATCGGATCTACAAATTCTTCTAATATATCCTTGTGGATTAAGATCGTGTCCAATGCATTACAAACTGAAGGATTTTGAATTTTGGCATTAGATATTATATCTAAAGCTTTGGTCAACTCGTATGATTTATCAACATATGTGTGACATACCCCAATCCCTCCAGTTATTGCAGGCATTCTGGCTTTTTCATTTACCAAATTAACCAAACTCGCCGAACCTCTAGGAATTAACAAATCAATATATTTGTCTAATTCCATAATTCGATTTACCATTTTTCGATCGGTTGATTCAACAAAATACATAGAGTGTTTAGGGAAATTGGTATCCAATAAAGCTTTTTGAATAATGTTAAAAAGAAATTTGTTTGTATTATATGAATCTTTCCCTCCTCTCAAAACCAAGGAATTCCCAGATTTTATCGCTAAAGAAGCAATTTCTACTACAACATTCGGTCTACTTTCAAAAACTACTGCTAAAACACCTAGAGGAACTCTTATTTTTTTTATTATCAGGCCNTTATCATGATGTTTTGTTTCTATAACTTCATTTACTGGATCTGATAATTTAATTACGCTATCAACAGATTTAGACATATGTAGAATACTATCCTCTGATAATTTCATTCTATTTATTACATGTTTAGGTAAACCATTTTTATTTGCATCGCTTATTTCTTTTGAATTAACATCCAATATCTCTGAACACTTGTTTTTAAGTTCCTCAGAAATAATTTGTAAGCATTTTTCCCGCTCAGAGGCTTCTATTAACACTAGATTATTTGAATCAAATTTTACTTTAGAAATTTGATCAACTAAATTATCTAATTCGTTTTTCATACGTCAAATCCCAGCAGTTAAATAAAAATAAAATTGTTTCTATGGACTATTTCATCTCCATAGTTATTTTCAACCAATTCATTTATTTCAGAACTTTTTACACCTTTAATTTTACTTATTTCATCTGAAGAGTAATTAGATATTCCCAAACCAATTGTGGTTGATTTTTCATCTTTTATTGCAATGATATCTCCTCTATCAAACTCCCCCATAACAGACACTACTCCTGCTGGAAGAACACTCGCATTGTTATTTACTGCTTTCACAGCTCCTTTATCCAAAAGTATTTCACCTTTCGAAGAAGCGTATCCAGTCACTAACCAACGTTTTCTTGATTCTAAATTAGATTCTTCTGGCAAAAATTTTGTTCCAACAGTTTCATCATTTATAATTCTTTGGATAACTTGATTTTGCAAGCCAGAAGCAATATACATAGAGATACCTGATTTAGTGGCTATGTTTGCTGCTTGAATTTTTGATATCATTCCACCAGTACCCACTTTATCCACAGGCCCTTTAGCATAACTGATGATCTTGGGGTCTACCTTTTCAACTATTTCAATTTTTTTTGCATCATTATTTATATTTGGATCTTTAGTATACAATCCATCAATTGTACCAAGAAGAATTAAAATATCGGCGTCAACAGCATTAGCAACCATTGCAGAAAGTCTATCGTTGTCTCCATATCTATTTAACTCTTCAGTTGCCACAACATCATTTTCATTTATTATTGGTAAAATACCTATTTGTAATAATTCAAGTAGTGTATTTCTTATATTTAAGTAACCATTTCGATTTTCAAAATCTCCTCTTGCAAGTAATGCCTGCGAAACGGAAATAGAATATTTATCAAACGATTCTTCATATGCTTTCATTAATATTGGTTGTCCCACTGAGGCAAGAATTTGTTTTTGAACTACCGAGTTTTTCTTCAATATTTTTGTTGTACTTTCGGAAGAAATATATTGAAGGCCTGCAGCTACTGCACCAGATGTTACTAAAACTATTTCATGTTCTTCAAAAATTTTAGCTATTTGAGATNCCAAATTATCGATTACTTTATAATTTAAAATAGTATTATTGGTTGTAATAAGATTACTACCAAATTTCAATACAATTCTTAATTGTCTTTTATTTCCCATAACTAGCTCTAAATAATTAAATNATNAAAAAAAATCACATACAATATATGATATCGGATTATGTATTCTAATAGTTTGATTGAAATAACNGATATTTTAAATAATGATCCCACATTTTCTGATGTGGTTGGTGACGCTTACTCTAAAAACAAACCTACTATTGTCGCTCCTAGACAAGTTTATGGTTATCTAATAATTTCATTAGTTAGGTATATAAATAAACCTACTATTGTAATTACATCTAACCCAGAAGAGTCGAGAAATTTAATAGAAGATCTTAATTTTTGGAGTACCAGAACAATACATATCAACTTCAATGAAAGAAATGAAATTTTTCTTGAAAAATATAAGCCAAATAAAATAAATACAATTGAAAGGCTTAGATGTTTAAACGCTCTTTTTATGAAAAATTATTATGGAAAAATCCCCATAATCGCTACTTCTATTCAATCCTTAAGTACAAAGACAATACCTTTTGATTTATTTACTGAACTAAGTTTTAATTTAGAAATTGGAATGAAGAAAACACTAGAAGAAGCAGTTAATAATTTGATTAATAACGGATATAAGAAAACATCCTTGGTTGAAAATCCAGGAGAATTCGCAGTGAGAGGTGATATTTTAGATATTTTTTCTATATCAAATAAAAATCCTATCAGAGTCGATTTTTTTTATGATCAGATTGAGAATATAAGATTATTTAATCCAAATGATCAACATTCTTACGATGAATTAAAAAAAATAGAAATAACCCCTATTGAAGAAACTTTGGTGATCAATAGAAATTTTGAAAAAATAAAATTGCAAAATGAAAATAGTTTTAAAAATAATGAAACGTCTCTCAATTTGTATGAAGAATTAAAAGAAATAATTGAAACTAATAATGACGATTCAAAAAATTTATACTCTGGATTTTTTGATTATGGAACCATTATTGATTATTTAAAAAAAGATTATTTGATAATCAATTTAGATAAAAATAAAATNTTTTCAGAACTGAATACTATTACAAAATATAGAAAAGATTCTTACGATATCAAGGTTGAAAAAAAAGAGATCCCAAAATCTTTCCCTGTTCCATACATATCAAAAAATGAGATGGAAAAAATATACGATTCTTTTTCGAATTATATAAATATTGATCAGATAGACAGAGGAGAGACAAACAAAAAATCTAAATTCAATTTCTCATTACCAACAGTTTATAACTCAAGTGACAATATATTATCAAAATATATTGACAAAAATGTACCAAATCAAAAAATAATTATTACTACCGATTATCCAAAAAGAGTAAAAGAAATTTTAAATATGAAAAATTTAAATATATTTGATGGTGTAGAAATTGCTTTAAAATCAAAATTGACAATTATATCTAAGAATTTAGGAGAAGGTTTTAGTTTAAAATCAAAGGACAATATGTCAATTTTGATTCTTACAGATAAAGAAATTTTTGGAATAAGAAAAAAACACAGATATAATTCTCTATCAAATTTACCTCAAACGACTAAGTCTTTAGATCTTTTTGAGAAAAATGATTTTGTTGTACATATTGATCACGGGATAGGAAGATATAACGGCACCATTATATTGGATGAAACAGGTAGAGAATTTATTGAAATATTTTATAAAAATGATGATAAATTATATGTCCCTGCTGATCAAATAGATAGGATTCAACCATATAAATCTTATCAAAAAGATAATCCTCAATTAGATAGCTTGGGGTCAACAAAATGGATCAAATCTAAAAATAAAGCAAAACAATCAATTGAAATTCTTGCAGCAGAATTATTAAAAATTTATGCGGCGAGAGAAAAAATTAAAGGAAANAAATATTCTGAAGATTCAGATTGGCAAAAAATACTAGAGGAATCTTTTGAATTCAAAGAAACCAAAGATCAAATAAGTGCCATACAAGAGATAAAAAAGGATTTAGAATCAAAAAATCCNATGGATAGATTATTATGCGGTGATGTTGGATATGGTAAGACAGAAGTAGCAATTAGAGCGGCATTTAAATCTGTAGAAAATGGTTATCAAGTTGCAATTTTAGTTCCTACAACGGTTTTAGCATTGCAACATTTTCAAACTTTTAAAGAAAGACTTAATCCTTTCCCAATAAATATTCAATATTTATCCAGATTTGTTACTGATAAAAATATTACGAAAATCAAAAAAGAGTTATTTAAAGGGCGAGTAGATATAATCATCGGAACTCATAAATTAATACAAAATGACATTAAATTTAATAATTTAGGGTTATTAATTATTGATGAAGANCATAAATTCGGTGTAAATCAAAAGGAATACATTAAACAAAAAAAAATAAATGTCGACATTCTTAGCTTAAGCGCCACTCCAATACCAAGAACTTTGAACATGGCACTTAATGGTATACGAGATCTAAGTATGATTTCATCTCCACCTGAGAATCGCCTTCCCGTAAATACATATGTTTCAGAATATTCAGATAAGTTAACACGAGAAGCAATTTTGAGAGAAATTGATCGCAAAGGACAAATTTTTTTTATTCACAATCAAATTTTCAATATAGAAATAATTACTCACAAAATAAAAAAACTAGTACCTGAAGCAATTGTAAATTTTGCTCATGGACAAATGGAAAAAAATCATCTTGAAAATGTAATTAATGATTTTATTGATAAAAAATTCAACGTATTGATATGTACAACTATTATCGAATCTGGGATAGACATGCCAAATGTTAATACTTTAATTGTTAATAATTCTCACAAATTTGGATTATCACAACTTTACCAAATTAGAGGAAGAATAGGAAGAAGTGAAAAAAGTTCATTTGCATATTTTATGGTACCAAAAAATGCTATATTAAATAAAAATTCAGAAGATAGATTAAGTGCCTTAATTAGTTCTTCAGAATATGGAACTGGCTATAATTTAGCATTACGCGATCTAGAACTTAGAGGTGCGGGTAATGTATTGGGTAAGGAACAAAGTGGACACATAAATAACATAGGTTATGACTTATATAATTCATTATTGAAATCGGCTGTAGATACCTTAAAAAAAGGTAATGATTTAGATTTAGGATTTTTTTTACAAAATATCATTGATATTAAAATCAATGCTAGAATACCGGATTCTTATATAGGAGATTTAAGCTTAAAATTACAGATATATCTTCAAATTGCAAAAGTTAGAACTTTAGAAGAGTTGCACAAATTTGAAGAAGAAATCGTAGATAGATTCGGTAAAATCCCTATAGAACTACAGCATTTAATTCAAATTACAAAGTTAAAAATAATCAGCTATATTAATACGATAATTAGTATTAAAGGAAATGAAGAAAAAATAATAATTACTTTTGATTATTCATTATCTGACATTAAAGGTTATATAAATAAAAAAGTTAAAGGTAATTTTTCAATTGGATTTAAACAAATCATTTTTATACCTGAAAATAAGAAAGAATTTCTTCTAGAAATTGAGATTTTTCTTAGAAATCTTTCTATGATGAAGGAAGAAATGATAGCAAAATTTAAAGAACTTTCAAAACCAATCTAAAAATATTATAAAATATACTGATGGAGAACATATATGAAATTAACTAACCCAGAGATTATTCAATCAATAACAAATAAATGGAGCGGCAAAAGGGATAACAATCAAAGACCTCTGGTACCTGATAATATTTTGGAAAGAATGAGTCTAGTAACTACGGAAGAAGCATGGGGTACTTGTAGAAAGCATGGATATAATTTTCAATTTGTTGGAAATTGGAAAAATCTCCATCCTGAACGGGTAGTAGTTGGAAGAGCTGTAACATGTAGATGGGTACCAAGAAGACCTGATTTACACGAAGCAATCGATTCTCAAGGAGAAAAAGATTATAGAATTGGTTTTCAAAACTCATGGGTAATTGATGAATTGAAAGAAAATGATTTAATCGTAGTTGATCTATTTGGAAAAATTTTTGATGGGACTTTTGCTGGCGATAATTTAAGTACAGCAATTAAATCAAAAACAGGAACAGGAATGATTATAGATGGAGGTATTAGGGATACACAAAGAATCTTTGAAATGGAAGACTTCAATGCTTTCATAAGAGGTTATGATCCTAGTGCAATAAACAATGTAAGTATGGTAGAAATCAACGGGATAACTAGAATTGGTGAAGCAACATGCATGCCTGGCGATGTGGTCCTTGGAACAAGATCTGGAGTAATTTTTATTCCTCCTCATCTTGCTGAAGAAGTTGTTATCAATTCAGAAAGCATTCGATTAAAAGATGAATTTGGGCAACAAAGAATTCGAGAAGGGATTTATACTCCAGGAGAAATTGATAGAGAATTTTCAAAAGAAATGAACAAAGATTTTGAAAATTGGAAGAAAAAAAAATAAATGGGAGAGAAGATTGAAAAAAGAATCCAAGAAAAATTTTAAGCTTTCCAATCCAACAAACTTAAAAATAACTGATATGAGAATAGCAGTCATAGGTGAAAAAGGTTGGAGATGGCCAATTATCAAATTATATACAAATCAAGACATCGTTGGATACGGAGAAGTAAGAGATGGAGCCTCTGCAAAATATGCGTTAATGCTTAAAAATAAAATTCTGGGTGAAAATCCATGTGACATAGATAGAATTTTTCAAAAGATTAAACAATTTGGAGGGCANGGAAGATTAGGCGGCGGTGTCTGCGGAATAGAAATTGCTTTATGTGATTTAGCAGGGAAAGCTTTTGGCGTTCCAGCATATATGCTGGCAGGTGGAAAATATAGGGAAAAAATTAAAGTTTATGCTGATACTCCTCTAAAAAAAGATCCTGAAGAAATGGGGAAGGCTCTTTTGGGTCGAATTAAGAAAGGATTTGAATTTCTAAAAATGGATATTGGACTATGGATTGCCTCTGAATTTAAAGGAGGAGTAGTCAATAAAAATTTAATAAATGAATCTAGCAATATTATGCATCCGTTTACTGGAATTCAGGTGACAGATTATGGAATATCGAAAATGAAAGAATACGTAAAAACTGTTAGAGATATCATAGGGTATGAGATTCCTCTTGCTTCGGATCATTTTGGTCATATGGGAGTAGAAAATGCTATACGAATAGGAAAAAACCTAGATCAGTTTACTCTTGCATGGTACGAAGATATGATCCCTTGGCAACTAGTTGATCAATGGAAAAGTTTAAAAAACAGAGTTGATACTCCAGTTGGTACAGGTGAAGACATATATTGCAAAGATGGTTTTGAACCTCTAGTAGAAGCTAGAGCAATATCAATAGCTCATCCAGATTTAGCTACTTCAGGAGGAATTTTGGAAACTAAAAGAATAGCAGATTACTGTAGAGATGCGGGAATTCCAGTGGCACTTCACCAAGCTGGATCACCTATAGTTGCAATGGCCAATGTCCACTGTGCTGCTACAATTGATAATTTTATTGCCCTAGAAATGCATTCAGTTGACAATCCCTGGTGGAACGATATTGTTACACTAATTGATGAAAATGGACCTATGATCAAAAAAGGTTTTATTAATGTCCCTGATGCTCCCGGTCTAGGATTGGAAATCAATGAAGATAAAATTAAGGAACATCTAGCCAAAGAATCCAATGATTTTTCTGTTTATCCTAAAGGCATGTTTGAGGAAACTTTAGAGTGGGATGGACTAGATTCTCATGATAGAACTTGGAGCTAAAAAAAAATCTTATTGAAGATTGATTTGAAAAGCTTGTTTTGATTGAATAACATTACAAAAAAATAAAAAAAATAAACATATAAAAATCAGGAGATCCCATGGCTACATCGAATAAAGATTTATCATTCGAGGAAATAATTGATAGTAAATCTCAAGAAGATTTTAGAATTAGAACTCACGCTGAAGGTCCAAGCGGAAAAATCCCTTTTACAGAAGATATTTTAATAAATGAACCTAGTGGAAATCACTTTGGATTAACTCAAAATGCAGGAATGGGGTGGAATCCTGCAGAATTACTAAGAAAACAATTTCTAATTTTATCAACTACTGGTGGATTAAAAAACAAAGATGGAGAACCAGTAGCATTAGGTTTTCACACTGGTCATTGGGAACTTTCATCTTTAGTTGAAAAAACTGCAAATGTCATCAATAGTTTAGGAGGACTACCTTTCTCAGCATACTGTTCTGATCCTTGTGATGGGAGGAGTATGGGGACACCTGGGATGTTTGATTCTCTCCCATACAGAAATGACGCAGCTAAAGTTTTTAGAAGAATAGCAAGATCTTTACCAACAGCAAAAGGGATTGTTGGAATAGCTTCATGCGATAAAGGCTTACCCGCGATGATGATGGCTCTAGCGGGTATGAAAAAGGTGCCATCTATTATTGTTCCTGGAGGATCAACTTTAGCACCATTTAATGGAGAGGATGCAGGAAAAATTCAATCAATAGGAGCAAGATTTGCTCAAGGTGAAATTTCTTTAGAATACGCTCAAGATATGGGATGTAAAGCTTGTGCATCTCCAGGTGGAGGGTGCCAATTTTTAGGAACCGCTGGTACTTCTCAAGTAATAGCGGAATCTTTAGGTTTTTCATTGACACATTCAGCATGCACGCCTAGTGGAACTCCAGCTTGGTATTTTAACGCAGAAAGATCCGCTAAAGCATTATTCAATCTTGAAAAAAATAATATAACAATAGACAAAATATTGACTGACAAGGCATTTGAAAACGCAATGGTAGTTCACGCTGCCTGTGGGGGTTCAACCAATTTGTTATTACATTTACCAGCAATAGCACATTCAGTTGGTAGAAAAAGAATGAGTGTTCAAGATTGGTCAAGGATTAATAGTTTTGTTCCAAGACTTGTGGATGTTTTGCCAAATGGACCAGTTGGACACCCAACTTCACAATTTTATGCTGCAGGAGGCGTCCCAGAAGTTATGTTGAATTTAAAAAAACTTGGTCTTCTCAATCTTGATGAACTAACAGTTTCTGGAAAAACTATGAGAGAAAATTTGGAGTGGTGGGAAGAATCAGAAAGAAGAAAATATGTTCGAGAGTTTTTATCAGATAACGACAAAATAAATCCAGAAAATGTAATCATGAGTAAATCTAATGCTACCTTAAAGGGATTAACATCTACAGTTACTTTTCCTGTTGGAAATATCGCACCTGAAGGTTCAGTCATAAAGTCTACTGCAATAGACCCAGAAGTAATTGATAAAGATGGTGTATATAGAAATACAGGCAAGGCAAGAGTTTTCAACTCTGAAAAAGAAGCAATGCAATCAATAAAATCAACAGGACCAGATAAATTAAAAAAAGGAGAAATCCTTGTAATAATGTGTGGAGGCCCAAGTGGTACAGGAATGGAAGAAACATATCAAATTACTGCTGCACTCAAGCATTTATCCTATGGCAAGTATATTGCTCTATTAACAGATGCAAGATTTTCTGGTGTTTCAACTGGAGCTTGTATAGGACATATCGGTCCTGAAGCCTTAGCTGGAGGACCAATTGGACTACTAAAGGATTCTGATCTGATAGAAATAATCATTGATACAAAAAAATTATCAGGATCTATAAACTTGGTAGGTGAAAATCAAAATAATTATGGTAAAGAATGGGGAGATAAAGAATTTTTATCACGTAATGCATCTCTTGAAATAAAACCAAATGAAAATTTACCAGATGACACTAGATTATGGGCAGCTCTTCAAGATGTTAGTGGGGGTACCTGGGGTGGTTGTGTTTATGATGTGGATAAAATTGTAGAAACCCTAAATGCTGGTAAAGAAGCTCTAAAGAAAAAATAAATGACAATTAAAATAATTCCTGTTAATGAAAATAATGTTATTGAGTGGAGAAAATCTGTAAGACGAGTTTTTGGAGATATCCCAAGTAAACCAGATGTCGAAAGGATGTTAGCTGGACGATTTGCTAAGAATACCAGTTGGGAGAAAAGATTAATAGCTGCTTTAGATGATGAAACCAACAAAATTGTTGGGACCGGAGGAGCAGACGAATTTAAAATTACTGCTCCCGGAGGAAAGAATCTTAATATGGCTGGGATTGCTTATATGGGGACTGCCCCTACTCATAAAAGAAGAGGAATATTTACATCAATGATGAATAAGTTACATGAACAGGCTAAAGAGAGAGGAGATGTTTTAGCAGGTTTATGGGCCTCTCAATCACTGCTATATTCGCGATTTGGTTATGGTTTAGGAACATTGAGAGAAGACTGGTCCATAGAAACTCATTCTACAAAACTAATTCAAGAAAATGAAACGAATATACAACTAGAGTTCGTAGAAAAAGAGATTGCAAAAAAAGAATTATTCAAAATTTATGATGAATTTAGAAAAAAACAAAATGGTTCAACGGATAGGACAGAAGAATATTGGAATTACATTCTCTATGAAAATGAAAATTCTAAGCACAATAAATCAGGAATGAGCGGCTTGTTCTTCGTTGTTGCATATAAAAATAAACGTCCCTCTGGTTATGCCTTTTATAACTTTAATAAAGAATCCGGCATAGCACACGAAGATGATAAAGGGGAACTTATTGTTCACGAGTTGATTGCAGTAGATAAAGAAACTAATATTTCTCTTTGGAACTTCATTTTTGGTATTGAGTTAGTTGAAAAAGTTACAATTAACAGAAGATCTCCACATGACTCTCTATATTTCTTATTAGAAAATCCGCGACAACTAGAAAGAATGACTATTGATGGCTTGTGGGTAAGAATTCTTGATCCAATCAAGTTCTTAGAAGCCCGAAAATATAATCATGAAGGAAGAATCAATTTAGAAATAACAGGTCAAAATCAATCAGATATTGAAGGTATATATGAAATAGATACTAATGGAGAAACATCTATAGTGAAGAAAGTAAACTCATCTCCAGATATTTCTATGAGACCTTCAGATTTAAGTAGTTGCTTTTTTGGAGCAATTACTCCTTTTGAATTGGTAAATTCAAGAAATATCAATGCGAAAAATTTTGATAAATTAAATTTATTTTCTAATATGTTTAATGTTTTACAAAAACCTTGGTGTAATACAGATTTTTAAATGAAAAAAATTGACAAAAAAAATGATGAATATTAAAAATCTTAATTTTGCTGTAGTTGGATCAGGTTCAATAGGTTTGAGGCATACTAAAAATTTAAAACATTTGGGAGCTACTAAAATTTCAGTTTTTGATCCAGATAAAAAAAGAAAACCTTTTATTGAAGAATTAGGTTTTAATTTTGTTACTAATTTTGAAGATCTTAGAGATCAAAATATTGATATAGCCCTAATATGTACTCCACCAAATTTACATTTGTATTATTTGGATAAATTAATATCATTTAACGCCCATGTTTTCATTGAAAAACCTCTATCACATAGTTATGAACAAGCAAAAAAGTTATATAAGAGAATAAAAAACTATCCAAAATTTATAACTATAGGTTTTAATTGGAGATTTCATGAATCTATGGTCAAAGTAAAAGAATTGTTAAACAATGGATACATAGGNAAACCTTTAATAGGGATTTTCGAAAGCGGGCAATATCTTGCAAATTGGCGTCCTACAACAGATTACCGAAAAGGGTATTTTGCAAAAAAAGAAACTGGAGGTGGAATAATTTCAGATGGATGTCATGAAATTGATATTGCAACTTGGTTACTTGGATCCCCTTCAAGTATAATTTCAATTAAAAGTAAGGTTTCCGATCTTGAAATAGAAACAGAAGACACAGCCATAATTCTTCTAGAAACTGAATCAAATAAATTAATAGAAATACATTTAAATGCTGTTGAAAAAGATTATGCAAGAAATTCTAAAATCATAGGAGAAAAAGGAACTATAACTTGGGATTTCTTAGCTGGTGTAAAAATATCAAGTGATGAAATGAATGAAACATACAAATTAACACCTGATACAAATGATATGTATGTTGATGAATTACATAATTTTATAAATAATGTAATTAAATCAAAACGACCAAGTATTTCCTATGAAAGAGGCTTAGAGATTCAAAAGCTTATATATTCTGCACATAAGTCAGCTGAAAAAGGAAAAAAAATATTNATATAGAAAAGAGGAAGTAATGCCAAGATTACAAGTTATGATTTTAGAAATAGNAGCTTTATTACTTATTACAATTACTTTAAGAATTATACTTTCCGGATTCTTTTCTGAAGATAGNACTTTCTTACGATTCGCTCCAATTCTAGGAGCTATATTGATTGTTTACACAGCTCGAAGTAAAATAAGAAAAAAATTTCGTTCAAAAAACACTAATTTAAAGGAAAGAAATTTAGAAAAAAAAGATAACGGGACAGAAGGAAATAATGGCGACGATAACAACAAATAAATCATTAACCACTCATTTGCTTAGAAGGGCAGTATTTGGAGGAACAAAAGAAGAAATTGATGCTCTAAATTCAATCGAATATGATCATATAGTAGATTATTTACTAGATAATAAGCACGAAGATCCTGTTCCTATTGACCTACTTAGAAGGTATCAAATGGAGTTTTCTGACGTACGAACAGCTCCTACTTCAGGTTCATATTGGATGTACAGAATGGCTAATTCTAAATTTCCTTTTGAAGAAAAAATTGCTTTGTTTTGGCACCGGGTATTCGCTACTGGTCAAAATAAACTTATTCAAGGAAAGGTAATGACTACTCAAATTGAAATGCTTAGGAAATTTGGAGTGGGAAGTTTTGAGAAGTTACTTGTAGAACTATCAAAAAATCCTGCAATGATAATGTGGCTAGACAATCAAGATAATCATAAAGATAATATCAATGAAAATTATGGAAGAGAAATTTTAGAATTATTTTCAATGGGTGTTGGAAATTATACTGAAAAAGATATTAAAGAATGCTCAAGAGCTTTCACAGGTTGGACTATTGAAAATATGCCATATAACGCAACGAAAATGAGAAATAATACGGCAAGACCTTTCGGATATATAGCTTGGCAATTCAANTTTGATGAAAATGATCATGATTNTGGNNAAAANGAATTTCTTGGAGAAAAAGGTGATTTCAANGGNGAAGANATNGTNAGAATTATNTGNAAACANAAAGCAACTGCACAATTTNTAGCNAGACANNTNTATCANTTTTNTATAAAAGATGAGCTACCAGTTCCTCANTGGCCTCACGAAGATCCGATAGANCCTAATGCTATAGAGTTTATAATCGAATCATATTTCANANATAANTANAACATAAAAGANGTTTTNAGGGATNTATTTAANTCTGAATATTTTAAGNCTGAAGCAATTTATAATAAAAGAATNAAAAGCCCTACTGAANTTGTNGTCAATNCTGTTAGGTTATCAGGTGGCTTAGATATAAATTCTCAGGAAGTNTACAANGCTACAGGTAGTTCTCGATTAATGGGTCAACCTTTAATGGANCCAACTTCNGTTGAAGGTTGGCAAGGTGGAGAAGAATGGATAAATACGGGATCAGTTATAGAAAGAATTAATTTTTGTTCTGAAATTCTTGGTGATGTTAATAAAGATGTTGTTACTANTATTGTNAAACAAAACCCTGATAAAAAAAATGTTTTAAATTTATGTTTANANGAATTAGGTTATNNTNAACTTGAACNTAGCACGAAAATACCAATTGAAGAATACATTGAAAACTCATTACCTGANTCAATTGATTCTGAAGAAGTTTCNTTAATTATTAAATTAATAGTATCAACTAGAGAATTTCAAATGAATTAAATATGAAAAATACTATATCAAAAACNAAATTTAAATATATTGACACTNTTGGATTTACAGCTGATGTTGGAGGNAGAGGATTNCANCTNCCTAGAGATTTGGCNATTAATAGTGAAGAAAAGGTATTTGTTATAAATAGAAGTGGTGCAATNCATACATTGGGACTCCGGGTATCAATAATGGATGTAAACCATAATTATTATGGAGAATTTTCTAAATTTGGGAAAAACCCAGGTGAATTGTANTGGCCTNGTTCAATAACTTTTGATACTNAAGATAATGTATATATTACCGATGAATATACACACNCAATTTCNGTTTTTGAAAAAGATGGAAATTTTTTAGAAAGATGGGGTAAAAAGGGNAATNAACAAGGAGAGGTAAATTCCCCATCAGGTATTGTATGTGATCAAAATAATGAACTTTTTATAGTTGATNTTCATAATGACAGAATTCAAGTAATGACAACCTCAGGAAAATTTCTCCGCGAGTGGGGTAAAAAGGGGAATCAAGATGGCGAATTTAANAAACCTTGGGGTATAGCATTAGGGAATAATAATGAGATTTTGGTAGCAGATTGGAGAAATGATAGAATACAAATTTTTGATAAAAATGGATTATTTATAGATAAATTTGGTCGCTCAGGTACANATGATGGAGATTTATCACGACCGTCTGGGGTATGTGTTGATAAAGATGGATTTTTTTACGTTGCAGATTGGGGTAATCAAAGAGTTCAAATATTTGACGAAAAATTCAACTTTATTGGGAAATTGAGAGGACAAGCTAAATTATCAAAATGGGCAAAAGANTATCTAAATGCAAATCCAGATGAAAAAAGAGCAAGAGAATCCTTCAGTCCAGTAATAAATATCGACAATGTAGAACCACACGAAGAATCTGCGCGTATAGAATCATATTTCTGGGATCCTACATCTGTAGTTATTGATAAAAATGGGCATCTATTAGTTTTGGATTCAAATAGGAATAGAATTCAAATTTATCAAAAGGTTTGATTGGAGAAATAAAATGAAAAAAGAAAAAGTTTTGGTTACAATTCAACTTTCTGGAGGAAACGATTATTTAAATTGTATCGTACCTTGGGAGAATCCTTTATATAGAGATTTCAGAAAGCATATCAAAATAACAGATGAAGAAATTATTCCTCTGGATAATAAATTAGGACTAAATCCAGGTATGAATGCAATTAAAGATTTCTATAATGAGGGTAATTTAGCAATTATACATGGGATTGGATATCCCGAACCCAACAGATCTCATTTTAGATCAATGGATATATGGCACACGGCAGAACCAACCAAAGTAGGTTCAAAAGGTTGGTTGGGGCAAGCTATAAAAGAGATTGATCCAAATGCTGAAAATGTTGTTACTGCAGTTAATTTCAGTGAAGCATTACCAAGAGCACTTGTAAATCAGGGTGTCCCAGTTGCTTCAGTAGGTGATATAGACAATTATGGTTTGTTTACTTCTATTGAAGATGAGAGCAAAAAAAATGAGGCTTTAAATACCTTTAGGCGTTTCTATACACCTAGTATGGGTAGTGATTATGTTATGGATTATTTGGGTAAAACAGGACTAGATGCTGTAAAAGGTGCAGAAATAATTAGCAAGGCGCCAGGTTTATATAATTCAAATGTTGAGTATCCTAATACAAGCATTGGTAAACAATTAAAAGGGATTGCTCAGGTTCATTTCGCAAATTTTGGGACGAGAATCTTTTATGCAAATCACGGAGGTTTTGATACCCATACTAATGAAATGGTATTACAACAAACTCTATGGCAACAATTATCTGACGCATTAAGTGCATTTTTTGAAGATTTAAAAGAGCACGATACAGGAGAGGAAATAATAGTTTTTATGTTCTCAGAATTTGGCAGAAGAGTAATAGACAATGGTACAGGTACTGATCACGGATCAGGTGGGGTGTCCTTTCTATTAGGTAATAATGTTAAAGGTGGGCAATATAATGATTATCCATCATTAGACCCAGATAAACACGTAGAAGGAGATTTAAAATTTAATTTTGATTTTAGGGGATTATATTCTGATATACTCGAAGATTGGTTATCAGTTGAAGCAAAGGATATTGTGGGTGGAAATTTCGAAAAATTATCTCCTTTCCTAAAATGAAAAAAAATTTACTATTTCTAATGGTCGATCAAATGCATGGACAGGTGTTAGATGATGATAACCAATGCATTACTCCTAACTTAGATAAACTCGCTAAGAGTGGAGTAAAATTCAATAGAGCACATACTCCAAATCCTGTTTGTTCTCCAGCCAGGGCAAGTATTATGACAGGATTACTNCCTCACAATCATGGTGTAACTACTGTAACTCATTGCGTAGATGANGATCAATCAAANNTAAGNACTGAAAAAGAACATTGGGCTCAGGTAGTTCAAAGCGAAGGATATAAAACTGCTTATTTTGGAAAATGGCATGTTGAAAGAACNGATAAACTTGAAAATNTTGGATGGGATGAATATTCTACTGATAAATCCGAAGANTATAGAAAAATAAATATCANTCATAGAAATAGCATTGATTTGAATGAACCAAATTTGTTTATAGATNATCCTCCAGGATATAAACAAACTCCTTTTTATGGAATTTCAGANAAAGGAACNGAAGGCAGACCGTTAAAAAATGTGGTCAAAAAAGCAAAAAATTATCTTTCAAATGTTAGNAAAGAGGNNCCTTGGGCATGTTTTATTTCTGTGATAGAGCCNCATGATCCATTTATTTCAAGTAANAAATTCTATGATATGTANGANGATATAGATATTAAATTACCAAAATCATTTGAAGATGATTTGTCTGACAAACCAAATATATANAAAAGAGGAAAAAAAGTNTTTGAAAATATGACNAAAGAAGATCATATTGAAAGCATTAGAAACTACTATGCAATGGTTACAGAAATAGACTATGAATACGGAAAAATCATTGATTTACTTAAAGAAAAAGGTGAATTAGAAAACACNATAATNATTTTNACTTCAGATCATGGCGAAGCACTAGCNTCACATGGTATATATGCTAAAAATCTATGTGCATTTGAAGAAATATATAGAATACCAATGATAATCTCTGGACCTAGCATAAAAGAAAATAAAATCTCTGAAGATCTTNTTTCTAGTATGGATTTATGTCCTACAATTCTTGATATTTTAGAGTGTAAATCAATTNATAATATAGACGGAAAATCTTTCAAACCTATTTTGTGTACTGAACAAGTTAATACAATAGACAAATGCTTTGCAGAATATGATGGTACTAGAATTCAGCTTACCCAAAGAATTTTATGGTACAAGGATTTAAAATATGTTTTTAATGGCTTTGATTATGATGAATTATACGATTTATCAAATGATGTCGAGGAAATGAACAATTTAATTAATGACAAGAATTATATTAAACAAAAAGAACTTATGATGAAATTATATTGGAAAGAAATTGAAATGAATGGAGATCATAGTATTTATAATCTAGATAANAATCCAATATTAAAAATTCTCGATTTCGGNCCAAAAAATTAAAGGAAGAATAATGAAAAAAATTATAATTACAGGTTCNAACGGATATGTAGCTTCAAGAATCNTGGCTGGATTACACAAAAAATATAAGTTAACGTTAATTGATTTAGATTCAAATAATATACAGCTTTCAAATGTAAAAATTGTAAATCNAGATTTATTNAATGAAAATTTAGAAAAAATANTACCTATCTTTAAAGGTCATGATGCAATAATTCATCTAGCTTACAGNAGNCCAAAAGAAATNCGCAATGCAACAAATATTGAAAATGAAATAAATGCNTTNGAAANAGAAAATTCAAATATNATAATGGCTAANAAAATATANNGNGNNGCNCATGAAGCCAATATNAAGAGAGTTATANNAGCTTCTTCTAACCACGCAGCNGATTGGTATGAACATTATGAAGTCCACAATAANAAAAGAGATATGGTTGGTTCAGATTTATTACCTTATTCTGATAATTTTTATGGATGGTCCAAAGCATCTTATGANCTTTTNTCNATNCCATACGCATCTGGNAAATTTGGNAAAAAATTNGAATTTATTCATGTAAGGATAGGATATCCAAGAGAANTAACTGANGATTTAAANTTTTCNAGTTCTTTTCAAAATCAATTNATAAAGGGNAANAANGGCACAGGTGTAATAAATNTAAAAAGACACNTAGGAGCTTATATTAGNTCAAGAGACCTTACNCAACTTTTTGANAAAGCNATTTCTGTGAACAANGTAAAAGGTNATATTGANAATGTCCCATTTTTAGTAGTATACGGTGTAAGTGACAATACNAGACGATTCTGGTCTCTNGATACAGCTAANCAATATCTTAATTATTCACCAAAAGATGATTCNGAANTTAAATTNTCTGAATTAATTANAAATGTNTTNGATAAAAANANTTNGANATCTAAANTNGGGTANAATTTTAGNCATTTGANAANNATTAATATAGAATGGTNNTNAATCTTGTGTTCNNNANNACACAAGANNGGNAAATTNTNAAGGAGNTATTATGAAAAAGATTTTAATATTNGTAACAAGNGCATTNTTTGTNCTTTCAGCTTGTTCNNGTGGAGGAGCAAAGATNGGTACNTTANTGGATGAAACGGGTGATTTGGGTGCTTATGGGCCTCCAATTCAAAATGGTGTTGACCTTGCCGTTGGTTTAATTAATGATGCTGGNGGAGTAGGTGGTGGAGANGTTACAGTAATACACGCAGATAGCGGAACAAGTCCAAACATTGCAACTGAAGCTGCAGGAAANCTTATCGAAATTGATAAGGTAAATGGAATTGTTGGTTCGTTATCTAGTGGNGTTACNATGGCAGTAGCTGAAGCTAAAACGATACCNGCNGGAANGGTTATTATTTCTCCTGCTTCAACTAGTCCAGCTATTTCAGTTTTAGAAGACAATGATACAGTATTTAGAACAACTGTATCTGATGCAGCNCAAGGAGNAGTTTTAGCTAGATTAGCTATTGAGAAAGGNTATACANATTGTTCAACTTTGTATGTNAATAANCCATATGGAAAAGGATTATCTGANATTTTTAGNNCAACTTTTGAAAGCTTAGGCGGANNTTGTGNGGCTCAAGTTCCTCATGAGCAAGAACAGCCNTCTTACAAGTCTGAAATAGATAAAGCNATNNCAGATNATGAACCTGATGTTATAGTAGCAATGAGCTATCCAAAATCAGCAGCTGTATATCTTAGAGAATTNATAGAAGGTGGATATTCAGGTGATTTTATGTTNGTAGANGGAACAAAAAATCAGGATATGTTTGACGAACTAGGCGNAGCTCAATTCGAAGGAATGCANGGAACTGCACCNGGTGCAGCNGNNTCNGATGCAAAANNAACCTTTNNATCNTTGTANGAAGCAAAATATGGAGAANTNCCAAGTAATCCATTCATTGGAGAAGGATTTGATGGTGCAATTTTATTGTCANTAGCTATGGCTAAAGCANNNGCNGATGGNCATGGAAATNNNATTGATGGTAATTCACTAAGNTTTGTNGCAAACGCTCCAGGNGAANAAGTTGGNCCAGGNGATATGAAAAANGCATTGGATTTACTTGCTGATGGTAAAGACATCGATTATGTTGGNGTAGCTGGTGATCAAGAAATTGATGCNAATGGTGANGTTAGCAACACNATAGAAATTTGGTCTATNGANGGAGGAAAAATTACTTCTTCAGGANGATTCGAATCTCCATAGATCNNAAGAACAAAATCTTAATTNCTGCNAAATAGTTTAANTNTATTTNGCAGGAATTATACCTTNNGGTTTGTATAGTTGAAAAANTACAATNATTAATCCTACAAAAACAAACCTAAGGTTNGCNTCGCTTAAAAATCCAGGTAAAAATTGGGTGAATGTCCATATNCCCCACATTAGGAAAGAGCCAAAAATNGCTCCTTTATTGTTNCCGCTNCCTCCNACCATTAACATGCTCCAAATAATAAAAGTTGCTAACATTGGTTCGAAGGTTATTGGNTCTANAAANCTTTTTCCATGAGTAAATAAGGCTCCNCCTATACCCATAATACCTGCNCCAAATGCAAATGCTTCCACTTTAAACTTCAATACATTTTTGCCACTTGATATCATGGTGTTTTCATTATCTTTTATTCCTCTCAAGACTCTCCCCCATGGCGAATTAGTTGCTCTTTGAGCAATCAAATATACAAGAATTAAGGTTATAGCTACAACAACAAAATAAATATAATCATAATTACCAATATTTATATAATCAAATGGCCTTGGTATTGAATACAGGCCCCTTGTCCCATTTGCCAACCAAGTTTCATTTACAAAAACGATTCTTAATGTTTCAGCTAAACCTAAAGTAACCAACGCCAAATAATCTTCTTTTAAACGAATCGTTATCATAGAAAGGGGAATTGCTACTAATATGCAAATAAAAGCTGATAATAACAATATAATTGGAAACCATATATCAATTCCTAAAAAGGTCAATTGAGATAAATTACCCCCCCATAAATATTCTTCGTATTTAGCTAAATTAGGAGAAGGACTAGAAAAAATTGCAGCAGTATATGCACCTAATAAAAAAAATGATGCAATTCCAATATTAAATAAACCGGTTTGTCCCCAATGAATATTTAATCCAACAGTAAAAACAGAATAAATTCCACTCATGATTAAAAATCCAACAAAAAAATAAAGTATTGAATCCATTAAAATTGCCTTCCTTTGCTACCTAAAATTCCATTCGGTCTAAGTAATAAAACAATAAGTAAAACAAAAAAATAAACTGCTGGTTTATAGGATGGATTAATCCATCCAGTGGCCAATTCTCCAGTAATTCCAATCAAAATTCCTCCCAACAAAGCACCTATAGGATTTCCTATTCCTCCAACTATTACTGAGGCAAAAAGGGGTATTAGAATCTTCCATCCCATAACAGGAGTTATCAATGCCTGCTGAACGCTAATTAAAATTCCAGCGGTCGCTGCTAATATCCCTCCTATAAACCAAATATACAAAATTATTCGATCGGTATTTATTCCTGTAATTCGTGCCAAATCGGGGTTATCCGAAGTGGCACGAATAGTCTTCCCCAATGTTGTTTTAAAAAGAACAAAGTAAAAAATAGTGGCAATAACTATAGCAACCACAGCACAAAAAAACATATCAGGAGGAATTTTTATCCTAAAAGGCAAATCCCAAAACATTTTAGATTCTCTAGGAAAACTCTTTGAGTCTGTACCCCAAATAAATTGTATTAAACCTCTAAGACCAACAGCTAAACCTAATGAGCATAATGCTATTGCAGCGGATGTTGCATTTAATCTACGCAATTTCTTGAAAATAAGTTTGTCAAATACTACAGCCATCAAACCAATGATAATTACTGCCAAAGGTATAACCACTAATAATTCATATTTGAATGTAAAAGGTCCTACTGAAGAAGAGTTTTCGCTATTGGGGAATAGAAACATCATTATTGTAAGAGCTAAATAAGCAGACAAGGTCATAAAATCTCCATGGGCCATATTAGCAAATTTTAAATTCCCATAAATTAAGGATAAACCAATGGCTCCTAAAGAATATAATGAACCAATTAATATACCATTAATCAACAACCACGGTTTTAACAATGAGGCGAAACAAATTGCAATAATGATCAAGGCGAGAATTTTATTATCTAATAATATATAAAGTTGTTTCAAGCTAGTGCCCTCCTAAGTAAAGCTTAGAAATTTGTTTATTTTGTAAAATGTTTTTTGCATTATCCTCAATAACTTTTTCACCAAAAGAAAAGACAACACCATTATCAGAAATAGATAATGCTTTTTTAGCATTTTGTTCAACAAGAAGAACTGTAATGTTAGATTTTCTTAAAGAAATTATATTATCCAAAACTTCATCGACAATTACTGGTGATAAACCGGCTGTAGGTTCATCAAGCATTATAATCTTGGGATCAAGCATCAAAGCTCTAGATAAAGCCAACATTTGCCTTTGACCACCCGATAAATTTGATGCAGAATCAAACAATCTACTCTTTAGATCTGGAAACATTTCCAAAACTTTGTTCAAATTAATTTTATATTTTTTATTATCTAATATATAACCACCCATTTTTAAATTATCTATGACCGATAGAGAAGAAAAAATATTTTCTGACTGTGGAACATATCCAAGTCCTATTTTAGATAATTCAAAGGTGTTAAGACTAGTTACTTCAATATCATTTATAATAACATTCCCTTCGAATGGTTTTATAATTCCAGAAATACTCTTTAAAAATGTGGATTTCCCGCATCCATTGGGACCAATTATTGTAGTTATAGTTGATTCATATAATTCTAAATTAATGTTTCTGATGATGACTTGTTCTCCATAGCCAGCAGTAATTTCCTTTGCAATAAAAATTGGAATGTTCGTTTTCATTTTTCACTATATCCTAAATAGGAATTTAAAACCTTATCGTTTTTTCTTACTTCTTCTGGAGAACCTTTAATCAAAGTTTTTCCTTCTGCCATCACTATAATTTCATCTGAAAGAGACATTATAAAATCCATGTTATGTTCAATTATTACAAAATCTATTTTTTGTTTTTTGTTTATATCTATAATTACTTCAGATAAGCTGTTGATTAATGTAGGATTAATACCTGCAGCAGGTTCATCTAGTAGAATCAACTTTGGTTTCATCATTAATATTCTTGCCAATTCAAGAAGTTTTTTCTGACCAGTTGAAAGGTTGCCTGCTTTTTCTTTTATAAGATGTGTTAAACCTACTATTTCTAAATTTTTTTTGGCATCTACTATATTTGTTTGTTCAAACTTGTTAGATTTTCGCCTATTTATCCAACCAAATAAGAGGGATTCACCTGGGTGATGCATTGGGGAAACTAATAAATTGTCCAAAACTGACATATTTTTCAATTCTCCTGGAAGTTGAAAAGTTCTTATTAATCCCATTTTCACTGTTTTTTCAGTAGAAAATTGAGAGATTTCTTTATTTTCAAACTTAATACTTCCCTCATCAACTCTGGAAAATCCAGTAATAAGGTTAAAAACTGTTGATTTCCCAGCACCATTTGGTCCAATTAGACCAGTTATTTTTTCGGATGAAATCTCAAAGCTTAGCCCATCTACGGCTTTCACTCCTCCAAAATATTTGTAAACCTTTTCTATTTTTAGCATTACCTTATATACTCATTATTCAAATCAATCTTCCGTCTGAGTAGTTTCGCTTCCTTGGACAGTAATGGTTATATGCGACATAGTGGTTTCTTCTGTTGCTCCATGCCAATGATTTTCTCCTGCATTTATCAGGACCATATCTCCCTCTAGAACATCTAGTTCTTCGTCTTCATTACAAACTTTCCCAGATCCTTTAGTTATGATTAAAATTTGGTCCCCAGAATGAGTATGAAACTTTGTTCTTACTCCTTTTGGAAAATTTATAATCGCAAAGTTAAAATCATCACTTTCTTGATGTTCAATTATTGTTTGTGCATAGACGCTTCCAGTAAAAAGGGAGGCATCTCTTTTTATTTTTTCTACATCTTTTAAAGTAACTTTCTTCATTATTGACCTCCAAAATTATGATTTATAAAATTATGATTTATAAAATTACTTAAAATGAATTATATAATCTAAATAGTAAAATTTCATAAGCTAAAGATTTATATCCAAAGGAAAGTAAATGTTGATATTAACCCCTCCAAGTGAGGGAAAATCAATTCAAAATACCGTAAGAAAAAAATTTTCTGAAACTAATTTTGTATTAGAAAAACAGGTTAAAGAAATATTAAAGATACTTATACATCTCGATGAAAATAAAATAGTTTCGACTTATGGTACTAATTTGGAAAAGGCAAAAGATTTACATAAAAACAATTTAAAAGTTTTTGATAATGAATGTTCAATGGCGATAGAAAGATATACTGGAGTTGTATTTAGTAATCTTGATTGGAAATCTCTAGATAACAACGCAAAAGCATATTTGAACAAAAATTTAAGAATTTTTAGTGGGATGTTTGGGATCTTGAAACCGAATGATTTAATACCGAACTATAAATTAAAAATGAATGTCCTAGCCTTAGCAAATTTCTGGAAGATACATATTTCAAATCAACTGAATAAAGAAGATTTTATTTTAGATTTATTGCCAGCTGCACACAGAAAAGCTTTTGATTTAAAAAAAAATGTCCTTAAAATTAACTTCCTTATCAATAAAGATGGAAAATTCATCCAATCTGCTCATGCTGGAAAAGTAGTCAAAGGAAAATTCATAAGATTCTTAGCTCAACATAATATACAAGATTTTGAAGAATTGAAAAAGTTTAGTTTTGATGGATATAGATGGAATGGAGATTTTTTCTTAAAAAACAGTTAACTAACTCTTTGACTGAAATTAAGCCCTTAGTTGGTGTTTTTTACCTAAATTTCAGCTGAAAATTATTTAACCTTTGTTCTTCATTAGGTGCACCATAATCTTTTTTCCATTTTTCTTCAATTTTATCCCTCCAATTTTCAGCTAAATTTTTTAGTTCTTCAGTAATTTCTGGTTCTTTATCAGCAAGATTATTTGATTCGCTTATGTCCTCTTCTAAATTTGAAAGATGTACATCTGGAACAGGACCATAAGCATCTATCAATTTCCCTTTTAATACTAATTTCCATTTACCTTTTCTAACTGCAGTTTGTTCTAAGTATTCCCAAAATATGGTTCTCTCTTTATTGTCAGATTTTCCTTTTGCTAATTCTAATAGACTTTCCCCATCAAGATAATGGTTGCTTAAATCTACTCCTGCAGCATCCAACACAGTAGGTGCTATGTCCATTGAGGCGCATGGCTCACTTGATATAACACCACTTTGAATTTTTCCTGGCCAGTGCATTATCCCAGGTTCCCTAATTCCACCTTCAAAAAGACTCACTTTATGCCCTTTAAATTTTCCTGCAGTTCCTCCATAATAAGGATCTAAATTATTATCTAGCCAATTTCTTGATTCTCTAGATGGACCATTATCTGATGTAAAAAAAGTCAAGGTGTTTTCAGAATGACCTAATCTATCAACCTCATCCATAATATCTTTAACAGCATCATCAACAGCGCTAATCATAGCAGCCATTACTTGACGATCCCAAGGCAAATGAGCAAATTTATCCATATATTTTTTAGGAGCATGCATAGGATAGTGAGGGGCATTGAATGGGACATATAGAAAAAAAGGTTTATCATTCTTATTCATTTTTCGTAAATATTCTATACACTTGTCGGCTATAATTTCTGTGAAATATTCTCCATCCATCCAAACTTCTTTGTTATTTTCCCATAGATCATGGGTGGGATTAACTAAGCCCACAGTCTTGTCTTGCATATTAGCACCGTAGTAATAAATATGTGAATAGTAATCAACATTTCCAGCTAAGAATCCAAACCAGTTTTCGAAACCATGGCTATGAGGTCTAGAATTTTCTTCAAGTCCAAGATGCCATTTCCCAACCATAGATGTACTATAACCTTCTGATTTTAAAATTGTAGCTAAAGTGGGTGTTGATTCTGGTAGTCCTTTAGTTTTTCTGTGACCCGTTAAAATTCCTCTTATACCTGTATTACCAGGATATCTGCCTGTTAGAAGAGCAGCTCTGGCAGGACTGCAGACTGGACAGTTAGTGTACCAATCTGTAAATCTTATTCCTTCAGACGCTAGTTTATCTAAAGAAGGAGTTTTGAAATCTGTTGCACCCATACATGAAAGGTCTCCATACCCTTGGTCGTCGGTAAGAAAAACGATGAAATTTGGTCTTTTTTCTGACATTTAATACTCCTGCATTTATAATAGAATTTGATACTTAAATTAGTTATGAATTATAGTATATATATTAAATTTCTATATGTACTTTTAAGGAATTGTTTTTCTTATAGTATGCTTTTTCAAAAGCAATATGGATATCTTGGAGAGTAAATTTATGACTAACTATAGAACTAAATGGATGATTTCCTGAAGACAAAATATCTATCGCTAATTGAAAATCAGAAATTCCATTTATAATTGCATAACTTGTTGTGTTAATATAGTTTATTTCTTTCAGCATTGGATCCATTAGGTCAATCAAAATTGGTTTGCTAAAAATACCTAAAATAAGAACATTACTCACAGGTTTTACACAATTAGAAGCTTGAACAATAGTGTTATTTTGCATACCTCCTACTGTTTCAACTGCTATGTCTACTCCCATTCCTTTGGTTTGGTCCATACATGCATTTTCTAGTTCACCAACAGAAGTATTTACAACTATATCGGCTCCCATTTTTTTTGCAGCATCTGCTTGATGTGGATATTTAGCTGATGCAATAATTTTAGATGCACCAAAAAATTTAGCCGCAACAATAGTAGATAACCCAATTGTTCCAGAACCAACTATTGCTATGTTCATTCCAGACTTAAAGCTACTGTATCTTAGGCCATGAACAGCAATGGCTAAAGGTTCAACCAATGCACCATCATTCCAACTCATATCATCTGATATTCGATAAAGTCCTAAAGGATTTCTTGTAACGTATTGAGCGAATCCTCCACCAGTATCAATTGATTGCCTCAAGCAATGTCTAGTGTACCCAAAATGGCAATAATAGCAATTTCCACAAGATTTGCCTGCACTCATATTTACAGCAACTCTATCCCCAATCTTTAAAGATCCATTATATTTTTTTGGGAGCTCTTCAATTTGACCAGAAAGTTCATGTCCAACCGGCTTTACATGAGAATGTTTATTATTAGATGAATCAAAAAAATTGTGCGTATCAGTTCCACATATTCCACAAGTTTTTACCTTAACTAAAGCTGATCCTTCAAACATTTTAGGTACATCAATTTTTTTTATTTCATATTTGTTTTTTTTGGAAATCAATCCAGCAAGCATTGTTTTTTTCATAAGAAATCAATTAAATTTTGGAGATCTTTTTTCTAGAAAAGCCTTAACTCCTTCAATATTATCGGGAGTTCCAGAGAGTTTTTTTTGAATTTCTGATTCAATTTTATATATTTCCAGAAATCTTTTATTATCAATATCTCTCATTATTTTTTTTGTATACATCATAGATTGTGAAGATTGTTTTATAATTTTTTTTGCCCAATTAATAGTTTCTGAATCTAAAATTTCATCTTTTACAACTTTGTTAGCTAATCCTAACCTTAAGCATTCTTCAGCAAAAATCTTTTCACTCTCAATAGCTATTTGAAATGCCCTTTTATATCCAAGTATTTTATATAGTAACCAATGAGATCCTCCATCTGGTATAAGCCCAATATTACTAAAAGGTTGAAGTAGATAAGAATTTTCAGACATTATCGTTAAATCACAAGACATCGAATATGCACTTCCTATACCAGCGGCTGCTCCTCTTACTGAAGAAATTACAGGTTTAGGCATAGAAATTATATTTTGAAAAATCGGCAAATATCCATTATTAAGACTATCTTCTGTATCTTTCCATTTTTTTTCGCCCGAAGTAAGATCTGCCCCAGAGCAAAAAGCTTTACCTTCTCCTCTTATGATTAAACACTTGATGGAGTCATTTTGGGAGATTTTATTTGTAAGTTCTTTTAATTCCAAAATCATTTCAAAATTAATAGCATTTAATTTCTTAGGTCGATTAAGGGATACTATAGCGATACCGTCGTCACATTCATATTTAATAGTTTTATAATTTCCCATTTATCCATTTCTTCCTAGATTTTTTTATAATTATATATATATATATTTAAAAATACTCTATAAATAAAAAATTATGGTTCCTGAAAATATTAGTAGTTTAATAAAAGCAAACATTGAAAAAATTGATGAATCAAAAGAAATTCCTAAAGATCTAATTAGTGAATTACTAAATGAGAATTTTTTCAGATTATTACTTCCTAGAAGTTATGGAGGTTTAGAAATGGATTTTATTGATTACTTAAAAATTATTTTTGAAATAGCTTCATATGATGCTAGTGTAGCTTGGTGTATTAATCAAAGTAATGTTCTAGCAACAAATGCAGCTTTTATGGATAGTAAATTAGCAAAAAAAATTTTCGATAACCCTAAAAGTATCATTTCGAACGGCCCTCCAATAAAATCAAACGTTAAAGAAACAAAAGAAGGAGTAATTGTTTCTGGTAAATGGTCTTTTAGTAGCGGAATAAAAAATGCAAATTGGGTTTTAGGAATTTATACAGATAAAAACAAGGAAAACAAAAACATAATGTTCCCAGTAACCGATGTCAATATTGGCGATGATTGGAATGTCAATGGATTGAGAGGAACAGGAAGTTATAGTTTTTCTGTTAAAAACAAATTAGTTCCTAAAGAAAATATTTTTTATGACAGGAAACATCTTCACGAAAAAGGACCTATATATAAAATTCCAAGGGATTTAAAATTTTCTGCTGGATTTTCTACAATAGCCCATTCTTTGGCAAATTCTGCAATAAATTTCACTATAGAATTCTCAAAAAATAAAAATAGTATTTCATCTAGTCAATTATCAAAAGAACAAGTTTTTATAAGAGAAATTGGCATAATGAAAGCAATATATGGTTCATCAAAATCATTCTTAAATTCATCAGTTAGGAAAGTTTGGTCAAAAGTTTCTGATGGAGATAGTTTGGATGATGAATGTATTGCCGAACTGAGACTAGCATCTACTCACGCGATTAGAAGTTCAGAAAATATAGTAAAAAAAGCATATAGTCTATTAGGATCTTCTTCAATCTTTAAATTTAATGATATTCAAAGATGTTTTCAGGATATGTTGGCAATATCTCAACAAATTCAAGGACGAATGTCTCATTATGAGACAGTAGGTTCTTTCTATATAAATTCAAAATTGAAAAAAATATTATAAAATTATTTTTGGCGATCCCGAGCAGATTCGAACTGCCGATCTCCTCCTTGACAGGGAGGCGTGTTAAACCGCTACACCACGGGACCACTTTCACAGATTGTGTATTTGTAATGATACCAAATCAATTATAAATGAATCTATTATTTTTGTTATAAAAAAGTTGGATAAGTTGGATAATTAGTTGGATAAAGTTGGATAAAAAGTTGGATAACTGTTTATACTGCTAACTCTGACATCATATATTTGAATAATTAGTCTGATTGATAGATAATTTCTGTAAGCATTACTAAATAGGAGATTGATATAAAAAGATTAGAATTATATGGATAGACTTTTAAAAGTTATAAGAAAATTTTTATTAATAATTAATTGGACAACTCTGGGTAGTATAGTTGTTATTATTGGGAGTTTTCTAGGTATAAGTTTACTTGTTGCAATCATTCTACATTTTTTGATTAATCGGATTTTTGGATATAGTGGAAATAAAGATTTAGATTATAAGGATAAAGTAACTGCAAAGGCTAAAGAACTTTTTAATAGATATAAACATTAGAATTAGATTTTATCAAAATATAGATATCTACCATTAACCTTAGATGTATTTGAATAATTAGTCTGATTGATTCATAATTCAAGTATGAAAATATTTTACTTCATAGTTATATCCCTGTTTATTGTTTCTTGTGGGGGTCCCGCTCCTGAACCAACTGCGACTATTGAACCAACTGCGACTATTGAACCAACTGCTATTCCAAAACCAACAGCTATTCCAAAACCAACTGCGACTCCAAAACCAACATCTGGATTCAACATATTAACTAGTGAACCAACACCAATTCCGCCAACTCCAACAATAAGATTCAAAAAAATAACTATTGAACCAACACCAATTCCGCCAACTCCAACAATAAGATTCAACATATTAACTAGTGAACCAACACCAA
>PBER01000001.1 GCA_002718455.1 Chloroflexota bacterium | reverse complement strand
TGGGATGCTATTTATAAAATGAATTTGCCAGTTTATTTTACTCTGATTGGAGGAAGAGGTAGTAAACTTGATGAAAGATCATGGATAGATGACTACTTGGATGAGCAAAGAATTTTACTTGAATGGTTGAACCAATATCCTGGATTGAATGTAGTAGTAACTCATGGATTACCTTGGACAGTAGGTCTAGAGAATGGAAAAATTAACTTCCCTGAAGAAATTTGGGACATATTCAAATCCCCTAACTGCCATCTTCAACTTTTAATTCCTATACAAATGGGAGCAATGTGGGAATATCCTTGGAAAGAAGCTGAACCTATTATTAAGTTAGCTATTGAGCGCATTGGAGCAAATCGAATAATCTGGGGCACCGATATGCCTATGGTAGCTAGGTTTTGTACTTATAAACAAGCTTTAGATCAGTTCAGAGTACATTGTAATTTTTTGAGTGATTCAGAACGTAAGGATATTATTGGCGGAACTGCTGCAAGAGTAATGAATATTAATAATTAATTTACCATCAACATAATTACTTGAATAAGACAATATGTAACCATGAGAAAGACATTAATTCCAAACTTCTTGAAAAATACGTATCCAATTTAATCCAAGAATTTTAGCAATTTCATTATTCGAAAAACCTTTATTTTCCATTACATGAATTAAATCAGGGAACTTATCGGGTGTTTCAAAGTTTTTTGGATAATTAGCTGCTTCTGTTGTATCAGTAAATGTAGAAGGGAATTTAGTTCCTTGTTGAGATCCAATGTATTTCCAAAAGCTCGATGGCTGATCTTGAGTAAAATCTGTACCAATTGCTACATGATCCAAGCCCACAAGGTCAACAGTATAACTGATAGCATCAACATAATCTTCAATTGTTGAATCATCTCCTTTTTTTAAGAATGGAGCTATAGCAGCAACACCGACAACTCCTCCTTTAGAAGCCATCAATTTTAAAGCGTCATCTGTTTTGTTTCTTGGTACATTATGATACGATTTTGGATTTGCGTGGGTTATAGCTATTGGCTTTTCGGAATATTCAATAGTTTCCATTGTTGTTACTATTCCAACATGTGATAAGTCAATCAATATACCAACATCATTCATTACCTTTATTGCGTCAATTCCAAAATTTGACAAACCTTCGTCTGATCTCTCATAACAGCCATTTCCGAGTAAGTTTCTTTCATGATAGGCAAGTTGAATTATTTTTACATGGAGTTCATTGAATGTATAGAAATAGTCTAAATTATTTTCAATGGGGGATGCATTTTGAAATCCCATAATTATACCCGTTTTATCGCTATCAGCAGATTCAAAAATATCATTTACGCTTTTTATCAAAGAAATATCTGACCTGCCGTTAAAACGTGAATACCATGTTGATATATTAGTTAAAGTTTGTGCATAGTTTTCCCAAGTTGCTACAGTTGCATTAATCGCATTCACATTGCCTTTTCGTAAATCTCGATAAACATTTTCACTTTCCCAGTTGCTAACGTTTAAGCCGTCAATAGTGATAAATTCATTTTTATTTTTAGAGGACAATTTAAAACCGCCATTTTCTGTTTTTTTATTCATAAATATTATAGAAGATTTATTGATGTCTAGGTTTAAAATCTAATACTTGTTGTTGAGACTTATTTAGTTTGTTCTACAGTTATCACACCTTCTGAGNTTGCTTGGCTTAGTTCGTATTTTAATACNGCTTGTTCTACAGTTATCAAGCCTTGTGAGATTGCTTGATGTAGTTCGTATTTTAATACAGCTTGTTCTTCAGTTAACTTGCCCGACAAGACTGCTTCTTCTAATTTATATATAATTACTTCTTCAGTTGTTTGAGAATTCTTTTCCAACTTTGATGGTTCTTCAGCTTCAATGTATTTGTCACTTACAAAAATTGTAGTGAAAAATAAAAATACAGAAAAAACAGTTAAGAAAATTCTAATTCTTAATTCTTTATTTTCTTTTAAAAATATTTTTTGCATTTCTAAATGATACCATTCACCTTTGTAGGAAATTAATTCTTTTTACTATATATATTTATGAATCATGTTATATTACTTATAAATAATGTTTAATAAAATATGTTTAAAATCTACATAAGTATAATTTCATTTCTTGTTTTATTGCTGGCGCTTTATTCTTCAACTATTATAAGTATCGAATATTTTGATAATAAAAAACAAATTAATAGCAACGTAGAATTCCATGAGCCTTTTGGAGATATGAGAGGTGAATTCAATCCCCAAATCCGTAGAAGTGAAATGGAGTTGGAAAAAAAACAAATGGAAGCTCATACAAAAAGAGAAATTAATGCTATCGAATTACAATTGGGGTACATCTCTGATAAGGAATACGAATTATTGGGACAACAGTTAGAATTAGATAAAAAAAATCTTGAAGATCAACTTAATCTTGATCTTATGAGAATGGATTTAGAAATGCTAAGAATGGGTATTGAATAATTAATAAAATAATTTATTTAAACATAAATCTGAAACTATAAACGATCAATAAAATATAAATCTGTACTCTTCTCAATTAACAGACTAATCAATAACAGTATAAAATGGTACTTGCTCTATAAAACTCTCAACTAGAATATGAAGAATTTTTACGAATATAATTTATCTGATAATTTAAACAAATCTCTGAAGGGATTGAGATTTAATGTGCCTACTGAAATCCAATCTAAAACAATACCAATGGCAATCAATAAAAAAGATATATTAGCAAATGCAGAAACGGGCTCAGGAAAAACAGCAGCCTATCTAATTCCGTTGATTCACCAAATTTCTACTATTGGTAAAGTTTCGGGGTTAATATTAACTCCCACCAGAGAATTAGCTCAGCAAGTATCGGATGTCGCAAAATCGCTTGTTGGTTATAAAAGTAATATAAATATATCTTTAATCGTTGGTGGAGCAAGTATGAATAATCAACTAAAGCAATTAAAGAAAAGACCAAAAATAATTATTGGGACGCCAGGAAGAATAAATGATCATCTTGAAAAAAAATCATTGAATTTAAGTTATTTTAATTTTTTTGTACTTGATGAAGCGGATAGAATGCTTGACATGGGGTTTGAGGATCAGGTAGAAAAAATAATAAAATTTTTACCTTTAAAAAGACAAACTCTTTTATTTTCAGCTACTCTTCCCAAAGAAATAATAAAGTTATCTTCCAAATATTTACACAATCCTCATAGAGCAGATGTAAAAGAAAATAATGTAATAAAATCTCAAATTAAGCAAAAGGTAGTTAATACTAAAACTGAATTAAAATATGATCAATTAGTTAATGAAATAACTGATCGAAATGGTTCTATTTTGATATTTGTTAGAACTAAGTATTCAACTGAAAAATTAAAAAAAAGATTAATTAAAGACACTGTTAAGAGTTCTGCTTTGCATGGTGACTTAAGACAAAATAGAAGAAATAGGATTTTAGAAGATTTTAGGAAAGAAAAATTTAGAATTTTAATTGCTACAGATATAGCATCTAGAGGCTTGGATGTTCCTCATATAGAACATGTTATTAACTATGATTTACCACAAGTTCCTGAAGATTTCATACATAGAATTGGAAGAACTGCAAGAGCAGGTTCTGTAGGTGAAGCTGTAAGTTTTATCACTCCAAATGATAGCCGAATGTGGAAATCTATTGAAAAACTTTTAGAAAATTTAAAAGACCCTTACAAGAATAAAGAATATGATAAAAAAAATAACAATAATTCAAGACCTTATTCTAAAAAGAAAAATAGATCTAAATCTAGAAAGTATTTCCATTCTAGAGTTCATTAAACTTTACTAATATTGCTTTGGTATACTTGTTTTTCCAGTACCACTGAATTTTCCACTTGCTTTAAAGGAACTTGCCAATATCTTTCAAGCAATAGATTTGTTTGTTTCCTTGTATGAAGAACGAAACCATTTTTCATATAAAATCTAATTGCCCAAGTTGCATCTTTCCATGTTCCAACAAGTAAACTAGAGCTCGTATTAATCTTAAATAAATATTGTAATAATAATTTTCCTATACCCATTCCTTGGTAATCTGAAAATGTGTACGCATGCCTTATTAATGTAACATCTTCTACTTCCTGAATTCCCATTACCGCTACAAGTGTATTGTTTTTGTCATACCCGAACATACGAAGATCATTTTCAAATTCACTGATCAATTCTTGTTTTGGCATGTAAGGTTCTTTCCAACAACTCTCTGGAATGACCCCTTTATATTTTAAAGCGGCATCGTTAATTACATTGAGAATATAAGAGAGGTCATTTTTTGTGTATTCAGATATCATTTAAGCCAAGTATAGGTTTTGCTATGCCATTTTTCCATAATATCTTTACTTATTTATATTATTAATACTCATACAAATAGACCTACCTACAACTTATTTAGCTTTTAAACAACATATGCATACATTAGCGTCAATGAGTGATTAATATAATGTAAGTTTGTTCTAATGTGGGATAAAATTTAATAGATTCTAAATCTATATTTAAAAATATTCACTTTAGTAATCAACAGGAGNAACAAAAATGTATAAAGCTTATATTAAGGCAGTAGTTTATGGTCTTGTGGTAGGAACATTTTTTGGTGCTTGGGTTAATCTTGGTACAGTTATAGGAATATTAATCGGAATTGCTATTCTAATAACAACAGTTATGTCTGAAAAACTTAGAGAAAAAAATAGAAAAAATAAAGAGAATGATGAAAAAAAAGATATGACGAGTTGAAAAGGTGTCATTCAATTTATTAAGAGAAAAATAAATAATGAAAATAACTTCTGTAGAATGCTTAATTTTAGATAATCAGTTTCCTTTTGTTTTCATAGAAACAGACGAAGGAATAATTGGTTTAGGAGAATGTTTTAGAAGACAACCTGAAGTAACAAAAACTGTCGTCGAAAATGTTCTTGCTCCAGCAATTATTGGAAAAGATCCTGTTAACACCGATCAAAGATTTCAAGATATGGTAAATGCGGGTAATGCTTTAGAAATAGGTGGTGCAATCTGGATCGCAATTGCAGGTCTCGATATTGCAATGTGGGATATCAAAGGTAAGTCTCTCAATTTACCCATCTATGAACTATTGGGTGGCAAGATACAAGAGAAAATGCCAGTTTATGCTAGTTCTATGAAAAGAGACTTAGCACCCAAAGACGAGGCTAAGAGAGCCGTTTATTATGCAGAGCAAGGTTTTCTTGCTTATAAGTTACACAGTGCGGTTCCAGGTAAAATTGATGATGAATCTGACCAAACTATAGAAACGGTTACTGAAGTTAGAAAAGCAGTTGGAGATAATTTTGATATTTTAGTAGATGTAAATGGTGCATATTCAGTACATCATGCTATAGAAATAGGCAAAGAATTAGAACAACTGGGAGTTTTTCATTTTGAAGAACCAAGGCCACACTATGACTTGGAAGGATTATCTAAAGTAGCAAATGCTCTTGATATACCTATAGCATCTGGAGAAAATATTTATAGTGAATATGAATATAAAGAACTCATTCTTAAAGGGAAGGTCGATATAATTCAACCTGATATTGTTAAAACTCCTGGTTTCACTACGTTTATAAAGATTGCAAATATTGCATCTATTTTAGGTGTACCAATAACATGTCATAATACTCAACCTATTATAAGTTCTGTAGCCCACGCTCATTTTGTTTGTTCAAACAAAAACTTTCCTTATGCTCAAGAGTACAACATAGAAAATATTTCTATACGTGATGAATTCCCAATATTATCAGAACCTTTGGATGTAAAAAATGGATATCTTTCAATTCCTGAAGGACCTGGATTAGGAGTTGAACTTGATATGAAAATGATTAATAAGATTAAATCATCATAGAAGACTTTTTTCATTTAGATATCTCTATTTTTAGAGTAACCTAATTCATCTGTTGTTCTATCAGTATGTTTTAAATAATTATTTGTTGTAAATTCAATCAAATTGTCATCTTCATCTGAAATATAAACATATTTCTGTCCATCCATTCTTTCTCCAGGCCCAATCACTATTTCCCAATCGGATTTTTTTAAAATTTCCAAAGTTTCTTCAAAATTTTCTATTTCAAAAGCAACGTGGAAATCTGGAAGTATTATACCGTTTTCAGTATTAGGTTCAACTAAATGTACCATAGTTCCATCACTTGTTTTTGTCCAAATAATGTTATCTTGTTCTATCATGGAAGGAATAATTTCCAATCCTAATAAGTCTTTGTATAACTTGAGAGACTTTGTTCGATCACTAATTGATATACCAACGTGGTTTATTTTTTTTATTTTAATTTTTGGATTTGATTTCATTCTAAAAAAAAAGCCTCTTATTTGAGGCTTTTATGTTTTTTTTTATAATTTAAAAAACCTCACACAAAACTATTCTTATAACAACAATTAATCAATGTAAAATTCTTTTTCATTAAAATGTTTCTACTTTATAATTATTTTTTTGTCAATGTTTGATAAAAAAATAATCAATGGAATGATAGATTTTTTTAGATTTATATAGGTTCATTGCCTGCATGAAGATAACAAACAACCATAACTAAATGATTCATTTCATCTATAATTTTATNCCATTTTTTTGTTCGATGTTTGCCTTTGAATTCAAATAAGATTTTTATATCGTCAGTTTCAAATTGATAGTCTTTTTTCTTTTTCATAGGTTCATTATAATAATTTTTTTCAAACTATAAAATAATGTTTCTATAGACTCGAATTAAAAAAGATTACAATCATAATTGTTGCCATGGAACACATGGTTAAATTTTCTATTATTGTTAACTTTGATAAAGGAATTTCAAAAGAAGTTCCTAAACAAGCACAAAGAATTTTTTCTTTTTTCATTAACTTATTGTAGATACCATATGTTTGAGGTAACAAAATTACAATCGTTGCAAAATTAATTAATAAAGTAAAGAAGTTCAACAAAAACAATGTACCCAAAATCAATTCAATGAATGGATAAATTAGACCGAAATTTGGAATTTTTTTTGTTATAGGATCATAATTTGAAAAAGAGATAGAGAATTGTCTAACGTTATGTAATTTAAGAAAGGAAAAAATTATAAAAAAATACCCCATAAAAAATCTCAAAAAATCTTTTATGTTAAAAGCTTCATTAAAAGAGGAGATAATTGATAAAATCACTACAAAAGATAAAGATATAAAAATTGGTTTGTATGTTCTAAAATAAAGAAATAATGAAGTTAGTGAATTTACATTTTTCTCAATACCAAAAGTATAATTTCCTACTGATTCAATGATTTTATTTAATTCTTCAGTTTTGTATTTTTTTGATGAATGAATTATAAGTTTGGTTGAGCTATAACTAATATCAGCTTTTGATATTTCTGATTCCAATTCAAGTTTAGTCTTAATTGTTTGAGCACATCCGTCACAAGTCATTCCTTTTACTGAAAATATATTTACCGAATTATTCATACAGGGTTTATCATTTTTAAACTTCGTTTAATAATGATTATATATAAAATTTTAACTTGAATTCCTATACTTATATCAGTATCCTTTTGAAAAATTGATAAGATACATTTGTGTAATAAAGGAAGTTTTTTATGTGTGGAAGATTTTCAGTAGATATAGATGATGAAGAATTGTTACACCGATTTCCGAATCATAATGTACAACCTTTTCAAAAGGTAACTAATTTCGCACCAACTATGGAGTTACCTATATTTCTTGAAAAAGATGTAATCAATATGAAATGGGGATTGATACCACATTGGGCAAAAGATAGTACTTTTGCAAGTAAATTGATTAATGCTAGAAGTGAAACATTATTAGAAAAAGCATCATTTAAAGATCTCGTTGATACTCAAAGATGTCTTGTTATTTCTAATGGATTTTATGAATGGGATAGCAAATCAAAAAAACCTTATTTCATACATTCTAAAGATAATCCACTTATGAATTATTGTGGCTTATATTCAATTTGGATGGATAATAACTTTCAATCGATTCTAACATTTACAATCATTACTATAGAAGCAAATAATACCTTGTCTAAAATCCATCATAGAATGCCAGTGATATTAGATGAAGGAAATGAATCTAGATGGCTTGATCCAAATAATAACTTTCAATCAATAAAAGAATTAATTAAGCCAATTGACGATAGTAAAATAGAAATGTACCAAATTGATTTGATTTAACTATTCATTTTAGTGGCATGATGGCAAAAAAAGGTATGCTAATACACAAATGTCCATCATACGAAATGAGAAGATACATTACTTGATATGCTACTTATTAAAAACAAAGTCGACTCAATACTTAGTGATTATGTGACTATGTCTAAAAAAATACCATTGTGGAACAACGGTTAGACGTAAGATATTTTGGGTTAAGATTTTCCCTTAGATTTGTTAACCTTTAAGTTTCTACCATCAACTTCAGAACCATCTAAAGAAGAGATAGCAGTCTCCGCTGCATCATCATCCATTGATACAAAACCAAAGCCTCTAGATCTGTTAGTTTCTCTATCTTTTATTACTTTTGCACTTGAAACTTCACCATGCTCTTCGAACAATTGTTTAAGTCCATCATCATCAATACTCCATGGTAAATTACCAACATATATATCCATTTATAATCCTTTTTATTTAAATACTTAACTATTAGAACATTTTTTTGAGAACTTTTTAGTGTATTTTTATAACGTTTTTAGACAAAGAGTAGCTATTAACCACCTTTGTATGTTTATTTTATAATATTATTGACTAGTTTATTAGTCTTAAACTTCAAAAATTCTCTAAGAAAGAAAAAAATTAAGTTAATTGTCTCCAGTTTTTATCCAGTTTTTCATATGTTATTTCAAAATCTCTAATTATATCCTCAAATTTGTCTATTTTTTTTCTCATAATATTTAGGTTTTCTTCAACGTGTGATAAATTTTTTGAACCGATAATTAATACATGAATTTCTTTTCTATATAAAGAAAAAGCCATAGATAAGTCTATGGGGTTTATTTCATTCATATCTAAATTTAATTTTTTTGTTACATCCAATAATCTATTGAAATATTCATCATAAGCACTTGCTTTGAAGAATTCGTAAGTTGTATTATTGACGTGGTGTTTTACTCCTAATAGCGCAGCATTTCCAATTGGCCTTTTAGCTATTATTCCCAAATTTCTTGCAGTTGCTTCAGACAAAATATTTTTAGTTCTAGCCCTTTGATCAGCTATACTATAGCTGGTTTGTAGAGTGTCAAAAAGATTAGATTTTACCGCCCAATCAGCACCTTCGTTGTCTCCTGAATAACCAATGAATCTAGTTTTTCCTTCTATTTTAGAATCTTGCAAAGCTCTAATCACATCACCTTTATCTAAAATATGCGTATCGCAAGAATGCAGTTGAACCAAATCAATACAATCTGTTTGAAGGTTTTTCAAACTGTTTTCAACTGATTTTTTAATTTTTTTATACGTCCATTCAGAATCGGGAGAAGTGGTACTACCAGTACCTGCCTTTGTAGCCAAAAAATAATCCTCTCTTCTATGACCGACAGCTTTCCCAACTATTGCTTCACTATCAAAATACATAGCTGCAGTATCTAGAAAGTTTATACCATTATCTAAGCTAAAATTCAAAATTTTATCAGCTTCTTTGAAACCTGAATATCCTAGTTGGAAACCTACTTGAGCTAATCCTAATCCAATCTTACTAACTTTGATATTTGTTTTCCCAAAAATATTATTTTCCATTACATATTAATCATTTCCATAAAGTGACTCTGCATCATGCTGAGGCTTATATCCTATTTCTTTTCTAGTTGTTTCTATATCAAAAATATTATATTTATTATTTGATATAACATAGTAATGAGCACCTGGTCTTAGTTTTCCTTTGACGAAAGTTTTATAACAAGCATCAACAAATCTAGCTGAATCTTCTTGATGGCACCATACAGTAAAGTAGGCTACTTCTTCTTTTTTTTCATTATTTTCATTTATCCCACCCCATCTTGCAGCGACTGCATTTTTCCCATTGGCACCCAATCTACTACACCAAGACTCTACATAGGCCTTTTCTAATCCATAATCACCTATTGGACAGGGTTCAGTAAGAACGGAAAGAGGTTTTGGCCATTCTTTTAAGTTTTTGAACTTTCTCTGAGCGATTGTCGAATATGGTTCTTTTGTAAAGGGGAAATAAGCGCCCCCAGTTGCATGTACTGAACTCGAACCAATGACAAGAGCTTCTGGGCATTGAGCTAATATAGAGTTAAAGACGAGATCAGTCATTTGATTCATTTCCCTTAGAGGATCAGTTCTTGCAAGGTAAACTATTAAATCTCTGCCTTTTAATGATTTTTTTAAACCTGATTCGTCTGAAGAAACGTCTAAATCAATAAAAAAATCATCTTTAAGAGCACTTTTTGCTTTGTCCATAACATTTGGTAAATCAACCGATGTAAGCTTATAGTTGTTGTTAATTTTAGGTAAATAAGTTCTTAACCCTGATCCTATAGTCCCTTTACCACCAATTAACAATACGTCTATCAAATTTTTTCCTTCAATATTTTGTCAGTTTTTAGTTACTTGGTAAACTTCATCTAACCAATATACTAATTCGGCAGTGGCATCTATGCTAGACATTTCTTCCATCCCCCAATATCCCAATTTTGTTTGTTGAGAAATTATATTTTTACCAGCTCTTATTGCCATATCATAGTATTTTTTTTCTTTTGTGATTCTATAAAGAAGTGCATTACCCCAAGCTACTTTACCCGCTCTCAAGGTATGCCACAAATAATCACTAGATTTTTCTGCAATTAACATATAAAGTTTTGCTAATTCAAGCCATTTTTTTTCATTAGTATGGAGATACAATCTAGAAAGAAATCCCGCTGCTATTCCAGGATGAAAAAAGAATTGATCCCTTTCTGCATTTGCAGACATAACAAATCTAATATCATCATCTTTGAATTCTGTAATTAATCCTTCTGATTTATTAAATACTGAATATAGTTTTTCAGGATACTCTGGTTGTAAGTCCATAAGTTTTTGCATCCAATTACCAACCGATTTTGCAATTTCTAATTCTCCTGTATATATAGCGGCAATTCCGTTTCCCGCAACTACCCATAAGTCTTGGTAAGTGTTTTTATCTTTTTTTTCAACATCTGAAAAAAAACCACCACTTTCTTTATCCCAAAATCTCTTAATGAAATTCATTCCCTTTTGTGCAACGTCAAACTGTCCTAATCTTTGAGAACCTACCACAACCCAGCTGTTGTAGTAGGTATACCAATAGTTTTTTAGTTCATCTTTTGGTCTTGGTCCAAAATCACCATTTGTTTCTAATCCAAAATCCCTAATCCAATCTATCATTCTGTTTGCTTGTTGTGTTTTTCCACAAACCTGCAGAGCTGCAGGAACTTTATAGTAAGCAGTTACTCCAGCTATTGAATCACCGATAATACCATTATTTTGTATTTGGGATTCTAACCAGCTTGCTCCCAAGTCTCTTGCTATTTTAAATTCATTCATTATATATCCTGAAACTATGTTACTTAATATCTTTAGCATATTTGATTGAAATATCTACTTAATCTTTATACGAGATTTTGAGACAGTGGGCTATATTATAATTTAACATTTGAGTTTCTCTAATAATTTATTAAATTTAAGTGTTAAACGATAATGATGAAAGGAAAAAATTATGCAATTTGACACACTTATAATAAATGGCAAAATTGTTGATGGTACTGGAAAATCAGCTTACAAAGCCGATATAGGCATTGTTAATCAGAAAATATCAGCTATTGGTTCTTTGAAGTCATCGGGAGCTAAGCAAGTAATTAATGCTGAGAATTTAATTGTTTCACCAGGATTCATTGATATGCNTACTCATTCAGATATTTCCTTGATTAATGATCCTCTTGGAGAAAGTAAAGCATATCAGGGAGTAACAACTGAAGTAACAGGAAATTGTAGTTATTCTCCATTTCCATGCGGAAAAAAAGGACCCGAAGAACTTCATAAAGAACTTTGGGAAAAATGTGCAGTAGCTGATGATCCAAATACTGTTTGGACTTGGAATACATTAGATGAATGGGCTAAAACTATTGAAAATAATGGTGTCAGTATTAACATTGCTCCACAATTAGGTTATGCAGCACTTCAAGTGGCTTCAGGAGCAAATGAGGATCGTCGCGCAACTAATTCAGAACTAAAGGAAATGAAGTATTTAGCTACTGAAGCTATTGAACAGGGAGCTTTCTCTATATCTACCGGTTTATCTGTACCTCCATCAGCCTATGCTTCAACAGAAGAGGTGGTAGAAATTTGTAAAGCTTTATCACATTATGAAGGAGTATTTTATGCAACTCATGCAAGAGAGGGAGCTGGTCGTCATTTATCAAAAATTGTAGAAGCAATAGAAATTGGCAAAAAAGCAAATATTTCAGTTCAATTCTCACACTTAGCTATAACAGATTGGAGATATTACGGTGAAGGCCCAAAAATGCATGAACTTTTTGATATTGCAGTTCAAGAAGGTCTAGATATAACTTATGATATGTATCCTTATACAGCTGCAGGAGCAGGACTAGATCAAGTGATTCCTTTATGGGCTCAATCAGGTGGTTTGGATGAATATATGGCAAGACTTAAAGATGTAGAAATTAGGGGAAGAATTCTAGAAGAGGTGAGTAAAGGTATTGGAGGGCTTGCTCAACGTTGGCAAACAATAATTATGTCATCAACAAAAAATGACAAAAACAAAGATTTAATCGGAATGTCTATAGAGGAAATATCAAAAAAAAGAAAAATAGATCCCGCAGAAACAGTTCTTCAGTTAGTTGAAGAAGAAAAAGGTGCAGTTCCAACGATAGTACATAACCGTGTTGAAAGTGACATCAGATGTTTTATGGATCATCCACTAGCAATGTTTGGATCTGATGGAAATGCGGTATCTCCAGATGGATTCTATAAATCGGGACAACCACATCCACGATTTTATGGTACATACCCTAGGATACTAGGTAGATATGTAAGGGAAAAACCATCTGTTTTGTCTTTGGAAGAGGCTGTTTACAAAATGACTGGATTTCCTGCAAAAAGACTTGGAATGAAAAATCGAGGTCAGATAAAAAAAGATTATATAGCTGACATAACCATTTTTGATCCTGAAGTAGTGATTGATAATGCAACATTCGAAGATCCTCATCAATTGCCAAGTGGGATTCCATTTGTATTTGTTGCAGGAGTCATTATTATTGATAATGGTAAGCATTCAAGAAAAAAACCAGGTAAAGTTCTACGAAGAGGAACTTAGTAATTTCATTCATTAAGCTTTTTTTATGCTAAATATTATAATAACTATGGAAAAAAGAACTGATCCGACAGTTAAAATACTAAAAAATAACCATTCATTATAGGTATTGGGTAAATTAACTGGAATTCCTCTCCACTTAAACGATTTCATTATTAAGCTAATTCTTTCTCAAGTTCTTCAATAGATTCATCTATTGCATTACAAATATGATCAATTTGAGAAGCTGTTGAAGTCAAAGGAGGAGCAACAGGTAAAATAAATGCGGGTACTCTTATCCATATTCCTCTATTTTTTAGTTTATGTGTAAGAATTTGATTAATTCGTAATGATGGATCAAAGTGTTCTTTTGTCTTTTTATCTTTTACCAATTCAAGACCTTGTAAAAGACCTATACCTCTATTGTCACCTACAATCCTTCTTTTATTTTTAATTTCAGAAAGTCTTTCAAATAGTTGATTCCCTCTGTCCTTTGCATTTTGAATTAAATTTTCTTCTTCGATTATTTCAAGATTTTTCAAAGCAGCAGCAGCACCTCCCGGGTGGGCAGAGTATGTATACATGTGACTCCATGCATTTGATGGATCTCCATCAAATGCAGATGAGATTTTTTTAGTAGATATAGAACCTCCAAGAGGGAAGTATCCACTAGTTATACCTTTCGCGAAACTCATAATATCTGGTTTTACGTCAAATAAATTTGACCCGAACCACTCTCCAATTCTTCCAAATCCAGTAATTACTTCATCAAAGATAAGTATAATTCCGTATTTATCACACAATTCTCTTACCATTGCCCAATAATTTTCTGGAGGCACGACTCCTCCTAATGGTTGAGAAACTGGTTCTCCAATAAAACAAGATATTGTTTCAGGTCCATGAAAAAGTATTTTGTCTTCAATTTCCTTTATACATTCATTTGTGAATTCTTCCGAACTTTGTTTTGGATAATCCCTTCTATAATAATCTGGCTGTCTTACATGAATTAAATTAGCTGGTGGTGGTTGGTAATCGGTCCGAGGAAAACCAGGATGTCCTCCTAGCCACATAGTACCATATGTAGATCCGTGATAACTTCCATTTCTAGATATAACTTTAAATCTGCCTTTTTCTCCATTTCTTACATGAAATGCTTGAGCCAGTTTTAGGCTCGATTCATTAGCTTCCGATCCACCTTGGCAGAAAAATGTTTTTTCTAAATCACTGGGTGTTATATCGGACAATTTTGTTGCCAATTCAACAGATTTGGGAGTAATCCCTGCATATACGTTCATACTCACTGTACTTATCTGTTCATATATCGCTTTTGCTATTTCTTTTCTACCATGTCCAACATTTCTGAAGTACATTCCACTAATTCCATCAATAAAATTTTCATTTTCATAAGAAGTTAGATATATTCCTTCAGAATTTTTCACAATTAATGGCCCACCTTCTTTTTTCAAAGTGGATTCATTTACCATACCAATATACATATGTTTATTAGCAGATTCAGCAAATTCGTTTTTATAATTGTCATTCATTAGATATCCAATTTTTATTGACTATTATAAGGTGATTAAAATTTATTAACCTCTCTCTTAATCCGAGAATTTGATTACTTCTTAATCGTTTTCATAAGTATTAAGGTAATTCTCTGACACTTATCTGTTATTAAATTTGTTTAATTTTTGATATATTATGTATTTCAAATAGTAGGGAGTTAATAATGAAAATAGGTTGGATAGGAGTAGGGAATATGGGGAAACCCATGGCAAAAAGTGTTCAAAAGTTTGCATCTGAATTTACAGTATGTGATCTAAATCAAGAATCTGCTATAGATATTTTAGAAGCAGGTGGAAATTGGGCTGAAACACCTGCAGAATGTTCTAAAGATAAAGATATTGTGTTTATGAGTCTTCCTATGCCCCAAGATGTAGAAAAAGTTTGTATAGGAGAATCAGGAATAATTGAGACAGTTAATACCAAGAGCATTATTTTAGATGTATCAACTAATTCATTATCAATGGTAAAAAAACTTCATAAATTATTTGAAGAAAAAGGGGTAGAATTTTTAGATTGTCCAGTAAGTGGTGGAGTTATTGGGGCGATTAATAGAGATATGTCTATTATGGTTGGAGGAGACGAAAGTACATATAAAAAAATAAAGCCAGCGATAGATTCCATGGGTGATAAAGCTATCTATTGTGGTCCTGTTGGTAGTGGGACAATATGTAAACTGTCTCATCAACTTTTCAGTGCACTTTTATTGGGTATTACAACAGAAGTTTTAGCTTCAGGNGTAAAAGCAGGTATGGATTTAGACACTTTAGTAAGTGCAATATCTAAATGTGCCTCGGGGAAAAATCCACCTTTTCAGAATTGGATTGATGCGAAGGAATATAATTTTGAGGGGAATGAATTATCTTTTTTCTTAGAATTAGCTGCTAAAGATGTTAGGTTATCTTGCGAAATGGGAAGAGAAAATAAAGTGCCAATGGATTTGGCAAATATAATTGAACAAAAAGTAATTGAAGCTATGAATAAGGGATGGGGAAGAAAAAATTCAGGAATAGTTCGTAAAATAATAGCTGATAGGGCAGGAGTAGAGTTTGATTATGCTCCAGGTGGACTTGCTTAAACTAAATATGAAATTACCAAGGAAATATAAATGAAAAAAATTTTTTCTCATATAGACAAACATATAGATGACACTATAGAAACCCTTTTTAAAATGGTTGCTCAGCCGAGCATTTCAACACAAAATGTAGGTTTTGACAAGGCCCCATCTCTAATAAAACATATTTTGTCAGAATATGGTTTAAATACACAAATTCTTCAAACTTCTAATAATGGCCACCCATCAATCTATGGAGAATATAACACTAATAGTGATAAAACATTAATGTTCTACACGCATTATGATGTTCAACCACCTGAACCACTTGAATTATGGGAATCAGATCCTTTTCATCCAGAAAAAAGAGGAAACAGACTTTATGGTAGAGGTATGTCTGATGATAAGGGGAATATTGCAGCTAGGCTTGCTGCAATTCGAGCATTTCTAGACACAGAAAATACATTACCTTGTAATATAAAGTTTTTTGTTGAGGGAGAAGAAGAGATGGGTAGTAAAAATCTGATGAGTCTTATAGAAAAAAATAAAACATTATTGACTGCCGATGCATGTATATGGGAAGGAGGAGGTAGAAATATGTCTGACAATCCTTTTATTTATTTAGGCTTAAAGGGTGTTCTTACTATTAATATGAGTGTGAGAAAATTGAGTGTAGATGCTCATTCATCTTATGCGCCTATTTTACCATCAGCAATTGAAAGACTTATTAAAGCTATAAATTCAATGAAAAATGATGAAGGTAAAATAATCATTGAAGGATTCAAGGAAGATATTATAGATCTAAACAATGAACAAATTAAAGCTATATTATCTTTACCAGATGATACAAATGAATGGAAAGAGACATTTGGTTTAGAAAAATTAGGTGATGATTTAGAATCAAATGAAGATTTAAAAATAAAACTTTTTGCAGAACCGACTGCAAATGTAGCAGGGATAGAATCAGGTTATAATGGTCAGGGAATGAAAACAGTTTTACCTGCTGTTGCTCAATGTAAAATGGATTTCAGACTTGTCCCTAATCAAGATCCAAATAAAATATTTGAATTAGTAAAAAAACATCTGGCCAAAAATGGCTTTTCGGATATTGAAATAGAACCCATTGGAAAAGTTTATCCCTATAGGACAGAAATGGATTCTGATTGGGTTGAATTAGTAAAGAAAACTGCCTTTGATGTTTACAAAAAAAATCCTGTTATTACACCCAACACAGCTGGTTCGGGACCTATGTACGAATTTGGTTCAATACTTGGTATTCCTATTTGTAGTGCTGGAATTGATCACCCAACACACAAAATACATGCTCCCAATGAAAATATCACAATAGAAGATTTAACATTAGGAGCAAAACATATAGCACTAATCATGAAAGAATTTGGTGGATAGCTTATTGTCCTGGAGGAGTGTAATCAAATTCTGCAGCTTTTTTTATTGCGGCAACCCCTTCATTCATGTCTAGTAATACAGTTGTGGATACGTTATCTAACGCTCCAGAGGAAGCAATTTTAATTAACATTCCTGCGGCTGTAATATTATCTGGGGCGTCAACAATAATTACTAGATCTGAATCTCCAAATGTCATATATCCATCTACTAATTTACATCCCATTGCTTGCATTTGTTTACCTACAATTTCAAGTCTATTCATAGGATTTTTTATTTGCGCTGCCCAAGCTTCAGCAGAATAGCTTGCTTGTATCATATATTTTGCCATTATTTGCTCCTTAATAAAAAAATGTCTGTAAAAGGCAATTTTTAGTTTGATTAATAAAATGAAAACATCTTAAAAATAACCTAAACAACAAATATTAATAGATATTATTTTCATTTTTATAGGAGTTTTTTACTTTATAGGTTTTATTTTGTCAAGTTAAAAAAATGAAATGATAATTTGGTAAAGTTTTTGAAAAATTNTTTATAGTAATGGATTAGTTGGTGGTGTNGTAGACCAATCATCTCTAGATAATCCATTTCTATCCCATAGCACCTTTCCATTTTTAATAGTCATTTCGCAAGTAATTCTCTTACTTGAATACATTATTCTTGATGCNGTTCCGTTATCAGTCATCCCAAAATCTCCTTTATTAACCTTTAGGACAGCTATATCTGCAATAGCTGTTTGGCCTAAAGTTCCCAATTCNGGATGATTTATAATCTTAGCAGGGTCGGTAGTTGAGAGTTTAATAATATCTTGTAAATTCATACCTAGAGCTAAAAGTTTTGTCATAGTTTCNGGCATTGTAGCTTGGTTGTTTAGAATACTGTCTCGATGCATATCTGTTGATATCGTATCGGGCAAAAAATTCTGATCTATAGCTGCTTTAGCTATTCTGAATGAAAAACTTCCTGCTCCATGACCAACATCAAATTTTANACCTTTTTCTCTAGCTCTAAAAAAATACTCTTTTACTTTATCCTTTTCATCAGTCATTGGTTTACTTAAAGCATAACAGTGAGTAACAATATCATTTTTTCTNAGGTGGTCGAGCATCATTTCCTTCATTGGTCTGGATGCAGTTGGGGTTTGATCGACCATTACAAATACTCCAGAATCAGTTGCNGCCTCAATAGCTCTATCTAAAGGTTCCCATGTAGGGCCTGAATAATGAGCGACCTTAATTCCTACAATCAAATCAGGTCTTTCTTTAATTTTNTCTGAAGTTAAATCTACACTCATCCCTTGAATGTTTTGTTCAGGTTGCCCAACCATTCCTTCGCCAGCAATATTCAAAAGNGCGAATATATTAACATTTGAAGGTTTAATTATTTTTTCATTGAATTCATCAAAAGTTCTATGTCCAGATCCACCTGCATCCACAACTGTTGTTGTCCCTTCGGACAAACAATGTGCGTCAGGTAAAATCGTTCCCTCATAACCAAATAAATGCACATGTAAATCTACTAAACCTGGANAAACAATTAGATTAGTTACATCCACTGTATTAAATGCATCTTTTTCNGATATGCTTTTTTCAACATTTGCTATGAAACCACCTGAAATCCCTACATCGAAAAGATCATCAATNTTATTAGCGGGATCTATAACTCGACCTCCCTTGAGAAGNATGTCATATTTAANAGANTTATTGTTCATAAAATACTCTTTCTGTAATATTCATTTTTATATATTTAATAAGAAATATGATTATTATATATGCTTTTAGTGAATAGTTCCCACTATGATTACTATTACCCATTTGGTAGCTAATATTTTCTAAATTTTTGCGGCTACTCCTCCGTCAATGTTAATTATTTCTGAAGTGATAAATCTTGATTCATCACTCATTAGAAAAAGAACAAGATTCGCTACGTCTCTTGGGTAGCCAGGACCAGGAATTATTTGTGTTANATCAAACATGCTCTCAAAAACATGATGGCCCCCATCNGGATCGTTAATTGTACCCCTAGTCGCGCCAGGGGTCATGATTTGCCCAGGNCTTATACAGTTAACTCTAATATTTTTATCTCCTCCGACTCCAGCCATATATCTTGTAAGTGCATCAATTCCTGCTTTAGCAACGTAGTAGGAGGGTGCAGTAGTTCCAAATTGTTCTTTCATTTTTGGACTGAATCCTCTTTGAGCNGCTAAAGAAGACATGTTAACTATAGCTCCGCCTCCAGATTCTACCATATGCGGCCATACTGCTCTTGAAACATAAAAAGTACCATTAAGATTATCATTAATCACTGCGTTCCATGCTTCCGTGGTAGATTCAGGAAAATCTCCAGCTGCACCGTGTCCTGCATTATTAAATAGAAGATGAATTTTCCCGTAAATTTTAGATGCCTGTTGAACAGCATTTTCTACAGAATCTAGATCTCCAACATCACACCTTATAAAAGTTGCTTCACCACTTTCCTTTTTTATTTCACCTTCAACTCTTTTNCCTTCTTNTTCTCTTCTTGCCATAATTATTACCTTGGCACCTTCTTTAGCAAATAGGTGAGCTGTATTTTCTCCTATACCACTATTTCCACCNGTTACGATAGCAACTTTGTTTTTTAATCTTTCAGACATNNNTNCTCCTTTTNTTTTATATTTTATTAAACTAGATATTCAATAATTAATGAAATTAAATAAACCACCAATACACAAAATATGAATATAAATATCCACTTAAGCCCAAGTTCTTTAATGATCCATTCTTTTATCGAAAGATTATTAATATCTTCTTCTTTCCTTTTCCTTTTAGGCATAATTATTTACTCTCCAATTCTGATACAAACGCAANAGGTTCACGCCATNCTCCTTGCCAAGGCCATTCTGCATCGGTATATGAAGCAGAAGACCATTCTCCGGACGGTTCACCACCCTGTATTACCCATGTTCCTCTATCTATCAATGTCCCATATTTATCAACTGCTCCGTTTGGATCTTTATAATAAAAAATGTAGCATTTACCATCACCATAGTCACATTCGAGATTTACCCACATTGGCCTACCATTAAAGTTACTCACATAATTATATACTCCTCCGAATCCTGTTCCATCGGCGGTATTTTCAGTAGCCAGTACATGTAATTTTTTGGTTCCTTCCCAGTTTGTAGTTAGATTAGCACCTCCACGCATTGAAGGAGCTGCGAAAAATTCTTTTACTCCTCTGTCAGCTATCCACCAGTTTAATAAAAGATCTCCATTNCCCTCCATGCTTACAGGATCAATCAGACCATATCTCCCTCCTTGGGTGAAAGGAAGTAATCCAGAGTAACACTCAGATCTTGCTGTTCCAAAAGTAACGTTTAAATCTTCGTACTTTATATCTGAGTTGTTATAATTTTCAACTAGAGAAGCAAGTGTAGGTTCATTATTAAATGAAAATCCTGCATAACCATCATGATCACCACATAATGAAGGATTTCGTTTTATATTTCCATAAAATGCTGCCGGCTCAGCATATCCACTATAAAAATAACCTATTTGATCGTTTGCATTAGTATAATATTGTTTTAAATCATCCACATAGAAATATCCTATTCCATTGTATACNGTGGTAGACCCCCAAGTTATACCATTTTCATAACCCATAAAACCAGNGGACTCTGGTACAACCGTAGGAATTGCTACAACAGTAGGAGTATGAATTAATGTAACTGCAGAGGAAGCTATTGTTGGAGTTTTAATTATTTGGTTGATANCACTAGACTGGTTATCATTTACTGATAAGTATCTTGTAATTNGAATAGAATTTTTCACTTCTTTAAAAATATCTTCATACTCTGATAAATAATCAGGATTACAACTAAAAACAAACATCGTTAAATGAGTTTCACTTGAAGCAATAAAAAGATATTGTCTATAAGTTTTCCCATAATTACCAGTACTTATTAAACTTTCTTTATGATTGAGTTTTATGTTTTGATTTGATTTTTCTATATATTGTTTTTCTTTTGCTCCGTTGATAATGTTTTGAGCCACTAAGTAAAAGGCATTTTTACTATGGGCAATACCACCTTTATAGGCATAATTTTTTATAACAATATCTCCTTGTTCTCCTGAAATTTTTGTTGCTCCTTGATTTTCAAATTCATCCCAAAGATCGGGAATTTTCATATCTAANCTGTGNTCTGCNATTTCTGTATATATAAAAGNGGGTTTGNTTAGNTCAATAAAAGTTATTTCTTTGACTTTTCTATTTGTTTNATTGGTAGTTGGTTTATATTCAGCAGTATTTGATNTTGGAGTCGGCTTTAGTACTGNTTTTATATTTGATGNTTTANTAGTTGGAATTGTNTNTGGATAAGANNTTCNANATTGAATNCCAACATTAGTTGATTCNTCNCTGTNTGTNTCTTCATATGTATCTTCATATGTATCTTCTGAACAAGAGAACATTAATATAAAAAGGGTCACAAATGTAAATAAANGNAGTGTTTTTATTTCAANCTTGTTATCAATTTTAAAATTAATTTTCTTCCCAACCACTTTTACCNCCNCAACGAATACATCTAGTTTCNCCAAATATTTCTTCCCAATCACCATCTAANGCAACNTAATCTANAATACATCTAAGGGCTTTATCAACGCTTTCTAAATCATATTCTTCTTTAGCTTTTTCTAGCATTTTNATTANATCTTGTTGAACTTCAAATTCAACTGATATTTTTTTNCCAGCCAACNTTTTCTCCTAAAATAATTNTTCNGTTAAANAAATTANCTATATATTATAAAAAAATCTTNANAAAAAAATAAGGANNGGAACTAAGTTNATTAATTTGANAGATAAAAANTTTTAANGAAACAAACANTNAACNANAACTTTTANCAATAAAGTTATNGACTTAAANAANATTANATGTAGGAATTAACACTGGTCNTTTGCAGTACAACTACATGGATCACAAGTGCAACTTTCGTTTTTNCATTCTGAGTTTTCACACATATTTTNNCTCTTGTTNTTTTTATTGTACTCANNTTTNAAGAGATNAACANTTAATCANGAAATACTACTATATAATAANTNACNATANTGTTATATCGAAAAANAATCAATTAGGTTTTTTAAGAACGTGATAAAAAAAAATAATGAAATAAAATTAGATGTTTTAATTGTTGGAGCTGGTTTTGGGGGCATGTATATGCTCTATAAGTTAAGAGAGTTAGGCTTAAAAGCTCTCATAGTTGAAGCAGGAGAAGGAGTTGGAGGGACNTGGTACTGGAATAGATATCCNGGAGCTAGATGTGATGTCGAAAGTATTGAATATTCTTTTTCTTTCTCAGAAGAATTACAACAAGAATGGAATTGGACAAGCAGATATTCTACCCAAAGTGAAATTCTTAAGTACGCAAATCATGTTGCGGACAGATTCGATTTAAGGAAAGACATTAAATTTAATCAACGTGTTATTTCATCTGTTTTTAAAGAAGATTTAAACAAATGGAATATATCAACTAGTTCGGGTGACAATTATTTAGCGCAATATTGCATAATGGCAACAGGAACCTTATCTTCTGTAAAAGAAATTTCGTTTAATGGATTAGATTCATATAAAGGGGATTGGTATGTTACTGGTAATTGGCCTCATCAGAAGATAGATTTTGCTGGCAAAAAGGTGGGGATTATTGGAACTGGTTCTTCAGCAGTTCAAGCTATACCAGTAATAGCAAAAGACGCAAAACATCTAACGGTTTTTCAAAGAACTGCTAATTATTCAATACCAGCAAAAAATAGAAAACTAACTGATCAAGAAGTAAAAAAAGTAAAATCAAATTATTCGTACATACGAGATGAAGCAAAGAATGCTAGAGCAGGCATAGCATCAACAGTATATGGTACAAAGAATGTTTTTGATGTTTCTGATGAAGAAAGAAATAGAGAATTTCAAAAGAAATGGGATTATGGAGGAACAGATTTCAATTCTGCTTTTATGGATATAGGATTTGATGAAAGAGCCAACGATGCAGCGGCAAACTTTGTAAGGTCCAAAATTAAAGAAATAGTAAAAGATCCAGCAACAGCAGAATTACTATCTCCAAAAACTACTATTGCATGTAAAAGATTATGTGCTGATACTGATTATTTTGAAACATACAACAAATCAAATGTAGATTTAATAGATATAAATAAGACTCCGATTGAATCATTAACCACCAATGGGTTAAAAACATCAAAAGATCAATTTTCTTTTGACATAATAATTTTTGCAACGGGATTTGATGCGATGACGGGAGCATTAACTTCTATTGATATTATTGGAAAAAATGGAGTCAACTTAGCTGATAAATGGAAAGAAGGTCCTAAGTCATACCTAGGCCTGTGCATTGAAGGATTCCCTAATATGTTCACTATAACTGGTCCAGGCAGTCCATCAGTTTTGGGTAATATGATGGTTGCAATCGAACAACATGTTGAATGGATTATTGATTGTATCAAACACATGAATTCAAATGGTAAAAAAGAAATAGAAGCTGAACTTACTGCGGAAAATGAATGGATGGATCTTGTTGAAATAATTGCTAGTAGTACACTAAGAGACACTTGTAATTCTTGGTACGTAGGAGCAAATGTACCTGGTAAGAAAAGAGTATTTATGCCATACGCCGGAGGCTATCAAACTTACAGAGAAAAATGTGATGAAATAGCTAAAACAAATTACGAAGGTTTTAAAATTTCCTAATCATTTAAGAATCTAGAAGCTTTAACTAAACATATTTCAGCATTTGTTATTTCACCAATATTAACATTAAATCCATGTAGTGCTCCTTCAAACATTTCAATTTTTGAATCTACATTTTTTCTAATATTTTCATAATATTTTTCTGCTTCGGATCTCAAAATATCGCACTCGGCCGTGATTATATAAGTCTTTGGTAAATTACTATTTTTCGTATCTTTGTTAGGAGCTGCATATCTAGTAATTTCACCGTCTACATAATGATTCCAAAACCATAACATAACTGCCTTATCCAAACCAAATCCTTCAACATACTCAATATAAGTTTTTGTGTTAAAATCATTGTCAGTTACAGGACAGAATAAAATTTGAGATTTAACTATATTTTTATTATTGTCTCTTAAAAGTAGAGAGACAGCTGCAGAAAGATTTCCTCCAGCTGAAGTACCACATATTGAAATTTTTTCAGGGTTTATTCCAAATTCTTTACTATTTTCATAAAAGTAAAGTAAGGACTCATAACAATCTTCTAGTGGTATAGGAAATTTGTTTTCGGGGGCTAACCTGTAATCAACTGAAATCACTTTGTATCCAGATTTTTTTGAAAGAAATTTACACATTGATTCATCTGAGTCTAAATCTCCAAGAACCCAACCTCCTCCATGAAAGTTTACCAATAAGGGTAAATTATTTTCATTTGAGTCAGAAAAAATACGGATATTTATTTTTGTTCCATTAACTTCTATTTTTCTATTTTCTACATTTAAAATTTCTATATTTAAAAACCCCACATTTTCCTTAGCTTCATTAAACTGCTTTCTAGCATCAATTGGTGATAGGGTATTTAAGGGTTGTTGATTTAGAGCTTTTCTAGCTTCTAATTGTTTTTTTGATTCTTCGTTAATCATTTTATTTGCTCATAAATAATTTCAGTTGACTTCAGCATAATAATATCACGTTTATAATAAAAAAATTAATTAATTTTATAGACATTTTTTGATGAGGAATAATTACTAATATCACTTTGTTTTTTTTTCATAATAATATAAATTTAAATAAACATGAATTAGGAGAATTATATTGAAATATTATAGGATCTCAGAAGGGTTCGGAACTAATCATTTGTGTGTTCAAACTGAAAAGGATGAATTAACTTCTTTAACTAGCATTAATGATTTGATAGTCGATTATAGAGATTTATTAGATACTGCCCATATAACAAACACTAAAGTTGATTCAGTAACAAAAGGTATTTTGAAGCAGGGTAAAGGAAAAAAATTTAAATTGTCTGATCTTATCACCTGGTCGATTAAAAAAGAGGGTCCTGCTAGGATAATTAAGCCAATAGAACCCGAAGAAATGTGGGCAGGTGGTTTCGGGAACATGATCATCAAGGATTCAGATTTAAAAAATGCTCCAGAAGAAACTAAGTTAGCTTATAATACACCAACAATATCAACAACTTTATATAAGGGTACAAATCATAGACTTGTCGGTCCTTTTGATAAAGTAGGTATTCGTTCTGATACTGAAAAAACTATTGCAGAAGGTGAAATAATATTTATTATTTACAAAGGAAAATTTGTAGGGATTTCTACTGGAAATGAAGTTGCAGGTAATTTGGGTTCTTTAGCTACAGTTTGGACCGTACCTGCTAAAGTTTTTAAGGGATGTGCTTCTATTGGTCCTTGCATTTTATCTATGGAAGATGAAGAAGAAAATAATAAACCTCTTGAACTTAAACTTGAAATAAATCAATATAGAAACAAAAAATTAGTAGGATCAGGATCTGTAGTGACAGTATTTAAAAGGTCTCCAATTGATATAGTAGCATCAACAGTTGCACACGATATACCTCCAGATATAGTAATTCAATATTCAGGTGGTTTTGCTATAGCTAGAAAAGATCAGGAAATAGTTCCTCTTGAATCAGGAGACAGTGTTTATATTAGTCTTCAAGGAGTAGGGTACGTACAAAATGAAGTTGAAGTTGTTTAAATTTCCAATATAGATTTAACATTCATCTTCAAACAAAGTTAAATATTTATATTATTCTGTCTTAAGTTTTCTTTCTTTTTGAATCCTTTCAGATGATAAATTGTAAAATTCTTCATCTGATTCGCATCCAATTATATTTCTTCCGTTTCTAATAGCTGCAACGGCAGTTGAACCTGATCCCATAAATATGTCCAATATTGTATCTTTTTCATTGCTATACGCTCTAATAATTCTAGTTAGTACGTCAAGGTTTTTTGTTGTTGGATGCCATCCAATATAATCTTTAGAAGTTGTATGGTTATTTTTTTCCCAAACAGATGTCGGAATAGAACCTTTCGAATATTTTTCTCCTGTCCTCAAATTTTTTTTTAATTTTCTTGGTTGTAAAACATCTTCTGAATTGAAAAGGAATTTTTCACCTTTACTCCAACACCATGCATATTCATGTTTTCTTGCAAAATTACTCTTATCTCTACCACCCCAATTATAAGACCATATAATTTCATTTTGAGGGAAGAGCTCAACTAAGTCAGAAGTTTCAAGTTTGAATTTTAGAAACGTTTCAGTTTTTAATGTTCCCCATATTGTGAGCATTCTGTTTGGTTTTAAAACTCGAACGCATTCCTTGACCCATTTGGAACACCAACTTAAATATTCTTTTTCATTTTCCCACTGAGAATCCCATCCTTTTCCACCGTCGAACCCAATATAGTAGGGAGGATCAGTAATTATAAGATCTACAGAGTTATCTTTTATAGTTTTAAGATAATCCATACAGTCTGATTTTACATAATTCAATATAAGAAATTCCCTCTTTTATTTAGGGTTCAAAGAAACCCAATTTTCTGAACCTTGCTGCCATTGTGCAAATTGTAGTTCGTTACTTCCGGCGAAATAAAACTTTCCTCCTTGACCATCTCCTATAGTGCAAGGGATGGGATTACTTTCTCTATCCTCACGTGAAATGATTACATCTGATCTATTTTTTAATCCTCTAGATTCATATAGTGCAAATACATCATCGGTTATTAACTCAAAGAATGAAACGTATTTTAAAGTACCTTCCCCTGATAATACATAGGCAGCTATCTCTCCTTGTCCATTGTCTCTAGCTATTGTTCCTAAAAACTCACCAGCTTGGACATTTCCACCACCTTGTAAATGTTTTTCTAAATTAACATGATGAAATTTAATATTTACACTTGGATATTCAGAAGATTCAATGGTAAATTGCCATTCTTCTCCTACGCTACCATTATCTCTACCAAATGTACCATGAACAATATCAATAATATTGCCACTTGTAGGTGCATAATAATTTACATTCCCTTTTGTATCGTAGGATCCAAATTGACCCGACCAACGTTGGTCTAGTGTATATGCTTCAAAGTAGTGCTTCATACTTCTACATGATTTTCCTGTAGGGTCATATTCTTCATCACTTGCGGAGTAATCATGACCATAGGCTCCTCTAAACTTTGTTATTGAGTTAAAAGGATCCAAATCTATAAAATTATTTGTAACGAACTTTGGTAAATTTGACAGATCAACAGTAGGACCTGTAGGCTGCTTGGTTGTAGCCACTCCTCCGCTCTGTCCCCCCATCATAGAACTCATACCTCCACTTTGGTCACCCATCATAGAACTCATACCTCCGCTCTGGCCGCCCATCATAGAACTCATCATAGCACTCATATAATCAGGCATTTGTGCTTTTGCTTCCTCTTGAGATCCTGCTTGCATCATGTCAGCCATCATAGTTCCTGTGTCTGAGGAAGTAACAGTATTTCCGCTTTTCATTGATTGCATCATCGATCCTGCCATAGCTTGTACGAGTGGATTTTTAGATTCTCTTGCACATAGAGATTCTAACCATTTTTCTCCTGGTTGCATACAAATCATGGGATTAGATTTTAATGTCTTCATACCTGATTCACAAATAGATCCAAGTAAACCTTCAGCACCGTAACAAACAGTTGCATCTTGTGCTATTTTATTTTGTTGACGTATAACCTCTTCTTCTGTAGCTTTTATTGGTGTTTTTAATACTGTTGTACTTCCAGTGTAGGTATTAGCAGTATTGTTCTCTGCCTTTTCCTTTTTTTCTCCAGCTTGAGAGTTTTCATTTGCAGTAGGTGTAGCCTTTTGAATATTTGTAGATTCAGGAGGGGGACTTACAGTCTTTTTAGATTTTGTTGATGTTGGTTTTGTAACCTCTCTAGTATTTACTTTGTTAACGGGGTTTGCAGTTGGACTAGGAACAACTTGTTGTACAACAGGAGGTGAACTCATTGGTGCAGGAGTAGGATTTGATTCAGCACAAGCTGATAACAAAACTACAAATAAAGCAATTAATAAAATTATTACAATTATTTTCTTCATATACACATTATAATTTACAATCCATATTGAGAAATCTATAAAGGGACCTAATTAAAATTTATAATTGGCACATTTTTCACATATGTTATTGGGAATCAATCCAATATACATTAGAAATTTAAATACTTTACAGCCAGCACAAAATCCTAAAAATGATTCTAAAGAAGCGAATACAATTAGAACAGATATAAGACTTATAGCTACGACTTTAAAACCTAGTAAGAAAAAAACAGTTGTAAAGATTGAAAAAATCAATCCAACTGCTTGAGCAAACCTTTTTGGTGGTCCTGGAACGAGATTCTCAGGCCTATTTAACTTTGGTACAAGAAATTTTGTTACAAAAAGAGCTAACGGACTAATTTTAGGCCCAGATGATACCCTAGCTAAAAATCCATAAACTAGACACGAAAGTAGGATATACACAAAATTACTATTATTCATTATTAATAATAGTATTGGAACAGAAAGTAAAACTACTCCAAGTGCAACAAACCTAGCTGAAATCTCATTTATCAATTCCGGAAAAGTAAAAAATTTATTTAGATATTCATTCATTTGTTCATCCTAAAAATTATCCATAAAAAAAACCCCTTCAAGGGGTTTCTCTATTAAATAAAAATGCAAGTACTTACTAAAGAAACCTCTCGTTTCTACAACAACAACAGCAACAACATTTTCTCATATAAATATTACTCATAATTTAGAATTCTAACATAAATTTAATCGAAATTTAACTAAGCAAATAAAATAAAACAAATCCTAGAACAAAGCCTGTCAAACTCATTATGCTTGCATAAATAAAGTATTTTATTTTAAAATGTGAGTCTAATTTATTGCCTATTGTTCTATCAAGGATAAAAAAAACTCCTATCATTACTAATATAAAAACTAATATTTTGNATNTAATCATCTAATTAATATAAATTAAAAGTTGATTAATAAGCGTAATTAAANCNTCTACTAATTATTNTTTAAACTTATTTATAATNAATNAATGCAAGATATAAAATTTTACATATTAATATCNGCTGTACTTATTGCAGTAATACTAATTTTNATTTTTGGTATAGGAATCATTTGAAAATGGTTGACAGCTCACTCTTTAGGAGCAAGCTATCAACATTCACTTTGAGGGGTATGGNATAATTATATTATCNGACCTTCTCATTACTGTCATCTTTTGTGTCANNTNAAAANATNTAAATATTTTTAAGGCTTNTAATTTANATCNGAGAGNTTNCCTGANTTATAAATTNCATTCCAATTGTCGAGAAAAGTTTGATTCCATTCATCTGTTAATTTAGNTTTAATCATTTCCTCAAAAACTGGCCAGAANACTATTATNCCATCAGCNCCATCTCGTATNGCNTTATGTGCAGTTGTNGTTGAACGTACTAAAGCTGCNGTNATAAAAGGTCTNTTCTCCCATGAATCAAAAGTAGCNTTTATATCNCTNACCAATTTTGTAGAATCTTGATTNACTTCTAAGAATGGTTCACAAAATGGCAANACATGTGTTGCTCCAGCGTTNCCAGCTATTACTGCTTGATTGAGTGAAAAAATTGTTGTNCAAAAAGTTTCTATATTAGATTTTTTCANCTCTGAAAATGCATCCANNGCATAACTNGTCATTGGGATTTTNAGNATAATNTGGTCAGANATTTTGGTAAAAGTTTCTCCTACATCCAATAATTCGNNAGTAGAATGTCCATCAATTTCAATANCTATTTTTTTATCTGTTATATCTAAGTANCGTTTAGTCAAATCTATNATAGAACCATATTTNTCAGTCATATCTTTAAGAACNACAGTATTTGTCACAATNCCTTTNATACCTTTATTCATNANTGATTTTAGATCTTCTGGATCTCCAGCTAACCAGATATCTGGACCAGNNGATATTTTTTTATTNTCTTNAGCATTCATTATTCCCATTNATCGACTCCTTTTGAATTTTGANAANTCTTCGTTAGTCATTAAATCGGATTATAATTGATTTATAATTTAAAGGAATACCTTTATTATTCATAAAAATAATGGAACANGAAATAATACAATTTTCNGGAATCTTATCTGCCTTATTTATAGGATTATTAATCGGANTTANACATTCAACTGATGGTGATCATATAGTTGCNATTTCTACTATTGTTAGAGATNANAAAAAGATTATTAATNCTGTNTGGGTAGGNATNTCATGGGGNATAGGNCATACCATACCANTAATGATATTGGGAACAATAATTCTTNTANTGAAAGAAANTTTTTTAGATCTTTATATGCNTNTCNCCNTATATTTTGANTTTGNNGTAGCGATNATGTTGATAATTTTAGGNTTGCAAGTTTTTTGGAAACTTTATAAAGGNTCATTNCATTTTCACAGTCATCANCATGATGGACTNTCTCATACTCACATTCATGGATCGCATGCACANAATACANAAGCAAAAGATTTCCACCATGGAAAAAATCACAGCTTTTTTATGAACTTTATTCCATTTTTAAGTACGAAATCGTTTTTTATTGGATTTGTTCATGGNCTAGCTGGTAGTGCAGCAGTTTTAATAGCTATTTTACCCAACACNCCAAATTTTTTTTCTGGNATTATTTTTTTAATCTTTTTCGCAGTTGGCACTGTAGTTGCTATGGCTATAATGACGATAGTGCTTTCGTTACCTTTTAAGTACCTAAAATCATCTTTGATAGGGAATTCTTTAATTTCGGTTTTTGGAATGTTGAGTATTATTTTGGGATTATCTTTAGGTTCTGATCTCACATTGGGTACTCATTTNACTGAATTTTTNTGGTATTAGNTNATAATAANTTAATANNTAAAANANNTANANAATATTTANCTNATCAAAATTATTTATTCCATATGTCAANACTTTGAATTTCTTCAGAAAATATTATATTTCCACTGAAAATTTTAGCTATTTCTTTTCTAGCTGAAATCTTATTTTGTTCTAAGCTAATATTTGGACCCATATGTACTAGTACTAAAGTTTTAACGTTGGCATCTTCTGCCATTTGTGCTGCTCCTAGAGTTCCACATTGNCCAAAAAATTCTCCATTTTCATTCATAGTTTCTTGATCATCCCAACACATGCACACCAGAATGTCTGCNTTTTGGGCCAAATTTATAACTGACTTACATGGTTGAGTATCACCCGTAAAAACNATGGATTTATTTTTGTTAGTTTCTAGCCTGTATGCTAAGGAGTCAAGATAGGGTTGTACGTGCTCTGCGACGTCAGCTACTACCTCCCATTTCTTTGAAANCTTNACNGTNCCAGGGNNAATATCATTAGCGTTTACTTTGGGTGGTTTCCTTGGTAGAGTTCCNCCTCTATTTACATATACTTTNTGACTTACAGGATGNTAAACTCTAGCTTTCCAATCATGAGAAAAAGCTCCGTCCTCTCCTACAACTTCATTAGTTATTTTTTCTGTTAAGTTTGGACCAAAAACATTAAGCATATTTTCTTTTCCGATACTTTGATCCCAACGACATAACAAGAAACAAGGATAATCTATNTCATGATCNAANTGGTGATGNGTAAAAAATAANTAATCAATTTCTGTTGGCCANAATCCACTTTTAACTAATTTATGTGTTGCAGCAGGACCACAATCAAACATAATTTTTTCTCCATCTATATCTAGTACGTAAGCCGANCCAAATCTGGATNCAGTTGGAGTTGGAGTNCCAGCTCCTAATATNTATAATTTGTCTTTTTTCATATNTATATNCCTAATAAGAAGTCATTGANGCGCCTTCNAGAAAAGATGAACGAAACTGAATTCCCCATTTTTNGTTAATCTTGNTCATAATCCAAAGTGTATGAAAATTGTGATATTCCTTTCCATTTTTGTCTCGACGAGATTGATGCAAAATCAAGTGTACTTTTTCAGGATCTGATTGGATNACCTTGATNGATCTTGTTACNGTATGATTCCATCCTTCTGAAGCNAGATTTTTTGATTGTTGATCAAAGCCTTTTAAGAATTCTTCTTTATTTTNGAAAATTGAAAATTTATTTTCCCATAATCTAATGTGAGGGAAATGCATNTGTTCAACAGATANNTCTTGATTTCTTTTATTGAAACCTTCTTCGTTCCAATAAAGTGCTGTATCTATTGCTTCTTGTTCATATTTTTTCATAATCAATNAAAAATTAACTNAGCTNTTTTTGATTAGTTTAGCAGTAAGTNNAAAAAATTATGTTAAATTATGTAATTTTTTTTGTTATTTGATTTTTTTTTAAAGTAAGATATCTTCAAAAACTAATTTAAATCTAAAATGAAAAAAATTACAAAAAAAATTTTATATCGTGAACATTCAGTAAATAATAAAGTTACNGATGAAGTNGATCAAGANACTTGGTTTGAGGTTGAAACTCANATGAATAGAGGACCTGATTCNAAGGATGTAGATAANGATCTTGTGGAAACGTTTAATAAATATAGAGATGATTCTATGCCTGATGACNGAGGNAATCCTGCATCGGGNTGTATTTGGATAAATGGGTCNAAAAAAGGAGANGTNTTGAATGTTGAAATAGGTNAAATNANAACTCATAATATTGGATACACGAAATATAGAGGATCTACTGGAGCATTTCCCTCCTATTTAGAGCCTTCTGCNATAGGNGANGTGTTTAAGGTTGTAAAAATTATAGACNATAAAGTTATTTGGAATGACAAATTGTCAATTCCTATAAAACCAATGATTGGGGTTGTAGGATTAGCNCCNGAATTTGAATCACGTTCAAATGCATGGGCAGGTGAGTGGGGANGAAATTTTGATATACAAGAAATAACTAGTGGGGCTACTGTTCAAATTCCAATAAATCATGATGGTTCTTTACTTCACATTGGAGATATGCATGCTATACAAGGGGATGGAGAAATTTGTGGAGGAGGAGGAATTGAGACTGGTGGCACCGTGATGCTAAAGTGTAAATCAGAAAAAATCTCTAATTTCATGAAATGGCCAAGAATTATAAATGACGAATACATTATGACCACTGCCCAAGGGAAACCGGCCGAAGATGCTTTTAGAATAGCTTTATCAGAAATGCTTTTATGGCTTGAAAATGATTATGGAATTGATAAAAAAGAAGGATATATGTTACTAGCACAGATATTAGAAGCAAGAGTAACTCAATTTGTTAATCCTACTTACACTTATTTATTAAAAGTAAAAAAGAAATATTTAGAATAGAAAATTGAAAAAAAACATTAACATAGGAATAATTGGAGTTGGTAAAATCTCAGATCTGCATATACAAGGCTATAAGAATATGGAGAATGTAGAAGTGGCGGGAATAGCTGATATAAATCAAAAAACTCTTAAACAAAAAGCTAGATTTTGGGAAGTTGAAAAAACAACTTTAGACTATCGTGACTTACTTGAGGATAAAAAAATCGATGTGATTGATATTTTAACACCTCATAATTTACATTCAAAAATATTCATTGAAGCATTAAAAAGTGGCAAACATGTGTCTGTTCAAAAACCCATGGCGATTTCAGATAAAGAATGTCAAGCTATGATAGATGAAAGTATAAAATCTGACAAAAAATCAAGGGTTTTTGATAACTTCCTTTATTATCCTCCTTACATTAAAGCTAAAGATCTTATTAAAGATGGAGTGATTGGAGAAATAAAATCTGTTCGATTGAAAAGTATTCTTGGATATTCAACAGATCGACAAAGTAAAGTAAACAATTGGAGATTCAATGAAAAAATTAATGGTGGAGGAAAAGTACTCTTTGATTATGGATATCATATTTTTTCAGTTGCTTATGACTTGATGGGTGATATTGTAAAGATTTCATCATTTGTTGAAAATACTGAAATGTCTGATGGATCTTTTTTAGATTGCCCTGGAATAATAATGTGGAATTATGAAAATCAAAATCATGGATCTTGGGATATTGTCAGGGCACATAAAATAAAAATCAATTCAGATTACTTTAATGAAGATGAATGGTTTGAAATAACAGGAACTCAAGGATTTATTTGGATAAATAGGTGCTCGGGTAAAATATTGGATGGGCCTCCATTAATCTATTTTTCAAAAGGGGAAATTAATGAAATAACTTTCCCTAAAGAAGAATTAGATTGGGGAAATTCTTTCAATATTGGAATGAAAAATTTTGTAGATTCAATTCGCGAAGATTTTATTTCCAAACTATCTCCTACAGATGGCATGAAAGTTTTTAATTATTGTAAAGCTGCTAGATTATCTTCTGATCAACAAAAACCTATATCTCTAATTAAATGAGGATTCAAAATAAGTTTTTAACATTTGTGTAAATTCTTTTTTTTCAATTTCGTAAGCATTTGAATGATCACAGTAATCGAATTCGAGATATTGACTATTTGCCGGTAAAAACTCACTTATGTCTTGGGAATGCTTTATAGGGATTCTGTCATCAGGGATACAATGGAATAGCAATACAGGATTATTGAAATTATTTATATTTTGTATCCTTTCAATAATTTTTGGTGCACTAATACCATACATATATTTTATACTTTGAATTATTCCAAATTTAAGCGTTGAAGCTACTGACTTTGGAAGGAAAGTTCTGCTTGATACTTCTCCCGCTACAAGTCGAGGTAAATCATAAAATGGGCTATCTGCAACAATTCCTTTGATTTGAACATCATCAGTTAAATCGGAATTAGATAAAACAAGTGTACCTCCATAACTGGAACCATATAATATTACTTCCTTAATGTTTTGAATTTCTTTTAAATATTTAAGTGAGGCTATTAAATCAGCTCTTTCGAAGTATGTTAATCCTAAGTTTTTACCTTCAGAATCACCATGTGCTCTTAGATCAAAAGCTAGCATTGAATATCCCATATCATAAATATCTTTCATTAATTCAAGCTTATAATCATCAGCTTTATTAGAATCTACTCCATGAACAAAGACAATGGTTTGGTTTTTTTTATTTTCTATAAACCAACCATGTAAATTTATATTATCTGAAGTCATAAATTTGGCTTCTTTAAAATTCATCCCATAATTACTAGGATTTTCTTCAACGGTTTTTCTAGTGGCTTTGATTGCAAGGGTAGTGATGTATATAGATAACACAATGTAAATAACTAATATTATAGTTACAGCGGAAATTATTATTAAGTAAATTTTTTTATATTTATTAAACAAGGCTATTTAAAAATAAATTACCATCATAATAACACCATCTTTTTTTTTGTACTTGTTTATATTTTCTATAAACTATAAATATTATGAATATACATAAAGAGCCGTTGTTAAAAACCGAAAGATTAATTCTAAGACCAATAAAGTTAAGGGATTTGTCAATTGTACAAAAATATTCTTTAGAAGATGAATTTTTCAGATTTTTGGATTTTCATACAAAAGAAAGTGTCAAAGAATTTGTTGAATTAGCAGTAATTTCAGATTGGAATGATAATGCAAGGTTTGTCATTACATTAAAATCAGAAACAATCGGTAGTGTGGGCTTGTATATTAATCAAAAGGAAAAAATAGCTGAGATAGGTTATTCGCTATCAAAAAAATATTGGGGGCAAGGAATAATTCCTGAAGCTGTTAGAGCTGTTTTTCGATATGGGTTTATAGATATGAAATTAGAAAAGATTTTTGCACAAACAGACTTGTTGAACCTACCTTCTCAATCAGTTATGAAAAAAATGAATATGCAACAAGAAGCTCTTTTAAAAAAACATATTATATCTCAAAATATCAGAAGAGATGTTGTTTATTATTCAATTCTAAAATCTGATTGGGAAAAACAAGTTAATTAATCGTTACCAACAAGTTTCTCCTCCATCAATAACTAATTCTGATCCTGTCACCCAAGATGATTCTTCCGAGGCTAGATAGAGTACCCCATATGCAATATCTTGTGGAGTCCCTAGTCTGCCCATCGGTGTCATTGAAAGTCTTTCATTGTATCTTTCTTCTATTGAATGTAGATCCTTTGTCATAGGAGTATCTGTAAAACCAGGATGTATAGAATTTGAACGGATGTTGTATTTCCCATATTGAGCAGCAATAGTTTTGGAAAAGATTCTAGTTGCCCCTTTGGAAGCATGATAAGCTGTTGAACTTCTATGGCTTCCTACGAGCCCAAAAATAGAGGAAATATTTATAATGGAACCAGATTTATTTTTTTTCATTATTTCAATTACACTTTGGGTACCCAACATAACAGCTGTAGAATTAACGGCAAAAACATTATCCCACTCTTTTCTATTCATTTCTTCAAAACTCGATCTCAAAGATATGCCTGCATTGTTAACTAAAACATCAATTTTATTCCACTTACTCAATATTCGAGTTACATTTTCTTTCCATCCATTTTCATCCGTTACATCAAATAAACAAGTTATAACATCTTTTGAGTAAGAATCAAATGTCTCGAGTTTTTCTTTGTTATTATCAATAACACAAACTTTTGAACCTTCCTCCAAAAATGTTTTTACAGTAGCTTCTCCTATTCCAGAGGCTCCTCCTGTAACAATACTGACTTTGTTTTCTAATCTTTTCGTCATCTTTGCTCCATATTTGTTTTATTTTCAAAAAACTTTATCACATATTTAAGGTAATTATTTTATTATTATTTATAACATCTAAGAAATATTTTAATGTTATGAAAATACAAAATATCCAAATTGATATATTGAAGAGGAATATCCCTAGATTCTATGTTAATGATGAAAGAAAATTTTTGGGAGGAGAAATCACTCAAGGAGTATTAAGGATTATTAATTCTGAGGGTGTTGAAGGAAATAGTTTAATAGGGATTCAAAATCAAAATATGGATGAGCAAATAAGCAGTATAAAACGTAATTTTATTGATTATTTGTTAAATATAAAAACAATACACCCTGAATTGATATGGGGTGAAATTAAAAAATTTATCAAATCAACCAAATGTAAAATTTCTGATTATGCACCGATAGATATTGCCTTATGGGATTTATACGCCAAAATGGAAAATGTTTCAGTGTCTGAAATGTTGGGGAATTCAAATGAATCCGTAGAATGTTATATTACATTTCCTCCATTATCTAGTAATGTTTCTTCATATACAGAAGAGGCTAAACAAGTAAAAGAAACTAACTTTCATGCTTACAAAATTCATCCCGGTGCACTAAACAAAAAGGAATTGTTTTTAACCTTGGATAAAATCAGACTAACGTTAGGCGAAGATTTTTATCTCATGCTTGATCCCAACTCAAGATATGATTATCAAGCATCTTTGGAAATCGGTACCAAATTAGATGAGCTTAATTTCTTTTGGTTTGAAGATCCAATGTATTGGAAAAATTGGGATGATCTTAAAAGTCTAAATAGAATTTTAAAAACTCCGATCACAATTTCAGATGATAAAGATTTTTTTCAAGATGAATCTATACTTTTTATGGAAAAATATAATGGAAAATCAATTAAAGCATCAAGTCGAAAATATGGAATTACAGGACTTATAGAAATATCAAAAATATGTAATAAATATAATGCCAACTGTGAAGTAGGACTTGCTGGTAATAATTTTTCTAATGCTGCAAATTTACATGTGATTTCTTCTATAAACAATTGTTCGTTTTATGAAAATTGGTTCCCTAAAGTTGTTCACGAATGGGGTACAAAAGACTTGATAATTACAAATGAAGACGGAAGTATAAAAATCCCTAATAAAAAAGGTATTGGTTTGGAATTAGATGAAGAATGGATTGATTTTCATCGTGAAGATATTTTAAGATTTTAAAGTATTGATACATTATCTTTTATTTTTATTAGTCCCGGTCCAGAAACAAGTTCCAGCTTAACTCCGAAAGTAGGTTCTTTTATTTGATTTAATTTAGGAAGCATTTTCAAAATATTTAAATCATAGATCCCTTTTGTTGGATTGCAATTTACAGCCATACATCTAGTAATAGGTTTTGCAACCTTAAATGTTAAGTTCCCAATCACTAATTTTTTACCAACCCAATCTAATTCTTCAAATGGCAAAGAATTTTTAACTACAATATTAGTTCTAAATCTGGTACCTTCTGCATCTTCAAAAAAAGATTTTAATTCATTTTCACTTGCTTCAGAATGCAAGCTTATCAAACCTGTTTTTGAGTCATGAAATGAAGAACTGTCTTTAGGAAAAATGAGTCTAAATTTTTTATCAAATCCCTTAGTTATTAAGAATCCTTTTATTTTTTCTTCAATGAGACGCATTTCATTAAATTGGAATTTTTCTTTTTTTTCTTCTTCTATTTTGATACTTATAATTTTTCTTTTATCATCGAATGTCAGTTGAATTAAAGATAAATAGGGGACATGCATTAAAGATAAGTAATTGATTTTAGATTTCCACTTTCCATCATAATCAGAATTGTTTCCAAGTCTAAATGCAGCTATTCGATCCAGTTCTATTTTACCTTGTCTATTTACGGATAATTTATTTTTATTCTCACCTGATAAAGATTTGATGGGATATCTAGTAAGTGTTTTTATTTTAATCATGCTAACTATAGTTTATATGAAATCTATGTTAAAACTAAAAGACAAATAATGAAGATAAAATCATTAATGTTATTAAATTAATGCTATTCAAACTCTCTTAATTTCGGATCTAACTTATCTCTTGCCCAATCTCCTAGAAAATTCAAAGATAAGACCGTTATAATTACTAAACCACTCGGGATCAACATTTGATATCTATATGGATATGTTCCAGAAAACTCTCCATAATTCCAATATTCAGAAGCTAATTTCATCATATTACCCCAAGCAGTCCAATGTCTTGGAATTGCTATTTCAAAAAAACACATAACTGCCTCTAGGGTAATAATCAACGCACAATTATAAGTTGCAATAACCATAATATCATTTAGGTGAGAAGGTAAAATGTGAGTTCTTAATATTCTAAAAGTGCTAGCACCAGATATTTTAGCCATATTAACATATTCGAGTGTTCTCAAAGTAAGAGTTTTAGCTCTTATAATTCTGACGAAATTTTGCCAAGTAAAAAGAGTTAATATAATTACGAAAACCCATATGTTATTTCCCAAAACTAAGGTGGTCATTATAGCTATCAGTAATATAGGCACTACACTTGTGATGTCGACTATACGCAAAATTATTTCATCGATTACCCATCTGCCATTTGGTTGAAATGCGGTCCACCCACTTATCATGCCTAAAGATGCTCCGACTATACTTCCCACAACACCAGTAATTAACATTAGACTCAAATTCCATCTGCCTCCATAAATTAATCTTGAAAAGTAATCTCTACCTATTTGATCTGTTCCTAACAAATGCAATCCAGAAGGCCACCAAGGCCATTTTTTTGTGTCTCCCCTTATAGCGTTTATATCAATTGAAATAATATCATTTAAATCATCCACTATATCTTCATTAGCAACATATTCTATATATCCAACAGATTCCTTTTTATAAACTTTAGTGAATTTAATATCGGGTTTCGGACAATAATTTTTTGATTGTCCCAGACAATTTTCAGAAAAAATATCAAAACTTACGTCGTCAGTATGAGTTCCGTTCCTATTTTCATCCACAAATGAAAGACCAGGACCCATATAAAATTCAATGATTCCCTTTTCTCCTTTATGAATTGTCATTTTTGATTCATTCGTATCTTCTGTTGAATATGCTCTCATCCATTCTGGCATTTCGTCAACTTGATCTTTGGTTTGAATCAAATCGTAGTTGTTTTGATTCATGTTTCCACTAACGATCCCTGGTTTTTGAAGTCTGACTCTAATATCTCCAATATAGGGATCATAGGGGGCGATTATAGGAGCAAAAATTCCCAATAATATTAAAGAAATAAGAACCCCCCCGGATAATATAGGGAATCTTACAAATGGCCTTAATATTGCTCTCATCATACCGTAAACATATTATCTTAATGTTATTCTGAAAAAAATCATATTTAATTACAAAAACGAAAGATTGGATAGAATTATGCCTTGGTTCAAAGGGAACATCCACACTCACACTACGAATAGCGATGGTGACAGTTCTCCTGATCACGTTTCTAAATGGTACAAAAAAAATAATTACGATTTTTTGGTTTTGTCAGATCATAATCATCTGACTATTTTAGACGAAGATAAAAAAGTCCCTAAGAAATGGCCCTTGTTAATACCTGGAGAAGAAATTACCATAAGAGAAATAGATTCTAAACCCGCAGCACTTCACATTAATGGAATTGGAATTAATAAAGTAATAATGCCAGGTGCATATGAAAATAACATAGATGCAATAAATGACATCGTTGATAAAATTAAAGAACAAAATGGGTTGTCTAGTATCAATCATCCTAATTATCAATGGTGGCTAACTTCAGAAGATATTAAGCATTCTGGAGATACGTGGGCTTTTGAAGTGTTTAATGGCCATATGTCAGCTAATAACGATGGATCTCTTTATTCAATGTCTACTGAAGAGATATGGGATGATGTGTTAAGTCATGGAAAATTGATTTATGGTGTAGCAACTGATGATTCACATCATTTTAATGAAGAATTCTCAGCTAACCGATCTAACCCAGGTAGAGGTTGGTTGATGGTAAATGCAAACAAATTGAGTCAAGAAAATATTATTAATGCTATGAGATCTGGGCAATTTTACTCAAGTAGTGGAGTAAAATTTTCAAAATTAGAATTATCTAAGAATAGAATAAATGTGAAAATAGAAATAGAGGATTCTTCAAAAAAATCAAAATATACAATTAAAATCATCCATAATAATGGATTAACTTTTTTTGAAGATGAAAATGATCAAATTGATATGCAAATCAATGGTGCAAAAAATTATTATAGATTAGTTGTCATTTCTTCTGATGGAACTAAAGCATGGTCACAACCAATCTTCTTATAAATAAACTAGATTATTACAATTGTTTATTTTTTATTTTTTTTGTAATATAATGAGCCGAGAACCTATCGGTGAATCCCGTACCAATTTACGGCAGCTGGTGTCACTCCTGGTGGTTTTACAAACATAAAAAGGAGAAAGATATGTTTAAATTTAGGTTGATAGGCATAATAAGTCTATTTGCTGTTTTATTCGTACTTGCTGCTTGTTCTGATGAATCTACATCTAGTGGATCTTCCGAAGCATCTTCTAATACTCTTGAGGTAATCAAAGACCGAGGCACGTTGAATTGTGGAGTTAATGATAATCTTACTGGTTTTGGAGTTGTTACTCCGGATGGTGCATTTGAAGGTTTTGATATAGATTTCTGTAAAGCTATAGCTGCTGCTATACTTGGCGACGCAAGCAAAGTAGAATATACACCGTTAACCGCATCTGCAAGATTTGAAGCTCTTGGTTCAGGTGAAGTTGACGTATTGATTAGAAACACTACTTGGACTGCGAGTAGAGATAGAGATTTAGGTAATGATTTTACAGCACCTACTTTCTATGATGGACAAGGAATGATGGTATATGCTGACAGTGGATATGATTCAATTGAGTCTATGTCTGGAGCTACCGTCTGTGTTTTACAAGGAACAACCACTGAACTTAATCTAGATGATAGATTTACAGGTTCTGGTATTCCTTATACTCCACTGACTTTTGAAACAAATGATCCTTTACAGGCTGCATTTGAAGCAAAACAATGTGAAGGTTGGACTACTGATAAATCAGGATTAGCTTCAAAGAGAGCTGGTTTCCCAGCTGCTTCTGGTGGTCCTGAAGCTTTAGTGGTACTTGCTGAGACTTTGTCTAAAGAACCCCTTGGTCCTTTGACAAGAGATAACGACAGTGAATTGTATGACGTTGTTCAGTGGGTAGTATTTGGTATGATGCAAGCAGAAGAAAGTGGCATCACAAGTGCTAATGTATCTTCTATGGCTGCAAACCCTGCAGATCCAGGTATGGCAAGATTACTTGGTGTGGGCTTTGAAGGCGGAGAAGTGCAAGATTTCGGATTTGGAATTTCTGCTGATTTCATGCAAAATGTACTTTACCAAGTAGGTAACTACGGTGAAGTGTATGACAGACATTTAGTGCCACTAGGTTTAACTAGAGAAGGCAGTCTAAATGCTCAATGGACAGATGGTGGTTTGATTTACGCACCTCCATTTAGATAAAAATAATTTTGCATAATAAAATACAGGGTCGCATTTAGTTATGTGACCCTGTATGTTGTAACTATGCCCTCTAGTTTATTTACCCAATTTAAATCTGAAGATTCAATAAAGAAGAAACTAAGTTTATTAATTAGAAACAGAAACTTTAGAAGATTTTTTATTCAATTTGTTTTTGGAATATTCTTATTACTATTGTTTTTTTATGTTGTTGATAAAGCATTAAATCTCGAGTTAGGATTTGGGCATTTATCAAGTAGAGCTGGATTTGGGCTAAGTCATACTTTCATTATTGATTATAATAGTAATGATAGTAGATGGATGGGATATTTTGCTGGAGTAATCAATACTATAAGAGTTAGTCTAGTAGGTATAGTTTTAGCTACAATCCTAGGTATTTTTATGGGCTTGGCGAGACTTTCTCCTAACTTTTTGATCAATAAAATCTCAACAGGTTATGTAGAGTTTATTAGAAACACCCCCTTGCTTGTTCAAATAATTTTTTGGCAGCTTCTTTTATTACAATTGCCTCATATTTCTAAAGCATTAACATTTGGAGGCCTTTCTGTTTGGTCAAATAGAGGAATTTATTTACCAATTATTTCTAGCAATGAAAATGGTTCATTATGGTCTTTAATTCTATTGTTGGGACTAATCATTTCATTAATTCTTAGATCTAGATTATTCAAATATAAAGAAGAACATGTTGATCTTTTCTCTCCTAATTTAATATCCTTTTTTACTTTTGTTGTCATTGCAATAATTTCTTTTTTTGCTTTATCTATGAAGCTCTCTTTTAACGTTCCAGAAGTAAATATAAATCAACATGGGACCTATATTCAAAGTGGAGGATTCGCATTAACTCCACAATTTGCCGCAATTTTATTTGCATTAGTTTTGTACACAGGGACTTTTATTACAGAAATTGTACGGGGAAGTATTCAGAGTTTGCCCATAGGCCAGACAGAAGCAGCAATGGCTCTAGGGTTGAATACTTATCAAAGGATAACATTAATTATTTTGCCACAGGCTCTACGTTCCATTATTCCTCCACTAACTAATCAGTATCTCAACCTGACAAAAAATTCTAGTTTGTCTGTTGCCATAGCATATCCTGATTTATTTATGGTATCTCGTACGATTATGAATAACGCAGGCCATGCATTACCAATGTTTGTATTAATATTAATTACTTATTTAACTCTGAGTTTGATAATTTCTTTGATAATGAACATAATTAACCGTCGAGTGACTAGGATAGGTGCTTGATGATTTTATTAAATTGGATAAGAGAAAATTTTTTTGGAACTAAGTTGGATGTTGCTATGACTATAACTGGTGTGTTATTTATTTATTTTGTTTTATCGACAGTTATATCTTTTATATTAAATTCTGATTGGACTCTTATCATGGTTAACAGACAATTAATGCTGACAGGATTAATGCCTCAAGAAGAAATTTGGAGGATTTGGACTATATTTTCTCTAACGTCTATATTGATGACAATATCCATTTCTTTTTGGTTCAAGATTAATATAAAAGGTTCAATTTTTTATATTTTGTTACTTCTTATACCATTTTTAATTTTTACTACAAAAAATACCGTATTATATGTGTTATTAATTATGTTTATTTCCATTGTTTTCTTTTATTTAGGACACAGGTCTAAGAATTCAAAATTAAAGAATATTGTGTCAAAAATAATTATGATTTCTTGGATTATATTATTACCTATTTGTTTTTTGATATTAAATATTCTGGATGGTCCTAAAATGACTCTTTGGGGTGGATTTATGATTAATTTAATTCTAGCAGCCATAGCAATTTTTGCAGGATTCCCTTTAGGTATTTTATTGGCCCTGGGTAGAGCGAGCTCTTACAAATTAATTAAATTAGTATCAACTGTATATATTGAAGTGATTAGGGGAGCTCCTTTAGTTGCCTGGTTGCTGTTGGCCTGGTTTGTATTGCCGAAATTTTTACCTAACCTATTTGGACTAAGTGACATAAACATTGTTGTTAGAGCAATGATAGTTTTGTCCCTTTTTGCAAGTGCTTATATTGCTGAGGTTATTAGAGGAGGCTTACAATCTATTCCTAAGGGACAAGAAGAAGCATCCTTTGCACTGGGGATCAATTCAATATCAACTACTATTTTCATAGTTTTACCACAAGCCATAAGAATTGTAATTCCTACAGTAGTAAGTACTTTCATAGCTATTTTTAAAGATACTTCTTTGGTATTTATTTTGGCTATAACTGACCTTCTAAGAATTGGTAGACTGATCCCTGAACAGCAACAAGCATTTTTTGGTAAAAGTATAGAATCATTAGCTGTGGTTGCTTTGTTATTTTGGGTAGTTTCACTAGTACTTTCACAAATAAGTAGAACTATAGAGAAAAAACTAAATATTTAAATATTCGTAAATAAGGAGATTTGCAATGAAAAAAAAGGTATCTAAAAAGAAAATTTCTGTAGAGGCTAAAGGTATTACAAAATCTTTTGGTGATTTTCAAGCTTTGAAAGGAATTACTGCTAATATATATGAAGGAGAAGTTGTAGTGGTCTTAGGACCGTCTGGTTCGGGGAAGTCTACTTTTATTAGAACAATAAATGGACTTGAAGAACATAACTCAGGTGAAATTACGGTTAATGGCATCCCTTTAAATGATGATGTCAAAAATCGTGATGTGATAAGAGGTCAAGTGGGAATGGTTTTTCAACAATTTAATCTTTTCCCTCATCTTTCTGTTTTGAGAAATATAACTTTGGCACCTCAAAAAGTAAAAAAATTATCAAAAAGTGAATCAGAAGAATTGGCGATGAGTCTCTTGGAAAGAGTTGGGATTCCAGAACAGGCTGAAAAATATCCAGCTCAATTATCAGGAGGGCAACAACAAAGAGTAGCTATAGCAAGAGCTTTAGCTATGCAACCAAAAATAATGTTATTTGATGAACCTACATCTGCTTTAGACCCTGAAATGATAAAAGAAGTTTTGGATGTTATGATTGAATTGGCTCAATCAGGAATGACAATGATATGCGTTACTCATGAAATGGGTTTTGCTAGAGAAGTTGCTGATCGCTTTTTATTTTTTGATGAGGGACTCATTGTTGAAGAAGGGACTCCCGATCACTTTTTTAATAACCCTCAAGAAGAAAGAACTAAGCTTTTTCTAAGTCAAATTTTATAAATCAAATTTGGTAGATATCTAATATACTGTTCTAAAATCTTTAATATCATAAATGAAATAAGGTTTGTTTTCACTTATTTTTAACCAGCTTTCTTTATCAACTGTTTTTCCGTTTTGATCTTTGTAGATGATCTTGGAATTCTTTATTATTAATGATTTTCTTTTTGATTTCATTCTTCATAAAATTTATATAGAAACTACATGATATAACAATGAGATTAAAATGTGCAATTAGGTTGTCTTTTTCTTTACTATGAAATATATGAATGATAAAAATCAAATAGATAAAAGTGTAACTACACCATAAGTTCTGATTAGTATAAAAGATAATAATCCTAAACTAAAGATTAGGAGGGTATAGAAAAACTATGACTGACTAAAGTACCAATTGATTTTAGATTTTTTCTTTTTACCTAAAGGCCTATTGGTTATTGATTTTTATGATTTTTCTTATCAATTATAGATATCTAATATCTATTAGTTGACTCTCAAATTTTGAAAGAATTATTCAGGACTTTTCCCTTTAGATTGATTTACCTTTAAAGGTCTTCCTTCCATCTCAAATCCTTCTAGGGCTTCAATTGCTTTTTCAGCACCGTCATCATCCATTTCTACGAAACCAAAACCCTTAGATCGGTTTGAATCTCTGTATTTTATAATTTTCGCACTTTCAACATCCCCGTACTGTGAAAACAACTCTTTTAGATCGTTATCATTAACTTTCCAGGGTATGTTACCAACATAAATATCCAATTAATTATCCTTAAATAAAACTGTTTCATGTGTGTAGTTTTTTTAACACTTAACTATTAGAACATTTTTTATTCAAAAAATACACAAATAAAAGTGCATTTTTTGAATATATGAAGGGAACTAAATACCTTTTATAAAAAACTGACAATGTTTTCAGTTCCCTTCATATATTCGAATTATAAATAATTATAAATAAAAAATATAATTACAAGTCAAAATTTGTCCATTCAATCATTTTTAAATCATTTGAAGCCAAATAATGATTTGTTCTTGAAAATGGTTTACTCCCAAAAAAGCCTCGATGAGCTGATAGAGGAGAAGGATGAGCGGATTCTAAGATGAGATGCTTATTTTTATCTATGAGATGTTTTTTAGATTGAGCTTGCATACCCCATAATATAAATACTACTTTTTCTTTATTATTACTAATGACTTCAATAACTCTATCTGTGAATAAGTTCCAACCTATTTTACTGTGTGAAAGAGGCTTCCCTTTTTGTACTGTTAAAGTTGTGTTTAACAAAAAAACTCCTTGTTTAGCCCATGAATCTAAATTTCCGTTGCTATTATCAAAATGAGAATCCATATCTACAGACAATTCTTTGTAAATATTTATCAAAGATGGAGGCGGTGGAATATTTGTTGGTACAGAAAAACTAAGACCATGAGCTTGTCCTTCCTGATGATAAGGATCTTGACCTAAAATCACTACTTTAATTAGATTAAATTCGGTCAATTTAAAGGCATTAAATATTTTAGAACTGGGAGGATATATGATAATACCTTTTTTTTTATTTTCAATTATCATCTTTTTGATGTCATCCATATATCCTTTATGGAATTCATCAATAATCAAATTCAGCCACGAATCGGGTAAATCTACTTTTTTAATCATAATAAGATTTTATAATGAAAAATAATTATTTATAATTAGTTTTTTTATATTAGAGTTTAATACTAGATAAAAAAAACAAAAAAAGTAGGAATTTTATGAACGACAAACTAGTTGGCCCAATGGTAGCAGTTGCTACTCCATTCAACGATGATTTTTCAATTGATTATAATTCTTTTGAAAAAAACATACGTTTTATGATTGATAGAGGAATAATAAATAATAGAGCAACTCTTCTTATAGGTGGAGCAGGAGGAGAACATCCTGTTCTGAATATCCCCGAAAGAAAAAAATTAATGGATAAAGCCGTAGAATCTGCTAATAATGAAGTACCTGTACTAACCTCTATTCAACATACTGACTGGCGAGAAATCATTAATTTAGCTAAACACGCTGAGAAATCTGGTGTATATGGATGTCAACTGGGTCCAACTTACTACTATACTCCAACTGCACAAGATGTTAAGGATTTATTTATTAATGTTGCAAAAGAGAGTGATATAAAACTTATGATTTATCATACTTGGTGGGATGGATTTATCATGGATTTTGACCTTCTAGATCAACTTGTTGATATCCCAAATGTAATTTCTATAAAATGGAGCCATAGTAATATAGAGTTGTTTAAGGAAGGCTTGAATAGATATTCTAATAAAGTCAGCATGATAGATAATTCAGGAAACCATATTCTCAGTACAATTTATGGAGGTAAAGGATTTATAACACATTTAAGTAGTTTTTGGCCAGAATATCCTGAAAAAATTTGGGATGCATTGTTAGTAAAAGATTATGAAACTGCCAAGAAACTTTTGGGTGGATTCAAGTATGAGTGGAGAGAATGGGTAGGTAAAGTAGTTAAAGAAACTGGTGGGGAAGGGCCGTTCATCAAGGCTGCTATGGAACTTATTGGACTAAATGCTGGACCCCCCAGACCTCCATCTAGGAGGCCTTCAAAGGAAAGATTTAAAGAGCTTGATATTCTATTAAACAAATATAAGGTACCAAGAATATAATCAGTTTATTTTTCCGATAAATTCTTACTAATCATAGAAAAAGAAATTGTAAACAAAGAAGCTATAACAGCTTTCAGCAGATCTCCAATAACAAATGGATAAACTGCTTGCGATAGCATTTCACCTTCTTTAGGCCATCCAAAATCAAATACTGAAAGCCAGATTATTGCTGGTACATAAATTATCATTGTTCCTATAATATAAGCCCATAATGACTTTGATCGATCTAAACCGATCCTAAATAGCCAACCAACGGTAAATGTAGATAGTATAAACCCAATAATATAACCTCCGGTAACTCCCGAGGTATAGTCAAATCCACCATTTCCACCTTGAAAGACCGGCAAGCCCATCATACCTAATAAAACATACACTGTTGAGGTTCCTAGCCCCCAAAATGGACCAAGTAACCCTCCCATAAGTAATATTCCTAAAGTTTGAAAGGTTATTGGTACAGGGTTTCCTGGTATGAAGAATCTGAGTTGAGCAAAAACTACCGTAAGAATTATTAAAGAAAGTGATATAGATAGCTTTATTAATATTGATCTGTTTACACTAAGTATAAGTTTTTCATTTTTTTCTTTAATCTTTTGATTTATGATTCGCCACCTTTTTGTTTAAACAACTTAAATTATGATATTATAAATTCTTTGTAATTTAATATATTTTATTGAAAATAACTAGCAAGTTTATCGTTTAACAAATCTCTTTTCCTAATTGTCTTATTATTGTGTTGTCTGTTAATTTCAATCCGAAGTTTTTCAAGAAGGGATTTTGAAAGTTCCCAACATTCTATAAACAATAAAGGCATAGAAGAAAAAATATCCTTTTCAATCTGTGGAATTAATTTAATTTTTTCTTTTATTCCTAACTGTCCGGAGCGTTCTATAGTTTGTATGTCTATAAAATCTCCGTTTTCATCCATCATATTATAAAAATTTTTGTAATTATTTAAATCAAATGAAATATTTCTTGTTTCCTCTTTAGATAGAGTAGTTATAATTTCAAATGCTTCTTCAGATGAAAAGTTCAATTCTTTAGATAATCTAGTAAGATAAAAAAACAATAATTTTGAATTCATCATAAAACTTAGAGCTAAAATTTCTTCTAATTTTGGATTTACCACTATCAGGGGGGTAGTTTTACAAAAAATATATCCTATTTGGGATTCCAATAATTCCAAACTAAAAGTGGGGTAGTACTTAAATCTTTTATCATCAGCTAATTTTGTTGAAATATAAGCTGCTAAGGTCAGAATTTTCTCTTCGTTTATTATTACTCTTTCTCCATTCATATATCTATAAAACTGACGTTCATTGATATAAAAATCATTAAGGAAAAAATTTCTGATATCACTTGAAGATTTATATAAATGTTTGATTATGTTTGATTGAGATTTGGATAAAATTTCTTTTTTTAGTTTATTTTTATTTATCTTAAGATATTCAATTTGTTTATTTTGAAGATATTCGACTGGATATCGGTCTTTTAAGTCTGTGATCGCACCTCTAATGTTTCTTCGTGCTATTTTGGAGTCTATCTTTATCTCTATAGCCTCTATAACGTCCCTATACCTTGCTTCACCCCCACAGGAAGCTATGTACATAAATGCCATTGCCTGCAAAAACTCCTTTTTTTCTCGAGAGTTTCCGAGCCCTATGCTACCTTTTTTATAGTTAAAAATTGATTTAAATTTGTCCATTTAGTTTATTAAAATTGATTATTTTTATCTTTTTCAATATAAATATATACTATTTATTGGTCAAAAAAATATAAATTTTATTACAAGTTTGGTCGAGAAAATTGAAAAAATATAAAGAATTTTTACACTTTAGAATTTAAAAATTGGTCAAAATTGACATCATTTGTTATTAATTGATAATTAATCCTATGGCTAATAGATTTTTTAGTCATTCAAATAAATATCTATAGGAGTATGTATGAAAATAGTTTCTTGGAATGTTAACGGTATCAGAGCATGTTTAAAAAAGGATTTCATGACTTTCTTTCAAAACATAGACGCTGATATTTTTTGTATTCAAGAAACTAAAGCATCTACTGATCAGGTTGATTTGATTACTCCTGATTATACTCAATATTGGAATAGTGCTGAAAAAAAGGGTTATTCAGGAACTCTTGTTTTATCAAAAGATATTCCATTAAACGAGAATTATGGTTTAGGTATATCTAAACATGATGATGAAGGAAGAGTGATCACATTGGAATATCAAGATTTTTATCTTGTTAATGTCTATACACCCAATTCCAAGCGTGATCTTTCTAGATTAGGATATAGACAACAAGAATGGGATGTAGATTTTTTGTCTTACGTTAATGAATTACAATTGGATAAGCCTGTTATATTTTGTGGAGACCTAAATGTAGCTCATAAAGAAATTGATTTGAAAAATCCTAAATCAAATACCAGAAATGCTGGCTTCACTAAAGAAGAAAGAATAGGATTTGATAATATTGTCTCCAATGAATTTATAGACACTTTTAGATTTTTTAACTCCGAAGGAGATAATTATACTTGGTGGAGTTATATGAGAAGAGCGAGAGAAAGAAATATCGGATGGAGAATTGATTATTTTTGTATTTCAAAAAGTTTAAAAGAAAACTTGAATAATGCATTTATATATTCGGAGATTATGGGCTCAGATCATTGTCCAATTGCTATTGATATAGATTTTTAAGGATGATCCTTTGAAAAATAAAAATAAACTAGCTTTTGAGAAATCAGAATATCTTTTACAACACTCAACGAATCCTGTAAATTGGTATCCATGGTCAGAAGAAGTATTTCAATTATCAAAAAAACTGAACCTACCAATTTTTTTATCTATAGGATACTCAAGTTGCCATTGGTGTCATGTAATGGAAAAAGAGTCTTTTCAGGATAAATTCACTGCTGATATATTAAACAAAAATTTTATTTCTGTAAAAGTTGATAGAGAGGAAAGGCCAGATATAGATTCTTTATACATGGCTGCAGTACAAATGATTGCGGGTAGCGGAGGATGGCCTGCGACATTGTTTCTAAATGAAAAGGGGATGCCATTTTTTGCTGGAACTTATTTCCCAGCTAAGCCAAATAGTCATTATCCATCATTTACTGAAGTTTTAGCAAAAATTATAGAAATATATTCAAGAGATAAAGAGAGCGTATATAAGCACTCAGAACTCGTATATGAAAACCTAAAGAAATATTTTACACAAAGTAGTACACAAAAGATAAAAGTTCATAACCTATATGACAAAATGTCAGATGAAATAAATAACATTTTTGACTATGAAAAAGGTGGTTTTGGTATAAAACCTAAGTTTCCAGAGGTATCTAAACTAGAAATTTTACTTAAATTATCTAAAAGATATAATCACGATGATTATTTAGATATGGCTCAATTATCATTAGGTTCAATGATTACAGGAGGGTTATTTGATCAACTAAGAGGTGGATTTTCTAGATATTCTACTGATAGAGCGTGGAAAATACCTCATTTTGAAAAAATGCTATATGATAATGGCCTACTAATAAGGTTATTATCTATTTCATATCAAATAACCAAGAATAAAGAAATATTAATTAACATTAAGCAAAATATTTCATTTTTACTTAAGGAAATGAAAAATGATAAAAATTTGTTTTTTTCAAGTCAAGACGCAGATTCAGATGGCGAAGAAGGTAAATTTTATTTATGGGATTATCATCAATTAGAAACAATTTTATCTAAAGATGAATTTACTATGGTTAAGAAATTATGGGATATTACCCCTGAAGGGGATTTAGATGGTAAAAATATATTAAGTATAAAGAGTTCAATTAAGGATATTTCTGAGAAATTTAATAAAGATGTGGATTCAATAAATAAATCTATTGAATTGGTAAAATCAAAAATGATTTCATACAAAGAAAAAGAAATTAAACCTAATATTGATAAAAAAATTATATTATCTTGGAATTCTCTAGTAATTTCAGGATTATGCAAATCTTATGATGCAACTGAAAATCAAATCTATCTAGATCAAGCAGAAAATACTACCTATTCAATAATGAAAAATCTTACTAAGGGAAAATTATTGTTTCATAGCATTGGTTATTCACAATCATTCCTTGAAGATTATTCTTATTTTACGAGAGCTTTACTCGATTTATACAATTCTACATTATCATCAAAATGGTATCACCTAGCTAAGAATTTCTGTGATGAAACAATTGAAAATTTTTGGGATGAAAAAGAGAAGGTTTTTTTTGATACGACTGAAATGTCAGATTTAATTTTAAGGCCAAGATCATTTTATGATCCTATGATGCCTAACGCAGCTGCAATAGCTGCTTCCAATTGTTATAAATTATATAGAATGAATAATGAACAAAAATATTTTTCTATAGTAAACAAATCAATGGAAAAAGTTTCTCCAATATTAACGAATTCACCATTAGACACACCAAATTGGTTTTTATTATATTCAGAATTACACGATGATAATATCGATATTGTTTTTACAGGGGATAGGGAGAGTGATTACTTTCGTGAAGCAAAAAAGTTGATACTATCAACTTATATCCCAAATTCTATAATCGTTGCAAATGATTTAGATGATAATAGTTTTGATTCACCTCTTTTTAAAGGTAGAACAAATAATAAAAAAACAACTGTTTATTTGTGTAAAAACAATGTTTGCAATCTTCCCGCTGATGATATTGAATTACTTCAAAAACAAATTAATAATGAAATAGGAGTGGGAAGATAAATATAGTTCTTTATAATCCTGAAATACCGCATAATACAGGAAATATAATAAGATTATGCGCCAATTTAAATGCAAATCTTTTTCTTATAAAACCTCTAGGATTTGATTTAAACAATAGTAATCTTAGAAGAGCTGCACTTGATTATTTTGATTTGTGTGATGTAAGAATTTGCAAGAATTTATCAGAATGTATTAGTTATATTGATAACTCAAATATATATCTTACAGATACTTCAGCTGAAAAATATTATTCAGAATGTGATTTTACTATTAATGACACATTCATTTTTGGCCCAGAGAGTAAAGGCTTAGATCCTGAAATTTTGGATGCATACAATCCTAATAATATTATAAAGATACCAATGGCTCCTTCTATAAGATCACTCAATATCTGTAATTCTGTTTCTGTAGTTGCTTACGAGTGTTGGAGGCAATCAAATTTTATTGGTTCATAGAATTTACTGAATTGGTGAAAAATCACTAGGCAAGACTATTTTATTTTCCATTTTAACAGGGGGTTTAGCTTCGGATTTTGGAGGCCATCCAATAGATGCAAATTTTTCTCTTGCTTCTGTTCTATGTTGAAGACTTTTGTAGGCCCATATATGCATAAATTTGTTTACATCTCCAACTTCTGAAATAAATGCGCCCACCAAGGGAGCCAATTTATTTCTATCGTCTATTTTTTTTTCCCAAGCTGGAAGCATTTTGTCAATTTCATTAAAAGGAAAAGTATAAATTCGCATTTCAAAAAAAGGACCTATATGCCTTTCATTCCATTCTGGACTAAATGAAACTGGTTTCCAAAACTCCGTATTCATTGTAACCATATATTTAGCTGAATCTGGAGGCCATACTTTGTCTTTAATTGCTTGTTCTCTAGATCTATTTCTATGTTCCATATCATCATAAGGCCATACATGAATTATTTCATTCAGCGGACCAATTTCTGTGTACCAAAAAGCCCCTAATTTTGATATTTTATTTCTAGCATTTATTTTTTCCCGGAATTTGTCTAATACATTATTTAAACTTCCCGTAGATATTTGATAAGTTCTAAACTCATAAATCACTTTATATCCTTTTTGAAATGTTATTTCTGTTATATTTTATAGTAAAATAATTACAGTCAAATTCAACATCACAATTAAACGATAAGGTTAATATGTCTAAGGATTTTATTTATAAAAGAAAAAGTTCAGTATCATTTTTACCTAAGAAACTTTCATCTCAAATGATAAAAGAAATAATAGATGCAAGTATGTGGGCTCCATCATCAAGAAATGGTCAACCCTGGAAGATTATTGGAATAGAGCATGGAACTAAAAACTTCAATAAAATTATTTCTGCGTTATCAGGAGGCAATCAAATATGGGCAAAAAATGCTGGATTAATTTTGGTTTTTGCTACAACAATAATTGAAGATGATTTTAACCCTAAAATATTTCTAGACATAGGCTTTTCTGGACAAAATGCTATGTTGAAAGCAACAGAATTACATTTAGAAACTCATCCAATTGGAGGATGGGACGAAGAATTAGTAAAACAAGCTATTTCAATCCCTGATGAAAGTAAGATTGCTTTTTTGTTAGTTGTTGGACACAAGGCCGACTCTTCCGAAACGCCTAAAGAACGAACAAGAAATAAAATGGAAAATCATTTTTCTCTAGAAAAATGGGGAGAAAATTTCTAATTAGTTTTTAAATAAGATCTAGAGCAACCTTATAACTGTCTTCACCAAATCCTTGAATTGTACCTACAACAACTGGAGAAATCAGTGATGTATGTCTCCATGATTCTTTTCGGGCATAAATATTAGACATATGAACTTCTATGAACGGGAATTCTACTGATTTTATGGCATCGTGGAGTGCAGTTGAAGAATGAGTCAAGGCACCAGCATTTATAATACAACCATCTATTTTGCTATTTAAATTATGGATTTTATCAATTATTTCACCTTCATGATTACTTTGAAAGAATTCTAAATCAATATTTTTTGATTTTGCTAATACATTTAAAGAAGCATTGATTTTTTCAAGCGTTTTATCACCATAGATTTTTTGTTCTCTTTTCCCGAGCATATTTAAGTTAGGTCCGTTAATAACCAATATTTTTTTCATTTTGTAATATTATTTTGAAATTTGTTATATATATTATTTTATTATTATTAGAATAAAATAATATATAAAAAATAATTACTACTTTTCACTATTATTAATTATTAGAGGCAGAAGATGAAATTAATTCAATTAGCTCAAAGTAATGGCAAAAGAATTGTTGGTTTATTAACTGGAGACAAAATTTTAAACTTAAGTTCTGGAGAAAACCAATATGGCTCTACATATGAATTGATATCTGCTTCTTTGAATAATGGGAATGATCTAAATAATTTTATCAATGATTTATCTGAAAAATCTAAACTACTAGACTTTAGTTACCAAGATATCCTTAATGATAAAGATGATAAAAGGGTTCCCAGGTTATTAATGCCCATTGATCATCCAGATCCATATAGAACATTTATATCTGGGACCGGATTGACTCATACTGGTTCAGTAAAATCAAGAGATATGATGCATAATGAAGATGATAAAAATAAAAATCAAACTGATTCTGCCAAGATGTTTCAAATGGGATTAAAAGGAGGGAAACCACCACAAGGGAAAATAGGAGTAGCTCCTGAATGGTTTTATAAAGGAAATGGGCACAATTTAAAAGGTCCAAATGAAGTAATAGAATTACCTAATTTTTCTCTTGATGGAGGAGAAGAGCCTGAAGTAGTAGGCTGTTATTTCATTAGTAAAGATAAAAATCCGATTCGTGTTGGATTCACTTTGGGCAATGAATTTTCTGACCATGAAACAGAGAAAATCAATTATCTATATTTAGCACACTCAAAATTAAGAAACTGTTCTATAGGTCCTGAGTTGGATACAGAATTGAATTTTGATGATATCACTTTGCAATGTAATGTTAAAAGACAGGGTTCAATAATTTACGATAGTGGCAATTTGAAGTCAGGTGAAGAATTTATGTCTCATAGTCTTTCAAATATGGAGTATCACCACTTTAAGTATGACATACATAGAATCCCTGGAGATATACATCTACATTTTTTTGGAACAAGTCAATTATCTTTTTCCACCAGAAAATGGAAATATGACTCTGACGATTTGATAACAATTTCTTCTGATCAATTTAGTGGATTTCTTTCAAATAAAGTTATTAAAACTGGGAATATTAAATTTTCAATATTGAAAGCATAATTTGTTAAAAAAATATTTAGAATTTGATAATTTTTTTATAATCGGTTTGTCTATACTAATTCCAACAGCTATAAGCTTATCGGCAAATTTGTTTCTTTCTCCAATCTTGAATTCCTTTATGGGGAGGACGGAAAACCCAGAATTGTCTATAAGCGTTTACGCAATATCTATGTCTATTATATTTTTTATAGGATTGCCACATTTAAGGATTCAGCAATTAACCATAGTTTATTATAAAAACTTTAATAAAATAACTATCCATTATTTTGTTTTATTAGTTGGATTGTTATGTACAATCCTATCTGTTTTGATTTTTTTTACACCGTTAAATATTTATTTGTTAAAATTGATTTTTGGTTTATCAGGAGATTTATTATCACAAGTGAACCATTCCTTGAAACTTTCTTTCTTTATTCCTTTCATATTAGTTTTGAAAATGCATTTTTATGGAATTGCTATAGTTTCAAAAGAATCTAAAAATATTTGGAGAGGAACAATTTTTAGTTTTATAGCAACTATATTAATAGCCATATTTATTTTTTTTATGAGATACGATGGTTATTTAATTGGGATTTTATCTTTTTCAATAGCAACCTTACTCGAAACAATTTTTATTGCATATTTAGTTAGAAAACAACTTTGGGATTATAAAAGTAAAATTTTTCAGAAAGACTTAAATATGATATTTTTGTTCAAATTTTTTTATCCATTGCTTTTTGCAGCATTTTTGCCAGGTATAACCTTTCCTCTAGTAAATGCTACTTTATCAAGATTTGAAAATCCCGAATTATCTATTGCTTCAGTGAGTGTAGGTTTTGGTATTTTTGGAACACTAGGTTTTGCCATTAATGGTTGTCAATCAACTATTTTATCTTTATTGACAAATGGATATAACTATATAAAAATAAGAAACTTTTCATATATTATTGGATTTATAACATTGTTTATATGCTTAATTGCAGGCTGGGTTGACCCCATTTCTTCTCTAATCTTTGTAAAAATTTTAGGACTGGATCATCAATTTGCGTCTAACTCACTTTTAGTTTTTAGAATATTATCATTTTTGCCTCCTTTTTTGGTCATGGAACAACTTTATGTTGGATTAATTATGGATTCAAAAATAACAACTTCTATTATTTACATAAATATATGTCGTTTTGGAGTATTAATTATATGTCTTTATACTGGTATATTGTTATATAAGAGTTCGGGGCCTATGGTGGGTGGACTAGCTTGGGGATTAACGTTGTTTTTTGAAGCTTGGTTTGCTTGGTTTTTTGCTCGAAATCTAAGAAAATCCATTTGATGGGCAATTTATATATATAACAATTTAAGGAATGATTTTTGATTTCAAACACATACCGTTTTTTTGTTACTTTCTTTAATAATCATAAAAAATGAACGATAAACACGATTCTGTTGCAAATTTAGATAAGAAAACCAGGAGCGCAATAAGGGGATGGTGCATATATGATTGGGCGAATTCTGCTTTTTTCACCTCTGCAGGAACTGCTATTTTCCCTATTTATTTTGTTGTCGCTTTTCAGGCAGCATTTGGAAGTCAAACCAAAATTTTTGGAATAACATTTACAGGATCCTCACTTTGGGCATTAGGGGTTTCTTTATCTGCTCTGTTCGTTGCACTATCCAGTCCCATACTGGGAGCTATTGCTGATACAAAACCTTTGAAAAAAACTTTTTTGAAATATTATATGATTATTGGATCTGTATTTACTATAATTAGTTTTTTTTCTGCTTATGTTGCTAACTCTTGGGCTTGGTTAATTGGATGCTATTTTATAGCTAATATTGGAGCTGCAGGAGCTAATGTATTCTACAATTCTCTTTTACCCAGTCTTGCTTCTAGTAAATACGTTAATGAAATTTCTACTAAAGGCTATGCATATGGATATATTGGAGGAGGTTTATTATTGCTTTTTCATTTGATACTAATTCAAGGATCAAGTATCTATTTTGATAGTGAAACAGTTGATTTAGTAACTAGACTCTGTATAGTTTCAGTGGGTATTTGGTGGTTTGGTTGGTCAATATGGACTCTAAAAACTGTTCCAGAGCCACCTATAGAATCAAATTCAAAAAACGATAAACTCTCTACTATAATCCTCACAGCATTTTCTAGATTAAGACAAACTTTTTCTGAAATAAAAAAGTTTAAATACCTTTTTACTTTTTTAATAGCTTATTATATTTTTAACGATGGTATTCAAACTGTAATCTCTGTTGCTGGGGCATATGGGGCAGATGTTCTAGGCGTAGATCTTATTTTTAATATGATAACAATTTTGATTATTCAGTTTGTTGCTGCTCCAGGATCTATTCTTTTTGGTTGGCTTGCTGATAAATTTGGAACTAAAGAAGCTTTAATTACTGCTTTATCGGGTTGGATCATAATTATTCTATTTGTTTTAGGATTTGCTCCTCTTAGCTTAGAAAAAGATGAAGATTATGATTATCAAATTGAGTATGTTAAATCTAAAGACAACTATAAAATTCTAGTTGCTCCTGAATTTTCAACAACCGAAGAAAATTCGGATGTTATTTTTTGGAAAAATAATTTTCACAAAGAAATGGGACATTCTTTTAATAAAGCTGATCTGACAAGTTTCATCGACATTATTAAGAATGAAAAAAGTAGTTTGTTTTCAATTGTAGTCAAAGGAGGCGACCTGGATTCCATAAGAGCTGTAAGCTCAAAGCATCCGACTGAATTGAGTGATAAATGGATCGACATTTGGCCAGAATTTCTTAGATCAAATTTATGGCAACCTCTTGGTATTACTATTGGGTTTCAATGGATGATTTTGGGTTTACTAAGTGGAATGGTATTGGGAGGAAGTCAAGCTTTAGCAAGAGCATGTTTTTCAATGATGACACCAATCAAAAAATCTGCAGAATTTTTTGGTTTTTATGCTTTCACAATGAAAGCATCTACTGTAATGGGCCCTTTGATATATGTAATTGCAGTAAATGCAAGTAGTCAAAAATTGGGAGTATTGATAATTTGGGCCTTAGTCGTCATTGGTACACTTTATTTATCAACAGTTAATGTAAGAGAAGGAGCCCTAGTAGCTGAAAAAGAAAATAAGAAATAAATTTTAATTATTTTCTTCTACATAACTGTATTTTCTAATTCCTGATAAGCCATACCAAATTATCAATACAACAATTATAGAAACAAACCCACCTATAACCAAAGTATTTCCAGCTCCGATAACGTCAGAAACGTATCCAACTTCCCATTTCCCTATCCCATTGGCACTCATTGCAGCCAAAGAATGTGCAGCTGTAGCCCTGCCTCTCAAATGGTCTGGAGTTGTTAGCTGAACGATTGTTTGCCTCATAGTCATTCCTACCGCATCTGCGGCACCTAACGCAATCAAAGAGAAAAGACCTATCCAAAGTGAAGTTGCCCACCCAAAGAGAATTAATAAGAAACCGTACATTAAAGTAGCATAAAGAACAACTACACCTTTTCTTTTTACTTTATGTGTATAAATAACTAATAAACTACCTAAAATTGCACCAACTGAATTAAATGCAGTCATAAGTGAAACTACATCACGTCCTCTTGAATATAACTGTTTTGCAAAAATTGGAAAAAGTTCACGATAATAAGAAACCACCGTGACACCTACGTCCAGTATATATAAACCTGGTAATATAGGGTGTGCCATTACGTATTTAAAACCTTCAATGAGATTTTTATTTACACTTGTTGTATTGGTTATATTTTCGGGAGTTCCCCCTTGTCTAATAAATAATGGAGACAAAACACTAATTATTGCGATTGCAGTTGTCAACCAAAATGCAAGTGCCAGACTTTCTCCAAAAGAAGTTACTAGGAAAATGAAAGGAGTCAATATAGATCCTATTTGCCAAGTAATCGTATTCATTGCAACAGCTTGCCCTAAGATCTTTCTTGGTACAACTCTGGCAGTTAGGGCAGATCTAGCAGGATGACCTCCAACGCTGGTAGCTGATAAAATACCCGTTATAATATATACATGCCATATTTCAAGCATATCTATAGTTTCAAAAATTGCCATCACACCAATAAAAAAGAAGCTAAAAAACTGTGTTATAGAAATCATTTTTTTTCTATCAAACCTATCAGCAAAAACGCCACCATATAGATTAGATGGGATTCTGACTGCCAGTTCTACTAATCCTAAATATGCTAAAGTAGATCCTAGTCCTGTTCGCTCATATAACCAAACTCCAGTTATGATCATACGAAGGCTCATAGTTAATGTAGCTGCTACTCCAGAGAGCCATAAAAGCCTATAATCGAAATATTCAAAAGCATCATATGGGAAAATAGATTTGATTTTTTCACGTGATATATTTGGGATCATATTGATGGATAAGTATAGTATATTTTATTTATATTTTCAGCTTTTCAAAGATGATTTCATATTTTAAATAACTTGCTACCATTTTGCTTCCAAGAAGGTATGTATAAAAAAATTATTTTACCTTACTGCATCAGAGATAATATTATTAACAATTTCAAGTTAATATTTTAATTAAAATTAAATTAACAAAAAAATATATACAATAATATTTTTATAAATCTTATACACAAAATAAGAATAAATGTACTGATAATGAAAATTATTTGAGATAAAAAAAGTGTTACATTTTATTTATATGCTATTTTTTTACACAAAATGGCAAACTAAAGAAAAATAGTGCATGTGTGCCTGATTTTACTTATTCTCTATAGATTTCTACTAAATAATTAAGTTTATAAATATTTATAAACTTGTTTAACTTTTATATGGTGGCAAATTATACAATTATTTATACTTCCTACTAAATGCCTCCAATATTCCTACAGAAAGCAGGAAGGTTTTGATTATAAATAAAACAAAAATACCAGATTTTACCCTTACAGAAAGTATAAAATTTATTAAGCCGATGTTATCCATAAATTTAAATTTAATTAAAAAAGACTATTTTGCCCGTACTCTTGGCTTAAGTGATACCGGTGGTGCTTTTAATCTACGTTTATCTTCTTCTCGCTTATGGGGTCTTATAACAACCGGAAATCCCTTTCAATTAACTTCCCTTGGTAAAAATCTAACTGATTCTTCATATTTGTCTAATATTTCTAAAGAATTATATTCAACTTCTAAAACTTTTCCACTTTTGAATCGTTTTGCACGAGATTTACCTTCTAACCCTACCTTAGATGACTTTACAAATATATTGGACCAAAAAATTGAAAAAAAGACATTACGGAGACTAAGGAATCTTATATTAAATATACGATTGCATCGATCAAATGTTTCTATTGAAAACAAGGACCTAATTGACTACAAAGATTTAAAATTACAATTATCGGGTGTTAATCTTGAAGTTGAAGAATCTAAAGAATCAATTATGGCGGCTATAAAGCTATTAGAGGCTAGGTTGGATTTATATGGAATTTAACTTATCTAGAATCTTAGTTGCTAATTTATAATTTACGTTTTTAGTTGACGCCAATTCTTCAATAGTAGAATTTTTCATACTATCGATAGATTTAAATTTTTCCATCAATAATTTTTTTGTAATATTACCTACACCTTTTATTGAATCTAAACTTGATTCAGTATATTGTTTTTTTCTTACATTTCTATGATATGTTATCGCGAATCTGTGAGCCTCATCTCTAATTCTTTGAATAAGATACAAACCTTGTGAATATTTATTTAAAATTATGGATTCATCAGAAAAAGGTAAAAATAATTCTTCTTCTTTTTTTGCTATAGCAGCTAGGGGAATATTAGCCATACCTAATTCAAGTAGAACTTGTAGAGCCGAACTTAATTGCCCTTTTCCACCATCAATTAGAATTAAATCGGGATATTTACTAAAAGAATCTAATTTTTTTGAAATATTTGTATTTTTTTCTTTCAATTTGGAATATCTTCTTTCAATAATTTCTCTAATTGATGCAAAATCGTCATTTTTATCTTTAGATAATTTAAATCTTCTATAATCACTTTTTTTTGGGAAACCATTTTCAAAGACAGACATTGATCCAACTACACTTGTACCTTGAATATGCGATATATCGAAACATTCAATTCTTTTTGGATTATTTGATAATCCTAATTCAATTTGTAATTCACTCAAAGCTTTTTGTGTTTTTTTAGAATCATTGATCCACTTGATTTGCCATTGTAATAACGCTTCTTCTGCATTTGATAGAGCCATTTTCAGTAAATCTTTTTTACTTCCCCTCAAAGGTTTTGAAATTTTAATTTTATTATTTATTTGTGTTTCAAGAAGATTTTGTATAACATCGGATTCATTTGGCATATGTGATACGATTATATTGTTTGGAATATGTATAGCTTTGGAATAAAAATCAATCAAAAATAAACGAATAATTTCTTCGGGCAATATATCTTTAGTTTTTTCAACATTAATTTTTTCATGACCTATCATATTACCTTTTCGAATCTTAAATATTACGATCATTGATTCTTGTTCAGATTTATGTAGAGCGACTAAATCAAAACTTTCATTTCTAAGTCCTGAAACCTTTTGTTTTTCAAGTAATTTCTTTATGGATTGTATTCTATCTCTAAAAATTGCAGCTTTTTCATACTTTTGTTCCATTGAAGCTTGCTTCATGTCTTTTTTTAAATCTTTTACAATTGGAGATGTATTACCATTCAAAAATGATTCTACGCTATTTATCACTTCTGAATATTCTGATTTACTTGCATTACCTATACACGGTGCATTGCATCTCCCAATTTCAAATTCTATACAAGCATTTTTATCATTCCCTGTAATTAATTTATTACAACTTCTATAAGGGAAAATTTTACTTAATAGGTTTAATGTTTTTCTAACACTACTTACTGATGAATAAGGTCCAAAATACTTATTTTTATCATTTCTTTTGGGATTTCTAGTTATAATAACTTGTGGAAAATCTTCGTTTTTGGTGATTTTTATGAATGGGTATGATTTATCATCTTTTAATCTTGCATTGTATTTTGGTTTGTGCCGTTTTATCAGTTGATTTTCTAATAACAATGCTTCCTGTTCTGTTTCTGTAACAATATAATCAAAATCACTAATATTAGAAATTAGTTCTTTTACCTTTTCTGAAATTTCTTCTTGTTTAGTAAAGTAAAATTTTATTCTTTCAAATAAAGAATTTGATTTTCCAACATAAATAACTTCTCCTTCTTTATTCATGTGAAGATAAACACCTGGCTTTTTTGGAATTTCACCTATTCGATTTTTTATTATATTTTTAGATAGTGTCAAAATTTATCCAAGTATGAAAGTAAGGATAATTAATATAACAAAAATAGAGGATGTAATATACCCCATTTTGATTAATTCCCCATATGAAAATTCATTGGTAACAGTTGGATTTCTTTGAGATATTTTTAATGAAGGCTGTTCACTTTTTATTGAATCAATTTGTTTTGTTTCCGTAACTGTAATAGATGTATCTTGCACAAAAACATTGGGTTTTCTATTCTTTTTGTTTTTTCTAACTTTCTTTGCCATTATCTTATGATTTTACTATATATTTTTTTGCGGCAGCACAGATATCTTCAATGATTTCTGAATCTGATAATATTTCCGTATTGAAAATTAAACTGAACATTGATGGATCTAAAGGTTCTTTTTGAAATACATTTAAATAATAATTTCTTTTTGCAGAATCATAAGAATCAATTTTTATACGTGACTCTTCTATACTTATTTTATTTCTCTTTGCATATTTTTTTAACCTAAGTTCATATTCACAAAATATTCCTATTTTCAGTGTGTCTTTATTTTTTCTTAATATTCCAGATGCTCCTCTACCTAAAATCAAAACATTACCCTGTTTTGCAAGTGAATTTACAACCCTAGTAATTGATTTATTAAAATCTATGTTTTCGGTCAATGATTCAGTGTGTGGAAAATCTTTATAAGGTTGAGAAAGAAGGCTTTCTACCCCATGACCAAAGAACGGATCTGAACCCCCTCCAGTTAAGGCTGAGCGTTCTAACATTATTAGAATTTTTTTTGAAAGTTTTTGTATTAAAGTGTCTTCAGGTTTTTCCAAATCTAAAACATCAGATAATTTAGTATTTGTTAATTCAGCAACTTTAGATAGCAAAAACCTATCAACAAAGTCAATATTTAGTTTTCTGGCAACTTTTTTACCAATATTTTGATAACCTGATCCCAAAAACCCTTCTACAGTAATTACGGTCATTATAATCTCCTAATAGTTATTTTATTGATTTCCTCTAGGATGTGCAAGATTATAATCTTTAATCAATCTTTGATTAGGTATCTTTGTATATATTTGAGTAGATTCAACAGAATTATGACCTAAGAACTCTTGAACATGTCGTATGCTAGCCCCTCCTTGTAGTAGATGAGTTGCATAACTATGTCTTATCATATGAGGTGAAACATTTTTATTGATACCAGCTTTTAATGCTCTAATCTTTAATGAACGCCATACGTATTGTCTTGTCATAGGTTTAGAGTTTTTATCAGTAAATAATAAAGAATAGAAATCATTATCTTTAGAGAAAAAAGGTCTAATATTTTTTATGTAATATTGTAATTCTTTACAAGCTTCTTGATATATGGGCAAAATTCTTTCCTTACTTCCTTTTCCAGATACTTTTAATGTCTTGTCAGTTATTTTTATTCCACCTAAATTAATATTTAGAACCTCACTTACTCTAAGTCCAGCTGCATACATAGTAGTAAAGATAGATGTGTCGCGGGAAAATTTTTTTGAAGTATTAGTTTTCATTAAAATCATATCCATTTCTTTGATCGATAGAGGCTTAGGAATTGCAGAGGAAGATTTTGGTGATTTTATGTCCATTAAAATGTTTTTATGAATATATCCTTCTTGCAACAAAAATTTAAAAAATGATTTTATGGATGCATATTTTCTTTTAGTAGTATTTTTAGATAAACTTTTATTTAGGCCTTTGAAATAATTTGTTATATCTGATTCACTTATGCTTTTCCAGTTTTTTTTCTGTTTAGATTCAAGAAAATTAGTGAGTAATTTTAAATCATTTGAATAAGATTCAAGCGTGTTAATGCTATATCTTTTTTCTGAAGATAAATAATAATAAAACTTTTCTAAATGTTCATCAAAATTCATAAATCTTATTTAAATGAAACATGTTTAACTTGAATCTTTGATATTTATGATAAATACTAGACTTTATAAGTTCAAGAAAAAAACTAAACAGGTTATTTGTCTTTAAACTATGATTAATATTCCATTTGATCCGATGATTTTTTCTATAGGCCCTTTTATGATGTCTTGGCACGGGTTTCTTTCTTTTATCGGAGTCGTTGTAGCTATATATATTGTTGTAAAACAAGCGAAAAAATTAAATATAGATGAAGATATTATTTATAACACTGCTTCCTGGGGGATCATTGCAGGTATCATTGGAGCAAGATTTGTACATATAGCAGATAACCTAGATTATTACTCAAGTAATCCGATTTATTTATTATATATATGGAAGGGAGGAATAGCTCTTTGGGGTGGTATTTTGGGTGGTTGGATTGGTGGAGCAAGTTATCTTCTATATCGTAAATTTTCTTATGATTTTATCGGACAATTAATGGATTTTGCTGCACCAGCAATGCTTTCTGCTCAAGCAATTGGGAGAATTGGAGATATTATAAACGGGGAACATTGTTCTCGAGCAACTGATCTTTTTTTTGGATGGTATTTCACCCATCCAGATTCTCCAGGTTTGCAGTGTATATCAAACAGTGAAGTTTGGAGTAATGGTCATTTTCCTGGAGGTACCATATTACACACTCCAGTTCACCCAGCAGCCTTGTATGAATTTATATGGGATATTTTAGGATTGGTACTTTTGGTTGTACTTCGAGGAAAATTGAAACCATTAGGTAGTCTGTGGTTTGTATATCTTGCTTGGTATAGTTTTGGTAGATTTATGATTCAGTGGATAAGGCTTGATCATGTATATTTCTTAGGATTTCAAGAAGCTCATTTTATCTCTTTAGTTTGTTTTGTTTTATCTGCAATCATTATAGGTTTGAAAACTCGAAGGAATACAAATAATTAAATCAGTGAGTTCTCAATCTCTAATAATTGCAATTTTTTTTGAATTACCCCGTTCCATAGATCAGTTCTTAATTGGAAAATACAATCTATTTTTTTATTGTAATTAGGAACAAAATTATTATTAAATCCTATGAAATCAAAATATTGATTTTTTGATNCCAACCGTCCAGAAATATGATTTTTATNNTTNCCAATTTTTTTNATATTTTGAAGCTCAATATTTTTACATAAAAAAATCGGGTTNGGNTTTTTTTCNCCATANGGAGANAATTTTTTCAAATCGTTCCANAGNTTATAATTTANTTGATTGATAGATAATTCNATATCNATTTCATACTCTTTTATAGACTCTTGTTTCTTTTTATTTTTAAAACTTTCATTTAGAAGTCCATCAAANAAGACATTNTAATCANNTTTTTTGATTGAGAATCCAGCAGCTTTNGCATGACCACCAAAATTCAAAAAATANNGATCAAAAGATTTAAGNTTTTCAAATAGATTNAAATCTTCTGTTGANCGNNAAGAGAATTTGAGNATATTATCTTTTTCTNAAAAACAGAAAACAGGTTTAGATAAATTTTNTACTAACCTTCCAGCTAACGGACCTAATAANCCTANAGGATANCCTGTGCAATCAACCCTAATTAATNANTCNGAATTTTGTTTNTCTATTTCANTTTGAATTTTNTCCCATAACATCTGAGATAATTTTCTTCTTTGANAGTTTAATTTTTCTATATTTTCAGATAAATTATTTGCTTCTTTTTCATTTTNAGCTGTNAATAAATTCAAAGCTATGTAGGCATCACCGATTCGACCTGGAGTATTGATTCTNGGNGCTAAATAAAATGAAATATANTCACTTTCNGGAGTTTCNTGAAAAAATCTTTTATTGGANATTTTATTTAGTGCNTTTATACCNAAATTTTTAGTNTCAGATATTTCTTTNAGACCATTTTTNACTATAACTCTGTTTGAATCTGTTAAAGGAGCNACATCGGCAACAGTNCCTATCGCAGCTAANGATGTNATACCATCCTTGATAGGTTTNTTAAAGTGNTCATATAAAGCNTTAGAGAGTAACCANGCAACNCCTGCNCCTGAGTATTCNGTAATGTTATTTTGNATCATTGGATTTANAGTTAAATATTCCATAGAATTNGCTTCAGGGATATGNTGATCTGTAATNATTATTTTTACTTTATTNNCNATAGATTCTTTTATTAGNTNTTGAGNGTTAGTACCNGTATCAACNGTTATTATTAATTCNCANCCTAAATCAATCAATGATTTNAATCCATTCTTNGATACNCCGTGGCCTTCGTCTTCTCTNTNTGGAATAAANGGCTTTGGATTAGCTCCNAAGTCCTNAAAAGTTTCTATNAAAATAGCAGTACCTGTTAAGCCGTCTGCATCAAAATCTCCNTANATNCCTATNGTTTTTTTAGAAACAATAAAATCNCTCAATAATTCTATTACTTTATCCATATCTTTTAATTCATATGGATTTACCGAATCTATNTCAGANTTTTNCAANAAATTATCAANAGAANTTTCATCAATTGACCTGTTTTTAAGTATTTTTTCTATTATTTCNTTATTACTGTANGAACTATCTAGATCTAATCTGTTTTCATCCTTTANAANAACTCGATATTTTTTTTGAGGAGNAATCATTTATNTTTCATAATCCCTNAATAATAACGAACTATTGTGACCACCAAAACCCAAAGAATTTGACATTGCAACTGNAANNTTTCCTTTTAGTGCATGATTAGGAACATAATCAAGATCACAATCNGGATCAGGATTAAGTAAATTTATNGTTGGNGGTACNACCATTTCATTGATAGCTAATGCAGTAAATGCGGCTTCAATACCACCNGCAGCACCTAGNAGATGNCCNGTCATNGATTTTGTAGAGGATATTTTTAATTTTTTTGAATGATCTTTAAATGCTCTTTTTATTGCNATGGTTTCATATTTATCATTTAGAGNAGTAGATGTTCCATGAGCATTTATATATGCTACTTCTTCTCTTTTAATTTTNGCATCGTTCATTGCTAATATCATTGCTTTTGCGGCACCTTCNCCTTCAGGATGAGGCTGAGTAACATGATGAGCATCTGANGTAGCTCCATAGCCNGCCAATTCACAAATAATGGTAGCTCCTCTTTTGATTGCATGCGCCTCTTTTTCTAATATCAGTAATCCTGCACCTTCACCTAAGACNAACCCATCTCTTTTGGCATCGAATGGTCGAGANGCCATTTCAGGTTGNTCATTATTTNTNGAAAGTGCATGGCAAGCGTTAAAACCCGCAATGCCTATTGGACAAACAGCTGCTTCTGTTCCACCNGCCATAACTATATCAGCTTCACCTCTTCTAATCATATTTAANCCCACACCAATAGAATCTGCACCTGAAGCACAAGCGGATACAGTTGCAAAATTTGGACCTTTNGTTCCAAGCATCATTGAAACTTGTCCNGAAGCCATATCNCTTAACATCATNGGGACNAGAAAAGGNCTAATCCTNGANGGNCCTTTTTCATCTANAANNCTTATTTGATCACTTAAAGTACTGATNCCNCCTATTCCACTNCCAATTAAAACTGAAAATCTATCTAAATTTAGAGATTCTAAGAAAAGTCCTGAATCTTTTATCGCTTCCTTTGCTGCAACGCATGCTAATTGGGCAAACCTATCCAATCTCCTNGCAAATTTTCTTCCTAAAATTTCCTCTGGATTGAAANCATCAATTTCTGCTGCTATTTGAGTCTGGTATGGTTCTGGGTCAAAAGATTTTATTTTTCTAATACCATTTTTACCCAATGTTATTGATTTCCAGGTAGATTCTCTATCTAATCCTAAGGGAGTAATTANNCCAATCCCAGTCACNACTATTTTGTTTGTCATAATTTACCTCTAAATCTTAAATTAGATTCAGTTCAATGCTAATAGNTNAATCAAGCATTATATACTATTAAAAATATNACTTATANTTTATATTCGAAAAATATTTTATTCATGAAAGTTTATATTGAAACTCATGGCTGTAAATTAAATATAGCAGATTCTCAAAGAATTGCAGACCAGCTACTAGAACAAGGAATGAAAATTTCTGACAACATCTTNGATNCAGATGTTTATTTATTGAACACTTGTACAGTTACTCAATCAGCCGATAAAAAAGCAAGAAACAAACTGCGAAANATCAGAAAAAAAANCCCTAACGTCCATATTGTTGCNACTGGTTGCTATGTTGAAAGAAATATGAAAGAAGTTANCGATTTGGGNATAGCTGACACTGTGGTTGGGAATTTTTCTAAAGAGAATTTATNTACAATCATTAATAATAAATTTTCAAAAAAANTTNNTGATAAACAAGAGNTTTCNATAAACAATTTACTACTNGGCAGAACAAGNGCATCAATAGCTATACAAAANGGATGTAATCAGATTTGCAGTTATTGTATAGTTCCAAAGGTTAGAGGTAGGGAAAAATCAATAAGNAAAACTGTAATTATAAGCAGAATAAAAAAACTGGAAAAATTCGGATGTAAAGAAGTTGTTCTTACTGGAACTCAATTAGGGACCTATGGATATGNCNTGANAGATCANTCATTGCATAGTTTNTTAAAGCAAATTTTAGATGAAACCAATATAGANAGAATAAGACTTTCATCTGTACAACCTCATGAATTTTCTGATCAATTATTTGNACTTTGGAATCATAANAAATATCGCTTACGTCTTTGTCCTCATTTTCATATNCCATTACAAAGTGGTTCAGACAAAATTCTAAAATCTATGAGAAGAAAATACACCACAGNAACCTTTTTGTCAGTTGTAGAAAAAATNAAAAAAAATATNAATAATTCAACGATAACTACNGATATAATCGTTGGTTTCCCNGGAGAAAATNCTGAAGATCATAATTTAACTAAGACGCTTTTATTGAATTCTTTAATTAAAGAGATTCATGTATTTCCTTATTCAAAAAGACCAGGNACAAGTGCTTATTACCTCAANGATCAAATTCATTCTTCCNTAATTACTATAAGAGCAAAAGAAATAAGAAGAATNTCAGAAAAGTTAAAATTACAANGATTGNAAGAAATGATTGATACTGAACAAGAAGTTCTATGGGAAAAAAANAAACCATTAAGTGGATACACAACTAATTATTCTTACTTTGTAAATTCTCAANANAACNCTACTTATAATANAAATGACTTATCAAAAGTAATAATTAAATCAGTTGACAAAAACTTNAATCTTANAGGAAAAATAATAGGATAATANATAAATTTATTTTTATATTTCTATAGGTTCAAGAATCATTTGGTGGTTATTTCTTTTTAAATACCCTGCGTANTCCTTGTAACCATGAGCAAATACCATTAACCATCCTTCTTTCTCACATTGAGCTATCATTCTTCTCTTATTTTCTAAAGTTTGATCTGGATATCTATCATAAGCAGTAATATAAGCTAATGGTAAGTGAGAAGGAGCTGGGATTAATTCAGANAAATAAACTATTCTCTCAGATCCNGCATTTACTTTAACTATTTGATGNCCTTTAGAATATCCATCAATCACNTCACAATGAATACCTGGTNGTATTTCNGTATTTCCATCAAGGAATTCTATCATNTCTCTATCNTTAAGAACATTTANATGTTCNACAGGGTGNCCATAAGCTGGTAATAATCTTTCATCTTGATTGAATGCTTCATCCCAAGCACTTTGTTGAATTAAATATTTTGCTTTAGGAAATGTAGGTATTAATTTGCCTTCTCTATCAAAAGATGTCGATCCTCCNGAGTGGTCAAANTGTAATTGNGTTANAACAACNGTATCAATCTCTTTTGCTGAAACCCCGCTTAATTTAAGNTTCCTAATTAANCTTGAAGANGCATGACCATATATATCTCGATTTATTTCTGGTTCTTTGGAACCAATTCCAGTANTTACCAATATATTTGAATCACCACTTCTAATTAAAAGTGAATTCAAACCAAGNCTAACTCTATTTTTTCTATCAGGCTTTGCNTGTTTCTCCCATAAAACTTTTGGNACAGGACCAAAAAAGGGNCCNCCATCAAGTAAGTAAGATCCATCGCTTACAACTTTTACAGAATGAACATTTTGCATNNTTTGCATTAATTACCCCCACAGTAATAAATAGTGAATATACAAAAAACCTTATTCCCTAATTTATAAATAAACAAGGTACAAATGTACTTATTTTAGAACTTTTTTTGTTNAAGTTTTGAACAAATTCAAATTTAAAANTAAAANTATATTTNCTTTNAANTACTTTTGTCATACCTCATATTTAGTATTAGAATTGAAAAAAAAGTAAAAAATTTTATGCCAAATATAACAATAAATAATTTAAACGAATTAAATCTAAATAAAAAAACTGACACTTTAGTAATAGGCTATTTTCAGGATGAACCTGCCAAACTTACTAAAGTTAATGAAATTAGTGGCTCTCTTATTAACGAGACTATTAAATCGAATGATTTACCAAAAGAATTGGGAAAAATAGTTGTTCTTCACACGCCAAAAAAAATATATAAAGAATTCAATTATTCTAAAATTTTTGTTTTAGGTTTAGGAGAGTCTAAAAATTTAGATAATAATTCTCTAAGAAGGGCAGCTGGGAATTTGGGTGCTTTTTTCAACAAATCTAATTCTCAAGGTGTTAATTTGTTTTTGGATTCTTTTGTAAATAAAGATGATAATTTTGAAGATTTGTCGAAATCTTTAATAGAAGGCTTTCTATTAGGATCGTATACATTCAACAATTATAAATCAAAAAAGAAAAATGAAAAAAAAGAAATCTCTATCATGGTTTCTTCTGATAACCCTAGAGTTAAAGTTGAAGAACTTATTCGTAGAGCTGTTATTATAGCTGATGCTGAAAAAAGAGCTAGAAATTTAGTTAATGAACCTGCAAATATTCTGTCTCCTACTAAACTATCTGACATTGCAATGAAATTATCAGGGGATCATTTAAACTGTAATGTTTTAAGTGGAGAAGAATGTAAAAAGTTAGGAATGAATGCGTTTATTGGAGTATCTCAAGGTTCTGTGGAGGAACCTAAATTAATTCATCTATCTTATAAACCTAACAGTGAAGATTCTTCTATTTGGTATATTGGAAAGGCGATAACTTTTGATAGCGGAGGATTATCTTTAAAGCCTTCTGGGGGCATGGTTTCTATGAAAGGGGACATGGGAGGAGCTGCATCTGTAATATCAGCTATTTATGCGATTTCAAAATTGGGTTTAAATATTAATATTGAAGCACTTTGTCTTGCCACAGAAAATATGCCAAGCGGATCTGCCCAAAGACCAAGTGATGTAGTAAAGGCTATGGATGGAACATTCATTGAAGTAGAAAATACAGACGCTGAGGGTCGGTTAACATTAGCTGATGCAATTACGTATGCTAAAACCTTCAACCCTAAATCTATTGTGGATATTGCTACTTTGACAGGAGCTGCAGGTATAGGTTTGGGGAAAGGAAATATTTCTGGATTTTCTAATAATGATAAACTTATGGGTTGTGTAAAAAATGCAGGACTTAGTACAGGTGATTTTGTTTGGCAACTTCCCTTGGATCCTGTTTCAAAAAAACAAAATCATTCTGATATTGCAGATCTAAAAAATACTGGAGGAAGATTGGCTGGTACAATAACTGCAGCTCATTTTATTAACCATTTTGTTAAGGATACTCCTTGGGTACATCTTGATATTGCTGCTAATATGATGAGTTCTTCAAATGATGGTTGGTATACCAAAGGTGCGACTGGGATACCGACTAGATTATTGATAGAATTAGCTTATATCTTGCAAAATTAATGGATGGAAGTTTTGAAGAAAGATCAACTCAATATTAATCCTTATATACATGGTGGGCGTGGTGTAGTGGTTAACACGACCGGCTGTGACCCGGTAGATCGAGGGTTCGAGCCCCTCCGCCCACCCCATTTGTGCGCCCGTAGCTCAGCTGGATAGAGCATCTGGCTTCGAACCAGAGGGTCGGGGGTTCGAGTCCTCCCGGGCGTGCCAAGCCTTTTTAATTTATTAAATCTAGGAAATCTTTTTGATTATACTCATAAGATGATAATTTACAGAAAAAATTTAATCTTTCCATATCTTCTACTGTATTGCAATGATAATCAAAAAGTTCTTGATTTATTAATATAATTGCAAGACACTTTGCTCTAGATAAAGATACATTCAATCTTCTAAAATCAAAGAAAAAATCTGTTCCTCTGGGAATGTTTTCAGGATCAGATGCTGAATACGATATTATGACTATTGGTGCTTCTTGTCCTTGGAAATTATCTATTGTACCAACCAACGCATTGGAACCTAATTTTTCTTTTATAAGATTGACTTGGGCGTTGAAAGGACTTACTACTAAAATATCCTCATAATTAATTTTATTTTTCTTTTTTTCTCTATCTATCCAAGTTTTATTAATTAATTTGTTATATATTTGCCTTATGACTTCAGCTTCCCTATTATTTTGAACAGAAGAACCTTCATGCTTTAAATCAAGTAAATAAATCCCATTAGGGATAGATTTTTCCTTTGTGGTTTTTACAATTTGATTCGCATTACTTATGTCACTAATTAATCTGTTTTCATAAAAGCTATCGGAAATAAATGTACATATATTTGAATGCATTCTATAAGTTTTATCAAGAAAAATTCCTTTTTCATCACTTATGGTATTTTTTTCTTTTAACAAATACTCAATCGGGGATAATGAGGAATCACCATCAATTGTAGAAACACTTGGTTGTGGTAGTTGCATATGGTCTCCAATCATAATTATGTTTTTTGAAGACATTGATGATGCTATTAATTTTGAAATACTTATTTGACCAGCTTCATCAAAAAAAATATAATCAAAATTTTTATTTTTTTCACTATCCTCTCTATGAATTGGGTTTGAAAGAGCCCAGGCTGTACCAGCTATTAAATCATAATTTTTAGTTGGGATTTTATTTGTATTTTTTATTTCTATGTTTGAAAAATTCTTATCTAACTTTCTAGAACCTGAATTATATATACCTTCAAAATTAAGATTTATTTCTGACGAATAATCATCTATGGCTTCAATCAAGTTTATTATTGCTTTATGAGAATGGCATACAATAGCAATTTTATAGTTATTTTTTATTAAATCTACGATTACCCTAGAAATTGTAAAAGTTTTTCCTGTTCCAGGAGGCCCTTGAATAACTAAGTAAGAATTATTCAAATTTTTAATTCTTTTTGTTATTGAATCTATTGAATTTTCCATAACATCTAAATTTTGTTTGTACTTTGAATCTTCTCGTTTTAGAAATTCCTTTATCGCTGGATATGAATTTTTGTAATCAAAGTTTATTATGAAATCGGATACAGCATTATCAATGCTTCTTGTGATTATTGGGGTTGAAGGAGTTAGAGATGTAGGAATTGGTTTGTCTTTTCCAATCCTAATAGATAATTTGTTATTACCGTAATCTATATTAGAAATAAAAACTCTATTTAAACCATTTTGATCTAAAACATAATCACCAGTTTTCATCTTAGTAATTTGTTCTGGAAAAATAAAATTTGCAATACGATTTGAGCCATTTATCGTTTCATTGATCTTAGTCATACCTCCTACGCAATTGTTATCTTCAATAAACTCTTCAGTATTTTTTTCAATGTTTGAGAAATGACTCCACCAATCTGGTCTTTGTTCCTTACGATTATAAAAATTCAGTTGTTTTAAGATAGAAATTATATTTTCATCTTCAGTTTCTATATCATTTATTTTCTTTTCGACGTCATTTTCTTTTTTTATTTGTTCAATAGCATTTTCAGATAATGGTTTACTTTCTATTTGGGGGGGTGATTCTAAATTTTTAGGCCTTAGTTTTTCAATCCATTCTTGAAGATATATTAATGATTTACAATCTTGTTTATTGTATTTTACAATTTCATTTAAGATATCTTCATGCCCTGATTCAAGGTATTTTTCAAAAGCAACAAGGCTATCTAGTCCTGATGTTATGTCATCTTCACGGTCTAATTTATAAAACTTTTCTATAGTTTTCAATCTGTAATTTTCTACAGATAAAATTACAGAATCTTTGAGTACTTTATACAGGTCAATAAATTTTTTTTCTCTCAATATATAATCTACTTCACTTATTTTAGTTTCAAATTTTTGAGATAATTTTTTTATTGCTGTTTCTTCGTATGAATTATAGTGATAAACGTGTGCATCTTTATTTTTTTTGAGGTGGCTAAAAAGAAAATCAATCAATTGTTCAAATGCCACTTTTTCTTCCTCGGTATTTTTCGCGATAAATTTTTTGAAAGTTTCTTTTCCAAAAGATCTATAATAAACTCCAAATAGATATTCCAATCCAGAAGATTTATTTGAAGGGTCATAATACATAGGGTATCCTTCAATATCAAAGAAAAGATCGTTATCATTAGATTTTGGTAATATTTCAAATCCAATCAATTTCAATGGATCTTTTAATCTTTTTTTCTTCTCGTAAATCAATTGATATTTCAACTGATTATTTTTTTTATAATCCTGTTGTAATTTTGCTTGGTCAATTAGTATTTCAAGAGTGTATTGGTTTATACCTTTAAACGTTGAATTTTCATTTGTTTCTGCAAGTTTTTTTAGAGTTTTAATATTATTTTCTTCAAGTATGTTGATTTGTTTTTTTGTGACATTTGCTACTTGATTTAAGTGATCATCATTTTTCCATTTTTCTTCACAAAATAATTTATATTCGCATACATTACATAAGTTACATTTTGATGGATAAGGGGTTTTATTTTGTTTATCAATAAAACTTTTCATCCCTTTATTCACACTCAAGAAGTAATCATAGAATTTATTAATGTTTATTGTTTGAACAGACCTGTCTCTTAAAATTATTTTTCCTAGTTTAGGCAATAAGTTATATTTTTTATCTAAAATATAAGAATAATGGCAAATCTGAAGGATATTTTCTGGTTTTAACTTAAAAGATGATTTTATGTCCCAAGGTTCGTATAAATCACCACTCTTAACTAGAAAATCAGGTGATCCTGTATTTTTCCCATATTTTAAAAAAGGTTGATAAATTATTTTTTCTCCCTTTTTTATAGCCTCATCAGTTTTTTTCTCTTTATCTGAAAAATCTAAGTTTTTGTCTATTTCATAAACGATTTCTCCTTTTTTTAAGTCTGATAAATAAGATTCTTCATGTTCAATTCCAATTTTTCTGATAATTTCCAACCAAGGATCAATATTTTTAGGATAGGCATTTGGTTTTTGTATAAAATCAAGCCAAGTTTTATACTTGCATTGTGAGTAATCAAGTATTGAATATGCGCTTATATTTTTTTTGGAGTTCAAATTAGTCTAAAAATTGATATTGTTATCTTTAAAATAATATATATTTTTATAATTCTTAACTACCTAAATGGCATAAAACTCTATAGATATAAATGATGAAATATCAAAATAGAAAAAACTTAAAATAAAAAACCCACCTCCAGAGTTCCCTGCCTGAGCAATCAACCAGAGCTTCGTCAGAAGCGGGCTTTCATTATCTTAACCTTCACAGTCCCAATAGCATTTTTTCCTTCGAAAAACTCCTATAATTTCTCGTCGCCGATAATTATCTCAGATTACTACTTTTCTTAGTAATTCTTTTGTTTCTCCAGCTAAGATAATGTAATAATATATTTAATTTTTTTTAAATGCAACCCCTTTTTCCCAGAAAATATAATTTCCNTTATTTTTAGATTGAAATATTATAAAATAAAAATACCCCAGAATTTTTTATGTAAATATCTTTGCCAAAATATAAATAGAAATAAGGATTAAAATACTACTACTTATTTTATTAAATACTTTGGTATTATTGAAATTTTTTCTAATCAAAGAATTACCCACTATCAAAGATACAAATGTGTACCAAATCATATCTATAAATGAAGCTGCGAAAGCCATTTGAAATTTTTCTAAATTTGTTAATTTATCATTNACAAATTGACTGAATAAAGCTCCAAAAAATATAGTTATTTTAGGGTTTAAAAATGCAATCATGAAACCATCTAGAAAATTTTGGTTATATTTTTTTTTATTGTCTGTCTTTAGATCTATTTCCTCTTCTGAATAGAAAATTTTATAGGAAATGTAAATCAAATATAAAACTAAAATAAAGCTTATTATTTTAATTAAAAGAGGATACTTTGCGTACAGAAAAGCAATTCCTAGTATAGTTAGAACCGCGTAAATAAATATTCCTAATCCATGAGCGATTCCAGTTATGATACCGTTCGTTTTACCATATGAAATTGAATTCTTTACTATTAATAATAAGCTTGGTCCAGGAGAAACTGCTCCTAGGAGACAAGTGATTATCAACTGTATCCAAAGAAATGTAGTCAAGAATTATTCCTCTATAATATTAATTAATATTTTTTTATTCCTTTATAATAACGTACTTAGGGAATAATTTATTTATAAAATTCAATTATGCAAACGGGTAAACACTTTTTACAAATTCCAGGACCGACAAATGTTCCAGATTCTGTTCTTCGGGCTATAAGTAATCCTACTATAGATCATCGTGGTCCAGAATTTTCTGATATGACTCTGAGAATCATAAATCTGTTAAAAAATATAGTCAAAGGTCAAAATTCAATTCCAATTATTTTTCCATCATCGGGAACAGGCGCATGGGAGGCAGCCTTAGTCAACATTCTTTCACTAGGCGATAAGGTTTTAATGTTTGAAACAGGTCATTTTTCTACACTTTGGAAAAATATGGCTCATAATTTGGGATTCAAAGTTGATTACGTTAAGGGGGATTGGAGAAGTGGTGTAGATTCTGACAGGATAATAGAAAAATTATCCGAAGATAATTTTCACGAAATTAAAGCTGTATGTTTAGTACATAATGAAACTTCAACTGGAGTAACTTCAAACATTTCTGAAATTACAAAAAAAATAAAATCCTTACAACATCCAGCTATAATCATGGTTGATACTATTTCCTCCTTAGGTTCAATAGATTATCAACATGACAATTGGGACATAGATGTTACTGTTTCTGGATCTCAGAAAGGACTCATGCTTCCGCCTGGTATAGCTTTTAATTTCATCAGTAGAAAAGCCCTTGAATATTCGAAATCAAATTCATACAATCGATCATATTGGGACTGGGGAGAAATGGCTAAAAATAATGCTAGTGGATTCTTCCCTTATACTCCGTCAACTAATATCTTATTTGGATTGGATGAAGCTTTAAAAATTTTATCAAAAGAAGGATTAGAAAATATATTTCTTAGACATGAAAGACATGCAAAAGCAACACAAGTTGCTGTTAAGACTTGGGGCCTAGAGATTTTAGCGATAAATGAGAATGAATACTCTAACTCTTTGACTGGAATACTGCTTGAAAAGAATGTTAATGCCGACCATCTTAGAAATATAATACTAGAAAAATTTAATACATCACTGGGGACAGGACTTGGAAAATGGTCTGGAAAAATTATAAGGATTGGTCACTTAGGTGATTTTAATGATCCTATGCTAATTGGTACATTATCAGCTGTAGAGATGGGTTTAGCGTTATCTGAAATAGATCATCACTCTGGTGGAGTAACTGCTGCAATGAATTATTTATCGAACAAATAAACCTCTAAGCTTTATTCATAACTCTTCTAGGGATATTTCCTATGCCTACTTTATTTCTTTTGGGGAGAATCTTGTCTATTTCTTCTATATCTGATTCTGATAAATTAATTCCAGAAGCATTTGAATTAGTTTTCAATTGCTCTATAGTGGTAGCTCCTGCAATAACTGAAGAAACTGACTTTTTTGCTAACAACCATGAAAAAGCTAGTTGAACCATTGTGATCCCTTTATTTTGCGCCCATTTTTCTAAATCTTCTATAATATTAAAGTTTTCTTCTGTAAGCCATTTTTCACTCCATGCAGAATGCTGATTTGAAGAAAGCCTTGCTCCTTTCGGCATAGAATTCCTTTTGTATTTTCCTGTTAAGAACCCTGAAGCCAATGGGAAATAGGGAAGAATACCAATATTGTATTTATCACAAGCAAACAATAATTCTGATTCAACATCTCTTTCAAACATAGAAAATTCTGGTTGAATTGTTATAAATTCTGACCAAGCATTGTTTTTTGCAATATGAATTCCTTCAACAACTTCCCAAGACATATAATTTGAACATCCAATATATCTTACTTTGCCTTCGGAGACTAAATCATTAAGTGCTTTAAGGGTTTCCTCTTGATTTGTTTGGGGATCAAAAATATGAGTTTGGTAAAGATCAATATAATCACTTTGCAACCTTTTAAGACTTTGTTCAACTGATCTTTTTATATGCACAGAAGAAAGTCCACCTCTATTTATTCCATCTTCCCATTTCATTCCTACCTTGGTTGCTATTATATATTTATCTCTATTATCTTTAGTTGCCTTGCCAATATATTCCTCTGAAACACCAGCTGAATACATATCAGCAGTGTCAAGAAGGTTAATTCCCAAATCCAAGCAATGGTGAGTAATTTTTTCTGATTCTTTATAATCTAAACGCCTACCAAAATTATTTGTCCCTAAACCTATTTCTGATACTAAAATTCCCGAATTACCCAATTTTCTATATTTCATAAATTCACCTTAAACTAAATATATATTTATTTTATAACCATCTAAAAAAATTATCTATCTTTTTACAATTGTTACGATATTCGAATATTTTAGTGTATATTCTTTAATATTTTTTGTAATTATAAAGAAAACGTAACAATATAAATATAAAATGATATTAATTGGATGAAAGAATTAGAGAAANTCAAATAAATATTACGNATATCGTAACAATTAGTTAACAAATATCACTATTATTTCCATATATATTTGGTACAATTTAATTAAATATTACGAAATCAGTAAGGAATAATAATGAAATCATCAGTAACGCATCATAGTTTTGATTCAATGTATAAAATTTATAAGNAAAAAAATATAAACATTTATAAAAAATTANTTAAAAANCATAATTATTTCGATTCAGTAAGTTATAAAGAAGATGTTCAGCATAATATCCTTTGTGAAGGTATACATCATGGTGACTGTACTCCTCANGAATATCATTTCACTGATCGGATTGTACCTGGGTTTACAAAAGTATAACTAAATATCTATTTTCTATTTTGAGTGGACTTTCAATTGATTTTACTTTGATAAATGATTCTTAATAGTATGATNAGTATTTAAGGCATTTATATGAAGATGATTTATTCATAAACATATACTTTAATATGTAATACTACTGAAAAATATTTTTTTTTAGCATAGCATCTAAATCATGTCTTCATTAGCAATATCTTTATTAATTTTATATTGCATAGGCCATTCTTATTGGAATTTTTTGGTTAAAAAATCTGAAAATCCTTCAATAATGATAGTCCTAATTGCATTAGGGTCATGGATTATACCTTTCCCAATCGCAGTATATTACGTCTCCTTATCATTTCCTCCAACTGAGGTTTGGTTTTACATTTTAATAAATGGTATTTTACAAGTTTTTTATTATGCATTATTGGGTAGGGCATATAAAAGAGCAGATATGAGTATTGTTTATCCTTTAGCGAGAGGAACTGCAGTTTTATTTATCCCTATATGGGGAATACTTTTTATGGGTGAATCTCTGTCTAACATAGCTATAATTGGAATAATTTTGATAATTTTGGGAACTTTCATTATTTCTTTATATCCATTATTTAATTCTAAATTTTCTGTTTCCAACAATGTATTAATAGGGATCTTATTATCTCTTTTGGTTGGATTAAATATAAGTTTCTATACAATTATTGATAAACGTGCTGTTGATCTAGTTTCTCCTTTTATCTATACAATTTTGATTACGATAGGAGGTTCAATTGGTGCAATATTTTTTATGAGTACAGAAAATAAATTTCGAGATTTGAGAAATTTCTTTTACATTAATTATCCTGCTGTAATTATAGGATCTTTAGTAATGTATGTTTCATATTCCTTGATGTTATATGCCTTAAAAATCTCTAAAATGAGTTATGCAGGAACGGCTAGAGAATTGACTATAGTTGTTGGACTTATATGGAGCTATTTTCTTTTAAAAGAGAGAATAACCAAACATCGATTATTTGCTATAATTTTGATTTTTATTGGTGCCATAAGTATTTCTTTGGCTTAAAAAATCTTAGTACCATTTTTCCTTATCAACTAAATTGTGAAGCTGCTCACCTGCATTATAGAGTTTAATGTTTTTTTTGAGTATTTCATATCTTCTATGATTAACAATTTCTACAGCATCCATTAATGCTACGTGTGGTGTCATAATTACACCTGGGGTATGCCATAATTTGTGGTTTTTAGGAACTGGCTCCTCTTCAAAAACGTCAAGTCCTGCTCCTGAAATAATATTATTTTCAATGGCATATACCAAATCATCTAAACTTGTTGTTTTACCTCTTCCAACATTGATAAAGATGGATGTTGGTTTCATTTTTTTGAATAACTTTAAATTGAATATTTTTTCAGTTTCAGGGGTATGCATTACCGTAGTTACAAGCACATCAATTTGATCAATTGTAGGTTCCATTTTTTCAGGTGTTATTACGTTGTCAAAATTTTCTAATTCATTAAATTGAGGATCTACACCTATAACTTTCATACGGAAAGCTTTACATAATCTTGCTACTTCTTGTCCAATCCCTCCAGCACCAACTATCATAACTGTTGCTTCATTCAAGTGGATGGCTTTATGTCTTCTAGCTTCTTTATCCCAAGCTCTTCTTCTTTGAGCATCAAAATAATCAGGTAATCTTTTAGATAGTGCTAATAAATATGCCATTACATGATTTCCAATATAATCAAAATATATACCTCTTGGATTAGTTACTACAACCGGATGTTCTATAAGTTCTTTGTAAAACCATCCATCTTTTCCAGATTCATTAACGAAGCTACCCGAATCGGGATTTGCTAACCATTTCAATTGTTTAGCATTTTTTATAGCTTCAGGGCTTACCCATCCATAAGCGGCTTCCACAATGTGTATGTTTTCAAGTACTTCACTTTCATCATCAAAAGCTAATATTTCAATGTCAGGATAATCTGATTTCATTCTTTCAATAAATGCCTTTTTAACTTCATCTAACGGTGGTAAAAAGGCAAAGTTTTTAAGTTTCATTTATTTTTTACCTTTCGAGCTTTGCATTAATATCTCTTAAAGGTATACTCAAAACAAATAAAGTTTAAGACATAATTTAATGTTTAATTAGGAGAAACAAATGTATCCAAGTAAAATACGTGACCATTTAAAAACAGGAAAGCCAGTATTATCAACAAGTTTAAGTTGTACTCATATTGCCACTCCTACATATAATTTAAAACCCGATTGGGTTTGGATAGATACTGAACACAGTCCATGGGGAGTCGAATCAATGGGAAGTATATGTACTGATGGAAGAAAAAAAGGAGTCGCTCCCGTAATCAGAATTCCTTGGAATGATCCGTCATATATTAAAAAATCCTACGATGTAGGTGCGGTGGGAGTAATGATTCCACAAGTTGATAACGTTGAAGAAGTTAAACAAGCTGTTCATGATGCAAAATATCCTCCTATTGGAGAGAGAGGAATTGCTCCATGGTTTGCTGGACAAATGGATAACTTAAGTCAACAAGACGTTGTAGATCACGCAAATAATGAAACCCTTTTAATTCTTCAAATGGAATCTGTTGAGGCATATGAGCAAATAGATGATATTCTGGCCGTAGATAACTTTGAAGTCATTTTAGTTGGTCCTGCAGATTTGTCTGCATCTTTAGGGCATCCAGGTGCTGATGCAACTCACCCAAAAACTGAAAATGTTATGATTGATATGGCCCAAAAAGTCAAAGGAACTGGAAAAGCTCTAGCTACAACAATGGGTGATGTAGAACATGCTAAAAGATGGATAAAAGAAGGATATACTATGATGAATATAGGTTCTGTTTTAGGATATGGAACTATGGGATTATCTAAAATATTCCAAGATATCAGAGAAGAATATGATGTAGATTGGTGGGATTAATTTTTATCAAATATAGATAATTCTTTTGTTATTTTATTTATTTCATCTAAATCATCCTGGGTTAAGTTTATATCTCCTGCTTGAGCATTGGAGATTGCTTGCTCAGGATTTTTTGCTCCACAAATAGCGGAAACTACGCCTGTTGTGTGAAGTGTCCAAGCAATTACTAATTGACTTACATTATAGTTTTTGTCCTTACTCCATTCGTATAATACTTCATAAATCTTATATCCTCTTTCAAAATTTTCTTTGGAGAAAGCAGTATGTCCAAATCGTGCATCATTCCTTTTAAAATTGTGACCAGGTTTATATTTTCCTGTTAGTAAACCTCTGCCAATTGGTGAATATACAATTGAACCTATTCCTAACTTATGAGACTGAGGAATAGGATCTATTTCTGAATTTCTAAATAGTAAGGAATAGTGAGGTTGATTAGATATAATTCTATCTCCCGAATGACTATTCATTTCTTCAATTTGTTCAGAATTAAAGTTTGAAACACCTAGGTATTTAAAATAACCTTTATCAGATAAATTGATTAAACGTGATATGGTTTCTTCCATAGGAATTTCGGTTTTCCAAGAATGAATCTGATAAAGGTCAATATAATCTGTTTTTAGTTCTCTTAGTGAATTCTCAATTGCAAGATCTATATCTTCAATAGAATTCCAATTAGATAGTTTAGAAGCAAGAATTATTTTATCCCTCTTACCTTCAAGAGCTTTCCCTAATATATTTTCACTTTCTAGGTACATTTGAGCAGTATCTAAAAAATTTATTCCTTGATCCAATGAAGACTCAATAGTGTTAATACAATCTTTCTCCGAGACTGTTCCCATTCCTCCCCCTATAGGCCATGTACCAAGGCAAATATTTGAAACCATGGGTCCATTTTTTCCGAGTTTAGTATATTTCATAATTGGCGTAAGTTTTATTAAAATATTCTAGCATGCACTTAGTGGGAAATTAAAAAATTATTCAATATTCAATTGATTAAATTATATTTGAGAACAATATAATTGGAAATTTTCTTTAATTGTTGGGAAATAGTTAAATTAAATTAGACCCCCAGAGGGGCCTGAGCAAATAAAAAACATCTCTAGAATTCCCTGCCTGAGCATTCAACATAATTATAAAAACTCTAGAATTATTTTCTTTTTTCTATAAAATTTCTTTAATTTAATATTTTATAAGAAATGGTTGTAGATAATGGTTCAAGTAAAAGATGTAAAAACTAATTTAATATTAGATCCAAACGCTGAAGTAGTTCATGATGCTACAACAAATTTAATTCCCAGCACCTCTGATAAAAAAGTTGGTAGGTATACTACATTTGTTCATATAGAAACGGACAAGGGTATGTCTGGATTTAGTTATAGTTCTGGCGGCAGGGCATTAGAAGTACTAATACATGATAATTTAAAACACATATTAATTGGCGAAGATCCTCTAGATACAGAAAAATTATGGAACAAAATGTTTTGGCAAGTAAGAGGGTATGGAAGAAAAGGGTTGGCTTTTCTGGCGATTTCAGCTTTAGATACAGCCTTATGGGACCTGAAAGGTAAGATTTTAGATGCTCCTTTATATAAAATCCTAGGTTCTTATCAAGATTCTGTACCATGTTATGGGAGTGGAGGGTGGACTAATTACACTATAGATGAGCTTGTAGAAGAACAAACCTCCTATGTAGAACAAGGATTCCCAAGGGTAAAGATGAAGGTAGGAAAAGATTTTGGGCAATCAGAAGAAGAAGACATTGAAAGGCTTGCTGCTGTTAGAAAGGCTGTGGGAAAAGATGTAACTATTTTTATTGATGCTAATAATGGATATTATGCTAAACAAGCTATTAAAATGTCTAAAATTTTTGAAGAATTCAATGTAGGTTGGTTTGAAGAACCGGTGTTAGCAGATGATATACAAGGATTAGCTGAGGTCTCTAGATCTACTATTATTCCGGTTGCTACGGGAGAGCATGAGTATACAAAATATGGGTTCAAAGATTTGATATCACAAGGAGGAGCTGACATAGTGCAACCGGATATTGGAAGAGTGGGTGGGGTAACAGAGTGGATGAAAGTTGCACATTTGGCTCATTCATATAACTTACCTGTTGCTCCTCACGCATATTCTCTTCTTCATTTACATTGTTGTATGGCTACACCAAATTTGAAAGTTGTCGAAATCTTAGGTAATGAAATGAAATACTGGCCATTTCTCTTTAAGGAAACTCCTGAAGTAATAAAAGGTCAATGGAAACCATTCGATAAACCTGGTTTAGGTTTGGAGCCAAATCAAAATACTATTAAAAATCATTCCGTATAGCTTATTGTTAGTCGTTAGCTCGGGTTACCCTTATGTTAATTTGGTTAACTATAATCAGCTAAAAAGATATTTTAATATTAGATCTTCTTTTGGATGTTTTGTTTATTTTCTTTTTTCTATAAAATTTCTTTAATTTAATATTTTATAAGAAATGGTTATATATAATGGTTCAAGTAAAAGATGTAAAAACTAATTTAATATTAGATCCAACTCCGGAAGTAACTCAAGACGCTACAATAAATATAAGTTCCGGCACCTCTGATGAAAAAGTTGGAAGATATACTTTATTTCTACATATAGAAACGGACAAAGGTTTATCTGGGTTTAGTTATAGTTCTGATCATAATACTGGAAGAGCTCTTGAGACACTAATACACGATAATTTAAAACACATAATAATAGGTGAAGATCCTCAGGATACAGAAAAATTATGGGACAAGATGTTTTGGCAAGTAAGAGGATATGGAAGAAAAGGCTTAGCTTTCCAAGCGATTTCAGCTTTAGATACTGCCTTATGGGACTTGAAAGGTAAGATTTTAGATGCTCCTCTTTATAAAATACTAGGTTCTTATCAAGATTCTGTACCTTGTTATGGGAGTGGAGGGTGGACAAATTATACTATTGAAGAACTTGTAGAAGAACAAACCTCCTATGTAGAACAAGGATTTCCAAGGATAAAGATGAAGGTAGGTAAAGATTTTGGACAATCAGAAGAAGAAGATATTGAAAGGCTTGCTGCTGTCAGAAAAGCTGTAGGAA